>JALETQ010000037.1 GCA_022781445.1 Prevotella sp.
TTGACTGCACATCTTTCGTCAGGCTTTCAAGCATTGCAGATATGTCCGTAACTTGCTCTTTCATAGGTGTAAAGGTACGAAAAATATCTGACATGAGCAAGTGCTTTGGGCAATAAACACTCGGTTTTTGCAATATAATTCACTCGTAAAGGCACCCTTCGTCAAGGCGGAATTTACCTGCTCCTATGCTGAAAGTCTGCAAGGAAGTTGTATTGCTGTATAGTTACCATGAGAGCATTTAGTCCTGCATTCATGTCAATGACAGCAATCCCCGATCGGCTTTCGTCTGTATGCCGGGCTCCAATAACAGATTCTGTTTGTTTTCTCATACGTCTTATTGGGCTATATGGATACCACCTTGAAAGAAAAACAGAGAGGAAGGCGGCATAAAGGAAATGCAGTCGGAAAGACACGGAATTAACAAAAAAAAGAAGATATGTCTATTTTGACATACCCTCTTATTGGAACAATCTAAGTTGAATGGTTACTACTTAACGCTGAACGTGGTAACCCTCATATCGTTTTTCTCATTTTGCTTGTCCGGGTCGCCCAAACTAATGCCATACTCTCCCGGCTCCAAATTGTCTATCACAAGATAGTAAGAACTCTTGCCATACTTCTTTGCATTGTAGTCTATTTGGCCAAGCGATTTAGATTTCGTTGCAGACAGTGTACCGGCTTCCGCCAATAAGGCTCTACGCTCCTTGCCCTTTACCTCGAAGGCAAAAATATTGATAAAAGAAGCAGGATCTGTCTCGTTGTTAGCCGCCTTGATAATCAGACGAACCGGACCATGGGGAACAGAAACCTTAGCTGCCGGGCCAGACAACGTAAGACGTGTTTTTACCTTACCGATACCCGTAAGATACAATGAGGCACCCGCCTTGGTCTTCACTATACCCGTTTCACGAGGCAGCATCTCGTAAGTAGTATTGGAAGTGAGTAAATAGGTCTGGTCGGCAAACTCCGGCTCCGGAACAGTCACTTCTTGTGCATAAACGCCTGTAAGGTTCAATAAGAACACCAACAAAAGATAAAATCCTTTTCTCATAATCATTCTATTTTTTGAAGAAAACAATAAACTCCTGCAAATATAAATATTTCTTTTGAAAAACAAAATAATTTTCCGTTTTTTATCATCAATAAGTATTAGAAATATATTATTCGGTATGTTTACATCTAAATTAGTCAATGGTATTGCCGGTATCTGGCGAATCACCATTAATTAATTTGGGATAAACCCCAATCGGCTCATTAGAGCGTTTTGTCCTGCATTTCATGTTGACGACAGCACTTTCCAATCCGGATATCGGTCGCTCGTCGGCGGCGTTTCTTGCCGTTGCCCGACACGTCTGTCCCAAACCCGGCAGACAAGCCGACGACAAACGAACATGCACGAGCCACCCGTTGTAAAGAAGTTTTTAGATACACACGGACTGCGCAACGGAAGAACGGCAGAAATCATTGATTATCGGTTAAAAAAGCACGGAATGTTTTGCCGAATAAAAAATGTTTGTTACTTTTGCGATTGTAAACTGCAGATTACAAACAAGGCAGTTTATACGCACGTATGGATACAATTAAACATATAGGGGTCGTAGAGAGCGTCGAAAAGACCCTTATAAAAGTACGCATAGCCCAACAAGCAGCCTGTTCGAGCTGCGAGGTCGCCGGGCATTGTCATGCCTCCGAGAGCAAGGTGAAGGTCATCGATGCTTATGCTTCATCACTTTCTCATCCTTTTCGGGTGGGTCAGGAGGTTGAAGTAGTGGGTCGTTCTTCCCAAGCCTGCAGTGCAGTGGTCTTGGCTTTTGTCATTCCTTTCATCCTTCTTGTATCCGCATTGGCGACAGGCATTCTTCTCGGATGGGGCGAACCCGTGGCAGCCCTGACGGGAATAGGTGTATTAGTGCCCTATTATCTCTTGCTTTTTCTTTTTCGCGAAAGACTGCGGAGCCGGTTTCGGTTCACGGTGCAGTATCCTGATGCTTAAATAACTTACAATAATACAAATACAAAACATGATGAGTCTTATTTTAATTGCGTTGGGAGTATTGGGTGCCATTGCTTTGGTGGCCGCCTTGGTGCTCTACGTATGCTCCAAGAAATTTGCCGTCGAGGAAGATCCTCGCTTGGGTTTGGTGACCGAAGCGTTGCCCGGCGCAAATTGCGGAGGATGCGGTTTCCCCGGTTGCGGGGGTCTTGCCGACGCTCTGGTGAAGGCTGCCGATGCCGGTTCGCTCGAAGGATTGAACTGCCCGGTGGGCGGAGCCGAGACGATGGGCAAGGTTGCCGATCTGCTGGGCATGGCTGTTGCCAACACCGAGCCTACGGTTGCGGTGGTGAGATGTAACGGCACCTGCGAGTTAAGAACGAAAGTATGCGAGTACAGCGGACTGAGAACCTGTGCCGCCATGCACGCCACCGGAGCCGGTGAAACGGCTTGCGGATACGGATGTCTGGGCTGTGGCGACTGTGTGGCAGCCTGCAGTTTCGACGCCATCCACATGAACGAGGAAACCGGCTTGCCCGAAGTCGATGAAGACAAATGCACCAGTTGCGGTGCCTGTGTGAAAGCCTGTCCCCGCAACATCATCCAGCTGCGTCGAAAGGGTCCGAAGAACCGCCGTGTTTATGTACAATGTGTCAATAAAGAAAAAGGTGCAGTGGCACTCAAGGGATGCAAGGCCGCCTGCATAGGCTGCGGAAAATGTCTGAAGGAGTGTCAGTTTGACGCCATCACGATTGCCGACAATCTGAGCTACATCGACGACAAGAAATGCAAGCTATGTCGCAAGTGCGTGTCCGTTTGTCCCACACAAGCCATCATCGCCGTGAACTTTCCACCCGCTAAAGATAAGAAGGAGACAGCCCAATGAAATTAAGAACATTCAGCATCGGCGGCGTTCACCCCGATGAAAACAAGCTTACCCCCGAACTTCAGGCGGTAAAAGCCCCTTTACCCAAGCAAGCCATCTTCCCCCTTTCGCAACACATAGGGGCACCGGCGAAGGCGATTGTCGCCAAAGGTGACAAGGTAAAGGTGGGCACCATGATAGCCGAAGCCGGAGGATTCGTGTCGGCTCCGATATATTCCTCGGTGTCGGGAACCGTATTCAAGGTCGATACCGCCATTGATGCCACCGGTTATCGCGTGCCGGTCATCATCATCAACGTCGAAGGCGACGAGTGGGAAGAGAGCATCGACCGCTCCGACAAACTCGAAAAGGCCGAAGACCACCCCGAACTGACACCCGAAGAAATTGTTGAACGCGTGAAACGCGCCGGCATCACCGGTATGGGCGGTGCCAGCTTCCCAACGTTCATCAAACTGTGTCCGCCCCCGACGGCAAAGGCGGAGTGCGTGATTCTCAACGGTGTGGAGTGCGAACCCTACATCACGTCGGACTATCGCCTCATGATGGAACGGGCTGACGAAATTCTCGTCGGACTGGAATTGCTCATGAAAGCCGCCAAAGTGAAACGCGGCTACATCGGCATTGAGGCCAACAAGCCCAAAGCCATCGAACTGCTACGCGAAAAGGCAGCGAAGAAATCGGCAGCCATAGAGATTGTAGGCCTGCAGCAACGCTATCCGCAAGGAGGCGAGAAGCAGCTGGTAGATGCCGTCACAGGCCGACAGGTGCCGGCTCCGCCTGCCATTCCCGTCAGCGTAGGTGCCATTGTTCAGAACGTAGGTACGGCATACGCGGTATATGAAGCCGTGATGAAGAACAAGCCCCTGTTCGAGCGTTACACCACCGTGACCGGCAAGAGCCTTGCCAAGCCCGGCAACTTCATCGTCCGCATGGGTACGCCCATGAAGGAACTCATCGAACTGTGTGGCGGAATGCCCGAAGGCGACCACAAGATCATCGCCGGCGGCCCCATGATGGGCAAGGCACTGGTGTCCGACGAAGTGCCCATCTGCAAGGGTACCAACTGTGTAACCATTCTGTCGGGCGAAGAATCTCTTCGCAAAGAGGCACAGCCCTGCATCAGATGCGCCAAGTGCGTGAGCGTATGCCCGATGGGACTCGAGCCTTACCTGCTTGCCCGTGCGGCCTCGCTCAAGATGTGGGAGAAGGCAGAAGGCGAGGACATCACGTCGTGCATCGAATGCGGTTCGTGCCAGTTTACCTGTCCGGCTCACCGCCCCCTGTTAGACAACATTCGCTATGGAAAATCAACCGTGACGGGAATCATTCGGGCCCGAAACACAAAATAACATCTGGATCATGTCAAACAAACTTATCATATCACTCTCACCCCACGCCCACGGATCGGATACCGTGGAGCGAAACATGTACGGGGTCATCATTGCGCTGATACCGGCACTGCTCGTTTCATTCTATTACTTCGGCATCGGTGCTGCCATTGTGAATGCAACGAGTATCGTTTCGTGCGTGTTCTTCGAATGGGTCATCAGCAAATTCGTCATGAAACGGCAACCGACCGTCACCGACGGCTCCGCCATCATCACCGGTCTGCTGCTGGGATTCAACCTTCCGTCCAATCTCCCGATATGGATCATCGTCATCGGTGCCTTGGTTGCCGTGGGCATCGGCAAGATGACCTTCGGCGGTTTGGGCAACAACCCTTTCAATCCGGCCCTCGTGGGACGCTGCTTCCTGCTGGTGAGCTTTCCCGCACAGATGACCTCGTGGCCGGTTGTCGGACAGCTGTCAAGCTATCTTGATGCCGAAACGGGTGCCACACCGCTGAGCATCATGAAGAAAGCCATCAAGACGGGCGACGCATCGGTACTCAACGACCTGCCGGACTCGCTGCATCTTTTCCTCGGTTCGAATGCCGACCTCGGTTCGGGCAGCCTCGGCGAGGTATGTGCAGCGGCTCTCCTGCTGGGACTTGCCTACATGCTGTGGAAGAAAATCATCACATGGCACATTCCCGTGAGCATCATCGCCACGGTGTTTGTGGCAAGCGGACTGCTTCATCTGGCAAATCCCGTTTATGCAAATCCCGTTGCCGACGTGCTGAGCGGCGGTCTGATGTTGGGTGCCATCTTCATGGCGACCGACTATGTCACCTCGCCCATGACCGGAAAGGGACAACTCATCTATGGCGTAAGCATCGGTCTGCTGACGGTGGTCATCCGCAAATGGGGTGCCTATCCCGAAGGAATGTCATTTGCCATTTTGATCATGAACGCCTTTACACCGCTCATCAACCACTATGTGAAACCTAAACGATTCGGAGAGGAGGCTGCCAAATGAAGAAAATGGAATCAACTTTGACCAACATGGTGTTGGTATTGGTGGCGACAGCCCTCATCATGGGCGGTCTGCTGGCGTTCGTCAACCAAATAACGCTCGCCCCCATCAAGACGCAGGCCGACAAGACGCTTGCCGAAGGTATCAGGAACGTCATGGGAGGCGGCAACCTCAAGGTGACGAAGACCGACACCGTGCAACTCGACATCGCGGGCAAGACCGCCGACTTCGTGCGCCACCAGACCGAGAATCCGCAAGGGAAATGGCTCGGCACGGCTGTTGAGAGTACCACACAAGGCTTTTCGGGCGACCTGAAAGTCCTCATCGGGTTCGATCCCGAAGGCAACATCCTCGGATACACCATCCTCGAAAGCGGCGAGACTCCGGGACTCGGGGCCAAGGCCGACAAATGGTTCCAGGCCGACGGTAAAGGTTCGATCATCGGAAAGCATCCCGAGAAGAACAAGCTGGCCGTGACCAAGGGCGGCGAAGGCGAGATAGACGCCATCACCGCCTCGACCATCACTTCGCGGGCCTTCCTCCGTGCCGTCAACAACGCTTACCGGGCATACAACGAGAAAAGCGTGGACAGCAACACCGAAGCCACCCAAATCAAACACCAAGAAAAGAAAGGAGAAGAGAAACCATGAGCTACATCAAGATTCTGACCAACGGTCTGATTAAGGAGAATCCGACTTTCGTACTGCTGCTGGGCATGTGTCCCACGCTTGCCACCACCACTTCGGCAACCAACGGTCTTTCGATGGGACTGGCAACGATGTTCGTACTCATCTGTTCCAACGTCGCCATTTCGTGCATCAAGTCGGTAACGCCCGACAAGGTGCGTATTCCGGTCTTCGTGGTGGTCATCGCATCGTTCGTGACCGTGCTGCAACTGTGCATCAAGGCATTCCTGCCCGAAGTGGACAAGTCGCTCGGCCTGTTCATCCCGCTGATTGTCGTGAACTGCATTATTTTGGGAAGAGCCGAAGCCTTTGCCTGCAAGAACAACCCCGTAGCCAGCATGATGGACGGCATCGGTATGGGACTCGGCTTCACCCTCGCCCTCACCCTGCTCGGCATGATGCGTGAGCTGCCGGGTGCCGGCTCGATTTTCGGCATCGCCCTTCTGCCCGAAACCGCCAACATACTCCTCTTCGTGCTGCCTCCGGGCGCATTCATCACATTGGGGTATCTCATAGCCCTTGTCAACAAACTAAAGAAAGCATAGCCTTATGGAATACCTCTTGATATTCATTTCAGCGATATTTGTCAACAACATCGTGTTGTCGCAGTTCTTGGGAATATGTCCGTTCCTCGGCGTTTCCAAGAAAATCGAAACCGCACTGGGCATGGGCGCGGCCGTGGCATTCGTGCTGACGCTTGCCACCATCGTGACCTACATCGTGCAGACATACCTCCTCAACCCCTTCGGCCTGCAGTATCTGCAGACGCTGGCGTTCATCCTGGTCATCGCCGCCTTGGTACAGATGGTCGAAATCATCATGAAGAAGCTCTCTCCCGCCCTGTATCAGGCACTGGGCATCTTCCTTCCGCTCATCACCACCAACTGCGCCGTCCTCGGTGTCGCCATCTTGGTGATCCAGAAAGACTTCAACCTGCTCGAGAGTGTGGTCTATGCCTTCTCCACCGCCTTGGGATTTGCCTTGGCACTGACGGTTTTTGCCGGCATCAGAGAGCAACTCGAAATGGCCGAAATACCCAAGGGCATGCGCGGCATGGCGGTCGTACTCGTCACGGCGGGACTGCTGAGCCTTGCATTCATGGGCTTCTCGGGTGTCGACGGCGGCCTGAAGGTGCTGTTCGGCATCGAATAATCCCGAGTCTCTCCGGTCTCGGCCGGTTCGGACAAACGCCGGGACATGAATCTCTTGTCGATTCGTGTCCCGGCATTTTTCTGCCCGATACATCGTACCCTTCAATCATACTATTGCTATAGTATGAATCAACACTATTGCTATAGTATGGACTGACACTATCTATATAAAATCATGCCAAGCGCACCACTTTGTCATCCCGCGATACAATAAAAACAAACAAAAGGGGTTTTAACCCAAAGCGGTCATGAGATTGCGAATCGGTATGGACGGCATGGAATGCAACGCCATACGCGCTCATGACCGGTTGGGGGTGATGCCGTGGGCAGTCACCGGACACATTGCAGACAATCAGAACACGATAAAATGAAACAGACAATCTTGGTTACAGGCGGCACCGGGTTCATCGGTTCGCACACGACAGTGGAGTTACAGCAGGCAGGTTACGAAGTGGTCATCGCCGACAACCTGTCCAATTCAAAGGCGGAAGTCATCGACGGCATCGAAAAGATCACGGGCATCCGCCCCGCCTTCGAGCAGGTAGACCTGCGCGACAAGGATGCCACGGAGGCAATCTTCAGGAAATACGGACGCATCGGGGGCATCATCCACTTCGCGGCATCGAAAGCAGTGGGCGAAAGTGTGGAGAAACCTCTTCTATACTATCGCAACAACGTGGTGAGCCTGCTCAACCTGCTGGAGCTGATGCCCCGATACAACGTGCGCGGCATCATCTTCTCCTCGAGCTGCACGGTCTACGGACAGCCTTCGCCCGAACATCTTCCCGTCACCGAAGAAGCTCCCATACAGACCGCTCTCAGCCCTTACGGCAACACCAAGCAGATCAACGAAGAAATGATTCGCGACTACATCCACAGCGGAGCGCCGTTGAAGTCGGTCATCCTGCGCTATTTCAACCCCATCGGCGCACATCCGTCGGCACACATCGGCGAACTTCCCAACGGCGTCCCGGCCAACCTCATCCCCTTCGTGACCCAGACGGCCATGGGCATCCGCCCGCAACTCAAGGTCTTCGGCAACGACTACGACACTCCCGACGGCACCTGCATCCGCGACTACATCTATGTCGTCGACCTCGCCAAGGCACATGTGGCAGCCATGAAGCGCGTACTCGACGAAGACACCGAGCCGATCGAGTACTTCAACATCGGCACGGGCAAGGGCAACAGCACGCTCGAAGTCATCAAGGCTTTCGAGCAGGCAACGGGTCAAAAACTCAACTGGACATTCGCACCGCGCCGCGAAGGCGACATCGAAAAGGTGTGGGGCAACGTAGACAAAGCCAACAAAGTGCTGGGATGGAAAGCCGAAACGCCGCTGGAAGACATTCTGGCAACGGCATGGAAGTGGCAGCTCAAGCTGCGCGAGGACGGCGTGATGTAAGCATCTGCCCGACTGTCGGTACGCCCACTGTACCCGACAACCTCTTGGGCCGGATGCCCTGCAAAGAAACGGGGAGGCAGACTTGTCAGAAAAGGGCGGCGGCACCGGGAATTTCTCGGCAGCCCTCATAAGAAAACGAACCCGGAAAGCTCATTCATGCTTTCCGGGTTCGTTCGTATATATCGGATTCTACCCTGACAGACATCTTGCATCAGGCGCGGCACTTCCTCTCGCGAGGGCATCAATAGGCCGCCTCAAACTCCTTCAGGAACCTGACATCGTTTTCCGAGAAGAGGCGCAAATCCGAAACCTGATACTTCAGATTCGTGATTCTTTCCACGCCCAGTCCGAAGGCATAACCGCTGTAAACGCTGCTGTCGATGCCGCATTGTTCGAGTACGTTGGGATCGACCATGCCGCAACCGAGAATTTCCACCCATCCGGTGTGCTTGCAGAAGCCACAGCCCTTTCCGCCGCAGATATGGCAGGAAATGTCCATCTCGGCACTCGGCTCCGTGAACGGGAAGTAACTCGGGCGAAGACGGATTTGCGTTTCAGCTCCGAACATCTCCCTCGAGAACGTCAGCAACACCTGCTTGAGGTCGGTGAACGACACGTTCTTGTCGACATACAAGCCCTCCACCTGATGGAAGAAACAATGGGCGCGCGACGTGATCGCCTCGTTGCGGTACACCCTTCCGGGACAAATGATGCGGATGGGCGGCTGTGACGTTTCCATGACACGCGCCTGCACCGAGCTGGTGTGGCTCCGCAGCAGGATGTTCTTGGTCACATCAACGTTGCTTTCCTCCACAAAGAAAGTGTCCTGCATGTCTCTTGCCGGATGGTCGGCCGCAAAGTTCATCTTCGTGAAGATGTGCAGGTCGTCCTCCACTTCGGGTCCGTCGGCCAAGACGAAGCCCATGCGGGAGAAGATGTCGATGATCTCGTTGCGCACGATGGTGAGCGGATGACGCGTTCCGAGCCTGATCGGATAGGGACTGCGGGTGAGATCCGGATGGTTTTCGTCCGGTTGGTCGGCGATGAGGGTATCCTTGAGTGAATTGATCTTGTCGGTAACCGTCTGCTTCAGCTCATTGATTCTCACGCCGACAGCTTTCTTCTGGTCGGCAGCCACTTCACGGAAATCAGCCATCAAGGCATTGATTTCACCCTTCCTGCTGAGGTACTTCAAACGCAGTGCTTCCAGTTCTTCCGCATTCTCGGCTCTCAACGACTGCACTTCTTGGAGAAGTCGTTCTATCTTTTCTAATATTACCATCTCTACTCGTTCTTGTTTAATGATGTTGCAAAGGTAATATTTTTAATACGAAAACCGATTAGTTCAGAAATAAAGTTGTACTTTTGCAAAGTTTCGATACAAAGATTATCGCAGAAGAAAAAGGATTATGAAAAAAACAATGTTTTTCGTTGTTGTGGCTGTCGTGGGCTCGGTCTGCCTCGTGACCACCAACGGATGTACGGACAAGAAACCTTCGGGTTCGGATTCCGTTTCATGGCAAGACTCGGTTGCCGATTCCATTCCCCAAAACCTCACCGTTGAAGCCGAAAATGCTCCCATGCCCAAGGGAGCCGATGAACTGTTTGACGATTTTATCTTCAATTTCGCATCGAACGGACGACTGCAGCGCGAACGAATCATGTTTCCGTTGCCAATGAAGGCAGGTGCCACGGTGACCAGAATCACGAAAGACAAATGGAAAACCGAAAACTTCTTCATGCGCCAAGGCTACTACACCCTCATTTTCGACAACGAGAAACAGTTTGAAATCGTCAATGACACCTCGATAGACCATGTCATCGTCGAAAAGGTTTACCTCAACAAGAAATCCGTTCAGCAGTTCGATTTCCACCGGATCAACGGCAGGTGGATGCTCACCGAGATCATCAACGGTGCGATGTATCAGAATCACAATGCGTCGTTCCTGTCGTTCTACGAGCAGTTTGCACGCGACAGGAAATTTCAGGTAAGCAGCCTCAACGTACCCGTATCGATGGTTCTCCCCGACCCCGACGACGATTTCAAGATGATGAACGCCGACCTCTATCCCGAGCAATGGGAAGACTTCAAACCTCAGATTCTCCCCAAAGACTTCATCTACAACATCATATACGGCCAGAAATACACCAACAGCAGCCAGAAGGTGTTTGTCATCCGCGGCATTGCCAACGGTTATGAGACCCAAATGACCTTCAGGAAGATGAAAAACGGTTGGAAACTGGTCAAAATGATTGCCTGACACCATGAAAGTGACCGACTTCTCCCTCCTTCACCACAACACCTTCGGCATCGACGCGTGCTGCAAACGGTTCATCGAATGTACCTCGGTCGAAGAGCTTCAAGCCTGCACACCCCTGCCTCACACCGATGATGAACCGTTGCTGATACTTGGAGGCGGAAGCAACCTGTTGCTCACGCGCGACTTTCCGGGTACCGTCGTTCATGCCGCCATCAAAGGAATGGAAGTCTGCGAACAAGGGGACGACATCTTCGTGCGTTGCGGAAGCGGAGAAGTGTGGGACGACATGGTGGCCACATGGGTTCGTAACGGCTGGCATGGTGCCGAAAACCTCTCATTCATTCCGGGCGAAGTGGGTGCCTCTGCCGTGCAGAACATCGGGGCATACGGTGCCGAAGCCAAAGACCTCATCACCGAAATAGAAGCCGTGGAAGCAGAAACGGGCAAGCCCGTCACCCTCACCAATGCCGAATGTGCCTATGGTTATCGTAGCAGCAAGTTCAAGAACGAGTGGAAAAACCGATACATCATCACCCATGTGACCTATCGGCTGTCGCGCGTTTTCACGCCCCACACCGATTACGGCAACATCAAAGCCATGCTGGAGGCAAGGCATATCGACACCCCCACAGCCCAACAGTTGCGCGATACCATTATATATATAAGACAGGAGAAGTTGCCCGACCCTCTCGTCGAAGGCAATGCCGGCAGTTTTTTCATGAATCCGATGGTCGGAAAAACCCTTGCCGACAAGTTGCTGGCAACTCATCCCACCATGCCCCACTACGTACTCGATGACCGAAAAGTGAAGATTCCCGCCGGATGGCTCATCGAACAATGCGGATGGAAAGGGCGATCGCTCGGCAAGGCTGCAGTCCATGCCAAGCAGGCACTTGTACTGGTCAACAAAGGCGGTGCCACGGGAGCCGACATCCTGCGACTTTGCCAAGCCATCATCGCCGATGTCGAAAAAACTTTCGGCATCACGCTCCATCCCGAAGTAAACATCGTGTAACAATACTCTTTCGCGGCTGTTTGCTCATGCGCAACACCAAGCACAGCAACTGTGCCGACACACCCGTAACAAGTCGTACTGTGGTTGTTTCGTTTCTCCCTGTGACAGAGCCGTAACTTCTGCTTCCGTTTGCGCTTCGATAACCGTTTGCCGGTTATTTGGGTATGACTCCGATTTTTTCGAAGGATATGCAAGCCTTTGACACCACTTTCGCGAAAAAAGGCAGAGAGGAGACAGACGAGCCTTACGAAAACCGTCAGGACGCGACACAGACATCACCGTCACCGAAGCCTCATTGGTATGACAACCGACGGATATTCTTTTCATCACGGTCATCAAATCTTTGATTATTCCACACCCATCATGCAACATTGCGATACTTCTCCAGCCCCATCCCTCCGCGTCACCTTTTTGGGCACCGGCACATCGGTCGGTGTTCCCAGCATAGGCTGCGGATGCAAAGTCTGTACGAGTTCCGACCTGCACGACAAACGATTGAGAAGCTCTATTCTCGTCGAAAGTGCCACCACCCGGCTGCTGATCGACTGCGGTCCCGACTTCCGGCAACAAATATTACCTCTCCCCTTCCGTCCCATTCATGGCGTGTTGCTCACCCATTACCACTTCGACCACGTGACGGGGATTGACGATCTTCGTCCGTTTTGTGTCTTCGGAACTGTCGACATTTATGCCGAACAAACCACCATCGACAATCTCCGGCAAACCATTCCCTATTGCTTCGGCGACAACCCCTACCCCGGCATTCCGCATCTCGACTTCAGAGAGGCGACGCTCCATCACCCGTTCACGGTGGGCGACATCGAAATCGTGCCGGTCAGGGTCATGCACGGCAAGATGCCCATCTTCGGTTACCGCATGGGAAAATTGGCCTACATCACCGACATGAAATATATGAATGATGCCGAACTGCCCTATCTGGACGGCATCACCACCCTCGTGGTCAACGCTCTCCGCTTCGACAACCCTCATCATTCGCATCAGTCGGTTGCCGATGCCATTGCTTTTGCCAGGAAGACAACGGCCCAACGCGTTTTTTTCACACACATGAGCCATCAGATCGGATTACATCGCGAAGTCAATCGAATATTGCCCGGGAACATTTTGCTGGCGTTTGACGGACAAGTCATCGATATCGGATAATCCAAATAGGTCGTCGGACCATTCGGGTTCAACCGGTTCGGAATCTGATGACCGCTTTTGTATAAATCAAGCAATATGATACAAGAACGCCCTTCATTACGACACAAATATGTTAAATAACATTTCAATCAAACATTTTGTTCGCAAAACATTTGCAGAAACTTTCTTTTTTCGTATCTTTGCAATGTGTTTTTCATAGTATTAGATTTAAGGTTAACAAAAGGTTGGACTACAGCGGTAGTCCATTTTTTTTGCCCATAGGTTTCAACCTTTATCGACAGACTCTCCCCCATGATATTTTTTCACCTGCCACCCTGTCCTTTTCTTCTGAACATCATCATGTTTTCGATTGACAGAAGCACAACAAGCCATCTGCAGACAGCCACTTGAACCCCGACCGCTCATTAGATTTCGATTTGAGGTTCACAACCACAATCGGTCATTTGAGCAGGACGGAAAGTGATATGAACGACAGGAAATGTATAAACAAACGCTCTCATGACCGATTTGGGTTAAACACCATCCAACCATCGACAACATCAGTTTTTCAAAAGGGCAGGTTTCATGTTGCCAAAGGGTTCGTTTTAGAAGGCAAAAGGCCCCGAATCGCGGTGTAAAAGGGCAGGTCTTGTCGGACACCTGTCCGTGAACCGTGACAAGACATCAATGACCACGCAGAAAAAGACCCGATCAACTACCCAAATCGGTTGTCACAATCCGAATTGGTTTGGGAAAAACGGTTTATTTCAACGGTTTGTCTTTGGATTTGAGCAGACGCTTGAGACTTCGTTGAGCTTTCGAATTGTCGGGTGACAGTTCGAGTGCCTTGCGGTAATTGGAAATGGCAGCTTCTATCATGTGTTCGTCTTCACACTCCTTTCCGAGCATGGTATATTCTACGGAGAGTTTCTGCAGGAACTGCCTGTTCTTCTTCAGTTCGGCCTGCAGGCGGCGGTTCTCTGCACGCAAGGCGTTTGTTCGTTCGAGACGACGACGAATGAATCGTCGGACTACGGGCTTCTCAATGTCATACCTACCGTGAATGGCTTTGAAGAAGTGGTCGAGGAAGTCATTCATCATCCCTTTGTCGTAGGCTTCCACGGCTTGTCGATAAGCACGGTCGGCAGCCGATTCGCGGATGGCCTGTTCATAAAGCGTCTTATCGTTGTAGTTTCGGGCAAAACGCACGACGGCTTCATTGAGGAAAACATCACGGCGGCGCAGCGGCATATTCATGCTCAACCCTTCAAGCGACGTGCAACGGGAAAGGGCAACGTATGCCTGTCCGGCGGCAAACACGCCTCCGGTGAAATCGATCACCGCCCGCTTGAATGTCAGTCCCTGGCATTTGTGGATGGTGATCGCCCATGCCAGACGGATGGGGAACTGCACGAAGGTTCCGATTTCCTGTTCCTCGATTTTCTTTTCTTCCTCGTTGTAGGTGTAACGCATGTTGCTCCACTTCTCACGACCCACATCGTGTTCTTCACCTTCTTCCGTTCGGATGGTGATGGTGGCTCCTTCACTCAGGCAGTCGATGGCAGTGATGACACCGAGGGTTCCGTTTACCCATCTGCGGTCCATGTCGTTCTTGACAAAAATGACTTGTGCGCCCACCTTCAGTTGCAGTTCCATGAGCGTGGGAAGGTTAGAGAGCGGGAATTCGCCCTCCACTTCTCCGTAAAAGACAAGAGGCTGCCCCTCCAAACTACGCAACTGCCGGTCGTTGATGTGGTCGGCGGTGTCGCGACGAGTGGCAAGCGTGATGGACAGGCTGCCGGTTCCGTCATCGAGAGGTGCTCCGACTCGACTGTTGAGCGTCTGCAAATCGCTATCGAGGAGATGATTCTCTCGGATGTTGTCGAGCATTCCGATAAAACCGGCATCGGATTGACGATAAGTTTTGAGCAGTTCGACCGACACGGGTTTCATTTCCCTGAACACATGAGCATCGAAGAAATACGAAGAGGGGTAATAAGGAGCGAGCAGTCGTCGCTCGTCTTCCCTGAGAACCGGCTCGAGCTGGAACACGTCGCCTACAAGCAACAGTTGTTTTCCGCCGAAAGGTTCGCGCATGTTTCGCGAATACACCCGCAACACCTTGTCGATGAAGTCGATGATGTCGGCACGAACCATCGAGATCTCGTCGATGATGATGAGCTCGAGTTCCCGGATGATCTTCTGCTTCTCAGCCGTGTATTTCATGGTTTCGCGCAACTTGCGCACGGAGAAGCGACGGTCGTCGGGCAACAAGGGATGGAAAGGCAACTTGAAAAAGCTGTGCAGGGTGACTCCTCCGGCATTGATGGCTGCAATACCCGTGGGAGCCAGCACCACCTTTTTCTTCTTCACATGCTCGCATACATAGCGCAAGAAAGTGGATTTTCCCGTTCCCGCCTTACCGGTGAGAAAAAGGGAACGATGGGTGGAACACACGATTTGGAGGGCATTTTGGAACTCCTCGTTGGCGGTATCTATATGGTCGGGATGATTTTTCAAGTGACGAAAGGAACTATACGAAGCGGGGCAGGCTGCAAACCTGCCCCGGGCTTCATGGTTTTCATGTCGATGAGGTCATCAGAAATCTTCGATACCCACTTCGACAGAGCGTGGTTCGGGCGCACGCCGTTCGGTTTGTGCGTTTTCCTCTCCCGGCGGCAGGATGGGATTTCCGTCCTCATCATATATCACTTCGGTGTCGGGCACGGTGTCACGGCTGACGGGTTCGGGGCGCGACACATAGCTGCCGCAGTTATAGAGTCCTGGCGGAACCTCGTCAGCAGTAGGTTTCTTGAAACGTCCGTGATACTTCTTGAACTTCGAATCGCCCATGAGTTTCTCAAGGAAGGCACCACAGATGGGCAATGCCGTCCGGCTGCCCTGTCCCAAAGCACCGGTCCGGAAGTGAATGCTGCGGTATTCGCCACCCACCCATGCACCACAGACCAACTTGGGACTCACCGCAATAAACCATGCATCGGAATGATTGTTGGACGTTCCGGTCTTGCCGCCGAAGTCGGTATCACCGAAGCGGCCGATGTAAGAGCCAAGCGACTGCGACGTACCTCCGGGTTCTCTCAATCCGCCGATGAGGAGTTGCTGCATGAGGTATGCACTCTTGTAGGGGATGACCCGTCGCAACTCGGTGGGCGCGGTGTAGACTTCATTGCCGTCGCGGTCGAGAATACGCGACACCAGTACCGGCACATGGTGCTGGCCGTCGGCGGCTATCGTGCCGTATGCGTTGGTCATTTCGAGCAAAGTCACATCCGACGAGCCCAATGCCAATGAAGGTTCTGCTTCGAGGGGGCTGACAATACCCATATCCTGCGCACAACGGATGACATTGCTGATACCCATCTCTTGTCCGAGACGAACGGCAATGGTGTTGATGCTTCGGGCAAAGGCACCTTTCAAAGGAACGGAGTCGCCCGAGAAGCGTCCGTTTGAGTTGCCGGGAGTCCACGTCACCTCCATATTCTTTTTCTTGTCGAATACCTGCATGGAGATATATTCGTCCCTACGCTTGTCGCAGGGAGACAGTCCCTGGTTCATTGCCTCGGTATAAACAAAGAGTTTGAAGGTCGAACCGGGCTGTCGCATGGCAGTCACCTTGTCGTATTTCCATGAATTGAAGTCGATGTCGCCTACCCATGCTTTCACTTCTCCGGTCTGCGGCTCCATCGCCACGAACGAACAGTGCATGAACCGCACCATGTAACGAATGGAATCCATCGTACTCATCTCTTTCTTGACGGTGCCCTTCTCATAGTCGAACAAGGTCACCTCGTGGGGATGGTTCAGATAATAGTCGATGGAGTCGCCGTTGCTGTCGTACTTGTCGGAGAGATAACGGTAATAAGGCAGACGCTTGGCAATGTTCTCGATGAAGTTGGGAATGACATTTCCGTTTTCATCGCGCCACGGATCCTGGTTTGCCCAGTGGCTGTTGAAGCGGCCTTGTATTTGTTTCATCTGCTCCACGGCAGCCTGCTCGGCATACTTCTGCATACGGGTGTCGATGGTGGTGTATATTTTCAGACCCGAATTATAGAGGTCATAGCCGTTCTCCTCGCACCATGTTTCGAGGTGATTTGCCACGGCTTCCCTAAAGTACAAGGCCTGTCCGTCGTAGTTCTTTTCCACACTGTATTTGATATGCAGGGGCTGCGCAATGAGCGTCTCGTAGTGTTCGCGGGTGATCATTTTCTGATCAAGCATGTTTTTCAATACCACATTGCGTCTGTTCAGACACTTTTCGGGGTTGGTGATGGGATTGTAAATGCTCGTTCCCTTCAGCATGCCGACCAAGATGGCAGCCTGATCGGCGGTTATCTTGTCGGGCGTGGTATCGAAATAGGTCTTGCAAGCGGTTTTGATGCCATAGGCATTGGAACCGAAATCGACCGTATTGGCATACATCGTCAGAATTTCTTCCTTGTTGTATGCCATCTCCAGCTTAGATGCCACTATCCATTCTTTACTCTTTACCACCAGAATCTTGACTCCGGGGATCTTGCCCAGCAAGCCCGAAGAGTATTTCGTGCGGATGCGGAACATGTTCTTGGCGAGCTGTTGCGTGATAGTCGAAGCGCCACGGGCATCCTTTCGGAACACGGCATCCTTGGCGGCTCCCACCAGTCCGAGCGGGTCGATACCCCAATGTTTGTAGAAGCGCACGTCCTCGGTCGAGATCAAGGCATCCCAAAATACGGGATTCACCTCACCGAACTTCACGGGCGTACGGTTTTGATTGAAGAATTTTCCGATGAGTTCTCCGTCGGCACTATACAGTTCGGAGGCTTCATAAGTGGGAGGGTTCATGATTCCCTTGCTCCCCAAGAAGCCCGGAGAACTTCCGAAGAGCCAAAACAAATTGATATCGACGGCCACAAAGTAAATCATCGAGAAGATGATGCACGACAAAATGCCGATGATGCCTTTCGAATACCAACGTTTGCCGCGAAACAAATCGACATACCAAGGAAAGAAGGCTTTGATTTTATGTGCCAGCCAAATGACAAATGTCTTCAATTTATTCATGAGTTGCTCTACAGTTAAAGATTCAATGATGCTGCAAAAGTACGAATTTACTTGTTATTTCCACGCAATGTGACAGATATTTCGCCTATTTGGGTTTGTTTTACGGTGCATCGTTTCCTTGCCTTTCCACATAGGCTGCGGGAAGAAGTCCCGCAAGTTGCCGCCCCCCCCCAATCGTCATGAGAGTCCTGACGGAAAGTATCATGACACACCATGAAAGGTGTAAAATGTCAGGACGAAACGCAATGACGGCCGATTGGGATATAAAATGAAACAACCGAACCATCATTCACGAGAGAATCATGGCTCGGTTGTCTTGTTATATTTCGCGAAATGCTCCTTCAATCCTGCACCGCGCATCGGCCGGCCTTCCGCACGAAACCGTCGGAACGGCGCACAGACGGAATCAGAAGCCGGTCGTCCGGACGTCATGCCTCCAGCCGGAAGCGGTGAGGGTTCAGCGTGCAGCGATACATTCTATTTCCACGAGAGCACCTTTGGGGAGATCCTTCACCGCAAAAGCCGAACGGGCGGGGAACGGCTGACCGAAGAACTCGGCATAAACTTCGTTCATGTCGGCAAAATTGGCAATGTCCGAAAGCAAAACGGTGGTCTTGACGACATTCGAAAGATCAAGGCCTTCAGATTCAAGGATGGCTTTTGCGTTAAGCAAAGACTGACGGGTTTGCTCTTTGATGCCACCTTCGGGGAAAGCACCGGTGGAAGGGTCGATGGGCAGTTGTCCCGAAAGGAAAATCATTCCGCCGGTTTCAATCGCCTGACTGTAAGGGCCGATGGCGGCAGGTGCATTGGAAGTGTTGAGTGCTTTTTTCATTGTTGTTGTTCGATTTAATATGATTGAGTAAATAATTCGTTTTCAAGAGTCTGTCATCTGTCCCGGCACGGAAAGCCGACTGTTCGTACACTGACGACGAACGAGCCGCCCATGTCCGGACGGGGGCGGTCATCAGCCTTGCAGATGCCGGTCGTCGAGTTTGTCGAAACCGCAATAACCCACGAGGCATGAAGGCACCCTGATGCCGTCGCTTTCCTGATTGTTCTCGATGATGGCAGCCACGATGCGCGGCAATGCCAACGCCGACCCGTTGAGGGTGTGACACAATTCTATCTTCTTGTCGGCACTGCGACGATAACGGCACTTGAGTCTGTTGGCCTGATAGCTTTCAAAATTGGATACCGAACTTACTTCGAGCCAACGCTGTTGGGCAGCACTCCATACCTCGAAGTCGAAGCAAAGGGCAGAAGTGAAGCTCATGTCGCCGCCACAAAGACGCAAGATGCGGTAGGGCAACTCGAGTTTTTGAAGCAGCCCCTCGACATGCTGCAGCATTTCTTGCAACGAGTCGTAAGAGTGTTCGGGCTTGTCGATGCGTACAATTTCGACTTTATCGAACTGGTGGAGGCGGTTCAGACCGCGCACATCCTTGCCATACGAGCCTGCTTCACGGCGGAAGCACGCCGAATAGGCACATCGCTTGATTGGCAGTTCCTGTTCATCGAGGATGACATCCCGGAAGATGTTGGTCACGGGAACCTCTGCCGTGGGTATGAGATAGAGGTTGTCGAGGTCGGCATGGTACATCTGTCCTTCCTTGTCGGGCAACTGTCCGGTGCCGTAACCGCTGGCTTCATTGACCAACAACGGCGGTTGCACCTCAAGATAGCCGCTCTTCCGGGCTTCGTCGAGGAAGAAATGTTCGAGAGCCCGTTGCAGGCGTGCCATCTTACCGATGTAAATCGGGAATCCGGCCCCGGTCACCTTCACACCGAGATCAAAATCGATGAGTCCGAATTTCTTGCACAAGTCCCAGTGACATAGGGCATCATCCGACAGTTGGGGGATGCTTCCGCCCTGCCGGACCACCTCATTGTCGGCGGCATCCTTGCCTTCGGGGACACTTTCGTGGGGTACATTGGGGATGCGGCACAGCTGTTCGGTCAACGCTTGTTCGGCGGCAGCCATCTCTTCCTGCAGCTGCTTGTCCTTGATTTTGAGTGCAGCCACCTCCTGTTTGGTGGTGTCAGCCTCATCGCGCCTGCCTTCTTTCATGAGTGCCCCGATACGGGCTGCCAGCCGTTTGGCTTCCTGCCGCGTGCTGTCGAGTTGCTGTTGGGCATCCCTACGGCGTTTGTCGATGGCCAAGACCTCGTCGATGGCTTCGCGTGCACCGGCAAAGCGTTTCTTTTCCAATCCCCGAACCACTTGCCCGGTATTCTCGTTTATTTGTTTAAGTGTCAGCATCTTCTTGTATTTCTATGTTCTGTTGGTGTGTCGATGACGGCAACGGACGAATGCGTTCCCTCTTATTGGCATGCCGGGATGCGGTGACAAGTAAGCCCGACCTTTCCGGCCGCCTTTTCCGGCGGTACCCTTCCGGCAACTTCACCAAAGGGCTTTGCTGTCCGTAAGCCACGACAAAATTATATATTTTACGCTGCATAGCCAAGAAAAGCCTTTCTTTTTTGGAGCCAACGGGGGGAATATCGGAAAAATTATCTAATTTTGCAGCTCTATATTTTATGATTATGGTAACAGACGAACATACACACGAAGAGAGACAAAGTTTGAATTTCATTGAGCAGATTGTGGAAAAAGACCTCGCGGAGGGCAAGAACAGCGGTCGCATCCAGACCCGGTTTCCGCCCGAGCCCAACGGTTATCTGCACATCGGGCACGCCAAAGCCATCTGCATGGACTTCGGCATCGCCAAGAAATACAATGGCGTTTGTAACCTGCGTTTCGACGACACCAACCCCAGCAAGGAAAACAACGAGTATGTGGAAAACATCCTCAACGACATCAAATGGCTGGGATTCGAATGGGGAAACATTTATTATGCCTCCGACTACTTCGACAAACTTTGGGAGTTTGCCAAATGGATGATTCGCAACGACCTGGCATACGTAGACGAACAAAGCTCGGAACAGATTGCACAACAGAAGGGAACGCCCACCGAACCCGGACAGAATTCGCCCTATCGCGACCGGCCGGCCGAAGAAAGCATGGCTCTTTTCGAGAAGATGAACACCCCTGAAGCCGTGGAAGGCTCGATGGTGCTGCGTGCGAAAATGGATATGGCAAACCCCAACATGCACTTCCGCGACCCCATCATCTACCGCATCATCCACACGCCCCACCACCGGACGGGCAGCAAATGGAACGCTTATCCGATGTACGACTTCGCACACGGACAGAGCGATTACTTCGAAGGGGTGACCCATTCCATCTGCACGCTCGAGTTTGTTCCCCATAGACCGCTCTACGACAAGTTCGTGGATTACCTCCAGCAGATGGAGAACCAAACCGACTATCGTCCCCGACAATATGAATTCAACCGGCTGAACCTCACCTATTCCGTGATGAGCAAGCGCAAGCTGCTGGCACTCGTCGAAGAGAAAAAGGTCAACGGATGGGACGATCCCCGCATGCCGACCCTGAGCGGCATGCGCCGCCGAGGATACTCGCCCGAAGGAATCCGCAAGTTCATCGACTCCATCGGCTACACGAAGTTCGACGCCCTCAACGACATGGCACTCCTCGAAGCCGCCATCCGCGAAGACCTCAACCTCCGGTCCACCCGCGTTTCGGCGGTGTTGAACCCCGTCAGGCTCGTCATCACGAACTATCCCGAAGGTCAAACCGAGGAGATGGTTGCCATCAACAACCCGGAAGACGAGAACACCGGCACCCACGACATCACCTTCTCGCGCAACCTTTGGATTGAAAGAGAGGACTTCATGGAAGACGCACCCAAGAAATTCTTCCGCATGACACCCGGCAAGGAAGTGCGCCTGAAGAACGCCTACATCGTGAAATGCACCGGTTGCAAGAAGAACGGACAAGGTGAGATAGAAGAGATTTACGCCGAATACGACCCCGAAAGCAAGAGCGGACGCGAAGGTGCCAACCGGAAAGTGAAAGGAACGCTCCACTGGCTGTCGGCAGAGCATGCCCGAAAGGCTGAAGTGCGCATCTACGACCGGCTGTTCGACGTGGAGAACACAGCCGCCGACGAGCGTGATTTCAGAGAGCAACTCAATCCGCAGTCGCTGCAGATGATGGAGAACTGCTATGTAGAACCCTTTGCCGCCGCCATGCAGCCGGGCGAGTACCTGCAATTCCAGCGCATCGGCTACTTCATGGCCGATCCCGACTCGACGCCCGAACATCCCGTGTTCAACAAGACAGTGGGCCTGAAAGACAGCTGGGCCAAGCAGAACAAATAACACCCACGGACATCATGCACTGGATTACCGCCCTGCTCGACAACCTCAACTATGCAACCATCACTTTCCTGATGCTGCTCGAGAGTACCGTCATTCCCGTACCGTCGGAACTGGTCGTGTCGCCCGCCGCCTACCGTGCGGCCCAAGGCGAGCTCAACGTCTTCCTCGTCATCCTCTTTGCAACCATCGGTGCCAACATAGGTGCCAGCATCAATTATGCCGCAGGTTACTATCTCGGACGACCCATCATCTACAGGTTTGCCAACAGCAAATGGGGAAAGATGTGCCTCCTCAACCAAGAGAAGGTAGAGAAAAGCGAACGCTACTTCTACGACCACGGCATGGTGGCGACCATCACCGGCAGACTGCTGCCCGGCATACGCCACCTCATATCCATCCCCGCCGGGCTCTCGAAGATGAACTACTGGAAATTCCTGCTCTACACCACCGTCGGTGCCGGCGCATGGCATGCCATCCTGGCTGCACTCGGATGGTACCTGCACTCGATCGTTCCGCCCGAAAAACTCAACGACAAGCTCCACGAATACGGCGACCAGCTCAAGTGGGGACTGCTCATCGCCATGGCTCTGGTGGCGGCATACTTCCTTCTGAGACATCTTCTGAAGCGAAAGAACGCGAGAGACAACGTGTAGACCAAACGGAAGAAGTCGTATCGGAACGCACACGCGCCCCCCGACTGTCCCGAACCGGCCATCAAAATGCCGGGTTATAAAAAGATTCATGATCGAGAGGTTTTCCCCAATGCGATGATGCAGCAGGAAAATGCGGCAGGCATCATGAATGCGGCAGGGAACACAAAAACGGCAGACATCATTTCGTGTGATGTCTGCCGTTCATTTTTATCCCGACCGGGAATCAGAGGCCGAGGGTGGTCAGTACGGCCCGCACGTCGGCGGGACTGACCGCCAATTCGGCTGCCACGCGCTTTGCCACCTGCTCCGTCGTGGCGGCCGAGCCTGTCAGAACGGACTTGGGATACCACTTGCCGTCCGCCTTCATCTTCATTTTCCTGTAAAATGCCATAGCTTTGACTGTCTTGTGCCTTCGGGCGGCGGGAATGTTAACAACGACTAAAGTATAAGTAGTGGGCATCTAAAGTATAAGTAGTGCCCCACTGAAGTATATTTAGTCAGGATCTGTATCTGCACCGCCCGGTGGCTTGGTTAATGAATGATAACGTCTGCCTGACGGTCTCCCGTCCTGTTCGGGAAGACCCTGCCCCACCACGGCAGCGGCGGGACAGGGAACGGTGTGCCACGTCAGTCTTCCCACACCCTGACTCCCTGTCTTCCCCAGCTCTCGTCGTCGTCGGAGAAGAAGCCCTGCTTGGCACCGATGTCATCGTCTTCGATCTCCTCGTCGGGATTCACCTGTACGCTCCACCACTGGCCGCCGTCCATCATCGTGTCGCCGTTGATGGCGATTACCTCGGACTTGGGCTGCATATATTCTTTCTTCTTCATGGTCAATGTCTCCTTTATTTGATGATTACTTTCTTTCCGTCATGGACATACACGCCCCTGGCGGGTCTGTCCACCCTCATGCCGTTCAGGTTGTAGTAGGGCGCATCGTCGCCTGCCTCCGTCACGGTATCTCCGATGCCTGTCGCGGAGGAGCCTCCGTCGTCAAAGCGGAAGGAGAAGGGTGCGGCGTGGCTGCTGCCTTCGAGCTTCAGGTAGGCACTGAAGTATGGCATGGTGTTGCCCGTTTCCTTTATCTTCAGGAACTGTCCCTTGCTCTTGCTGAAGGCATAGAGGCTGCTGGCGGCATCGCTTCTGACCTGTGTGTCCTCCACGACGCCCACCATCCTGTATCCGGCTTCGGAATACATGCCCGAGGGGTCGGTGACGGCGTGGTGGTCCTGTGTCTCGGTCATCTCGCAGTACGAGGCGGCGGCGGCGTTCAGGCTGTGCAGCAGCACGCCGAGGTAGGCGGGTACATAGCCGTCGTCGATGCGCAACATATTGACAATCAAACAAAATCGGACGGAAAGTGTTATGAACGGCATGAAATGCAGGACGAGACGGACTGCTGATCTCGGGATAAAAAAAGGAAACCCAAATCGGTTATCCGAGAACCTTTGCCTGTCTCTCAGAACCGATTTGGATTTCACTGCCATCAACTTGATGATACTATTCGATGACTTTTTTAGTCTTCAATATGTTGCCGGCTTTATCTTTGACAACGACAATGTTCACGCCCTTGAAAGGATTTCGGCTCACCATACCTTGGGCATTGATATAAGAAATATCGGCAATGTCATCGGATTTCAGCGAAGAGTCAATGCCGGTTGCGATACCTTCATACGGATTCAGCCCGCCATTCTCGTTGCCCCGGTAATCATATACCTGCCAGTTGCGTCCGAGTGCGGTTTGAACATCCGATGAATAACATTCATTTCCTTCTGTCTCATCTTTTGTGTCGACAACGACAAGCATGCCTTTTTTACCCGGTTCACGCATGGGCAACGACTGGCAAAGTCCGGTCATCGCCGAACCTTTCAACCGATTGGCATAACAATAGACTCGCTCCAGCTTCGAAGACTTGGGCAACTTCAAAGATTCGATGCCGTTCTTCTCGCATGAAAGCATCCAAAGGTTCTTCAGCGCACTCAGATCGAGCGCGGAAAGCAGGTTGCCGCCACAATAGAACGTTTCCAAACCGGTGTTTCCGGCAAGGTTCAACTCCTTTATCTTATTGTTTTCACAAGCCAATGAAACAAGACCGGGGCACGCCGACACATTCAATTCTTCCAACTCATTGCCGGAAACGAACAAGACCGAAAGATTCTTGTTTTCGGAAAGGGAAAGATTTCGGAGCTTATTGTCGTTCAGCGAAACATTAGACAGTCCGACATTGCCCGAAATATCGATATCATCGAGTTTATTCTGATAAGCGAGCAAATCCGTGAGCTTGACATTAGTATTGAGTTTCAACTCGTCAAGGGTGTTTTGGGAGCAGTCCAATACCTTCAGATTCGTCAGTCCGGCCACATCGAGTGTCGTCAGGGCAAGCCCCCTGCAACTTAATTTGTTCAGGTCGCCATAGATAGTCAGCTTGCTATCGGTCAAAGGGAAGCGCACCTCTTCATCAAAAAGAACCTGTTCCTCTCCATAATCGTACAATCCGTTGCCATTGAAGTCAATCCAAACTCTTTTGCGTGCTTCATCATCCGCATCGAACCTCAGCACCCATTCGGCACCGTTCTTCAACGACGAGATGAGCATTGCTTTCGGCAGGTTATCCGAATAAAGGCTGTGATCGGAACCCTCGTAATCGGACTGACCACTGAAATACTTCACTTTCCAATTTTTTTGTTTGGCCAACAACACCGTACTTTTGAGGATTTCATTGACTTCGGGCTTGCCGATGTCTTTCAAGACAAACATTTGTCCGGCAATTTCTTTATCCGAACGATCAGCAAGTCCCACCACAAGGCGATGCATTTCCTGGGCGGCAATTTTGTTGGTGAAGCAATGCAACGTCGCAAGCTCCGGACATCCGCTCACATCTATGTCCTTCAGCTCATTGTCATTTACATCGAGGAACTCGAGGCGGGCATCTTTTGACGGTAATTTGACGGATGTCAGCTTACAGCCGGAGATGTTTACTTTCTTCAGACTCAAGTTCGAGGAAAGGTCGATGGAAGTTAGGTCTTTGCTATAAGTACATTCCAACTCCTGAATGGTAGAGTTGTTTTCAGCATGTATTTCCTTGATGTCGTTAAAACTGCAGGAAAGTTTTTTGACGGGACCGTAAACGCGCAGACTGTTGCCGGTGCGGGGGCGGCTGTAGCTTAGCCATTCCCACATTCCGATGGACTCGTCGTCATCTTTTTTGCCGTTATGGTTCAGGTCGACCCATACTTTTGATTCGTCGTCGCTGTTTTCTGCACTCAGGGTCAGTCTCCAGGTCCCCGTGTCCTTTGTCGAGACGATTTCCACAAATTGCTCGTTCTGTGCATGGGCCATGTTGAAACACGTGACCATAGACATGACAGCAAGTAATAATTGTTTCTTCATAAATAAAAAAGTTTAGAGTAAAATATATTGGACTTATATGTCATCGCAAATATAAAGAAAAAGAAAGCATCTCGACCCGGCAGCAACTTTTTTTTCATTCATTTATAATTAGAACATTTCTTGATCGGCAATGGAACTAAAAAGTCTCAAAAAGCCAACGGTGTTGCAAACTTTTGATATGAAGGAAAGGCTGCAAGGATTATCCCAAATCGTTCATTGCACCAAGGACTGACTTCATCAAGATATGGGATGTCTCCGCGATTACACTTGGGTTGTTTTCTCAAGAAGAAACAAAAGCCGGGGTTATGCTATAAGCAGGATACAAAGAAAACGTCAATCCATCGCGACAAAGTACACGACAGATTGACGATTGGATGGACGGAAGAGCCTGCCTGCCGGCTGCTTTCCCCTTTTATTTGATACCCTTTCCGAGGTGGAGACTGTGCCCCATGCGCTGTTTCTTTGTTTCGAGATAACGCAGGTTGTAAGGATTGGGAGTGACTTCGATGGGGATGTTCTCCACGATTTCCAAGCCATAGCCCTCGAGTCCAACGCGTTTCACGGGATTGTTGGTCATCAGGCGCATTTTTCTCACACCGAGATGTCTCAGCATCTGTGCGCCGCAGCCATAATCGCGTTCATCGGGTTTGAAGCCCAAATGGATGTTGGCATCGACGGTGTCAAGCCCTTCATCCTGTAGTTTGTAGGCCTCTATCTTGTTCATCAGTCCGATTCCCCTTCCCTCTTGCTGCATATAGATAATGACTCCTTTGCCTTCTTTCTCGATCATTTCCATCGACTTATGGAGCTGTTCGCCACAATCGCACCGCTTGCTGCCGAGGATATCGCCTGTGGCACACGAGGAATGCACCCTCACGAGGATGGGTTCGTCTTCGGTCCACTCGCCTTTGATGAGTGCCATGTTTTCCACACCGGTGGCCTTTTGGCGGAAAGGAATGAGTCTGAACATGCCGAAATCGGTGGGTAACGAAACTTCCGTACCCACTTCGATGAGCGATTCGCGCTTGAGTCGGTAGGCGATAAGGTCTTTGATGGTGATGATTTTGAGTCCGAACTCTTTGGCCATTCTGATCAGTTCAGGCATACGTGCCATGGTTCCGTCGTCGTTCATGATTTCCATGAGTGCGCCGGCGGGATAGAGTCCCGACAGACGACAAAGGTCGACGGCAGCTTCCGTATGTCCGCTGCGACGCAACACACCGTTGTCTTGGGCATAGAGTGGATTGATATGTCCTGGCCGGCCGAAGGTTTGAGGCGTGGACGAGGGATCGGCAAGTGCCCGAATGGTGGCCGCACGGTCGGAAGCCGATACACCGGTAGAACATCCTTCGAGCTTATCGATGGTGACAGTGAAGGGTGTTCCCAGCACCGACGTATTGTCTTGTACCTGATGGGGGAGGTCGAGTTCCTTGCAACGGCTCAGCGTGATGGGGGCGCAAAGTACGCCACGGGCGTGCTTGAGCATGAAATTGACCTTCTCGGGAGTGATTTTCTCGGCGGCAATGATCAGGTCGCCTTCGTTTTCACGGTCTTCATCATCGACAACGATGACAAACTCACCCAATTGAAAGTCCTTCAAAGCATCTTCAATGCTGTCTATCTTAAATTGTTCCATTATGATTGGTTTTATGTAATTGGTTTATATTGATGGGCGACAAGCCTCAAGAGAGGTTGAATTTGCGCAGCCATGCCACCACTTTGGCGACGGCACGCTTCATGACATCCATGTCTGCCAATGCCCAGTCACGATTTGCTTTGTATGTAAAGAATACTGCCAGAGGTCCCAACACCGCCGTTGCCATGCCTTTTCCGAACCATATCGCCCACATGCCGCCCCGGGCCATACGGTAACCTGTGTTGTCGAGAATGTAGAACACGATGAACACCAATACCGACACGATGATGGGAAAGCCGAAACCGCCCTTGCGGATGATGGCGCCGAGGGGGGCACCGATGAAGAAAAAGATGATGCACGACAGTGCCAAGGTGAACTTGTTGACGGCTTCGATCTTGTGTTGTCGGATGAGTTTGTCACCATCCGATGTGATCATGCTTCTGAAATCGAGGTCGCTGACGGTTTGTTTCACCCTTGCCAAGGCAATGTTGACGGCCGCCAACCGCGTTTCGGAAGGTACTTTGGCAAAGATGCTGTCGAAGTTGAGCGAGGGCGCGGCTGCCAGTCTTGCTGCTTTGAGCGAATCGTTCCGATGTGCCGAAGCGACGGAAAGGTAGGTCACACGGGCATCGTCGTAGAAGCTATGTCCCACACTGTCATAATAATGGTTGAGTGAATCGAGGTCGAGCTTGATCTGGCGCAGGCTCTTTGCCTTGGCATTGTTGGCAAGTGAACTGCCGTCAGCGAGATTGAAGTCGCCGTCGAAGTCCATCACGATGGTTTTCTTCCAAAATGTTTCCTGCCGATAAGGGACGCCTGCACTGCCTGCCAGCTCCTGAGAACGCATGTTCTCAAACCACTTTCCGCTGTAGAGTGTGAGCAAGAGGTGTTTTTTCTCTGCGGTGGATTGCAGCATTCCCGAGTCGGCAAGGATGATGGCAGCATCTTCAAAGCTGTCGGTCATGCGGTAAATCATGATGCCGTAGAGCATACCGGTATCAAGGTTTTTTTTCTGCACATAGAGGTTACACTGCGGGATGCCGTCGTAAAACACGCCTTCGGGGATGCCTATTTCGGGACTTTTCTGTTTCATCGAGACAAGCAACTGCGCCAACCGGCGATTGGCATCGGGCCCCACGCTGTCTTGAAAATAAAAAGAGCCGAAAGAAACGATGATGGTCATGACTATCAGTGAGCGGAATGTACGCATCAGGGAAATGCCCGATGCCTTGATGGCGGTCAGCTCCATGCTCTCACCAAGGTTACCGAAAGTCATCAACGAAGACAGAAGTATCGCCAAAGGCAGTGCCTGCGGAATGAGAAACAGGCTCATGTACCAAAAGAATTGTGCCAAGACTTCAATCGACAAGCCCTTTCCGATGAGCTTATCGACGTTCTGCCACAAAAACTGCATCATCAAAACGAATTGACAAATGAAGAAAGTCCCGACGAAAAGCAAGCCGAACTTCTTGGCGATGAATATATCCAGTTTCTTGATTCCAAGCATACAAACAGTTCATAGAGGCACAGCCGGAAGGCTATGCGACTACAAAGGTAGGGGTAAAAGCGGGATAAACGTAACTTTTAGCGTATTTTATACCAAATATAGAAGCATCATGCCGTGGTCAGAGCCCGCTCGACTGTCTCAGACGTTCGAAATTTTGCTCCCACAAACCACGCAAAGTCTCCACCTCATCATCCAAGGCAAAATCGGTCACTCGCAGGATATAGTCGTCGGTCAGTTCATTCTTTTCCATACAAAGTTCGATGTAAGCCCGATCATCGTCTTCATCTTCCCACCTTAATCGCAGATGATGGAATTTCACCACCTCGACAATGGCAGCACCGTGGGAATCCGTTCGCCCATATTCTTGCCCCCAAGTGAACAGAAAGCCATTATCCGTTTCTTTCACTTCATCAGCCATCCACTTCGACAATCCTCCTTCTGTGCTGATCAATCCCCAGATGATTTTCTCGGACGTAGAACGCAATGCACGCTCGATTTGTATCTTCCGTTTATTCATTATTCAAAGATATAGTGGTAATACTCTTCAAGTATACGGCACAAAAATAACCATTTTCGGCCAAAGCGCAAAAAAAAGCAGAATAATTTTGGGCGTTCAAAAACTTTGTATTACCTTTGCAACCGCAAAAACAAAATGTATGGCGGGATAGCTCAGCTGGTTAGAGCGCATGATTCATAATCATGAGGTCCCCAGTTCAATCCTGGGTCCCGCTACATTTTCGTTTTTTCTTTTACTTCTCCTTTATCTTTTGGTTCACACTCCCTTTCTTTTCAGCAATTCATTAGCCGGCATCATTTGACAGAAACATTGTCTCGGGTATGCTTCGCAACATAAATCTGTCATCATTCGCAGTTTGATACCTTAATTATATATTAGGAAACGTAGATTCCATTTTTGCGAAAGGAGACCGTCCGACAAAAGACACATGAAGGTTCTGCGCACATCTTGCGGCTTTGAGAACCGAAACGGCATTACGAATACACTCCGGATATACGACTGTCGATTCACGAACGACCGCCCAGACCATGGCACTTTTCATGAAATGCCGATAGAATCGGGTATTGGAGCCATCATCGATTATCACATTTTATTAGTCTATACAACATCTTTTTTTATAGGTTTTCTTGTTGAGACAAAAAAAAAGCCTTATATTTGCACGCAACAATTTTCTGAAATGTAGATTAAAAACATATCACTCATTATTAATTAAAAGGTTACTCAACATGAAAAAATCATTACTTATGTGCGCTGCCGTGGCAGCTGTTACAGCTGCCAACGCACAAGATGTCGCTGTGAAAAGCGGCCTCAGCATGAGCGATCTGAGCAACGCTATTTCAACAAAAGAAGTAGTGAAGGCTTCCACCTCCATCGCTCCTCGGTTCGCTCCTCGCAAATCATACGAAGACGGAGTTTTCTATGCCACACCGAAAGGTTCGTTCCAGCTCGTCAACAACAAATATTGTTATCTCTTCCTTCCTCCTTATAAAGAAGTGAAGTTCATCAACAAATCTACCGACAAGTCTTCAACCTCTTGGCAAATCAATAACACCAACGTTCCTGCTGAAATGGTTGATGGTGACAACAATCTCAAATACACACTCAGCGGTTTGCAAACCAATGCCTTGTTCTTCGCTCCCTCATTGACAGCTCCCCAAAAGGTTGCGTTCACTTTCGGTAAAAGCGATGCCACACAAACAGGTATTGTTCATGCCCAAGACGGATGGCCCGCTGCCGTTTACGACATCGGTCTCACCGGTCTCTTCCACGCTTGGTTGCAAGAAGAAGGCGTTTGGTTGTTCGGTACCAGCACCCGCACCATTGACGGCAAAGACATGACTCCCACCGTTTTCCGTCAAAGATTCGACAAGCCCGCAGGTCCCACAAGAATCAACAAATACATCTGCTATTTTGACTCCAAGTCCGAATTACCTTTCAGCGGTGACAACAAAATCACTTTCACCATGTATAAAGACAAAGGTAACGGTGTGAAAGGTGATGTCATGGCCGTTTACACATTCGGTAAAGAGAACATCACCACTGCTGACAAGGATCCCCGTGGTAAATATACTTGGGATGCATCAAAAGGTGAAGGCTTTGGTTATGCAAACCTTGAGAACACTTTGGTTGACGAATTCGGCAATCCTCTTCCCGTCGTTGTGAAAGACGCGTTCATCATGGAAGTTACCGGTATGAACCAAGACGGAATGGATCTCGGTTTCAATTTCACCGAACCCGCACGCATCCCCATGAACGAATATTATCCCACCGAAATCGACTATGTTGACGGCGACGGAAACGTACAAACACTTACCCAAGAAGTTCAAAATGGAGGTCACTTCAACTTGTTCTTCGCTTTCTCCATCAGCATGGACGGTATCAAGCCTTTCGGTGAAGGTATCCAATATGGTGTGGCTCCTGTAGAGGGCGGCCAAGTTCCTTTCAACTTCACATTCAACGACGGAAAACAAGCCGGCTTCACAGCTTTCAACAAAGCAAACTCTTGGACAGATGCAGATGGCAACAATCTCTATGAACTGATTCCCGAACAAGAAGGTGGCTACGATTGGCTCGAATATGAAATGGACAACTCTTTAGATGTCGCCGATAAGGAAGAAGATGGCAAAAAGAGTGTTTACAGTTACATCACCATTCTCAATTTCACAGCTCAAGCACTTCCCGCAGGAACCGAAGGTCGTGTGGCAACCTACTACATCAAAGGTGTGAACGGTGCCGAACAAGCATTCCATATCGCTCAAGGTAGCGGTCCTATTGTTGACGGTATCGAAACTCCGACTGTTGAAACCGTTAAAGCTAACAAGGCTACATTCAACCTCAGCGGTCAACGTGTAAACGATTCTTATAAAGGTATCGTTATCGAAAACGGCAAGAAGGTTATCAAATAATCAATGAGAAATATTCTTCTGACATAAAAAGGAGGGTGCGACACTTGTCGCATCCTCTTTTCTTTTTACCCATCCATTCAATCTGTATATCTACAAATTGTATGAAAAGCAGAATCTGCCATGATGGATTGGAATGGAAAGGCGAGTTTTTTATTGAAAAAGCCGGTCATGAAAAGTATAATCGGCAATGTTCATTTTGGCTCATGGTAACCGATTGGAGTTGAAAAAGCCTACTCGCCCTACCCCAATCATCAGTCTTTGACAATACATCCGATGGTATTCCCCTCATTATCCCCGAGAGCCGGATCGGGAAGAACGATGGCCTAAAATGTAAAAATTACAAAAAGAATCATTGAAAGGCCATAAGTTTTTGATAGAACACGTGCTTGATTCATTTTTTTTGTGTAAGTTTGCAGAGTAGAAGCGTAACACCTTACGCACAACAACATGAACAAACCATTGTTCATCTCCCCAACATATTTAATTTATTCACCGAAAAAAGGAACAAGATGAAAACAATTTATGATTTCACTGTCAAAGACAGAAAAGGCAATGACGTATCGCTCAAAGAATATACCAACGAAGTTGTACTGATTGTTAATACCGCCACACAATGCGGTTTTACACCACAATATGAAGAACTCGAAAAACTTTACGAGAGACATCATAGTGAAGGATTCGAAATTCTGGACTTCCCTTGCAACCAATTCGGCCAGCAAGCTCCCGGCACCGATGATGCCATCCACGAGTTCTGCAAACTGAACTACGGCACAGAGTTCGCCCGTTTCAAGAAGATTAAGGTCAATGGCGAAGATGCCGATCCGCTTTATAAATTCTTGAAAGAGCAGAAAGGTTTTGCCGGATGGGACATGGAACACAAGATTGCTCCCCTTCTTCATGATATGTTGTCGAAGGAAGATCCCGACTATCAGCAGAAACCCGACATCAAATGGAACTTCACCAAGTTCTTGGTAAATAAGAAAGGTGCCGTGGTTGCCCGTTTCGAACCGACCGAAAAGATTGAAAACATCGAGAAACAAATCATCGAATTGTTGAAATAATCCAACATTTAAACGGAGAATATCCAATAATCCCAAATCGGTCATAAGAGCGTTTGGTTCTACATTTCATGCCGTTCATGGCATTTCCCGTCCGATTTCGTCCGCTTGCCGGCATCTTGGTTGTCGCCGTTTTGCCATAGCCCGCTACGACCGCAACAAACAACAATTCAGACAGCTCGGCGAGCAAACGATACCGATCCGGAATTCAATGGTCGATTGGTGATAATGAGAGACATTATTGTCTTTCATGATTGGATATTTCTCCATATATAACAATACAGAAAAACTATCATGTCAACAAGAGAACACATCCGCTGCGTCATTATCGGCAGCGGCCCGGCAGGATACACAGCCGCCATTTATGCCTCTCGTGCCAATTTATCGCCTGTAGTTTATTGCGGAATGCAAACGGGTGGGCAATTAACCCAAACCACCATCGTCGAGAACTTCCCCGGTTATCCGGAAGGAGTGGAAGGCGAACAGATGATGACCGACTTCCGGTCACAGGCTGAAAACTTCGGAGCCGATATCAGAGATGGCGAGATTGTGAAGGTCGACTTCGATCAAAGGCCTTTTGTGCTTACCACCGACCGCAACGTCGAGATCGAAGCCGATGCCGTTATCGTTGCCACCGGTGCCTCGGCACGCTATCTCGGATTGGCCGATGAGAAAAAATACAGCGGTCAGGGAGTGTCGGCATGTGCCACCTGCGATGGCTTTTTCTATCGCAAAAAGGTTGTAGGTGTCGTCGGAGGCGGTGATACCGCTTGCGAAGAAGCCCTCTATCTGGCAAGTATGGCGAAGCAGGTGTATCTCATTGTCCGCAAACCTTTCCTCCGTGCGTCCGAAGTGATGCAACGCAGGGTAATGAATACCGAGAACATCGAAGTATTGTTTGAACACAACACCGAAGGACTGTATGGCGAAGGGGGAGTCGAAGGCGCTCACCTTGTGAAACGACTGGGTGAAACCGACGAGTCACATTATGACCTTCCTCTCGACGGTTTTTTCCTTGCCATCGGCCATACCCCCAACTCCAAGGTTTTCACCAAGTGGCTTGAAACCGATGAAGCCGGATATATCAAGACCATCGACGGCACTCCCCGAACAAAAATAGAGGGTGTATTTGCTGCCGGTGACGTGGCAGATCCCCATTACCGCCAGGCCATTACGGCAGCCGCCAGCGGATGTAAGGCAGCCATCGAGGCAGAGCGTTACCTCCAATGTTTGGCATAGGTTTCATTCCCTCGGGAGTTCAAGTCTGTGTTTTGTGTCGTTTGTACAAATCTTCTGCCGGTTATTCACTACCGACGTGAAGAAAACACATGGCCGTAGCCTCTCATGACATATCATTGCTGTGACCGATGCGTCGTTGTCGATGCCATATCGGCCACAGCAATCGTTTTATATTCATGGACAAAAGGCGGTAGAGAGCAACTCTCGGACGAAAAAACACACAATATGGCAATGTAACGTTGCGGTCATCTCCAATCGTTGTTCAGCCCGATTTCTTACTCCTTTATTCCCCATGGCTCAGTGTGTGTCAAGGTAGTCTTACCGTCAAAAGAAGCCACAGCCGTCCTGCCACTCTCCGATTGATTCACATTCATGACACCATCCATCAATCTTTACCTTTTTCATTCATGACAGCATCCATTTTGTCAGTAGCCTTCGGCGGTGCTTGCGGCTCGGTTTTGCGCTTCCTCATATCCCAATGGCTACAACCCGACAGTATCCGTTCCATTCCGTTGGGAACGCTCACAGTCAATCTCTTGGGTTGTCTGATCGTCGGATTCCTCCACGTAGCTTTCGAAAATTCGGGTCAGCTCAATCCCCATGCACGCCAGTTGCTCGTGATAGGGTTTTGCGGTGGCTTCACCACCTTTTCGACCTTTTGCAATGAGAGTTTTCAGCTCTTACGCCAAGACCTCATGTTCACTTCCTTGCTCTATGTCGTCGGCAGCGTTGTAACGGGCATTATCGGCGTTTATCTCGGCATGATGACAGCCAGATGGGTGTTCACAGGACATTGATTCACGGAAAGGAAGCCCTTCCGACCCACGCAACCATACCATTGGACGTAAAAAAGGTTTCAAGAGTTGTCTGCCTTCGTATTCCGACCCCACTACATCCGACATATGTCAAACGCACCACTTGGCATTACATATCATGCCGGTTATGCTTCTTTCACGACCGGCAGTTGCGTTCGAGGTTATCTTTTATCGTCCGTCATAGCAACCGATTTGCCGAGATCAAGCTGTACAATCAATACAGCAAGTGTAATCGGGAAAGACAAAGGGCAACTCCTGCCACACAAAAGGGGCACTTTTATCGTCCAAAAGGATAAGTTTTGGGTCGCGAAAAGGCACATATTGTTCCTTAGCTTTAATATTTCTCACAAAACATTGTCACACAAGCACTTGGACGATTCTCAGAATTGGTTGGCCGATGAGCTTATTCTCGCATCGGCATCATAACCTTTCTGAGGCCAAAAGAACAGCCCTACACTCCACAACGATTCCACTGCCCTGCAATCAAACGAAACCGACCCGGAATCGGATAACCGATAGAGACGAAATGATGAACCGAGATACTACGATTATTGCCGAAAATGTCGTACCTTTGCAACCATATAGCGGAACGATTTGACCATGCAAGGAGTCGGAAGCAGTCCGCATCACCTTCTACGACGCTCACTCCACGCACCCTTGCCCAATTCCTTCGCCCGATAATACATCCAAAACAACCATGGCGAATCTGTCGAATTACTTTCCCATCAGCGACCCGACATTGATATTCTTTGTTGTGCTCTGCGTGATATTGCTGGCACCCATCATCATGGGCAAGCTGCGCATTCCCCACATCATAGGGATGGTGTTGGCAGGTGTTCTCATCGGGCAACACGGACTCGACATACTCAAACGCGACGATTCGTTCGAACTGTTTGGCAAGGTCGGGCTATATTATATCATGTTTCTGGCGGGTCTTGAAATGGATATCGAGGGCATCAAGCGCCATAAGAAGACTTTTCTTTCGTTCGGATTGCTCACTTTTATCATCCCCTTTGTTCTTATCTATCTCACAGGCCTCTATCTGATGAACTATTCAGTCATCACTTCATTGCTGTTGGGGTGCATCATGGCATCCAATACGCTCATCGCCTATCCCATCGTGGGCCGTTACGGTTTGCAACGACACCACAGTGTGACCCTCAGCGTAGGTTCCACGATGATTTCACTATTCTTGTCGCTGGTCGTTCTGGCAGCCATCGTCGGCATCTTTGAACAGGGTAACGGTTGGAACTTCTGGCTTGTCTTTGTCTGTAAGGTCCTTGTCATGTTTGCAGGGTTGATAATACTCATTCCCCGTCTCACCCGATGGTTTTTGCGAAGGTACAGTGATGCGGTGATGCAGTACATCTTTGTGCTTGCCATGCTGTTCATGAGTGCCGCCTTTTCAGACCTGATGGGACTCGAAGGAATCTTCGGAGCCTTCCTCTCCGGTTTGATCATGAGCCGCTACATACCTCATGTTTCGCCACTCATGAACCGCATCGAGTTCATCGGCAACGCCCTTTTCATCCCTTATTTCCTCATCGGAGTAGGTATGCTTATTGATGTCAAGCTGCTCTTTGGAGGCGGCAACATCGTGTGGCTGATGCTCGCTCTGGTGATATTCGGAACAGCGGGAAAGGCCGTGGCCGCCTATACCATGACCCATGTGTTGCGCCTTCCGCTTTCGTCGGGTCACATGATCTTCGGTCTTACCTCCGCCCACGCCGCCGGAGCCATTGCCATGAGCATGGTGGGAATGCGGCTGGAATTGTCACCGGGGCATTATCTGGTCGACAATGGAATTCTCAACAGCGTTGTCATCATGATACTTTTTTCGTGCATCATTTCCACCCTCGTCACCGACAATGCCTCCAAAGCCATTGTTCTCGAGCGCGACTCTGCACCGTCGAAAGATGTTCAGCGGAGGGATGATGAGACGATATTGCTGCCTGTCAAGTACCGGGAGATTGCCGACGGACTGGTCAATCTGGCGATACTTGTCCGCAATCCTAAACTCAACCGTGGACTCATCGGGCTCCATGTAGTCTACGATGACGATGCGAGACGCACCAATCAGGAAAAAGGACATCGGCTGTTGGAACACCTGCAACAAGTGGCAAGCGCGTCGGAAGTGAACATGCAGACACAGGTTCGCGTGGCTGCCAACATCGCCAACGGCATCAAACACGCCTTCAAAGAGTTTGACGCTTCCGAAATCATCATGGGAATGCACATCCACAAGGAGGTGTCGCCCAATTTCTGGGGAACCTTTGCGCAAAGCCTTTACAACGGCTTGTCAAGGCAAATCATGTTCGTGCGGCTTAAACAACCGCTCAACACGCTCCGCAAAATTCAGGTTGCCGTTCCCTCACGAGCCGAATACGAGCCGGGATTTCACCGATGGGTGGAACGCTTGGCACGCCTCGCCGAGAATCTCGACTGCCGTATCGAGTATCACGGACGCAACGAATCGCTCAACCACATCAACCATTACCTCACCCGGCATCATCCTGGTGTAAGAGCCACCTTTACCCGCATGGGACACTGGAACGAACTGCCCCTGTTGGCATCGACCATCCATGAAGACCATCTCTTCGTGGTCGTGACGGCTCGCAAAGGCACTATTTCTTACAAATCGGCCCTCGAACGACTGCCCGACGAAATCGAAAAGCATTTTTCGGGTACGACCTTGATGATTCTGTTCCCCGACCAATATGGAGCGCAACCCGACAGCATGACATTTGCCTCGTCACAACATCAGGAGGAAATGAGTGCTTATCAGGCGGTGGGCGAATGGATCAGGGCAAAACGTTCGGGAGTATAGGCTTCGGGTTCGACAAAGAAATGAAGCGAAGGAACGCTTCCGATACAGAATGCAACTCAAAACACGGAAAACCAGCATCATGATAGACATACAGCAAATAACCAAAAGTTTCGGACAATTACAAGTGCTCAAAGGCATCGACCTCCATATTGCCGAAGGCGAAATGGTGAGCATCGTGGGACCCAGCGGTGCCGGGAAAACCACCCTTTTGCAAATCATGGGAACGCTCGACAAACCCGACGGCGGAACGGTGAGCATCAACGGCATCGACGTAAGCACACTCTCGAAAGGCAAGCTGGCCGATTTCAGAAACAAACACATCGGATTTGTATTTCAGTTCCATCAGCTGCTGCCCGAGTTTACCGCCCTCGAGAACATGATGATACCGGCATTCATTGCCGGAAAATCGTCGGCGCAAGCCAAGGAACGTGCCGTCGAACTGCTGCAGTTCATGGGACTTTCCGACCGGGCAGGCCACAAGCCAGCCGAACTATCGGGCGGCGAAAAGCAACGGGTGGCGGTGGCAAGGGCACTGATGAACCATCCTTCGGTCATCCTTGCTGACGAACCTTCCGGCTCGCTCGACTCTAAAAATCGCAACGACCTGTATCGACTTTTTCTCGAACTGAGAGAAAAAATGGGACAGACGTTTGTCATCGTCACCCACGACGACCAGCTGTCGGCCATCACCGACCGCACCATCCGGATGCGTGACGGTATGCTTGAATAGCTAAAACCTTTCACCATCGTTCGGTAGTCTTACCGTTCGACATTACAAACCAACCATCAGAACAACATGAACAAAGCATTAAGACTGGGCGATTTCAACCGCCTGCGCGTCGTCAAGGAAGTGGATTTCGGCATCTATCTTGACGGTGGCGACGGCGAGGAAATACTGATGCCCCAACGATATGTCCCCCAACACACCCGCATCGGTGATGAAGTGGAGGCCTTTTTATACCTTGATCAGGAAGAACGACTGGTGGCCACCACCGAGAAACCTCTCGCCAAGGTGGGCGATTTCGCCTGCCTCGAAGTGTCATGGGTCAATGAGTTTGGAGCTTTTCTGCATTGGGGATTGATGAAAGATCTCTTCTGTCCGTTCAGAGAACAGAAGAAGAGAATGGAGAAGGGACTTTCATACATCGTTTACATCACCATCGATCCCGACAGCTACCGCATCATGGCTTCGGCAAAGGTTGAACATTTTTTGGATAAAGAACCTGCTACCTATGTCAAAGGCGATGAAGTGGAACTGCTCGTGTGGCAGAAAACCGACCTTGGATTCAAGGTTATCATCGACAACCGATATGCAGGATTGGTGTACGACAATATGGTTTTCAGGCCGCTTCGCACCGGTGACCGCCTCAAAGGCTACATCATGCAGGTGAGAGAGGACGGCAAGATTGATGTCACCCTGCAGCCCGAAGGCAGACAACAGACCACCGATTTTGCCGAAACGCTGCTGCGCTACCTGCAATCGTCGGGCGGTTATTGCGACTTGGGCGACAAAAGCGATGCCCAAGACATCCGCGACCGCTTTGAAGTGAGCAAGAAAGTCTTCAAGAAAGCCGTTGGCGACCTTTACAAACGCCGCCTCATCGAACCGGGTGACAAAAGCATCCGTCTCATCAACGATCCGCCGAAACCATGACCGACATACAGGGCAATCCCTTTCAACGCACACAGATGCTGCTCGGAAAAGAGGCCGTCGATAAGCTGAAAGAGGCGCATGTGGCGGTATTCGGTATCGGAGGAGTGGGTGGTTATGTCGTCGAAGCGTTGGCAAGAAGCGGCATCGGACACCTCGACATCATCGATAACGACACCGTAGCGTTATCGAATCTCAACCGACAGATATACGCACTTCACTCCACCATCGGCCAAGCAAAGGTCGATGTGGCCGAACTGCGCATCAAAGACATCAATCCTTATTGTGTGGTTACAAAGCATCGGATGTTCTACCTGCCCGAAAATGCAGATCAAATTGACTTGAGCCGATTCGACTATGTGGTCGATTGTGTCGATACGATGGCCGCCAAACTGGAGCTGATTCGCCAATGTTACCGTTTGCGGGTGCCCGTGATCTGCTCGATGGGAGCCGCCAACAAGATGGAGGCATCGGCATTCAGAGTGGCCGACATCAACGAAACTTCGGTCGACCCACTGGCAAAAGTCATCCGGAAGAAGCTGCGCAAAGAGGGTATCCCCTCGCTCAAGGTGGTGTTCAGCGACGAGATACCCTCACAACCCGTGGAGCCTTCGGCAGACGACCCGGGCAAACGGCGTGCCATTCCTGCCAGCAACGCATTCGTTCCGGCCACCGCCGGACTCATCCTTGCCGGTGAAGTGGTGAAACAGCTGGTTACTTGGGAAGGAACTTTTCGCGCTCGACGATGAAGCGCAGATGCTCTCCTTTGCCGAGAAGTTTATCACCTTCGTAGGCTGCCACACTGAAAAAGAGTTTCTTGCGATCCACCTTTTCGAGGGTGGCAATGGCCTTGACCTTGCCCCCCAAGGCCGTAGGTGCCAGATGACTCGTCTGTATCTGCCCTCCAACGGTACTCATTCCCTCGGGCAAAGCACTCGCCACGGCCTTCATCGCCGCATTTTCCATCAGCGCAACCATCATCGGAGTGGCCAACACAGGCATATCTCCCGACCCGAGTGCCATCGCGGTATGTTGTTGCTCAACCACCAATTCGGACGTATAAGTCATCCCTTCTTTCAATACTGTTTCCATTTTCTTCGTTGTTAGAGGCACAAAAGTACATAATATTTCCTGAAACATGCTTCCTGTTCCCAACTCTTTTTGACCAGAACGGGTGAGGGGGGGGTAGGGTTGCGCACCATTGGCACTGTATATATTGATGGTCTCTTTCATCCTTTACGACGCATCAGCCTCCAACAGTCTTGATTGTCCGAATCTGAATGGGGCGATGGTCGAATATGTTGATATTGGATTTGGTGTTGGTGTAGCTGATTTTTTTCAATAAGATACGACATGCAAGATGCCGACAAGCGAACAATACCGAACGGTAAGTACCTTCAAAGGCAAGAAATGTTGTGCCAAATCTCGCATGAAAGATGGAAGAAAATGTATTTTTCAAGTATTTAATTCAAGTCGTGTGACCGATTGTGAGTGGGTCACACACGGAATTTCTTGCAACAATAGTGCAAAAAAAATAACAGAAGCGGACAACAAAGAAAAACTTTTAACATTGTAATCTGAAAATAATGTGTATATTTGCCAACTCAAAAAATGTCGAATTGTCGGAAGTATAATGAGGAGCAGCTTCCGGCAACTCCTTAACATCAATTGCTTCTTACCTTTTGAAAAAAATGAAAAGACAAAGTTTACTTAAAATCACATTCCACACTTTCCTTGCCGGACTGTGCTCGATGGCGGCATTGCCCGCTCAAGCACAACAGCCCGACATACCGCCTAAGGTTGCCACCACTTTTGACTTTGAAGGGTTGGATGCCACCGATTTCGGAACCGACACGATTATGGTGAACGGCAAACGATGGCGTTTGCACAATGCCCGCGTGGCCAATGACTCCATTTACGGCATTCCTCAAGGTCGCTCTGCCATCCAAATCAAGGCTGGCATCGTTGATGACGAATACAGCAATCTCGAACTCCTGGACGATGTTTATGGTAACACCATTTCATTCTCCTTCGTGCATTACGGTATGGATAAGGTCATCAACGACAACAAATGCTGGTATATCGAAGCCACTTTCGATGGTGGAAACACATGGGCCATGCTGCAACCGGTGTTCGACAAACGAACCGAAGCTGTGTTACAGAATTACCTCGTTCCGGCAAAACCCGATGCACCCTATCGCGTGAGATTCAGATTTGACGACAAGAACAACAACCAAGGTCGCGATTTCAGTGTCATGGTGGACAACATCCGCTTCATGGAAGGCAACGAATACTCTGTGCCTTGGCATGTCGTACCCGGCAACATCTTCAACGGCTTCGAGACAGCCGAATCGTTCATCGACTTCCCTGCCATCCTCAGCGGTGCTACTTATCGCTTCGGTCCGGCAGAATGGGGTGGTACGACCGCGGTTGAATTGCGCATCGACGACAAGGAACCGATTACCTACAACACCATGCCCGAGGGAATTCACCTCTCTGCCGATAACATTTCGGAAGGCAAACACCACCTTAATATCCGCTGGATCAATACGGTGGAAAACAAAGTTTGGGAGGATGCCATACCCACCGACCTCGACTTCTACGTTCGTCCTATCGAACCCATCAAGGGTATTGCAGCCCTGAAGAATGCCGAAGTGGGCAAATTTTATGAACTGACACCGGCCGACGGAAAAGATATCATCGTGAACTGGACCAGCTCTGCACGTGCCCAGAAGTGGCTCTTCGATGGTGAAGCAGGTATCCTTTTGGACGACCCTCAGTACCTCGACCCCGTTGCAGGACTGCCTTTGCATCCCGTCCACATGAAGACCATCCGTGGTCGCTTGGTGAAAATGAGCAATAACCTCATGTTCAGACTTGACAGAAAAGCCGAGAGCGACACCATCGCAGAAGAGAAATTCCTCTTCAAGAACTTTATGTGTGAAGATCTTTCGCTCATCACCAAGAATGCCGATGCTTACCACGGCTATCCTCTTTCGTTGGTCAATGTGGAGTTTGTTCCCAAAAACGGACTCGTAGACTGCCGTCCCAATGGGCTTATTGAGATTGTTGACAAGCAAGGAAACAAACTCATCATGCAAAACATTTACCCGGGACAGTTCTCGCAAGACCGCCTGCCCTCTGCCAAGAAGGTTGTCGTGTTCGGTACCTGCGGTTATAACATGAATGACGGAACACCCACTTTCTTCCCCTTGTATGCTATTCCTTATGAAACAGATGGTGTGGAAGAACTCGGTGATACCTCCTTCGTTACCGTGCAGCATCAAGGTGAAACGCTCATCCTTTCGGCTCCTTCGGCTTTTGAAGGTACCATTTTCAACCTCGATGGCAGTACCGTATGGAAGGGCAACGTCAACGGAAGAACCGCCATCAGTCTGCCCCACGGTTTGTATATCCTCAAGACTGTCGATGGCAAGAATCGCAAAGAAATGAAATTCGTGCATTGATGAAACGGCCGAAGTCGGCTTCTGCAGTCGATGTACCTTTCCGCTGGATGCCTGCCGCATGAGTGACCGGCATAAGCGCGAAAAGAAACGACAACACCGACAGCCGATAATCGGCACGACATTCTATCATCTCAGAAAGCCCGGACTTACTTCGTTCGGGCTTTCTTCATATTTGCCCGGACACACAAACTTTGGCTCAAAACTCCGATTTTCGTTTTTAATCCCTATCTTTGCAGTCCTATAAGGTTTTCGATAGCGCGCCCGGTAGTTGTCCTTCAGCGCGAATCACTTATCCTATGAACATGAAACAACCTATCCGTCATCATATTTCATCCGTTGCCGACTGCCGAAAGGAGGTGTGTCAGTGATTGTCTGCATTGCCGAGAAACCAAGCGTTGCCAAGGATATTGCCCGCATCTTGGGAGCCACTACCGGCCGTAGCGGCTACATGGAGGGCAACAACTATCAGGTGACATGGACCTTCGGACATCTCTGCGAACTGAAAATGCCCGAGGACTATTCGCCCTATTGGAAGCAATGGTCGCTGGCAAGCCTGCCAATGATTCCGCCACGCTTCGGCATCCGCCTTAAAAACGATGACGGCATCAGGCGACAGTTTGCAGTCATCGAGAAACTCATGCAGCATGCCGAGATGGTCATCAACTGCGGGGATGCCGGGCAAGAGGGCGAACTCATCCAGCGATGGGTGATGCAGAAGGCTCAAGTGAAATGTCCCGTCAAGCGTCTGTGGATTTCGTCCATGACCGACGAGGCGATTCAAGAGGGATTTGCCAACCTCAAAGATGAACAAGACTATAAGCATCTCTACTTGGCCGGATTGTCGAGAGCCATCGGTGATTGGTTGTTGGGTATGAATGCCACACGCCTTTACTCCATCAAATACGGCCAGAAGGGCAGGCCTCTGAGCATCGGAAGGGTGCAGACACCCACTTTGGCGATGATTGTGAACCGGCAAAAGGAGATCGACAGCTTCACGCCCGAGACCTATTGGGTGCTCTCCACCATCTATCGAGATGTGGTTTTCACCGCCACGCAGGGACGGTTTTCGTCGCGCGAAGAGGGCGAAAGGTCGTTCGACCTCATCCGCAACAACCCCTTTGCCGTCACTGCCGTCGAGAAAAAGAACGGCAAGGAGGCTCCACCGCAGCTCTACGACCTCACCTCGTTACAGGTAGATTGCAACAAACGTTTCGGCATGAGTGCCGAAATGACACTCAATACTGTACAGACGCTCTACGAACGGAAGCTCACCACTTATCCACGCGTCGATACCCGCTACTTGAGCGACGACATTTATCCCAAGTGTCCGCCCATCATGAACGGACTTTTCACCGTCAGACGTCACGGTAACAGCGTATATGCGCCCCTCATCAAGCCTTTGGGAGGCAAGGCGTTGAAGAAGTCCAAAAAAGTGTTTGACTCTTCAAGGGTCACCGATCACCATGCCATCATTCCCACGGGCGTTGCCCCTCAGGGACTGAGTGACATGGAACAACACGTCTACGATTTGATAGCCCGTCGCTTCATCGCCGTGTTCTACCCCGATTGTCAGTTTGCCACGACCACCATCATGGGAAAGGTGGAAACCCGAACGGAAGGGAAAGAGGAAGCCGGACAAGCCATCACGGACGACAAGCAGCCGTCTTTTGTTGAGTTCAAGGCGACAGGCAAGCGCATCACCGACCCGGGGTGGCGTGTCGTTGAGGCACACCAGTACTCCTCGGCTACCGACGGCAACAAAGAAACGGGCACACAAGAGGAGAAGGAAATGCCTGTCTTCGTGAAGGGAGAAAGCGGCGATCACTGCCCCACCTTGAGCGAAAAACAGACCACACCGCCCAAACCCTTTACCGAAGCAACGCTGTTGAGGGCGATGGAGACCGCCGGCAAGCTCGTCGATGACGAGGAACTGCGTGCCGTGATGAAGGAAAACGGCATCGGCAGGCCATCCACGCGCGCCGCCATCATCGAAACGCTTTTCAAGCGAAACTATATCCGCAAGGAACGAAAGAACCTCGTTCCCACCCCGACGGGCATGGAACTCATCGGCATCATCCACACCGAACTGCTCAAAAGCTGCGAACTGACAGGCATTTGGGAAAAGAAACTGCGCGACATCGAACAACAGAAGTATGAGGCACAGACCTTCATCGACGAACTGAAAGTGCAGATACACGAAATCGTGGGACAGGTGCTGGCCGACAATTCGGGCACTCGCGTCTCTGTTCAGTCCGAAGAAACCAAGCTCGGGAAAAAGACTTCCAAGGGCAAGAACAACCCAGGGGCTACCACCACGTAGCCCCTTGGTTGTTCTTGCCCCCTACTAAGAAAGTGTGTTCCACGGTGCAAAAAAAGAACCCAACGAAAGAAAAAAGGAAAGGTTGCGGAAGACGAGGAAACCAAAAGAGACAGAAAGAAAGGCAGCCGGAGCAAGGGTCAGCGACCGAATGCCTCGATGCCAACAAAATCTTTCAACTCTTCGTAGATGCGTTGCACCGGAAGCCCCACCACATTGAAATAGCTTCCCTTGATGCCGGTGACCCCCACATAACCTATCCACTCCTGAATGCCATACGAGCCGGCCTTGTCGAGAGGACGGTAGCGGTCGACATAATAATCAATTTCTTCGGTGGAGAGATGTCTGAAAGTCACTTCGGTCACAACCGAGAAACTGCGTTGGTCGGTACGGGTGGTCAAACACACCCCCGTCACCACCCGATGGGTGCAGCCGCTCAGCAGGTGCAGCATGGCTCGGGCATCGTCGGTATGGCGAGGTTTGCCCAGCACGCGTTCGCCCAAAGCCACAATGGTATCGGCGGTGAGTATCACTTCATCGTCGGCCATACCCGGCAAATAGGCAGACGCTTTGGCCTTGGCAATGTGCAAAGGGATATCATCAATCGCCAAATCGGGTGGATAGGATTCGTCGATGCCGGCTATGACACGCACTTCAAAGGGCAGATCAAGTCCGCCCAGCAATTCTTTGCGTCGTGGCGAGTTGCTCGACAAAATGAGTTTCAAAGGTCGCTTGCTTACCATCCGAAGGCCTCCGCATCACTCATCCATTTACCTTGGGTACGCAACACCTGCTCGATGACATCCCGGCAGCAGCCCTCACCACCGTTGCGTCGGCTCACGTAGATGCTCGCTTCTTTCACTTCGGGACAGGCATCGGCCGGGCAGCAAGGGCAGCCGCAGCGTTTGAGGACTTCATAGTCGGGGATGTCGTCACCCATGAAAAGCACTTCCTCGTCGGTCAGCGCATAGGTTCGGAGAAACTGTTCGTAGGTTTGCAGTTTCACTTTGCATCCCAAGAAGATGTCCTCCACGCCGAGATACTCGTAGCGTTTGCGGATGTTCTCGGTGCGAGCCCCGCTGAGAATGACGATGCGCACACCTTTTTGTTGCGCCAGCCGGATGGCATAGCCGTCCTTGATGTT
>JALETQ010000051.1 GCA_022781445.1 Prevotella sp.
GGGGCTATGATGAGGCTTTGTAATCATAAAATCTGCAAGTTTCTCTCTGTAAAGATAAGAAAACTTGCAGATTTATCAAAGGATTTAGTTTGCTATTCTCCTCAATAATAGACACTAAAATGCTTTTTAGGGGGCGACTAAATATAATCCCTAAACCATGTCGTGAGGGATATATGCCAACGTCTCCAGAACTCAGGAATGCTCCTTGACAGATAGGGCAGATTAAAATTCTGCATCAATCGAATGCCAAATAATTTGGCTGTACCAATGGCAATATCCGAATAGCCGGAAAAGTCACAATATATCTGAAATGAGAATAGAATTCCACCTATCAACAAGGTAAGGCCGGAATAATCCGTATAGTTATCCCAAATCAAATTAACAATCTCGGCACAGTTGTCCGCGATAATCATTTTTTTTAATAATCCCCACAAGATTTGTCGACATCCATCTATCGCCTTCTCATAGTTAAAGTTCCTTCTCTGGAGAAATTGCGGAAGCAAATTGGTGGCTCTTTCAATAGGACCCGCAACCAACTGCGGGAAGAAACTGATGAAAGCAAAAAAAGATATGGGATCTTTTGTCGGTTCCATTTTCCCCCGATACACATCAATTGTATAACTCAGTGCTTGAAAGGTATAAAAACTAATGCCCACGGGAAGAATGATATTGATGGTGGTCCATCCCAAATCGTATCCAAAGGATTTAACCAGCAACGCCAAGTTCTCCACAAAAAAATTATAATACTTGAAAACTCCCAAAATCGACAAGTTGAGGACGACGTTACCGACGCAAACTATCAAGGATTTGTGCCGGTCATTTTTATATCGTAATAACAACAGACCGCTTATATAACTACAAACGGTTGTTAAAGCTATCAGCAACAAGAACCTCCAATCCCACCATCCGTAGAATACATAACTGGCAATCACTATAAACAAGTTCTGCCACTTCAAACTTTTAAACACGAACCAATAGAAAACAAAGACTATCGGTAAGAAAAACAAAAATTCTATTGAATTGAATAGCATAAAACAGTAAGTTCAATACGTAGCACTTTCATCGAACGACAATTCACTTGTTACAAAAAAGCGAATAAGAATCATGAATCATTTAACAGCTTACAATTCAACCATTGATCAAAAAGGAATCGACATTACATTCTTCCTTGAATGGTATTTCTTTCAGCCCGAAGATAAATTCTTTCTACTTTCTTGTTATTGAGCATTCAAATAAATTGTACACGCTTTTCTAAAATATGGAAGACTTTCCCATAAGAATATCGGTTGATAATCCGGTGCAAAGTTACGGAAAATTTCCTAACCTTCCGTTTCTTTTCCATAATTTTTATCACATTATGCTTTTTCTCATGGAGGCGGAGGCTACACACTTTAACCATCATATAATATAGATTGAAAGAAACTTAGGACAATATGGTAACCAAACACTTAAATAAGTGTCAAGGCTAAATCCGTCGCCAGGCAGTTTTTATTACAATTCATGCTTTTCATATACATACTCTTCTGTTTCATGCTCTTGCCGGCAGCATGCCTGTCGGTTAGTTTTGCTACAGTGGCTACGTTGATAACGACGTAAAAAACCGTCCGGTCGACAATAGTACAAAACTGATTCGGACTCTGATGACCGATTTTGAACAAATTGAAAGATTCGGTTTGAGGTCATAAGATTTCAAACCGAATCTAACAAGTACCTGGTTTTTAGACTCTTTCGCGTTTCATTCCACACACTTGCCGCGCAACACCATGCGGTCGATGATGGGGGTGGTGTAAGCATAAGGTATGAAGTTGAGCGACTTGATGGGGCGGGTGATGATGAGGTTGGCGAGCTTGCCGCGTGTGATGCTGCCCGCTTCGTGTCCCAGTCCCATGGCTGCGGCACCGTTGATGGTGGCGGCGTTGATGGCTTCTTCGGGCAGCAGGCGCATCTTGATGCACGCCAGCGAAACGGCAAACTTCATGTCGCCCGAGGGGGTGGAGCCGGGATTGTAGTCGCTGGCGATGGCCACGGCCAGACCGGAGGTTATCATCTTGCGGGCCGGTGCATAGTCCATGTTGAGGAAGAACGACGTGCCGGGCAGGGCGGTGGGCATGGTTTGGCTGTCGCGCAGCAACTCTATGTCGCGGTCGGTCATGCTTTCGAGGTGGTCGACCGACAGTGCTTTGTGAGCCACGGCAACCTCCACGCCGCCCGAATCGGCCAGTTCCTGTCCGTGAATCTTGCCCTTGAGTCCGTATTTGGCACCGGCTTCAAGGATGCGTGCCGTTTCTTCGGGTGTGAAAAATCCTTTGTCACAGAACACGTCCACATAGTCTGCCAACCCTTCTGCTGCCACACGGGGCATCATTTCGTTGATGACCAAGTCCACATACTCGCCTTGTCGGCCGGCATATTGTCGCGACACGGCATGCGCTCCAAGGAAGTTGGCACGCACTTCCATCGGTGATGATTCCTTGATGCGGCGCACCACGCGAAGCATCTTCAGCTCGTCTTCGGTCGAAAGTCCGTAACCGCTCTTGATTTCAACGCAACCCGTACCCTTGGCCATGATTTCTTTCGCACGACACATGGCCTGTTCGTAGAGCGCGTCTTCGGATGTTTGGTGCAGCAGGTCGGCCGAGTTGAGGATGCCACCACCACGTTTGGCAATCTCTTCATAGGACAATCCCCGGATCTTGTCCACAAACTCGTCTTCGCGACTGTCGGCAAAGACAATGTGCGTATGCGAGTCGCAGAAGGCCGGCAGTACCGTCCCCCCCCGGGCATCGACCACTTCAGCCTGCAGGTCGGGCAGCTTGTCCATGCGGCCGAAGTCGGCAATGCGGCCGTTTTCTGCCAAAAGCCATGCTTTTTCGATAGTTTCCACTTTCGCCATCTCGCTTCCGCAGAGGCGTGTAACCCCCTCCGGCAGGATGCCGGCGAGTCTTCCGATGTTGATGATAATTGTTCTTTCCATAGTCGTTTTCTGAAGCTCGGGAGCTGTCGCAAGCCGTTTTCGTTCCACATGACGAACGAATCTTACGTGTCGCTCCCGTGCAAAGATACGAAGAAGTTCGTACATATAACCATGCTTCGCCCGAAGAAATCGGCCCCATGCACCCTTCATCGAGGCTTCAGTATCCTAAATATGACGTTTGGAAGAAGCCCGGACACTTCGGCATCGATGGGTCGTTGGTTTACAAACCGGATTTGGCCGATTGTCGACCCACTTTCCACTGTCGGCCAAAACCTGCCCTTTTTCCTCCTAAAACAAGCCCTTTTTTCATGTAAATCGGGCACTTTTGCAAGATAAAACGGGCACTTTGACCATACCTCATGAACCGGGATGGAGAAGCCTCTTATTTAATTATATATGAGTATGGGTTATATTCTTATTCTATTTCACACTTATCCCACTTGCTTCCTGCCTTACATTATATGAATGGTTAAGTTGTCAAATCTGCAATGTCAGTAAGCAAAAAGCCCATTAAACATAAAAAAAAAGAAACAAATAACAATGTTTTACCAACAATAAGTAAAAATAAATCTATATATACAAAATTGTAAGTATATTTGCCATGTAACAAAAAAAAACAAACCCGAAGTACTCATTCAATTCCGAGTCGGAAAGGTTTGATTGTCGAATTGGGGTAGATAATATTTTATTTATCGAAGGATGATAAATATAATTGAGATTTACTGAGAAGACCTATTTTTTTCCATATCGGCCAGTGACAATAAAAAAAAGAGAATCCTTCCAACAATCTGACAATTAGGTTTTCATTCTACATAACATGAAGAATCCGGATGCAAGATACAAAGATGGCAAAATGATAAAGACCAATAGTACCATAAACTAAAGATGTCTTCAAAAACAGAGAATCGACTTCAACCTGATATTTTGTGATAATCTATCGAGATTACAATATCATCATTATTCATTAACGTTTAAATCCTTAAAAGTATGCAACATGATTTATCGGGTCGTAATCACGACAAGTTTTTTGTTTCGAGTATTATCACGTGGCTATTGTTTTTTATGCCATCTGTATGCCTTGCGCAAAATCCTCCCCAAAACAGTCCGTGTATAAAGCTGACAACAGAACCGGATTCTTATATTGATGTCAGAATCGGGTGTACAGAAGAAACACCCGTTTGGATCGAACGACGTCCGGGTCAAATAGCCTCTTACACTCTGCCCGCCAACGAATTAACCCTTATAGAATTAGACGATGTAGGAGGAGAAGTGAAAATATATGGCAACATTGAAATCTTCAGTTGCAAGGACAACAGGAACAGGCTTCACGATATCGATTTAAGTGAAGCTCCCCAGTTGATTTCCCTGAACTGCGCTACGACCGACATCAGTAAACTGGATTTTTCAAACACACCATCACTACGGTATCTTAACTGTGATCGCACTAAAATTTCTGTCCTTGATGTGACGATGCTGCCGGAAATCAAGGAGATAACTGCTGTATTATGCAGATTAAGTTCTCTCAAGATGAAAGACAACAAGAAGTTGACAGCTTTGTATGTAAACAGCACCGGTACCTTGGGCAACATTGATTTGTCACAGTGTCCGAACCTTGAGATTTTACAATGTTGGGAATCAGGTGCAACTTCGATCAACCTAAAAGAAACTCCAAACCTCAAAGGATTGGCATGCTCTGACAATCAACTTTCAGAGATAGATCTTTCGGGAGTGAAGAATTTAGAAACCTTGGATGTTGCAAGAACGGGGCTTACCTCTTTGGATGTAACAAACAATCCGGAATTGCTTCTTATCAATTGTCAGAGCAATCAGATTTCTGAATTAAATCTGTCAAATAACCACAAATTAAGGAGATTGGCTTGCAGGGACAATAAAATCAAGGAACTCAAGATAGATGATTTACCAAACCTTTACGATTTATCTGCATCAGACAATTTGTTATCAGGTACCTACAAGTTTAATAATATCAACATAGGGAAAATAGCGGTAGACGGTAACAACATTCAATCCATTCAGGTGAACAATTGCCCTAACTTAACAGAGTTTTCTGCGTATGGAAATTCCCTCGACAACCGAATAGATTTCGTAAATTGTCCTTTGCTAAGACGGGTCAATATCGGAAACAACAAATTATCAGGAATGAGCACATTGTCCTGCGACAGCATAGAATCCATCAGTTTAATAGACAACTTGATGGATGCTTGTGCTTTGGACGAACTCTTCGTCACCCTGAACTCACTTGTTCTGAAGACAAATACGGACAAGATTCTTGCCATCAAAGGTAATCCCGGGGCATCCACCTCAAAGACAGATGTAGCCAAAGGAAAACACTGGTGGGTCGATGTGAAAGGAGATGGCTCGGGTTGCGACACTCCCATTGAGTTACCTTCCATGCAATTTTTCACCTCATCGCCCGAAGATACAGAGTTGACCGTTTACACCAAGATTGATGACAACGAACCATGTTACATTGATTGGGGAGACGGTTCACATGATCAGGAATTGAAAAATGGCGAGTTAAAGGGAACATTAAAAGGGTCTTATATTTCATTTTATGGAAATTTATCCGAACTGGAAATAAAAAATGCAGGTCTTTACAATGCCGTAATCTCGAAAGGAGACAAGTTGCAACGATTAAACTTGGACGAGAACAATTTCGAGGTTTTGTCCATCACGAACCTTGAGAGCCTGAATCATCTCAGTATACAACATAATAGAATAAAAGACATTAACTTCACCGGTCTTCCTGCACTGAAAAGTATCAACCTCTCATACAATGATTTGGGAGCTTACCGGGTTCCTGATTTCACAGCTGCTCCTAATCTCGAAAGATTGGAAATATCCGACAACAATCGACTGTTGGCACTATATGTTGATCAACAACTGAAATTGGAATATCTCGATGCATCAAATTGTAAATTACAAGAGCTGGTCTTCAATGCACAAGTACCTCTAAAAGAACTGAAGGCAGAGAACAATCAAATTGGAAACTGGCAAATGATAGGACATCCTACTATCGAAAAACTAAATCTCAGCAATAACTATGTAGGTATGGCTGAAATTGCGAGATGTCCCATGTTGAAGGAAATCTGTATGAAGGACAACGCCACAACATCCATGAAAATAGAAGAATTACCGATGTTGAATAACGTAGATTTACGAAACAGTGAATTAACTGCTGACATATTGGATATGATTTACACCAATTTACCGACAACTTCCAACGGATATATATATGTTGCCGGCATCAAGGAAGCTCCCAATTCTTTCACCTCCATTGCCACAGACAAAGGTTGGATCATTGACGTGAAAGGTAAAGAGACATCCGTCAACGATATTGAAAAAGGTGAAATCAAGGTGAAAGATCTGCCCGACGGATGGTTGATCACAGCTCAAGCAGGTGACATCATAAAAGTGTATAATATTGAGGGTAAATGTACGCTACAGAAGAGAATGAAAACCGACACTGAATTTATAGCAAGGGAAATCGTTGGCAATGACAATGGATTAATAATATTCCAAGTAGGAGATAAGTTCTTTAAGCGCATGAAACGCTGATTAAGTTGTATATAAGGGCGAATAAAGACAATCGCTCTTTATATCTTATTATTAAACCGCTGCACATCCTATCTGACGGATGTACAGCGGTTTAATGTATGAATTGGGTCAAGCTGATGGATGGAACAAAGTTGCAGCCATCAGCCTCGACAAGGGAAGCAGTCTTATTCTTCGACTACCTCTTCTTTCTTAAATTCGAGAACATTCTTTTTATTAGCCTCGATACGCTCGTGTTCCTCTTTGGAACCTACAATGATCTTTTCGTAAGAGCGCATACCGGTACCGGCAGGGATGAGGTGACCTGTGATCACATTTTCCTTCATACCTTCGAGGTAATCGACCTTACCACGGATGGCAGCTTCGTTGAGTACCTTGGTGGTTTCTTGGAAGGAAGCGGCAGACATGAAACTCTTTGTCTGCAATGCTGCACGGGTGATTCCTTGGAGAATCTGTGTCGAGGTGGCAGCCACAGCATCACGTACTTGTACGAGACGGAGGTCGCGACGCTTGAGGTTGGAGTTCTCATCGCGCAACTTGCGTGCCGTTACTATCTGACCTTTCTGCATGACTTCCGAATCACCAGCATCGACAACGACTTTCTTACCCCAGATGCGATCGTTCTCTTCGATGAAATCGAGTTTATCTACGATTTCCTGTTCGAGGAAAGTAGTGTCGCCCGGGTCGTTGATTTGAACTTTGCGCATCATTTGGCGCACGATGATCTCAAAGTGTTTGTCATTGATTTTCACACCTTGCAGACGGTAAACATCTTGCACCTCATTGACGATGTACTCCTGTACGGCGGTCGGACCTTTGATGGCAAGGATGTCGCCCGGGGTGATGACACCATCGGAGAGCGGTGTGCCGGCACGCACGGCATCGTGTTCCTGCACAAGGATCTGCTTGGACAGCGACACGAGGTACTCGCGTTGCTCACCGGTCTTGGAAGTAACAATGATTTGACGGTTGCCTCGCTTGAGTTTACCCATGGTTACCTCACCATCGATTTCGCTGACGATAGCAGGATTGGACGGATTACGAGCTTCAAAGAGTTCGGTTACACGAGGCAGACCACCGGTGATGTCACCAGCCTTGCCGACAGCACGAGGAATTTTCACCAAAGTGATACCGGTTGACACTTGCTGACCGTCTTCAACAACAACGTGACCACCCACAGGGAAGTTGTAGGTTCCGACTACCACACCATCGGCATCGATGATATCGCAGGTTGGCACCTTGGTCTTGTCTTTGGCGTCGATGATGATTTTCTCGGTAAGACCGGTGGTATCATCGGTTTCAGCCTTGAAGGTAACACCTTCGACAACGTCGTGGAACTTCAACGTTCCTGCATATTCGGTAACGATAACAGCATTGAAAGGATCCCACTTGGCAATGAGATCACCCTTATTGACCACGTCATTGTGTTTGAAATAGAGGGAGCTTCCATAGGGAACATTCATGGCCGAGAGAACGATACCTGTATTGGGATCGACGAAGCGGATTTCGGCCAGACGGCTCACGACCTTCTGACATTCGATATCATTGCCACCATCGTTCTCGACAAACGGCACCGTGCGCAATTCGTCAAATTCGATTTTGGCATTGTTCTTGGCTACGATGGAAGCGTTGGCAGCAGCATTACCTGCCACACCACCGGCGTGGAACGTACGAAGTGTAAGCTGTGTACCGGGTTCACCGATAGCTTGTGCGGCAATCACACCGACAGCCTCGCCCATCTGTACCATACGGCTGGTGGCAAGGTTACGGCCATAACACTTCATACATACACCGTGCTTGCTTTCACAGGTCAGCACTGAACGGATTTCGACGCTCTCTATCGGTGATTCTTCAATAGCGCGAGCCACCGGTTCGGTAATTTCTTCGCCCGCGGCAACAAGAAGTTCGCCGGTATTGGGATGGATGATGTCGTGAACCGACACACGTCCGAGGATTCGCTCATACAAGGTGGAGATAACCTCATCGCCATTCTTCAGCGCGGTACAAACGAGTCCGCGGAGGGTTCCGCAGTCTTCTTCAGTGATGATCACATCGTGTGACACGTCGACCAAACGACGAGTGAGGTAACCGGCATCGGCAGTCTTCATGGCGGTATCGGCAAGACCCTTACGGGCACCGTGAGAAGCGATGAAGTATTCGAGTACCGACATACCTTCTTTGAAGTTGGAGAGGATGGGGTTTTCGATAATCTGTTGTCCTTCGGCACCGGCTTTCTGAGGCTTGGCCATCAAACCACGAATACCCGACAGCTGTTTGATCTGGTCTTTAGAACCACGGGCTCCCGAATCGAGCATCATGAAGACAGCGTTGAAACCTTGATCGGCTTCGGTCATCTGCTTCATCAGGATGTTACCTATGTCGTTGTTAACGTGGGTCCATGTGTCGATCACCTGATTGTAACGTTCGTTGTCGGTGATGAAACCCATGTTATAGTTGTCCATGATCTGGCGTACTTCCTGATTACCTTTGTCAATGAGTCCCTGCTTTTCCTCCGGAATAATGATATCATCGAGGTTGAAAGAAAGACCGGCTTTGTATGCCATGCGATAACCCAAATTCTTGATACCGTCAAGGAAATCGCAGGCGCGGGCGAATCCTACCACTTTGATGACATCGGCAATGATGTCTCTCAAACTCTTCTTGGAAATGATGGTGTTGACAAAGCCCACTTCTTCGGGAATGATTTCATTGATGATCACACGGCCGACAGAGGTTTCAACCATTTTGTCGACCAAGTTTCCGTTTTCATCAAGGTCTTTAACGATGACTTTCACTTGCGCGTGGAGGTCACACTTACCTTCGTTGTAGGCAATGACAGCCTCTTCGGTGCCGTAGAAAGTGAGTCCTTCGCCTTTGGCACCGGGACGTATCTTGGTAACATAATACAATCCGAGTACCATGTCTTGCGACGGAACGGTGATGGGCGCACCATTGGCAGGATTGAGGATGTTATGACTTTGAAGCATGAGGATTTGCGCTTCGAGGACAGCCTCATTGCTCAAAGGAAGGTGGACAGCCATTTGGTCACCGTCGAAGTCGGCATTGAAAGCGGTACATGCAAGCGGATGGAGCTGGATGGCTTTACCCTCGATGAGCTTGGGCTGGAACGCCTGAATACCCAGACGGTGAAGTGTGGGGGCACGGTTAAGGAGTACGGGGTGTCCTTTCATGACATTTTCGAGAATGTCCCAAATGATGGGTTCACGGCGGTCGACAATCTTCTTGGCACTCTTGACCGTCTTGACAATGCCGCGCTCGATGAGTTTGCGGATGATGAACGGCTTATACAGCTCGGCTGCCATGAGTTTAGGAAGACCACATTCGCCCATCTTCAGCTCGGGACCTACAACGATTACCGAACGTGCCGAATAGTCAACACGCTTACCGAGCAAGTTCTGACGGAAACGTCCTTGCTTACCTTTGAGCGAATCGGACAAGGATTTGAGCGGACGATTGCTTTCGCTCTTGACGGCACTGCTCTTGCGAGAGTTGTCAAACAGTGAATCGACAGCTTCCTGAAGCATACGTTTCTCGTTGCGGAGAATCACTTCGGGAGCCTTGATTTCAATCAGTCGCTTCAAACGGTTATTGCGGATGATGACGCGACGATAGAGATCGTTGAGGTCGGAGGTGGCAAAACGGCCGCCATCAAGGGGAACCAACGGACGCAGCTCGGGCGGAGTGACAGGAATGATCTTCATGATCATCCACTCGGGACGGTTGATATCCTTGCTTGTACGGAAAGCTTCGACAACTTGCAAACGCTTGAGAGCTTCGTTTTTGCGCTGTTGTGACGAGTCATTGTTGGCACGGTCGCGCAATTCGTATGACAAACTGTCAAGATCCAAAGTAGTGAGAAGGCTGTAGACAGCTTCGGCACCCATCTTGGCAATAAATTTGTTGGGATCGTTGTCATCGAGACGTTCATTGCCTTCAGGTAACTGATTGTCGAGGATGTCAAGGTATTCGTCTTCGGTAAGAAGGTCATACTTGTGCGAACCGTTGAGCTCATTGCCTTCACTGTCCTGACGACCGGCCATCAGACCGGGCTGAACCACGACATATTTTTCGTAATAGATAACTGAATCGAGCTTCTTGGTGGGCAATCCCAGCAAGTAACCGATTTTGTTGGGAAGCGAGCGGAAATACCAGATGTGAGCCACCGGTACGACCAACTCAATGTGTCCGGAACGGTCGCGGCGAACCTTCTTCTCGGTGACTTCAACACCGCAACGGTCGCAGACGATTCCTTTATAACGAATGCGCTTATACTTTCCGCAACCACATTCGTAATCTTTCGTAGGACCGAAGATGCGTTCGCAGAACAAGCCGTCACGTTCGGGTTTATAAGTTCTATAATTGATGGTTTCGGGTTTTGTCACCTCACCATACGAATTTTCCAAAATTTCCTCCGGAGAAGCAAGTCCGATGGTTATCTTTGTAAAATTATTCTTTACCTTTGAGTCTTTCTTAAAAACCATGTTTTTATTCTTATATGTAGAGACAAATTGTATATCTAACGCTGAATATCAACTTCCTTAGTCGAGTTTCATGCTCAGTCCGAGACCGCGCAACTCGTGTAAAAGGACGTTGAGAGACTCAGGTATTCCGGGAGTAGGCATCGGGTCGCCTTTGACGATGGCTTCGTAGGCTTTGGAACGTCCTACGGTATCGTCGGACTTGATGGTAAGGATCTCCTGAAGCACGTGACTTGCACCGAATGCTTCGAGTGCCCAAACCTCCATTTCACCAAATCGTTGTCCACCGAATTGTGCTTTACCACCGAGAGGCTGTTGGGTGATGAGCGAGTACGGACCGATGGAACGTGCGTGCATTTTGTCTTCTACCATGTGACCGAGCTTCAAGAAGTAGGTGATACCCACCGTAGCCGGCTGGTCGAATTGCTCGCCGGTTTCGCCGTCATACAGTCTTGTGGAACACAAGTGAGGCAGACCGGCTTTGTCGGTCCATTCGGAAAGGTCATCAAGCTTGGCACCATCAAAGATCGGTGTAGCAAACTTCACGCCCAGACGTTTACCGGCAGCACCGAGAATTGCTTCGAAGATCTGGCCGAGGTTCATACGAGAAGGTACACCGAGCGGATTCAACACCAAGTCAACGGGGCGACCATCCTCGAGGAACGGCATATCTTCCTGACGTACAACGCGCGACACGATACCTTTATTGCCGTGACGACCGGCCAGTTTGTCGCCTACGCCAATCTTACGTTTCTTGGCAACATAAACCTTAGCCATCTGTAGAATGCCCGAAGGTAGTTCATCGCCAATGGTGATGGACAGCTTGCGACGCTTGACTTCAGCATCAAGAAGTTTATATTTCCGGATGTAGTTCATGATGAGTTTGGAAATCAATTCATTGGTATGGGCATCATCGGTCCATCCGCGCGATTGAATTCCTTCATACTCGAGGTTTTTGAGGTTGGTGACCGTAAACTTGGAACCTTTGGTAATGATCTCGGCATCGGTATAGTCTTTCACGCCCTGCGACACCTTGTCTTCGGTGAGAGTCAGGAGTTTGTCGACCAAGATATCCTTGAGGTCAGCGTTCTTGGCTTCATATTCTTCGTCAATCTTAGCCAAGATGACCTTATCTTGTTTCTTCGACTCACGGGTCTTGATGGCTCTCGAGAAGAGTTTCTTGTCGATAACGACACCGGAGAGCGAAGGATTGGCTTTCAAAGAAGAGTCTTTCACATCGCCTGCTTTGTCACCGAAGATGGCACGAAGGAGCTTTTCTTCGGGCGAGGGATCGCTTTCACCTTTGGGAGAAATCTTTCCGATGAGGATATCGCCGGGTTCGACACGGGCACCGACACGGATGATACCGTTATCATCCAAGTCCTTGGTGGCCTCTTCGCTGACGTTGGGAATATCGGAAGTAAACTCTTCCATACCGCGCTTGGTTTCACGTACATCGAGCGAATATTCGTCAACATGAACAGAAGTGAGCACATCGTCATGAACCAGACGTTCGGAAAGAACGATGGCATCTTCATAGTTATAACCTTTCCAAGGCATGTAGGCAACCAAGAGGTTACGTCCCAATGCCAATTCGCCGTTTTCGGTGGCATATCCTTCGGTAAGAATGTCATTCTTCTTGACACGATCGCCCTTTGCACACAACGGACGAAGATCGATGGTCATATTCTGATTTGTACGACGGAACTTCGGAATGCGGTATTCCTTCAACGCGGGTTCAAAGCTAACGAACTCTTCTTCTTCCGTGCGGTCGTAGAGGATTCGGATGGTCGTTGCATCTACATAATCAATGACCCCATCGCCTTCGGCAACAATCATGGTACGCGAATCTTCGCAAACCTGACGCTCGATACCTGTTCCGACGATGGGAGCATCGTTATGAAGCAGAGGAACAGCTTGGCGCATCATGTTACATCCCATCAAGGCACGGTGACCGTCGTCATGTTCCAAGAAAGGAATCAGTCCCGCAGAAACCGAAGCGATCTGTTGCGGAGCCACGTCCATTAAGTCCACCTCCGAAGGAGGAACAACGGGGAAGTCGGCATCAAGACGACATTTCACCACATCACGGATAAAGGTACCGTCTTCCCGCAAAGGAGCATTACCCTGACCGATGATGTGTTCTTGTTCTTCTTCAGCCGTGAGGTAAACAACGTGTTCGTTGTCGAGGTCGACAGTGCTGTTTTCTATTTTCCTATATGGAGTCTCAATGAATCCGAGCTCGTTGATGGTGGCATACAGACAGAGTGACGAAATCAAACCGATATTGGGACCTTCAGGGCTTTCGATAGGACACAGACGACCGTAGTGCGTATAGTGTACGTCACGAACCTCAAAGCCGGCTCGCTCACGAGATAGGCCACCGGGACCGAGAGCACTGAGACGACGTTTGTGTGTGACCTCTGCCAAAGGATTGGTTTGATCCATGAACTGGCTCAAGGGATTGGTTCCGAAAAACGAGTTGATGACGCTTGAAATGGTTTTGGCATTGATGAGGTCGGTCGGCGTAAAGACTTCGTTGTCGCGAACATTCATACGCTCACGAATGGTACGGCTCATACGAGCCAAACCGATGGAGAACTGGTTGGACAGTTGTTCTCCAACAGTACGCACACGACGGTTCGACAGGTGGTCGATGTCATCCACGGTCGCGTTGGAATTAATCAACTGGATGAGATATTTGATAATCTCGATAATGTCTTCTTTGGTCAGAATACGAACATCCATATCCGTATCCAAACCTAATTTCTTGTTGATGCGGTAACGTCCTACTTCGCCCAAATCATAACGCTTGTCGGAGAAGAAAAGGTTTTGGATGACCTCGCGGGCACTGACATCATCGGCAGGATCGGCATTGCGCAGCTGACGATAGATATAAAGCACTGCCTCCTTTTCGGAGTTACTCGGGTCTTTGGCCAACGTATTGAAGATAATGGAATACTTGTTGGCCATTTCGGCATCTTTATGTAGCAGGATGGTTGCAGCACCACTGTCGAGAATTTCCTCGATGTTCTCCTTGGTGATAAGTGTCTCGCGTTCCATGATCACTTCGTTTCGTTCGATGGATACCACTTCACCGGTATCTTCATCGACGAAATCTTCATTCCAGCTCTTCAGGACGCGGGCAGCCAATTTGCGACCAATGGCTTCTTTGATGTTTTTCTTATTGACCTTGACCTCTTCGGCCAAATCGAAAATTTGGAGGATGTCTTTATCCTGTTCGAAACCGATGGCACGTAAAAGAGTTGTCACAGGCAATTTCTTTTTACGATCAATGTAAGCGTACATGACATTGTTGATGTCGGTGGCAAATTCAATCCACGAGCCTTTGAAAGGGATGATACGTGCCGAATAAAGCACCGTACCATTGGAGTGAACACCCTGTCCGAAGAATACACCGGGAGAACGGTGGAGCTGCGACACGACAACTCGCTCGGCACCGTTGATGATAAAGGTACCGTTGCCGGTCATATAAGGAATGGTGCCCAAGAAAACATCTTGGATGAATGTACCGAAGTCTTCGTGATCGGGATCGGTACAGTAAAGTTTCATCTTTGCCTTGAGCGGCACACTGTATGTCAGACCTCTTTCCAGACATTCGTCAATCGAATATCTCGGAGGATCGATATAGTAGTCGAGAAACTCCAACACGAAATTGTTACGCGTATCGGTAATCGGGAAGTTTTCGGCAAAGACCTTATACAAGCCATCATTCTTACGTTCTTCCGGAGGAGTATCCAACTGAAGGAAATCTTTGAAAGACTTCAATTGCACATCAAGGAAGTCGGGATATGGCATCGGGTTCTTGACGCTTGCAAAACTTACTCTTGATTCAACATTTCTTGTCGCCATACATTTAATATATATGATGCCCGCTTCACGTGGGCGAAATTATCAGATAAAGACACAAAAAGGTTAGGACTAACCTACTTGGAAAATCCTAACCATAAACTGCAAACAAATGATGTGACCGGCCGTAAAGGCTATATTCACATCAAAATGTATGATTTAATTATTTCAATTCAATTTTAGCACCTTCAGCCTCGAGAGTTTTCTTGAGGTTTTCAGCTTCGTCTTTAGACATACCTTCCTTCAAGGTAGAGGGAGCACCGTCAACGAGATCTTTAGCTTCTTTCAAGCCAAGTCCACAGGCTTCTTTCACGGCCTTAACGACTTTAAGCTTGTTGTCACCTGCTTCAACGAGAACTACGTTGAATTCGGTCTTCTCCTCAGCTGCGGCAGCAGCGGGACCCATTGCAGGACCGGCAGCAACAGCGACAGCAGCAGCTGCGGGTTCGATTCCATACTCATCCTTGAGGATTGTTGCCAACTCGTTTACTTCTTTAACTGTCAAATTTACCAATTCTTCAGCAATAGCTTTAATATCTGCCATTTTATTCTATTATTATTTGATTATTTACTTTGTAATGTAGTGAATTAGATTATTCAGGACGCTCGCCTAATGTTTTCAGCACACCATGGATCGTGTTTGCGCCTGATTGGAGAGCCGAAACAACGTTCTTCGCGGGCGATTGCAACAAAGAAACAATCTCTGCGATAACTTCGTTTTTGCTCTTGAGAGATGCAAGTTCTTCGAGCTTTTCTGCGCCAACGAAGAAACCCTCTTCTGCGTATGCAGCTTTGAGTGTCGGCACACCATCTTTCTCATACTCCTTCAGCAATTTAGCGGGCACGTTGGCTGTTTGACAGAACATGACGGCAGTATTGCCCTTGAGAGTATCATACAACGGTCCGAAATCAACGTCCGATGCCTCGAAAGCCTTGTGCAGAAGGGTATTCTTTACAACGACGAGTTTAATTTCGTTCTTAAAGCATTTACGACGAAGGTTACTTGTGGCTTCCGCGTTCAATCCGGCAATATCAACCAAATAGAAATGCGGATACTCCTTCAGCTTTTCGCCAAGCTCAACAATAATGGTATCTTTTACTTCTTTTTTCATTTTACACGGTGTTAGGATTATTCAGCGGATTTAGGATCAACTTTGATACCCTTACTCATTGTACTTGAAATAAAGATACTCTTGATGTATGTACCTTTAGCGGCAGCAGGCTTCAGTTTGATAACCGTAGCAATAAACTCTTTCGCGTTTTCGAAGATTTGCTCGGGAGTGAAAGACACCTTGCCGATAGAAGCGTGGATGATACCGGCTTTATCGACTTTGAAATCTATCTTACCTTGCTTCACTTCTTTCACAGCTTTGGCAACATCCATGGTCACCGTACCACTCTTGGGGTTGGGCATGAGTCCACGGGGACCGAGTACACGACCCAAGGGACCGAGTTTACCCATGCAAGAAGGCATTGTGATGATAACATCAATGTCAGTCCATCCACCTTTAATCTTCTCGATATATTCATCGAGACCTACATAATCAGCTCCTGCTTCCTTGGCAGCAGCTTCAGCATCCGGTGTACACAAACAGAGAACACGCGTAACCTTACCTGTACCATTGGGGAGCGAAACGACGCCACGCACCATCTGGTTGGCCTTACGCGGGTCAACACCCAATCGAACATCGATATCCAAAGAAGCATCAAACTTGGTAGTAGTAATTTCTTTTACCAGTTCGGTTGCCTCTTTCAAGGTATATGCTTTCCCTGCTTCAATCTTGTCGGCTACTGATTTTTGGTTTTTTGTCAGTTTACTCATTTGTCTCAATTGAAGATTAAATTATTGACCAGGGAAATCCCCTTTAACAGTGATACCCATACTTCTGGCAGTACCCGCGATCAGCTTCATGGCCGATTCGATGGTAAAGCAGTTCAAGTCAGCCATTTTGTCTTCAGCGATAGCACGAACCTGATCCCAAGTTACACTTGCGACCTTTTTACGGTTAGGCTCTGAAGAACCACCTTTAACCTTGGCTGCCTCCATGAGCTGTACGGCTGCAGGAGGTGTCTTGATTACGAAGCTGAATGACTTGTCAGTATAGTATGTGATAACGACAGGAAGAACCTTTCCTGCCTTATCCTGGGTTCTGGCGTTGAACTCTTTGCAGAATCCCATGATGTTGATACCTTTTGAACCCAATGCAGGTCCTACAGGAGGAGAGGGATTCGCGGCGCCACCTTTAATCTGTAATTTGATTAATCCAGCAACTTCTTTAGCCATTTCTTTCTATTTATAAAATTGATAATATAGAGCATTGACAGTATGCGTAACCAAACCATCAAATACGCTCAACTTGCATAAAACTTAATTCCAACGGTGTTTTACGACCGAAGATTTTGACCATCACTTTGAGTTTCCGCTTTTCGACATTAACCTCTTCAATAACACCACTGAAACCGCTGAACGGGCCATCGGTCACCTTAACATTTTCGTTTACGATGTAAGGTTCGAGTGTTTCGTCAACAAGTTCGGTTTCTTCGGCATTACCGAGCATACGGTTAATGTCGGTTTGTCTGACAGGAGTAGGATTATCGAGTCCTCCAAGAAAACCAAGACAATTAGGCACAAACCGAAGGGTGTGCGCCACATCGCCAATCAGTTCGGCTTCAACAAGAACATACCCGGGAAGAGAAATCTTTTCTTTGATCATTCTCTTACCGTCTTTACGAGTAGCAGCATACTTCTCGGTAGGTATGACAACTTGATAAACGTGTGCCTGCAACAGTTTATTATGCTTCATTTCAGCTTCGATATATTCCTTTACCTTGGCTTCCTTTCCGCTCACTGCTCTCAGCACATACCAATTTTTTCTTGCTTCTGCCATTTCTTTAGATTAACCCGGATAAATAGTACTCATAACAAACTTAAACACAGAATCCATCGCGAAGACCACCAATGCAATGACGAGGGAAGCAGATAAAACAACCACTGCACTATGTGTCAACTCACGACGAGTAGGCCATGTAGTATTATGCGCAAGTTCTTCGTAGCAACTTTTGCAATAGTTTACAAAATTCTTCAACATGATTGAAAGTTTCAATTCTGCACGGGAAGGAGGACTCGAACCCACGACCCTCGGTTTTGGAGACCGATGCTCTACCAACTGAGCTATTCCCGTAAGAAAAAGTTCCCGAAACCCTGGTTACGGGAACTTTTTTGAGTATCTGAGAAAGAGTTATGAAACTCTCTTCGATTAGTCTTCGAATACTTCGGTGATTTGTCCCGAACCAACGGTGCGACCACCTTCGCGGATAGCGAAACGGAGACCCTTGTTCAAAGCTACGGCGTAGATCAATTCTACGGTAATCTCAACGTTGTCACCGGGCATCACCATGTCAACTCCTTCGGGAAGAGTGATTTCACCGGTACAGTCCATTGTACGGAGATAGAATTGGGGACGATATTTGTTTCCGAACGGAGTGTGACGTCCACCTTCTTCCTTCTTCAAGACGTAGATAGAAGCCTTGAAACGCTTGAAAGGTTTGATTTGTCCGGGGTGACAGAGTACCATACCGCGTTTGATTTCGTTTTTGTCTACGCCACGAAGGAGCAAACCGACGTTATCACCGGCTTGACCTTCGTCAAGCAATTTGCGGAACATTTCCACACCGGTAACAACCGATTTTCTGTCTTCGCCAAGACCGAGCAACTCAACTTCGTCACCAACGTGGATAACACCGGTTTCGATACGTCCGGTAGCAACAGTACCACGACCGGTAATTGAGAACACGTCTTCGACAGGCATCAAGAACGGCTTGTCGGTATCACGGGGAGGTTCTTGGATCCATTGGTCAACGATACCCATGAGTTCCATGATTTTGTCTTCCCATTTGGCAACACCGTTCAATCCACCGAGTGCAGAACCGCGAACGATAGGAGTATCTTCTTCGAATTCATATTGTTCGAGGATTTCGCGTACTTCCATTTCAACGAGTTCGAGCATTTCTTCGTCTTCAACCATGTCGCACTTGTTCAGGAATACAACCAAGCGAGGAACATTCACCTGACGGGCGAGCAGAACGTGCTCACGGGTTTGAGGCATAGGACCATCGGTTGCGGCTACAACGAGAATAGCGCCGTCCATCTGAGCAGCACCGGTAACCATGTTCTTCACATAGTCAGCGTGTCCCGGACAGTCAACGTGTGCGTAGTGACGATTTTCGGTTTCATACTCCACGTGAGAAGTATTGATGGTGATACCGCGCTCTTTTTCTTCAGGAGCATTGTCAATTTGATCAAAAGACTTAACTTTATCTTTGTTAGCTTCGATTTTTTCAGCAAGCACCTTCGTGATGGCTGCCGTCAAAGTAGTCTTACCATGGTCAACGTGACCAATAGTTCCAATGTTTACGTGCGGTTTGGTTCGCACAAAATTCTCTTTAGCCATAGCTTTACCTTTATTTGTTTAATGAATAATCGTGTATTTCTGAATCCACATTATTAAGATGGACGAAGACGGAAGAGAGCTGTAACTGAGAGTTGAACTCAGGACCTCTTCCTTACCAAGGAAGTGCTCTACCACTGAGCTATTACAGCATTCCGTTAGAGCGGAAAACGGGGCTCAAACCCGCGACCCCCAGCTTGGAAGGCTAGTGCTCTATCAACTGAGCTATTTCCGCATTGAAATTCGGATTTCCTGACATATCGCTTCGAAATACTCGAGGAAGTCCTTAAAACTTTTTGAGTGGGTGGTGATGGATTCGAACCACCGAAGTCGAAAGACAGCAGATTTACAGTCTGCCCCATTTGGCCACTCTGGTAACCACCCTTTTTTATTTTACAAGTCTTTGCGTGTTGCCTGCCCTGATTTGTCGGTTCTTTCGAGCCTCTTGTCGGATTCGAACCAACGACCCCGAGATTACAAATCACGTGCTCTGGCCAACTGAGCTAAAGAGGCGAATCTTTGCAGCCGCTGTTAGGCATACAGTTTCAGATGCGTTGTAAAACGGCTGCAAAGATAGGCATTATTTTTTATTCGCCAAAATTTTCGCCAACTTTTTTATCTGTTTTGCTGTTTTTCCTTGAATTTGGTAAGCTGTGTACGCATGGCATCAACACAGAGGTCGATACTCTCTTCAAAAGTGTCGCAAGTTTTTTCGACGAACAACTTGGTTCCGGGTACATTGACGGTGAGTCTCACTTCTTTGTTCAGGGCAGTTGCGGGCTTCACCACCTTCATTACCAGTTCCACCAGTTTGATATCGTCGTATGATTTTTGCAGTTTCTCCAATTTTTTCTCGGCAAACGCCTCGAGTTTTTCGGTTGCATCGAAATGGATGGATTGAATTTTCATTTCCATAATGACCTCCTTTTTTTATTTGGTTAATGAATAGATTTTCCCTCCTGCCTTGCTTGCTGTCTTGGGTGTGCCTTTTGGTACACCTTCTTGAGTTGCTCGAAAGTGGTGTGGGTATATATTTCTGTTGTTTTCAGGTTGGCGTGCCCCAAGAATTTCTTCACGTTCTCGATGCCGGCATCGTGATTGAGCATCACGGTGGCAAAGGTGTGCCGCAGCACGTGGGGACTTCTCTTGGACATGGTTGTCACGAGCGAGAGCCGTTTCCTGACCTCCCCTCTCACCTGTTCCGGATTCATGCGTTTGCCTTTGGTGGTCAGAAAGAGTGCCGGATCGGTGGCCGTCATGCTGCCGGCGAAGTATTTGTCGCGGCAGTCGATGAAATATCGGAGTTGTGTTTTCAGTTCGTTGCCAAACGGCACGATGCGTTGTTTGTTTCTTTTACCGGTTACTTTGAGTTCGCCCCGTCCCCAATCGATGTCGGCATCGTTCATGGTTATGAGTTCGGCAAGCCTGATGCCGGTGGAATAGAAGAGGACGATGACGGTGCGGGCCCTCACATCTTCATAGGTGTCGCTCCACTCGATGTCGTCCAAGAGCCGATCCATTTCCCGTTCTTTGAGAAACTTGGGGAGCATCTTCGGAATCTTCGGCCCTTTGAGTGTGCGGGCGGGATTCACTTCAACCAGGCCATACGTCAAGGCATAACGAAAAAAGGAACGCACTGCACTCAGCCTTCTGTTGACTGATGTCGCCGCATTTCCTTTTTCAATCATATATTCCATCCATGCCGAAACAATGTCGGCATCAACGGATTCCCATGTAATATCTTTTGCAAGACTTTTGAAGAACACCTCAAAATCCTTGAGGTCTTCGCCATAATTCAGCACGGTCAGTGCAGAGCAATTACGTTCATAGCGCAGGTAGTCCAAAAAGTCTTCAATCTTCAACATGGTGCCGTAAGATATTATTCCATACTTTCGGCTACGAATATACTAAAATTGAACGACTCTGCCAAATCTTTTTGCTTCTTTTTTGTTCTCTCCGATCGTCTGTCGTTGTCCGAACGACATCCGGTCTGCATTTGGCTATCCTGCCTGTGGCTGTAGTGTGGCTATGATCCGTGTGCCTTCGATCAGTCTTCGGCAGCTCTCAGCTTTTGCACATAGACAGCTCTTTCCATCTTGAGTCTTTTCAAAACAGATGGTTTATCGTACTGCTGACGTGCACGGAGTTCTTTCACAACACCTGTTTTTTCGTACTTTCTCTTGAATTTCTTCAAGGCTCTTTCGATGTTTTCGCCATCTTTTACGGGTACAATAATCATGCTTTTTCTTTCAATTTT
>JALETQ010000021.1 GCA_022781445.1 Prevotella sp.
CCTTTGACAATCGTTTTCAGAACCTGCTCTTTTGTTTCCTGAAAGGGCAAGTTTTGCCTCTTGTTTCTTGCCCTTCCGTCGTGCAAAAGAGCAAGGTTTTGACGGCGGCATGTTCACGCTTTCTTCAGTGGACATTGCAAGATACTGTTGGAAAGGAAGTCATGTTGTTTCGCACAAGTCCCAATCGAGCATTAGAACCAGAAAAATCCGCCTGTCGGGCATCTTGTCTGCCGGCTTGTCTTGCCATAGCCCGCTACACATGCCACAAACCGGCAGACAAGATGTCCGACAGGCGTCAGAAACCCGAACGGGATGAAAAGATGCGCCCGAAGGGCACACCCTTCTTTCATGTCCCGGATGGCATTCACTGTGCGGAAGACGGCAGCACGCCGCTTCGGCGTATCATGTCGCGCAGCAAAAAAGTGGCATTCTGATTGCGGGCGACACCCTCGGTGATACGGTAGGAATAAGTGATGCGCGAAGAGAGTTCGATCTCGAAACAGTGATTGTGGTAGCGGTTCGACGGGTCATCGGCCATCTTGGAAAGCTCGAGGTCATGGGTGGCTATCACGCCGGTGGCAGCGGTCCGGGCAACCGATCGGAGGAAAAGGCGCGAGCCGTTGAGCTTGTCGAGCGAGTTGGTGCCTTTCAGGATTTCGTCAAGAATGATGAGCGCCGGCATTTCTCGGTCCATGGCATTGGCATCGTCCGCAGCGGACGTTTCACCGGCCGGCATCCGTCCGCAGCCGGTGTCAGAGACAAAACGGAGCAGATGTTGCAGGCGGAGCAGTTCGGCGTTGAAATAAGAGATGCCGTGAGCCAGATCGTCGGAAGTACGCATGCCGGTGAAAAGACGAAACGGAGACACGATCATCGACTCGGCAAACACGGGCAGTCCGTTCATCGCCAGTACATAGTTGATGCCGAGCGTCCGGAGGAAGGTCGATTTGCCCGCCATGTTGGCACCCGTGACGATGTAATAATGGCGATGAGTGAGACTGAAGTCGTTGGGTACGGCATTTTTCCGGATGAAAGGATGCCACAGTCCGCAGGCATCATAACGCAGATGCTTATCGGCGGTGACGGTGGCTTTCACGCTCCGGGGTTCGTTGTCGCAAAACGTCGCCGCGGAAATACGGGCATCGAGCCGGGCAACGGCATCGAGCCATCCTGTGGTTTCGTGCAGATGCCGATGCAGCCACCTGTGATACCTTCGTATGAGAAAGACGTCGCTCAGGAGAAAAGTGTCGAGCAGCATCAGTCCCAACACGTTGCCCCGCCGATCCAAGGCTGAAAGCAACCTGTCGAAACGGTTCATCGAGTCAACGGCACCGGTCAGCAACTGCCGGTCGTCACGGTTCACCCCCACGGAAAGACGGTCATTGGCAGCCACCATCCGTACCGGCAGCATCAATGCTCCGAACTCGCGATGAAGCACGCCGGCGGTCTTTCCGATGGCCCGCAACTCGCCGCTGCACATCATCAGAACCACAAAGAACTGAACCACGCCCCACCCTATCGGCACTCGGACGCTGATGACGGAAAAAGAAGCAAGCAGCACACAGATCCACAACCCTGCGATGGCAACCCACGATGCAAGCAGAACCAATGGCGAGTCGAACCGGTGGGCCAAAGGCATGTTCCGGACGGCATCGAGCCGGTGCAGGATGGTTTTCGTATCGATCGGCCGACGGATGCCTGCGGCAACGAACGAGGCACGAAACTCGCGCTGACATTTCAGCTCCTCGACGGCTTCCGCCATCCGTTCGATTTCATCACGCGAACGAATGACCGACGAAAGCCGCCTTGCCAGCTCGTCGGCACCGCCATTGGTCACCGTCCTATTCATGCGTTGGAACAGCGAGTTCTCACCGAAAATATCCAGGTCGAATGTAAACGGATGGTTGGCATCAATGTATCGTTCGCCGTTATCGAAGCCCGACAGATCGCCGTTGAGATAGCCGGTTTCCCGCTCGAAGTAACGCTTCAGCGACCGGAACACCGCGACAGCTTCTTCATTCCTCGCGTCGCAGTGCCTTGTCAGCACATACGCCGCCATCCAGAAGAACGCACAAGCCGACCACCACAGGGTCACACCCCATCGGGTCATCGCGACAACGGAAAGGATGAAAAGGGAAAACGTCAGTATTTCTCCCATCACGAACCATCGGTTACGTCGCTTCAGTCGTGCAATATCATCAGTCACCCGACCGCACCGTTCTGCATAGTATTCGGCAGATGTGCGTCCGTCGGCCTCACCCGTGACATGGCTTCGATCGTCACGGAAGGACGATTGTCTATTTGTTTCTGTCATTTTCTATGGCAATGTAAGGTAGGGAGGTGAGAAAGCTTTAGTCCGAACCGGTCTTCAGACCACTGACTTCAACACAAGCCGGACGATCATCCTTGAAAAGTATATACGACAAAAGGGTTGCCGGTTTTACCCAATCAACCCTTTTATATGTGTCGTCTATATGTATCGTCGGTTCTTGACCGGATGTCTGGTACCGGCGGTTCGATGTCGGAAGTTTAACCCGAATAGCGGGAGTTCCGTCCGAAAACATCATGCACCAGCCACAGACTCACCTTAAAATTGATTATTTTGCCGGAGCAGGCTGTTGGGCGTTTTGCGCCGGAGCTTGCTGTTGGCCGGCACCGAAATTCTGTTGGGTTTTCGGATTGGTCAATGGGTTCTCGGCTGTTTTCTCCATAGCACTTTCCTGAGTAGTGCCTTTGGGGGCGGTGTATGCGCAGAATACGCTCAACACAACCATTGACAACGCCAGTCCCCAAGTGATTTTTTCAACCAAGTCGGTTGTTTTCCTAACGCCGGCTAACGCATTTGCCGACGAGAAGTTGGAAGACAGACCTCCGCCCTTGGACTCCTGGATTAAGACAATTCCAATCATCAGCAATGCCACAAACACAATAATAATTACGAATAGAGTGTACATATTTTTTAATTATTTACTTTGACTATTGATAATCAATTTCTCAAGAAATCGGATTTGGTCTGCAAAGTAAGCATTTTTTTTTGGATATATCAAATTTAAACGCTTAATAATTTCCAATGCCTTGGAAAACTTACCTTGTTTGATGTAAATCCGTGCCAAGGTTTCCGTGAACATTCCTTCGGACAAATCTTGGGGGGGTGCGTCGATACTTGCCACACCACTCCCGGCCGCAGTTTCGCCGACATCTTTCAATTCTATTTTTCCACCTTTGTTGTTGATGAAATCATCGATGAGTCCCTGCCCCTTCAAAGGTTGCGAATCATCAGAACTCTTGTCCTCTGCATCCATCAGATAGGACACATAATCGATGGTGGCATCAATGGCGGTGGGCTTGTTTCTTCGATCATGGGGCAGGACAGCGTCGGGTGAAGATTGCTTGGCATCGGTGATCTCGTCCACAACGGATGCCGCTTCCGGAGTATCGGGTGTCACTTCAGCAGCCGGTTGTTGTGACGCGACAACTGTCTTCGGATGCGGAGACAACTCAAAATATTCCGATTCGACCAGATTGAAGATGACACTACGGTCTGAAACATATAGGGCTGCCTTGCGGAGTTCGTCTTCAAAAGAAGGGTCGTGAAGCAGGTAAAGATTCCTCAAGAGCAACAGCCGCGCCGTCTGATAAGCCGGATGTAAGGCTACCATGGAGCGGAGATAGTAGAGCGTGTCTTTGCCCATCATCTCGGGATGTCGTATCAGTTGCGTGAGATTGACCATAAATATATATATGTGATGATGCCGGGGTGAATCAGAACGGAGCTTTACCAATTGGCTACCGTGGCATTGAATATTTGTTCGGTGATTTCTCTCACCATCTGCGTCACCAGTTCTTCCTGTACGGCGTTAAGTGACTGCGTAGTTTCATAGGTGGCACTTGCCGTGAACTGTCGTTCAAAATCCTCCTGATGGTTGGCATTGTTGGTATATCGTACATTGACGGTCATGGAGAGTTCCGTCTGGGCAGAATGTCCCTCGCTCGACACACTCTTGTTGCGCTGTTGGTATTGTACGATTTCGCCCTCTATCTTCAGGTCGCCGTTTCGCTTCACCTGCTGCAAACGTGTGTGATTGGCAAACAGATCCTTCAGTTGATTGTTGAAAATCGTCTGCATCGGTCCCCACACATACGCCGACCTGATGGGGAAATCGGCGATTTGTATGGTCTTCGTCTTGCTGTAGTCAATGCTTGCCATATTGAACTTGTACGGCAGCACTTTGCAAGAGGCAAGCATCAGGACAAGCAATATCGAGAGTACCGATTTCAGTGCGAAGTCGGAACGGTATCTGTTGGAGTCAAGGGGTCTGGAAGTCATAAAGCCCGGTTGGTATTTCATGATTGCGGACGGACATGCCTATAGGCTGTTCTTGTCAAGTCCGTATTGTTTGAGTTTTCTATAAAGTGTTCTGTCGGAAATGCCCAACTCTTTGGCAGCACGTTTGCGATTGCCCCCGTTGCGTTCGAGTGCTTTGACAACCATCTGCTTGCCAAGGTCGTTCAGATTCAGGGTAGCGGCATCGGCAATCTCTTCGGCATCAGCCTCTTCGACCGGCAAACCTGTCGGTGCCTGAATCATCGGCAGGGGCTGACTGATTTCCGAAATGTTGGTTTGGATGGCAGGCCTGTCATCGAACTGTTGCCGCAGTTGGTTCATGTCTTCACGAAGCCGACTCACATTGCTGCGAAGTTCGTACAAAATTTTATAGAGTATCTCACGTTCGCTTTCGTACGAATGCTTCTCTCCTGCCTTGACTGGAGCCAGTTGTGTACTATCGGGATCGGAGGGGATGAAGTGACGGAGCGTATCTGCATCTATCTCGCGATTCTCGCTCAGTACTGACATCTGTTCGGTGAGATTCTTGAGTTGGCGCACGTTGCCAGGCCATTTGTAATGGAGGAGAATCTGTCTGGCATCGTCTGTAAGCACGATTTTGGGAATATGGTATTTCTCTGCCATCTGCATGGCAAACAAGCGGAAGAGCAAGACAATATCGTCACCGCGTTCTCTCAACGGTGGAATGCTGATGGGTATCGTATTGAGACGGTAATACAAGTCCTCGCGAAAACGTCCTTCACTGATGGCCTTTCGGATATTCACATTGGTGGCAGCCACGATGCGCACGTCGGTCTTCATGATTTTTTGTCCACCAACCTTGATATATTCACCCGTTTCGAGGACACGCAACAAGCGGGCCTGGGTCGCCATTGGCAACTCCCCCACCTCATCGAGAAAGATGGTGCCGCGATTGGCAATGCCGAAGTAACCTTCGCTTTCGTCGATGGCACCCGTAAAAGAACCTTTCTCATGACCGAACAATTCACTGTCGATGGTACCTTCGGGTATCGATCCGCAGTTGATGGCAAAATATTTCTCGCGACGACGGGGGGAATTGTCGTGAATGACACGCGGAATGATTTCCTTGCCCACACCGCTTTCACCAAGAATCAACACGCTTAGATCCGTATGTGCAACCTGTAGAGCCACATCGATGGAACGATTCAATCCATCGCAATTACCGACGATATTGTATCGTTGTTTGATTTGCTGAATAACGTCTTTCTTCATGTGGTGACAAAATTACAATTATTTTTCGAGATAACTGCAATTTGGTTCATCTATTAATATTTACCGATGCACACTATCTGCCCGATGCTCCCATTCATTGGAATAAAGTTAAAGACTGCACCACCGAACCGTAGGATAAACGTACCGTCTCCACCGGCAAGGCAGGGAAAGTGCAGTTCAGATGTCAATGCTGAAAGGAAGAAAAAACGACGGCATTCCGTGAAAGAATGCCGGTCGCCTATCCTTTGAGAGTTCTCTCGACTGGTCGATGTCCAAAAGGACAGTCATTGCAGGCAGGTATACGCCGCAACGGTCAAAAGAAACCTCCACATCTCGTTAGACCGCCGATAACGGTTATACGTATTCTTGTGCTTCAAGTTCACCACGCAATACCATCAAGGCATTCATGGCAAGAGCTTCGAGTTCGTCCTCACCGGGATAATTATAGGTGGGAGCCAAGAACGAAACACGACCGATCAATTCGTCGACAACATACTTCCAGTGCGCAATACCACCTGTAAAAATGATAGCATCGACCTTACCTTTCAACACTGCACCCTCTGCGGCAATTGCTTTGGCAACATGGTATATCATGGCATCGACCAGGAACTTGGCCTTTTCATCACCTTCGTTTACCCTTTGTTCGATGACACGCATATCATTGGTGTCGAGGTGTGCAGCCAGCCCACCTTTGCCTGCCATTTTCTTCAGTAACTCGGCTTGGGTGTGCTTGCCCGAGAAGCATAGACGGATGAGATCCCCGGCCGACAAGGTTCCGGCTCTTTCGGGTGAGAACGGGCCTTCTCCGTCAAGAGCGTTATTCGTATCGACAGCCTTTCCGTGTTCGTGTGCAGCCACAGAGATTCCACCGCCAAGGTGACAGATGATGAGGTTCAGATCTTCATAACGTGTGCCGTGGTCTTTGGCAAAGCGACGCGCGATGGCTCTTTGGTTCAACGCGTGCCAAATGCAGACACGGGGGAGTTCGGGAAGTCCGCTCACACGGGCATAATCACACAATTCATCAACCACACCGGGGTCGGCAATGAAACTGCGACAGCCGGGAATATCTTTGGCTATGGCATCGGCGATGATACAACCCAGTTCGCAGGCGTGCTGATACTTGGCAGTCTTCATGTCTTCAACCATGATGTCATTAACGGCATACACACCGCCTACCACCGGTTTTGCCAATCCGCCACGTCCGATGATGGCATCGAAGGCGAAAGGAATTTGAGCATTTTTGACTTCGTCGACTACCAGCTGTTTGCGGAATTCGAATTGGTCGGTGATATGAGCATATTTGCCCAGTTCTTCAACAGAGTGAGAGATGTTGCGCTTGAGAAGCATCTTCTCATCTTCATAGACGGCAATCTTCGTAGAAGTAGAGCCGGGGTTGATAACTAAGATAAGCATGTTGAGAAATTGATATATTATTTAAGGTTAGTACTGATTACGGCCAAGGCCAAGCTATAGAACTTGGATTCCACACTGTCGCCTCTCGAAGTAAGGACAACGGGAGCCATCGTGCCTTTGAGGGTGGCTGCCGTCTCTGCTTTGCCGAAAAGGGTCACGGTTTTGTAGAAAACGTTACCCGATTCAATATCAGGGAAAATCAGTGCATCGGCCTCACCTGCGATGGGCGAGTTGATGCCTTTGGTCTGCATGGCTTCCAAGTCGCAAGAGCATTTCACATCAAGCGGTCCGTCAACAATGGCTTTGCCGAACTTACCTTCCTTTGCCCTGCCGATGATGTCGGCATATCCCATCGTGAACGGGAAGAATTTCTCATTGGGCTTCTCAGTACAATGGATGAGCGAAATCCTGGGTTCTTCCACGCCAAAAGCATGACAAAGTTCTGCCACATATTCCACCTGCTTTACACGCTGTTCGTGTGTCGGATAGGGAATCACGGCAGGATCGGTAAAGAAAATCAACTTCGAATAGGAGGGTATGGAAGTGGCTGTCACATGGGTCAGCACGTTTCCCTTGGGAAGGATGCCTTCTTCCTTGTTCAACACCGCGCGCAACAGATTGTCGGTATTGATCAGGCCTTTCATCAGCACATCAGCGTTGCCTTCTCTGACAAGCGACACGGCCTTGGCGGCGGCATCGTCCGGATCGGTGGCATCAATGATCTTGATATGGTCAAAATAGGGTTTCAGCAAATCACTTTCTTTCACTTCTTTCATGGCACCGACGAAGGTGGCTTCGATAAAACCTTCTTTCAATGCCAATGCGATGGCTTCTTGTGTGTGTGCGTCGGAAGCCCATACAATGGCTACACGTTTTCTTTGTCCTACACTCGAAAGGTGCGCGACCAAATCATTAAAGTTCCTAATTGTTTTCATAGTTTTTGTGACGTCTAAGTATTTATGCGGCAAAGTTACAAGTTTTATATGAATTAAAAGGATAACATCGCAAAAACTTGACATGAATCATCGAAAAGAAAGCTGTGCCCCACACACCGAGTGTTCAGGGAACAGCTTTCCTTGAATGATGAAGATGGTTTCCGGATTACTGGACGACAATCTTGAAAGTCATCTTTTCGCCTTTGCCGGTACCTTGCAGGATATATGTTCCCGGGCCGGCATTCAGGCGATGCACTGCCGTCTGATTGTCAACGTCAAATTCGTCGACCATGACACCCGAAAGCGAGTAAACGGCAAAGCGATAACCTTCGCAATGGTTGATGTGCAGGTCGTGACCCACGGCGTATGCACTGCGTACCACTGCTTCGGTCATATCGACAGCATTGACATGGGAAATGACAACCGACACGAGTGCTTCGGCCAATTTACCGTTGGAGTTCACCTTGACGGCAATCTCCGAAGAGCCGTTTTGCTTGGGTGTAATCAGCAGATTTCCGCCTTTCATCTCGGCCGTCAGTACGGCTTCATCCGAAACTGACTTGATGGTCTTCACGATGGCAGCCTCCATGTTGTCGGCATCGGTGGCAAGTGCCGCGAGCGGAATCTCGAAGGCATCGAGGTTGTCGCGCGACACGGCATCCGGATTCGTCACGACGGGACCGGCATTGTCGGGATATACAGGCAATGAAGGGAACCAGTAGTTCTCAATCATAGAGTACTCTTGGAGCATTTTACCCGTGTTGTCGTAGCGACGCACGATATAGGTCGGAATGTTGAATTCTTTATACAGACTGACAAGCGATTCGTCGGTCACGGGGTCTACACGGAAACTGCAACCATAGATTTTCCACGGTTCACCCTCGAAATCGAGGAACTTGCTGAATTCGTTCTTGTCGATATCGTATTTATAGATAGCCTTATTGCTGAACCAACTGCCATTGCCCCCGTTCCAATAGAGCACATTGTGTTGTTTGCCGGCACAAAAACCATCGGGTGTCCAGGCATACCAACTGTTGGCAGGACCATAGAGTCCTTCGGGCACATGTACGATGGCGGTATCGAGTGAAACCGGGTTCACTTTCAGCATGAAGCGGGCAGCCACGCCGTTACCGCTTTTCTCACTCACACTGCACCAGAGGTTTCCGTCTTTCGAGAGAACGACCGAACCGAATCCCCAGTTAAACGTCTGGCTGACACCGGGCAATGTTCCTGTAGCCCATTCATCGGAGAGCTTGATGGTGTTCGTCACACTATCGGTTGTCGGATCGATGACAAGCAGTCCGTTTTTCTGATGCACGGCAAACACACGGTCGTTCACGCGCACCATGTTGCCTATCTGTCCCATATAGAGCTGACCATAGGGTGAATCCTCGCCGTTGGCAGTGCCCACGATTGGTTTTCCCACTTCCATCTTGTCGATGTCGTAGGTATAAATACCGTTGGAGGTACCTATATAGGCTTTGTGTTCATCCACACCGAGGAAGCCGCGACCATCGGCAATCGACTGTCCCTGTTCGTTGAGGGCTATAAAAGGAATCTGCTTGAGAATCTTCATGGTCTTGGCATCGAGTACCGTCAGACGTGCGCCTTCCACCGTTGCTCCCGGGTCTTTTTCCTGTTTGCTCATCACATAGAATCTGTCGCCATAGATAGTGCCGTATTGTGCGGTACATCCCAGCTGCCTGCCCGGATTCTCTTTCTGCACGACGCGATATATCCACTCTCCCTCGTCGGTGAGGAAGTTGATGGTGCTGTTCTGATGGCCGTACCAGTCTTCGTTGACAATGAATGTACCCTTCGTGTAGTCCACGTCGGGTTCGGGCTCCTCGACTCCCACCACCCTCTGGCAGGCACCGGCATGGGTCGGCTTTGTATAGTCAATGACATTGCCAAGAATGTCCTTCTCGGGCAAGGTGATGTTTTCGTAAGCGATGTTGGACGGAACAAGTCCGTAGGCTTTACCTTCTTTCAGCACGAAGTATTCGCCCGTCTTTTCGTCAACGGAAACCGGTACTTCCTGTTCATTACCCTGCGGATTGGTTTCGTCGAAAGTCACGGCTGTAACCGTCTCGCCTTCTTTCTTTGAGGCAAATCCTCTGAACACGGTATTCTTCATTTCTACCGTACAGTTTTCCTTCACGAGCATGGCGGGCAGTTCGGTACTGTTGAATACATCGGGCATGTTGGCATCTATCACGCAGTTGTAGAAAGAAACCTTTGTCTGTCCGTTTTCAGCCTCGCCACCCAGGCCAAAGATTCGTCCGTGACGTTCTTTGCTGTCGGAATGCATGCGAGAGATGCCCGTAAAGGTACATGAAACGAAATTGAAGCTGTTTTTCTTGTTTTTATAAGACTTCAACATGATGCAGGGGCGATCCAACGACGAGGTTTTCGTATTGGTTTGCGTACCAAACTTATCAAAGCGACATGCTTTGTAGGTAATGTTGGCATTGGCAGATGAAGAGGTGATGCTGTGGAGCGAGTTGTTGTCAAGGTATCCATCTTTCAAGTTGGTAAACAGACAGTTTTCAAAGACCACGTTGCCTATGCCGGTAGAGACGGGCTTCAACAGGTTGAAGACCACATCGCGAATAATGGTGATTTGCTCTCCCGGTCCGCCAAAAGTGGGAGGTTGTGTTTCGCTGGCAGTTTCAATGACGACACCGTTTCCGTTAAATTCCACCCATGTGTTCTTCTTGCCGATGACCAGAGCCATTCCGGTGAGCATTCGGATAGTCTTGCCACGCAGGGTCTCGTCTATGGTGATGATGTTATACTTGGCCGGGTCGAGCGCACGAACGGCCTTCGCTATTCCCCCTTCGCCATTGTATTCGGTGGTCGTGACGGTGATATGATTCTTCTCCATCTCTTCGGGATTGAGACGCGGAGCAACTGCATGCACAGGTTTGACATTGGCCGACGGAGCTTCCACGTAGGTCGGTTCACCTTCCATTGTGGCACTGTACCACATGGTCATATCGGTACAATAGCTCCAACCGTCCACGCAACCATCGTTGAGGGTGCGAGAAGTCATACCTACCGATGAATAAGAGTAGGTACCCGAATGGTCGGGAGATGTCCAGTAGCTCCAATAGCCTTTATACCATCCTGCCTGCCAACGGTATGCGAGCAAGTCATCAGCACCGTCGACCTGCCAGTAGTCGTAGTCGTAGGCCGAATAGCCATAATGAGGATGATCAAGGGGGTGTTGCAGGATACCGCTCGCAGCCGACGCGGCGATGGCTGCCGTTGCCAGTGAAGGCGTTGCATCTCCCGGACAGGCTGTCTGTCCCAAAGTGGTGTTGGGGGCGTAATAACCGAAAGAGATAAGATTGTCCGATCGGGCAGCGTCGAAGTCGAAAGCAAGATTTCCGGCCACGGACACCCCAATGTCCAATCCCACTCCGGCCACCGTGCTGCCGAAGTTGGTATTTTGGGTGAAAAGCAACAATCTGGGGTCGGCAGCAGCCACTGCTCTGAACATGTCTTCACCCGTGACGGTCGTTCCTTTCGCCCAACGATAGCCCCACACAAGGGCATCGGCTCCTTTGCCGTCGTTGAACTTGATGACGAGCGCAGCCTTGTTGCTGCACGTGTCGTTGCCCACCCAATAGCGGATGGCATCGAAATCGATCGCAGCCGCGGCAACGGATCGTTGCCTCAATGTTTTCTTCACATGGCCGGGAGCCTGTCGCGGCACTCCTTGGACCATGAAACTCTGCGCCATAGACATCATGCTGTATGCCAGCGCAACTACGAACAGAATCTGTTTTTTCATAAGGTTTGGTTTTAAGTTGTTGATATGTTAGATATTTTATCCGTCTTCCCGCCGCTCTCACTTGCCGGGAGCAGTCGGAAGAAGGGGTGATTCGCGTACTTGTTCAAACCTGTTCTCCGGAATTGACCGCAAGAAGGTTCAACCGTGTCTTTGACAACCTTTGGACTTGTACCCGACAACCTTTGGACTCGTGGGGCACAACCTTTGGACTTGTGGGCAACAACCTTTGGACTTCTCAAGACCATCTTCCATATTTACCACAAGTAACTATTGTTCAGTCGTTTGGCACTTCATTCTCCAAGAGTTCATCGGACTTGATTTTATCCTCACCCTTTCGGATGCTGCACGCATGGTGTCCGTCGTTATCCATCTGCCGACGACCGTTGTTGCCATCCCTTGACATTCAGCATCATTCCGCTGTCCGGGTAACATTTTCCCCACTCCGGCCACTGTCATCGTCATTTATCAATCGATAGTCGGGAGGCACTGCCGATCATTGTTCGGTTTTCAGGTTGAGGTCGGTGGCTCTGAGCACTTCGGTCGAGGTTTCGCCAATCCAACCGCAATCCTGGTTCACACCGGTATAGACCCTGATGAAATCCACACCGGGCAGATACACCCTGTTGCCTTCGGCATCGACCGCCCAATCGATGTCGAAACTGTTGAGGTCGATGAAACGGTTGGGGTGGTTATCCACATACCCCCAATCGTAGGCATAGAGAACAAAGTAACTGCCAATTCCGCTCTCGTCGATGCCGTTCTTGGGCAGCAGCGTTCCGTTGAAGGTCAGCTGATCATCCTTGAGCCATTTGGGATAGTAGTCCTGCACATGATACATGTTCTTCGCCATAAAGCCGCTTTTGCCCCGATTGTCGGTCCACCGTATATATTCGGTATCGGTGATCATCGGCGAGAAGCCGGGAACGGGTTGGTGATCATCAGAAGGGCGGTGATAGGTAATGCTGTACCCCCTTGCCGTCGACGGTTTGTGATATTCGCTTCCGGCCAGTTCATACCAAGGATCGTCAGGCAATCCGTTCACATTGACATCAAGCGACACCATGACGATACCCGGTTCGGCACTGCCACCCTTCTTCTCCTTGTATGCCGGAATATCCGAATAGAAACTGTTGCCTTTGATATAGAAATCATAAGTGCCGGGGCGATTCATCACCGTGTGGTCGAAGCCAAAGGTAACATAACCGCCATAGCCGCCCAAGCTGACCATCACATCATTGGTGAGCGACTCCTCCACTTTCTTGATCATATCTGCCTCGGTGTCGCCCTCTTCATAGACCGGCAGCTCGTTGACAAACTGTCCCGGCGCAGGCCGATACTCGTAGACTTTTGCGGTGTAGGGACTATATTCCACCTCTTCGTGCATCACGATGACAGGGAAGCGATGAACGAAGGTCATGCCTTCATCGTCCATTTCAAAGCGCAAGCTGTAGGTTTTCTCCTCAGCCGAAAGAAAGATGTAGGTTCTGTCTGTGGAAACCAAACTGTCTGTGCCATCTTCACGGGTGATGTACCAACGATAATTATCGCCGGTGTAGGCAGTAGAGAGTCTCAGTTTTTTCATGCGGGGCAGGTAGTAATAGTCATTGATGCCCGAACTGACGATTTCGGTTTCACGGTTGCACGAAAACAAGGTGATGAGCAGGATGGCTGGCAAAACGTACTTTTTCATTTCTTCTTTTGGCTTTTGGTCAGGAAACACATGTGTGCCGGGATGTCGCCCGTCCGCACCTTCCACTTTCTTACTCCGTCGCGGGTGTAGCAATACAGCGTGCCGCTCGAAACATAATTCTTGGCATCGGTCACGAAGATGTCGCCCGTTTCGGGATGAACGGCAATGCCGTAAGGAATGGTGATGTCGCCATCGGTTCCGTCCTTGATGAACGAATCGCTCACCTTTCGTTTGGTTTTGATGTCGATGATGCCGTATGTGATGGTATTGCGTTGCGTGAAATTGTTCCACTCGGTACTGTAATAATAGAGCGAGTCGCCTTGAATGAAGAGGTTGGAACATGGAATACCGAGCGTGTCGGTCACAACCATTTCCACCGAGTTTTTCTTTCTTTCCAACACATAGAGATTGGAAGGGATGTTCTCGTAGTTACCACGTGAGGTGACCCACAGTCGCCCGTAACGGTCGGCTCTGATACGATGAAGGTTGATGCCCACGGGTATCTTGCGTACCTGCCTGAATCCTTCGAGTTCGATCATCGACACGGTATTGTCGTAGTTGGGAGCCATATAGCCTCCCGAATTGGCGACAAAGAGATACTCGCCCAGCACTTCGAGTTCGTCGGGCTGATAACCTACGGTCACCTTTCCCTCCACCTGAAGCGAAAGCGTGTCGACCTTGTAAACTGCCCCTTTGACGGCATCGGGATTGTAGAGCTGCACGGGGCCGACGTATGCCGACACATATGCCTTGCCGCGATAGAAACGTATGTAACGGCAGTTGGGTATCTCTATCTGTCCGATGCGTACACCGGTACGGGCATTGAGCACCTCAACCTTGTTGGAACAGTTGACCACCACATAGAGCCTCGACCCGTAAATCCTAATGTCATTGCCTACGTCGCCCAGTTCCTTGACCACATGGGGATTCTTTTCGGCATAGAGGTTGCGGGCATACCACCCGTTCTCGAAGTCAAGATAATCGAGTGTACACTTATTCGACCCCATGTTGCCCTCATTGACCAGATACATCCCCTTGACATCCGATTCGGGACGGTAGGACTCATTGACGAGTTCGTACTCGGTAGGCACAACCACTTCGACCTCCCTGCAGCCGCCAAGGAGTACAAGTACGGACATGAGCGGAAAAAGTCTTTTCATCATAGTTCGATTCTTAAGGTGAAACGACAGTTGCGCTTGGGCATCGGATAATTGAGAATCACGTCATAATCCTGACTGAAAAGGTTGTTGACTTCCATCATTGCCCTACAGCCGATGCCGCCGAAAGTGAAATCATAGAGCAACGAAATATCACTCGTATACCAAGGCTGCACATGATTATAGATGATGTTTTCCTGCTGATTGTATCTTTCACCCGTATAGATGAAGCTGTAGTCCAATCCCCACTGCCGGTATTGCACCTGCACGATTGCCGATCCGCTGTGCCAGGGGATGTAAGGTATCTGATGACGATAGTAGTTGTCGGCAGGACTTGTCACATCGATCGCTTCCTGATAGGTGTACTGCAACTTGCCCGTGACAGCAAGGTTTCGGTTAGGTTTGAAAGTGACCCGGGCAATGCCTTCAATACCCTTGATGTCTACCTTGCCGAGGTTGAGCATCGTCCATCTGAACTGCGCTCCCTTGGGATAGGCAACAATCTTGTCGGTCACTTTGTTGATGTAGGCATCTACCTGAAAACCGACATCCCAAGTACCCCGAGCCTTGTCCTGACGGTTGTAGGCAACACCTATGTTATATTGGGTGGTATATTCGGGAGTGAGCTTGGAATTGCCCATTTCGGCATAATACAAGTCGTTGAATGTGGGCATGCGAAAGCTCTTCTTGAAGAAAGCCCTGAAAGTAAGGTCAGTCCGCCTAAAAGGTCGATAAGACAAATAAACGGCAGGTGTCCACTCGGTTTTGTCGGCAGGCGATTCGGCCTTCTTTGTTTCGTCGTCAATATGGGTAAGCACCACACTCGCCTGCATCTTCAAAGGACCGAGAGCGTAGTCGGTGGCAAGCGAAACCATGTGGGAGTAGCGACGCGGATATACAAAGCCATACATCTCGGCATCCATTTTGTTCCACTGAAAGTCGTATGCAAAGTTCACATCCCAGTTGTGGCGGAGAGTAAAAAGATTGGAAGTCGAAAGGTAAAGTTCCTGCTGACGGTACACATTGTCAATCATCAGTACAGTCGTGTCCTTGTTGACGTATTTCGTGAGATAATACGAATACTTGCCCAATGCCCTCATGCGATAATTCTTGGAGATCTGCTTGGTAAACATACCCTGCACGAAGGAGTTGTTGTCGTCGATGCGCTCTCCCCGGCGCCACACATTATTGACAATCGCTCCGGGCACACCGCGTCCCGAAGTATAGTTATAGGCCTTGAGTGACCAACGCAGATTGTCGGCCATGCCGTTCAGGGCAGCCTCCAGACGAGTGGCTCTGATGTCGCCGTTGTGCCTCACGGCCGTGGTGTCATAGACGATCTCGCCCGTCTTGACGGCACGCCTCTGATACCTGAACTTGTACTTACCGCTGCTGCTCAACCATTCGGCATTGAAGGTGGCCGACACGTTGTCGCTCAACTTGAGGTCTATCATGGCAGAAGGATTGACCAAATCGAACGAACCGGTACGCACGTTGGCTTTGAGCCGGTAGCTCTGACCGGGATTGAAATGGGGACGGCGTGTCCACAGATAAATGGAGCCGGCACTGTTGAAGTCCTTGGCAGCCTGGAAAATTTCGCTTTTCTGTCCATTGAACAAGGAGATGGACTCGATGTTGTCGAGCGAATACATCCCCAAATCCACCTGTCCGTTCTGGGCATTGGAAAGCTGCACCCCATCATAATAAACACCGACATGGTGGGAACCCATCGAACGGATGTTCACTGTTTTGATTCCTCCCACTCCGCCGTAATCCTTTAGTTGGACACCGGCGAAAAATCGGAGAGCATCAGCGACCGAATGACTGTTGAGGCGTTGCAGTTCTTCGCCCTTAAGTTTCTGGGAAGAAATGACTTCCTTAAACGATTTAGACTCTATCACCACTTCTTCGATATGATGAATGCTGTCAGTAAAAGATTGCGCCGAGGCTTCCATACCAACTGGAAGGAAGCCGACAAAAAGTACAAGGGTGATCCCCTGAAATACTTTGTTCATTTCATTGATTAGGTTTAATACGACATGAAACGCCACCGCACGGATGTGCGGCACGGTTACCATTCTACGCGTAAATTCATTTGTAGTGAATCAAATGTTTCCTTCTTTGCCTAACCCCGGAGGCATTTATAAGGAAGCAATGGCAGGTATTCTGACTTATGGTCAAGGGAGTGAACGTCTTCCCAAAAACATCAGTGACGTAATGTTCACTCGTGAAACCACTTACAGCAGCGGGACTGTTCGGGATTTACACCCGATTCCCTTTTGATCGCCTTTCAGCGAACCGATTGCGTGGCAAAGTTACAAGTTTTATACGAACTACAGACACATCTGTTCAAAAACTTTTTCCTCTTCGTCCAAAGGTGTGTTGATTTCGAGTGCATCCGGATTCTCGGAAGAATTGTTATCCTTCGACACATCTCTTGTCAATACACGGAGAGAAAATAAAAGCATGGAATGTTGCAAATATGGTTCTCAAAGACTGAATTTGCAGCATTGTATCAATCAAATAATATCTCAATTGACATGGAGAAGGAAAAAGTTTATCGACTTCCTTTACGAAAAGTCTATCCGGCTATCTTGAACAAGGCACTCAGAAAAGGAAGAAGCGAGGAGGAGTTCCTGCAAATGATACACTGGCTCACCGGATATACCAAAGAGGAAATCGAACATTCGTTGGAACGTGATGTGGATTATAAAACGTTCTTTGAGAAAGCACCGGCATGGAATCCTGCCGGCCAATTCACCAAAGGTGTGGTATATGGCATCAGAGGCGAAAACATAGAAGACCCCATTGTCAGGAAAACGAGGCATCTGGAAAAATAAATGATGGACTCACCAAGATAGAAAGATGGAAAAGATCTTGGATCCCAATCGATCACAGACCGACAAGAAGACATTATGCCCATGTGTCAAAAGCCCTGCTTATTGTGAAAAATTACAACCCGAGAGAGGACAGATTGATCGTGCCAAGGGAGAGTTGCCGACCGTCATCTGACATTCCGAACATAAAAAGCCTGTTCACTTCATACACCATGTACGGGGACGGTTATTGTGTACCCGATGCAAAATAAATGGTGGCAGTGTTGTGCGGATGCCTTTTTTTCCTTACTTTTGCATACAATATAATGAAGGATTGATGAAAAAGGGATTGCTTTCAGTATCTTTGGTCGGATGTTTCTTGATGGTGGCTGTAGGGTGTCGGCAGGAAAGCAAACACCCGACAGACTTGTCGCATCAGTTCGACAGCATCGTTATCGACACGCTTGTCAGACTCATGCCCGACAATGACACTGCTATTTGTACCATCCACATGAACATCAAAGCCGCCAAAGGAGCAAATGCCGATGCCATCAATCACCGACTCATTCGAAGCGGATGCCTTTCGCCCGACTATCTCTCGCTCATCGAAGAACGGATGTCCATGCAGCAGGCCGTAGACACCTTTGTGACGCTCTTCATCGAAGACTACCGATGCTTCTACCCTCTCGTCATCCACGAGGAGAACGACAGCATGAAAGGCATCTTGAACTACCGGGTGGACACGAGAGTGGAACAGGGACGAGACGACATCTACATCTACAAGGTGGCCGTGTCGCAGACGTTTGATACGCAGTCTACCGACTTCACTATCGTGAGGAACATCGATTCGGCCACCGGGAAAATCGTGACACTCGACGACCTGCTGAGAAAAGGCAGCGAGAAAGAACTCCGGAAACTGCTGACCGACCGGCTACATGAAAGACGGAAGGACGGTGGCAAGGAGACACAAGCGGAAGACAAGCGGCTCATCCCCCTGACCCGCAACGTGGCCATCGGTGAGGACAGGCTGACGTTCATCTACGTGCAGGGCGAAATTGCCGACCGTTCACAAGGCGAGATTAACATAGAACTCCCCTACTCCACCCTCTCAAAACTGATGAAATAAATGAATATCATACACAAATACTTCCCTTCACTCGACGAACGTCGCTATGGACAACTGGCATCTCTCGAAGCACTCTACAAAGAGTGGAACGAGAAGATCAACGTCATATCCCGTAAGGACATCGACAACCTCTACGAGCATCATGTACTCCATTCGATGTCCATTGCCAAAGCCTTGAAGTTCAAAGCGGGCACCAGGATACTCGACTTCGGTACAGGAGGCGGATTTCCCGGCATTCCTCTTGCCATTATTTTTCCGGAATGCAGTTTCAAACTCATTGACGGTACAGGAAAGAAGATCAATGTGGTGAAAGCCGTTGCCGAAGCCATAGGACTCGATAACGTGGAAACCGAACACATCAGAGGCGAACAGGAACAGGGCAAATATGATTTCGTGGTGAGCCGCGCCGTGATGCCACTCCCGGATTTGGTGAAAATCATCCGCAAAAACATCTCCAAAGAACATCGCAATGCATTACCCAACGGTGTAATCTGCCTGAAAGGCGGACAAACCGATAATGAGATACAACCTTTCAGAAAGATTGCCGAAGTGATGCCACTCAATCAATGGTTTAAGGAAGAATGGTATCACGAGAAACAACTGATATACGTACCCTTATGATTAAAATTCAGACTTTTGCCTGTAATATGCTGGAGGAGAATTGCTACGTCGTGAGCGATGAAACCCTCTCTTGTGTTATCATTGACTGTGGGGCATTTTTCGATAAAGACCGACAAGTCATCACGGACTACATCGAAAACAAACAACTAAAACCCGAACATCTGTTGGTGACACACGGTCATCTCGACCACAACTTCGGCAACAACATGGTTTATCAAAACTATGGTTTGAAGCCCGAAATTGAAGAACACGACGTATCGCTGCTGAACAATCTGCCTAAACAGGCAAAATCGTTTTACGGCATGAGTTTCGAACAGCCGTCCGTGCCCATCGGCAACATCTTGCACGATGGTGACGAAGTGGTCTTCGGTACGCACCGCGTCGAGGTCATTCACACACCGGGGCATTCGCGCGGTTCGGTTTCGTTCTACATTCCCGACGAAGATACCTTGTTTACCGGCGACACGCTCTTTCAAATGTCCATCGGGCGCACCGATTTCGAAGGCGGCAGCATGATGCAGATCATTCAGAGTCTCAGACGATTGGCTCAGCTTCCCGACCAAACGGCAGTTTATCCCGGTCATGGTGACAGCACGACCATTGGGTTTGAACTGCAACACAACCCCTATATGGACAGATGATCGGAAACGACAAAATCATTCTCGGCATAGACCCCGGAACCAACGTTATGGGATATGGGGTGATTCGGGTAGTGAAGAACAAACCTGAAATGATTGCCATGGGTGTTGTCGACCTGAGAAAGATGCCAGACCCCAACCTGCGTTTGGGAAAAATTTTCGAGCGTGTGACGGGCATCATTGACGAATATCTGCCCGATGAAATGGCCATCGAAGCACCTTTCTTCGGTAAAAACGTTCAGTCGATGCTGAAACTCGGACGCGCACAGGGAGTTGCTATCGCGGCAGCCATCAGGCACGACGTGCCCATTCACGAATATGCGCCTCTCAAAATCAAAATGGCCATCACCGGAAGAGGACAGGCAACAAAAGAACAGGTGGCAGGCATGTTGCAACGACTACTTCATATCAATGAAGAAGAAATGCCACGATATATGGATGCCACCGATGCTCTCGGAGCAGCCTATTGCCACTTCATGCAAATGGGAAGACCCACCTCGCAGGCCAATTACAGGGGGTGGAAAGACTATATCAACAAGAATCAACAAAAAGCAGTACACAACAAATAACCAATAAAGTAATGAAAAGAATTGTTTTGGCACTGACCTTATGGTCAATGATGGCGGTAGGTGCATACGCCCAGGAAGTTTATCAGGAAATAATGCGTCTGTCAAGACAGATCGCAGAAGACGAATCAAAATCAATCGAACTACGAAAGATTGCAACTTTCAAAGTAGACGAACTCGAATATATGGCGATGAAGACACGAGAGCTCATGCCTGACAGTGCAGCCTCTGTTCTTGACTATCAGGCTTATGCCATGTACGATTTCATCAACCTCTACTCCAACAAACTCGCACGTGCAGAGAAAGACAAGGAACGTAGCAGAATCATGTCGATGTTCAAAGAAGCCAGTTTGAGCAATCCCCGTTTCAACGACAAAGACACGGACTTAATTTTGAGCTATGTAGACAACAATCAATACATCACGCAGTTCTCCCTTGACACAGATTGGGTAAAAGCCATCACCGAAGTGAGAAGAAAGATACAAGGAAAGTAAGGTACAATTCTTCTATATGTAGGTTCTGACAACATTCTACGAGCGCGTTCGTATCATATCAACATACATGAAAGAAATCACCATACAAGAAAATCAATTGATAGAAGCCGCCAACGAAGGCATGGATGCCTTTGTTGATGTCTTTGTTCGTGCCATTCAGGCCGTGACGGGCGAAGAAATATCTGCCGACGGTCTGTCTGCCCTCAATGCTCACCAAGTCACCTTGATTGCCTACCACCATCTCCGTGAGGAAGTGATGGACGGAGGTTTTGTTCAACTCATCCACAACGGTTACGGAGATTTCATCTTTTTCAATCCTTTTGCCAAGATGATGAGGATATGGGGCATCGACGGTTTGGCCGCATTGATCAACAAATCTCGCAAACCCTTCCTCAAATATCGTGATGAAATCATGCAGGAATGCAGCAACGAGGAATTCATGGCGATGTTCGAAAAGTATCCCGTCTTTGATGATTTCGACGACTCCTTCGTCGAAAATGAAGAAGAATGGACAGAAAGTGTGGCACACTACATCGATGAACACATCGACGACTTTGCCAAGATAGAACACGAATGACAACGATGAACAAGACAGAACAGGAACTCAGAAAAAAAAGTCCGGTACAGATCAGGAACAAGAAGGCATCTTTCGAATACTTCTTCGTTCAAACCTTCACTGCCGGCATTGTGCTGACAGGTACTGAAATAAAATCCATACGATTGGGGAAAGCATCTTTGGTTGACACTTATTGCCTCATCATCAACGGTGAAGTATGGGTCAAAGGAATGAACATATCTCCCTATTTCTATGGCTCTTACAATAATCATGAAGCCAAGCGCGACCGCAAACTCCTTCTCAACCGACGCGAAATCAATAAACTCCAAGATGCCGTCAAGCAAGTGGGCTATACCATTGTACCCTTGTTGGTGTTCATCGACGATAAAGGTAGGGCAAAGATGGACATTGCCATCGCAAGGGGAAAGAAAGAATTTGACAAGCGACAGACGCTCAAAGAAAAGGAAGACAAGCGCGAGATGGATCGTGCCATCAAACACTTTTAAGATCTCATGAAGCATATCAGTACCATCATCTTCGATTTCGGAGGAGTTATCATCACCATCGACCAACAACAAGCCATCGACCGATTCAAGGAGATCGGACTCGCTGATGCCGACCAAAGATTAGACTCCTATACCCAAACCGGCATTTTCGGTGATCTCGAAAGTGGGAAAATCGATGGAGAAACATTCAGAGTAGAACTCGAAAAGCTCACCGGCACCCCCGTAACCCACGAACAATGTTGTTATGCGTGGCGGGGATACTGCAAAGAACTACCCCAACGCAACCTGCGTTATCTGCAGGAGTTGAGGAAAAGGGGATATCGCGTTCTGCTTCTGTCCAACACCAACCCTCTCATGATGGAGTGGGCAATGAGCTGTGAGTTCGACGGCAACGGCAATCCCATACAGTCCTACTTTGACGGATTGTATCTCAGTTACCGATGCCGACTCATGAAACCGTCATCCGAAATCTTCATAAAATTGCTTCACGAGGAAAATCTTTCTGCCGACGAAGCATTGTTTGTCGATGACGGACAGCGAAACGTCGACATCGCCCGACAGCTGGGCTTCAACACCCTCTGCCCCGTCAACGGCGAGGATTGGATTACCCCTTTGGAACAAATCTTATCAACCCATTCAAACAGCAACCGATCATAAGTGAGCGGTTTTACACAAAATGATATTATCGAAGAAAAGAAAATGGTATGTCCTACCGGGACAAGAGCCGACCGAAATGGATAAAAAAATCATGGCATGGGAGAATAAAGGCAAAACAGTTCCCTCGCGCAACCTTATCAAGACCCCCGATCAAATAGAGGGCATTCGTCGCAGCGGTATCATCAACACCGGTGTCCTCGACGAAGTTGCCAAGCATATACACGCCGGCATGTCTACCCTCGAAATCGACCGGATATGCCATGACTATTGCACCGGACACGGTGCCACACCCGCATGTCTCAACTACGAGGGATTTCCGCGAAGCGTATGCACAAGCATCAACGAGGTTGTTTGTCACGGCATCCCCAAGAAAGAAGATGTGTTGCAAGAAGGCGACATCATCAACGTGGACTTCACGACCATCCTCGACGGCTATTATGCAGACGCTTCCCGAATGTTCATCATCGGGAAAACCACTCCCGAGAAGGAACAACTGGTGCGGGTAGCCAAGGAATGCCTCGAAATAGGGGCCGAAGCTGCCAAGCCATATTGCTTTGTAGGCGACATTGGCAATGCCATCCAAAAACATGCAGACAAGTATCACTATGGCATCGTCAGAGATCTTTGCGGTCATGGTGTAGGCTTGAAATTTCATGAAGAGCCGAGTGTTGATCATTATGGCCGTAAAGGTACCGGCATGTTGCTGGTTCCGGGCATGGTCTTCACCATAGAACCGATGGTCAATATGGGAACTTGGCGTGTGTTCCAAGATGCCGGTGACCCATATGGTTGGGAAATCATCACACAGGACGAGTTACCCAGTGCACAATGGGAGCACACTTTCGTTATGACCGAACACGGCGTGGAGATACTCACCTACTGATTCGCGCCGCTGTCATCAATCTTTATAAGAAGCAACATCCCTTCACTACCACAAACAAGATGCAAAACGACATATATATATTAGGTATCGAGAGCAGCTGCGATGATACTTCGGCAGCTGTCTTGCGCAACGGTATTTTGCTCAGTAACATTACAGCTTCACAAGCGGTTCACGAAGCCTATGGTGGCGTTGTGCCCGAACTGGCTTCGCGTGCCCATCAGCAAAATATCCTTCCGGTGGTCGACCAAGCGTTGAAACGGGCCGGTATCACCAAAGAACAACTTACGGCTGTCGCTTTTACACGCGGCCCCGGATTGATGGGATCGTTATTGGTGGGTGTGAGCTTTGCCAAAGGCTTTGCCAGATCGCTCAACATCCCCATTATTGATGTCAATCACCTGCAAGGACACGTCATGGCACATTTCATCAAAGAAGACGAAAACGACTGTTCGGCACCTCCCATGCCTTTCCTCTGTCTCCTCGTAAGCGGTGGCAATTCACAAATTGTCAAGGTAAACGCATACAATGATATTGAAATCTTGGGACAAACTATCGATGATGCTGCAGGTGAAGCCATCGACAAATGTTCCAAGGTCATGGGGCTTGGCTATCCCGGTGGTCCTATTATTGACAGATTGGCACGACAAGGCAATCCGCTTGCTTATCACTTTTCAGAACCCAACATACCCGGTTTGAACTATAGCTTCAGCGGACTCAAAACATCTTTCTTATATAACTTGCGTGATTGGATGAAGGACGATCCCGACTTCATCATTCATCATCAAGAAGACTTGGCAGCAAGTCTTGAACACACCATTGTCAACATCTTGATGAAGAAATTGAAGATGGCAGCCAAACAGACAGGCATCAAACACATAGCCCTTGCCGGTGGTGTTTCAGCCAATAACGGATTGCGAAATGCATACAAAGAATATGCTCGCAAATACGGATGGACCATTTATATACCCAAATTCAGCTACACAACCGACAACGCAGCCATGATTGCCATTGTCGGATATTTCAAGTACCTCGACAAACAATTCTGCAAGATGGATGTCCCGGCATTCAGTAAGGTTGCTTTCAGTTAAGATTTTTTCCTGTCTGTCGTAAAACAATACGACGGGACAATTAGGAACTTAATATATCGTTGTGATTTAAATTAGTATCTTTGCGTAGTCAAATACAGTGTTAACGCGACATCCGTCGCGACGCTACGGTTGTGATTTGCTTAAAAATTAGTATCTTTGCGTAGTCAAATACAGTGACAGATGCTTGGCACTCTGTCGAGACAAGGTTGTGATTTGCTTAAAAATTAGTATCTTTGCGTAGTCAAATACAGTCCAAGAGATAGCAACATTCATTGAACGTGGTTGTGATTTGCTTAAAAATTAGTATCTTTGCGTAGTCAAATACAGTACTTTGGAATTTCTCCATAGAGCAGGAACGTTGTGATTTGCTTAAAAATTAGTATCTTTGCGTAGTCAAATACAGTCATGGAACATTTTTCTCATTGTAAGTAAGCGTTGTGATTTGCTTAAAAATTAGTATCTTTGCGTAGTCAAATACAGTGATACAATGATAGCATATCCTTAATGGTTGGTTGTGATTTGCTTAAAAATTAGTATCTTTGCGTAGTCAAATACAGTTGAGACGTAACTCACACACTTTTCCGCTTTGTTGTGATTTGCTTAAAAATTAGTATCTTTGCGTAGTCAAATACAGTTGTTATCGTTTCGTATAAATGCAGATTACGGTTGTGATTTGCTTAAAAATTAGTATCTTTGCGTAGTCAAATACAGTACAGGTCGTTTACGTGATCGGGGCAAAGCGTTGTGATTTGCTTAAAAATTAGTATCTTTGCGTAGTCAAATACAGTTTCTTGCTTAACAGGAGTTTTAACTCGACAGTTGTGATTTGCTTAAAAATTAGTATCTTTGCGTAGTCAAATACAGTGTTTCTTGAAGTATTGTTCCTTTGCCCATTGTTGTGATTTGCTTAAAAATTAGTATCTTTGCGTAGTCAAATACAGTCATGTTGAGTTCAAGACCTTTCAGACTTTGGTTGTGATTTGCTTAAAAATTAGTATCTTTGCGTAGTCAAATACAGTCTTCGGTTTTGAGGATGTGCCAGGCTACAAGTTGTGATTTGCTTAAAAATTAGTATCTTTGCGTAGTCAAATACAGTACCAGCGAAGTGAAGTTCAACCCGGAAAGCGTTGTGATTTGCTTAAAAATTAGTATCTTTGCGTAGTCAAATACAGTCTTACGGCCTTAATGTCAAAGAACGAAGAAGTTGTGATTTGCTTAAAAATTAGTATCTTTGCGTAGTCAAATACAGTAGAATAGACATCGGTCTCACAGCCTTAACAGTTGTGATTTGCTTAAAAATTAGTATCTTTGCGTAGTCAAATACAGTCGATGTTCAAAAACGAAGTGCTCCATTTCCGTTGTGATTTGCTTAAAAATTAGTATCTTTGCGTAGTCAAATACAGTGAACGGGAATAAGGTAAGAGACAAGTACGGTTGTGATTTGCTTAAAAATTAGTATCTTTGCGTAGTCAAATACAGTTGCATTTACCATCACGTTTTCGCCATTGGGTTGTGATTTGCTTAAAAATTAGTATCTTTGCGTAGTCAAATACAGTAAGCAAAAGGCAGAACTATACCTGTATGCGTTGTGATTTGCTTAAAAATTAGTATCTTTGCGTAGTCAAATACAGTTACGTATTCTTTTCGACCTTGAATGCTTTGGTTGTGATTTGCTTAAAAATTAGTATCTTTGCGTAGTCAAATACAGTAATAAACAATGCCTAATTTTGTCCGATAAGTTGTGATTTGCTTAAAAATTAGTATCTTTGCGTAGTCAAATACAGTTCCTTTCTTCACGGCTGCGATGCCGTAGAGTTGTGATTTGCTTAAAAATTAGTATCTTTGCGTAGTCAAATACAGTAATGAAAGAATTGAAAGATGCCCTTTTCCTGTTGTGATTTGCTTAAAAATTAGTATCTTTGCGTAGTCAAATACAGTAAAACCTTTCAAGCCATTCACTGCACCTAGTTGTGATTTGCTTAAAAATTAGTATCTTTGCGTAGTCAAATACAGTACCGACACAGCAGCGGTATTTGCCTGCATAGTTGTGATTTGCTTAAAAATTAGTATCTTTGCGTAGTCAAATACAGTTGCAGAGGTCTCAACAGATGTAGCGGAAGCGTTGTGATTTGCTTAAAAATTAGTATCTTTGCGTAGTCAAATACAGTACAGTACGAGTATTACGTTATTAATCAACGAGTTGCAGAGAATTTTAGAAATATAAAAATGGCGACGCAAGAATGGAATCCTCTTCGATTGAAGCAGGATTCCATTTTGTATTTATTATTTCTACAGTATTGTAGATTGGCAGAAATTATCAAGCCGTATGAGACTTTTGGCATACTTGATATCAATACATGTACTCTTACGTTATAATTCGGGTACTTTTATTGCATAAAAGGGAAACTTTTGCAAAGCCGACTTGGAACTTTTTGAAATGACGTTGGGAAGAAAACGCAAGTTTATGGTAGTGAGCGAAATACAACATTTCTCCTTTTTCTCAGAACAACTCCAGTTGTTGTCCCGGTGCGTTCGGCTTTTGCGGCTTGCGACCGTAAAAAAGTTGGATATTTGCAAATTGCTTGTCAGTAATACAAAGCATACCGACTTTACCATAAGGTGGCAACAAACTCTTGATTCGGCGCATATGCACCTCTGCATTCTCCATGCTGCCACAATGACGAACGTATATCGAAAATTGAAACATGGTGAACCCATCGCGTTGTAATGCCTTACGAAAATCAGCATAAGCCCGTTTGTCCTTCTGTGTTTCGGTGGGAAGATCGAAGAATACCAAAATCCACATTACTCTGTATTCGCTAAATCGTTCGAAAGTAACCATTATCCTTCAGATTTCGGGCAACGCCACCCGACGCAGTTCTCCCGTGTAACATTTGTATAGCGATGCCGTTGTTTGTAAGGCAGCAACCATCAGTGGACTTCTTTTTCCTTCAATAGTTACATCGATCGTAGGAATGGTGAGCAACATCATCTTGATTTCTTTGGTCAGAGGGGTGTAATCATCGACTTTGCTGATGATGTCAAGCACCAGTTCGTCCACATATGGTCGGTAGGGTTCCATCATGTCATCGGCAAGACAATAGGCATTGTAACGATTGTGATGATGAATGCCCAATGTAGGAAGCAAGCCACTGATGACCAACGAGCGTGCCATGACGGCTCGGAGAACGGCATAGCCGTAATTAAGGAGATGATTGGGAGGTGCGCCCTCCCGGTCTCTCACGAAGTTTGGAATGTTTGTGAACAGATGTTTCCAATAATAAGCAGCAGCGCGGGCTTCCATGTTTTGGGTATCTCCGCTTTTTACCTCGGCTGCCCAAGTGTTCATGCACCGGGTTTCTTGACAGGTATATCGCAGGAGCACCGAAGCTTGATTCAGTATCTTCTGACGAACGGTTTGTTGCCATAATTGTTTACGTAACGGAACCGACGCATCAAGCTGATGCCTGAAGCGTTCGCTTTGGGTGGTATTACCACATAGCGGCAGCAACAGTCCCACAGGCAGGCTTCGTCCGTCACAGGTGATGACGGCACAGTTATTTTCCAACAATGCCTCAAGCAGCCCTGACGAGATGGTGATGCGCTGATGTTCGATCACCACCACCCCGATATCCTCTATCGGGATGGTGTGCTGCGACACTTGTTTGAAAGCTTCATCAACCCGAGAACATGTTTCGACCTCGGGCAACCGTATCACCAGTTGCCGATTGCGCAGGCTGAGATATGCCGGATTGGAGAAGCACAAGGTTTTCTTGATCATATTGACTTCATTTGATTATCTGAAGAACGTTGCCCAATCGGTCGACTATCAATTTCCAGCATACATCCTTGATCATATCTCCATTAGGAGCCTTACCGATTTTATTCATTGACTCAAATTCTTTGCCTTCATAAATGACAGAAGCCACAGTGGCAGGCAAGAAGAAACATTCTTTTCCGGTTGCACTGACCATCTTATAAATTCTGTCTTTAACGAGAGTGACCGAACCCGAGCATCTCTCATCCTCATTGGGAACATAGACCAAATCGTTGGGAGAGAGATAGAATTTAAGCAAACGTCCCTCTTTATCTTTCTCGGGAACAGGCGAAAGCCCTTGCTTCTGGCGTTCGACAACCTCGTGGAGTGTCAGTGACTCGAAAAAACGTTTGCCTTCGGCATCGGCATAGATGGCAAAATAGAGATTGGTGCCTTTCTGTGTTTCGACAAACTTCGACTTTTTATTTCCTCGTTGACCGACGGGATACTTGGCACCCATTGGTTCGGCAACACGCACCTTGATGATAGGTTGATGAAACCTGCCGTCATTATACAACCTGATGTCGCTGTTCATCTCTGCAATACCTTCAGGTGTGAACACTTCGGCAGGGTTTCCTCCCTTGGCCTCCAAGAAACGAAGAAGGATTTTCTGAATGCCTGTATCGGTGATGGAGGCAATGCGCTTGATATCGAAAGAGGTATCGAGTGGTTTGCGGGTTGCTACCATAGGCACGTTTTCATCGCTCATCATCCAAACCTCGACTTTCTTGACATCGCGACGATTCCACCTGTAATCCATGCTTTTGAAATGGGCTGCCACTTGTTTCTGATTGAAGTCCTTGCGCATCAAATCCTGAATGTATCGACGCAAATCCTTGTCACAGATGGTGTTTACGCGTTGCAACGCATCTTTGAGAGAAACCTTTTCCTTACGTTTCAGATTGACATGACCGAAAACGGTATCCTTGTGCAAAGGCTTGCGGACAACCCACATTTCATTTCCTTGTTGCTTCTGGTTGACCTTCTTGCCATTTTCATCGTAGGTGCTGTAATAATTACTTGCCTTATTGATGACCCGAATATTGTTTTTGAAAGTGACTACAATATCTTGGAGAGCATGGCAGGCATCTTGGGTAAAGGTGATCCAAGGTTTACGGATGGTCTTATTTTTGCCACACAACAGATTGCGCAAGTCATGACGTTGCCCGGTGTCGTTTGCACTTTGGTTGTTGAGGTAGGAAATCATCTGACGGGATGCACAAGCTATGACCAAGGCATCCATGGCATGATGGCGATGGTCGATGCGTTTTTTGTTGAATCCTTTTTCGATTTCGATGGGCACAGAGGTTTGAAAGACACGCTTGCCCTCCTTGTTTTCCCAATGACCGAAAAGCTCGGAACCGGTCAAGAGGTTCAATCGTTCGAAACGTGGAGTTATGATAGTGTTCCACACGTCGTTGACACCCCAATCTCGTTTCAATCTGTCAGTAACGCCTCCCGAACATACAACAACGTGCGAAGAGGTGGCTTCTTTATCGTTTTCATCCCTGACGACATTGGACAACAAGGTTTTGACGACTTTGCTGATATAACGGGAATCGTTCATTTGTCGTTGTATGAAATCGCTGGGAATCTCATCGAGCATCAACCTTTTCATTTTGGAGGGATTTCCGCCGTAGATGTCTTTGACCAACCTTTCATATTCCTGAACTGTCAGAATGTTGACATTGCCGTGAGAAACTGTCAAGATGGGGGATGTATATCCTTTTAAAATAAATTCATGTCCCAGCAGGTTGTCCTTCAATTTATTGACTTCAGCTTCACAAATCACCTTGTTGTTGAAAGAATCATCAAAATACCGGCTACGGGGAATGATGTGCTCTATTTCATAAGCCGAAGTGAAGAGTTTGCTGAGCGAGATGGGCAGACCCGTATAGGGTGAGCAATATTTTTGATCCAGCCACAACAGATAGCGTTCGATCTCCTTGGCACTGGGTTGTGCCGATTGCGAGATCTTGATAATGTCAGAAAACTCTTCATCCTTGGGTGATAGCGTCTGTAAGGCTCCTTCTTCGTAAATACGCAGCTTATCCTGCTGGATGGGTGAATAGGGACGTACATCCCCATAGTCGGCTTCGTTCTTCAATTCCATCAACAGGCGTTTGATGCGCAGTTTGGTATTTTCATTACGTAAAATGGTTGCCGTTTGTCGTTTGCGTTGGTCAGCATTGCTCTTCATGCTACGCCCCATCTCAACATGAATCTCGTCGAACTTGCCATACTCAATCCAAAGGTCGTGAACTGTGCGAAGCGTTTCGAGTACACATTGTTCAACGACAGGATTACGGAGAGAATGCTGTTTGAAATCCAGGATGGCAGTTTTGAGTTCTTCCGGAGTCATCCATCGTTGCACATCGCCAGCCTCGGCATATCGATTGTAGACAACGTAGCAAGCTTTCCAAATGGGTAATCCTTGAAAGTCGTTCAATGTTTTCAATTCTCCCCTCTCATCTATTCTCTTTTTGATATCAGTATCAATACGGTCATTGATGACATCTTCTATTCGTGTCTGCGTGGCTTCGGAAATGGCTTCGGCACTCCATAAGTGCCCCATGCGCATCAGCGGAAGCAGTTTCTTAATAGCTTTCTCCGAATAAGAACCATATTGTTTGTCGAAAGGCTTGAGGCGACTGAAAGTATCGACAAAAGTTTCGTCTTTGCCGAGTTTTGTCAAAGCCCCGATCAGTTCGCGTTTGTCCTCCACAGAATAGAGCAAGTGCCACAATCGATGGAGTTTTTCGGGCGTATCAATTTCATCTTCTTCCAACCCGGCCTTCTTCAATGACTGTAAAATCAGATTTCGTGTTTCGTTGCATGGTACTTCCCTGTCTTCAAAGTAATTCCAATGAACGGGATACTTACTGTCTTTACCCTTTGGTTTCTTGATTCCGAAAAACTCTTTGAAAAGCGTATCTTGCTTGATCGACTTAAGGTCGTTCAAAAATAAGAACAATGAAGCATAGTCTTCTTTGGTCTTGAGATACTCGGACGTTACATCTTTGTCCATATCATCGAGTATACGCAGTTGATGAACAAACTGCCACAACCTGAATTCCTGGAAATAGGGATTGGAGCGTGCTATACACTTCACTCCTTTCCAAATGATCTCTCCGGTGCTTTTGTCAACATATCGCCTTTTTTCATAGGAACATTCGCTGATGAGAGACTTCTTACTCTTGAGAGGACGCTGATAGAAGATGAGATCATGGACGAACAGATACACAAAATCTTTCTTCTCCAAATTGTCACGATGAGCTTTGTTTTTGGCATACAACTCATGGGCGCAAGCACTCAACAGGGAAGAATCGCTCAATTCGGGATGAAATTCCTTCTGTTTGGTCAAGATGGTTTTCAGTTCGTATTCATAATACTTACGTTCGATGACCCGAACGAGATTACCGATGATTTTATCGGAAGGGTGCTGTAGGATGTGCTCATAAATATATGCACCTACAGTCTTCTGGGAATCATCGATATCTTTTTCTGTTCGTTTCTTTCGCAATCCCCAGTCGTCCTCTTTAGGGGCACGAAATGTCCGCCTGACTTTTCCGTTCTTGTCTTTCTTGGGTGTTTTCCCGTCTTTTTCATACTCGGTGGTTACAATGAACTGCATGGATTGACCCACCAAATTGTCGAGACTGACTTGACTGAGACGAGGATAGACCCACCCATTCTCCAAATGTACATCATACCAAGTCTTAAAACCTTGTTTACGTTCGGTGGCTTCCACGCTTACCACTTTCAGCTCGTAGAACTCTTCACACTTGGTGGAGTTTTCTTCTTCATCCTCACCACGCAACTGATTATAACCGCGTTTTTGGTTGAAATTCAAAAGAATCCATGCCAGTTCGGCTTTAGAAACAGGTTGAGAGAGTGCCTTTTTGCGCAAATAATATAATGTCCAATCAAATGGGATTCGCTTTCCATCTGCAACAAGAGCCGGCTGATAACGTGCAAATTCGGCAATCATCTCACGAAAGGCATCCATAAAAAGGAACTGCCAATGCCCATCATTGTCCCGGTACCACGCCAACTTTGCACCTTCTTCAGACGTGAATTTTCCATAGGTAGCAGGCAAACTCCTGTTCCACCCCAAAGACTTGTCATAGTGTTTGGGCAGGAACCCCATACAATGAAGCACACGATGCAGCCTCTCACGCCTGAGCAAATAGCGTTCGCGCAAACGTCGGGTACCACGGAAAGTTGTGCGAACTGCCGTTTGTGAAACCGTCACCCCACTATCGAACTTGCTCATAACATCATTGCTCATGGGAATTATTCGGCTGCCAAGTTTGATCTTCACATCCGCAGCATCATCTTCATTCATCGAAACAACGGCCCAACCTATACTGTTGGTTCCTAAGTCCAAGCCTAATATTTTTTTCATCTTTTACCGTATAAATTTTGTTGTTTACATGAAAAACATTATCTTTGCAACATAATTTTTAAGCAAATCACAATAAGGATTATTCCGTTGTGAATCATAAAGGCGGGGCAACTCGTCTTTTTTCATGCTTTCCCGCACCTATCTTTATAGGCATGAAACACTCGTTCTATCATGATACGCCACCAGTTATCAAAGAAGATATGTTTACAAAAATAGCTTATTTTTTTGACAACGACATACTTTTAATATGTGTTTTTTGATACCTTAAAAAACTCCGACAGACGAGACAAATATGAAAAATGAAAGATTGCAGAAAGAATTAAAGGTGACAGTTAAGCAAGCCCCAATCGGTCATTAAGAGCGTTTGGTTATCGTTTCTTCATAGCGAAAAAGGGAATCCGTCCTCTCATCTCACGAATATAATAACTCATGTGGGCACTGTTCAAAGCATTAATCAACAATCTTCATTCATTTTCTGACGAGCCAGACGCATATACTCGGACGGTGTAAGTCCAATGGAACGTTTGAAAGAGTTGAGGAAAGTGACACGCGATTTGAATCCCACACTTTCCGAAATGGCTTCAATGGTCATGTTTCCGTAGTTTTCTTGGTCGTTCATGCGTCGGCAAGCCTCCTTCACGCGATGGTTGCCCAACAGGATACTGAAGGTCTTTCCATATTTTTCGTTAATGACTTGCGAAACATAAGTTGTATTGGAATTTACCTGCTTAGCCAGTTTGGAAATGGTAAAATCGCTCTGACAGATGATTTGGGTGTCGTTCATCACCTCTTCAATGCGGTAAATCAACGACTCTTTGTCAGCATCGTTGAGTGAACTCTTGCTGTATTTTTCGATCGCAGTATTGTCGTCAAGTTGTTCGATCCATTTTTCTTCATAGCTCTTTCGCAGCAAACGCTCCTCGTCTTCGATGTGCATGAGTTGCTGATTCTTGAGAAAGAGACTTTTATTTCGGACACTGAGTTCTTTGTTTTTCTTGATGACTATATATATGAATACGCAGCCCATCAACAACAGAATGACCGCCATGATGATAATATAGTTTTGAACTTGGCGTTTCATTGCCAATTCCATGACTTTTTTTTCTTCTTTTTTCAAGTCGTGAATAAGATCCATTTCTCCGATTGATCCTAACCGGTTGATATTCATCACGGAATCTTTGCTTTCGAGATATACAACCTTATAATGTCGGGATTGTTCATCATTGCCTTGCAAAGCATATATTTCAGACAACATCTTGTATATCTGTACTTTCATGTCGATAGACTGATTGACACTCGCCACTTGTTCTGCTTTCTTGAGATAGTCGATGGATTGACTGTACTTCTTTTCGAGTTTATACACATAGCTGATACCGATATAAGTAGAGATGAGATATCTGTTGGCCTCCCAATTATGTTTCATGACACTTATCTGGCGCATGAACTCACGTCGGGCTTCAGCATATTGTTTGCCGGCAATATGTTGAATGGCGAGATACTGGTGGCGGGCAAAAAGGACGTCAGGCAAAGAGTCGGGCACGTTTTTGGCGAAAAGGGCTTTGTAATCGTCTACTTTCATGCCGTAGTTCAATTCGGTCATGTTGATAAAAGCACTTGCGAAAGACTGCCAATTAGCAGTTTTGTAGGAATAATCAAACCCTTTTTTATACATCTCCACGGCTTTTTGAGCGATAACCGACGAATAATATCGCCTGCCATACTCATTGAGCAGATTTCCGAGATTGACATAAATGATGCCGAGAGTTGAAGTGAGTTGGTGCCTTTCACAGATATCGAGGGCGTTGATGAATGTGTCGTATGCCTGCGGAAAATCATAATAGACATAATAATAGAGACAACCGGCATTATTGATTGCCTTAGCTGAATTTTCAATCTCTTGAAGTGACATTTTCGGATCGTATCGGTTGCCGACAAAAGTAAACACCAACAAGGCACTATCGTTTTGAGAACGCTTCACATAGTTGCGGCCTTTCTGGATCAGGTCTTCATTGGACAGGTTGTCCCACATCCTGTATTTCTGCGGAAGCGAGGATTTTCCGGCAAACAGATGCAGACCGAACGAAAGGAAAAGAAAGATGAACAGAATTCTGGAATGTGTTTTCATACGTTGAAGATAAGCCGGTATTTCTACATTTTTAATAAAGAGGTTATAACATCACCGAGCAATTTGTCATCATCGTGTTGAAGCCCTTTGATAAACGAAAGACGTTTGACATTCTTGGAAAAAGTATCTTGTCCATTCCTTTCTGACAATCCGAAAGCAAAGACTCCGAAGAAAAAGGATAAAGAACACCAGATTCACAGAATGTCAAACGTCATCTTTTTCGAATGCCACAGCATCCGGCCGTTTATCAGAAGGTATATTTCAATCCGATTTGGCCGCGCCAACGGCTGTAGTAGTCGCTGTAGTTGCGCTGTGCATAGCCGCCGGTGAATTGATATACGCCACCACCTTGATAGTTGACCGGACTGAAGTAAACACCGAAGCCGTCACCATAAGTATGTCCCCAGTCTTTATTCAGCAGGTTACCCAGGTTGATGATATCAAATGAGAGTTCGAGCGAGTTGATCTGTTTGCCCACTTTGAACGAATATTTCTGTGCGAAGTGGACATCGAAATGATGCTCGAAGGCAAGGTTGTCGGCGTAACGCTTGAAGTAGTTCCCACGATGATCCTTCATGTAAGAGTCACCTGCAATCCAGTTTTTAAGCAGGGTGCGTTGCATTTCGGGAGTCAGCACACCCTTAAAATCGGGACCGAAAGCATCATAGATCAGACGATTGTTGTTAGAAGTGTTGTCGAACGACACTGCTTCAAACTTCATTTTGTCAATCTGTGCATCAGTGGGAATGAAGAACAAGTCATTGCCGTTAGCACCATCTTCGTTGACATCTCCATAATAATATAAGGTATAGGGTGAACCGCTCTTTGCCTGATAGATGAGGCCGACAGTTGTTTCCCATGCTTTGTTCTTACCATATTGCACATGATAGAATGCTGAAGCCTGAATGCGGTGAGGGATGTTGTAGGCAGAATTTGCCAGTTCGGGATCGTTCGAGTCACGGTAGGTGTAGTTGTAACGCCAGTTACTCTCAGCAACCGATGAGCCACCGTTGTTCACACTCATGGATTTGGTCCAAGTGTAGCTTGCCATCAAGTCAAGCCCGAAGTCGAAATGTTTTTCACCCTTCAAAGAAAGGCTGACCGTGTAGCCCTTGCTGGTATTGTAGAGTGCATAGATATTGCTGTAAGGAGTACCACCCGTGCTGCGTGCAAAGAGTGGACGATTGTCCCAAGGTACGTCGGGATACTTCTGTGACAGGGTCATTCCGGTCTGTTCGTATGCCAAATTTTTGTACAATATATCATTGAGCGTCTTCGAGTAAACACCTTCAGCCGTCCAGTTGATTCCAAGAACCGTGAAATCGAAACCAAGATTCAGACGAAGATTTTGGGCAAACTTGAAGTTTTTGTCGTATAGGTTGATGGTCTGATTTCCCTGTGCATTGAGTTTCTCTTCATTGGGTGTCTGTCCGTTCGGGTCAAGCAACAATTCGATTCCTTTGGTCGAATAAGTATTGAAGGTAGACATTTGGATACCCGTATTTGAGAAGTTATTGCTGATCCATACGAACGGAATGCGACCGGTAAAGATACCGACACCACCACGAAGAATGAAGCGACGGTCGTTGGCAATATCCCAACGGAAACCTACACGCGGACTCCACAGAGGTGTGGAAGTGGGCTTTTGGTTGGTTTTCATTTCCCATCCTCGCGTAGCGGCATATTCGTTGAACGGTTTGTTTTCGGCAGGAGTGTCAAAGAAGAAAGGTATATCGACACGAAGGCCGTAGGTGAGTTGGAAATTATCGGTGGCATTCCATTTGTCTTGTGCATAGAAACCGGTCTGTGCTGCACCGAAGGCTGTCTTCCATCTCGGGTCACCTGTGACTTCGACATTGGCATGGCCATATCGGTACTGGTTCAGATAACCTTTGCTGGGATCCAAGGCTCCTGCCATATAATCGGTATAATATTGGTTGAAAGCATCGAGCGATTTGAACCAATAACTGCCGTATAGGTCTTGAATGAACAAGTTTGCGAAGTCGTATATCTCATTGTGCGTACCAAAAGTGAAGGTGTGACTGCCTTTATACCATGTGAGATTATCTTCGATTGTATAGATGTCCTGATCAAGAGAGTTGGCCATCGAGCTCCTTTCATTACCGAGATTGACGGTTCCTCCGCCAACACCTGCAATAGAAATCATGGGAAACGGACTTCCGACCTTACGCTGATCTCTCACGCGGACATACGAAGCGCGGAACTCATTGCTCAAAGAAGGTGTAAAGCGACTTTGCAATTCGGCAGTGAAAGTATTGGTAACGCTTTCAAAAGGATAGCTGTAAATATTGTCATTGAGTGAAGAAATACCACCTGCATTGTTGAGTTGCTTGGCATTTACGAGACTCCAACGTACCGTTGCTTTGTGCTTGTCGTTGATGTTCCAGTCGAGTTTCACACCGGCTTTCGTACTCTTGGTATAGATGTCTTCCGACGAAAAAGCACCCCTATATTCAACACCTTGCCTGGCAGCCATGTCTTTTATCTTCTCGATAATCGATGCCGCACTGTTCATGTCCACCCGTGAATCGGTCGATCCGAACGAATAAAGGTTGGGATAAGTCTTATTGGTGTTTTCGTAATTGACAAAGAAGAAGATTTTATCCTTCACGATGGGACCACCGAAAGTGAATCCGAAGTTATGTTCTTTTTGGTCATTGTATGCTTGAGCGTAGGTCGGCATACCGGCAAGTTTATATTTCCTGCCAATCAGATCTTGGTTGTTTCCGAAGAAATAAGCTGACCCTCTGAAGGTATTTGTTCCGCTCTTGGTGATGGCATTGATGGCGCCACCGGTAAAACCGCTTTGTCTTACGTCGAAAGGAGCCACACTGACTTGGATCTGATCGATGGTTTCGAGCGATACGGGCTGGCCTCCCGCCTGACCGCCATTGGATCCACTGGCACTCAAACCAAACACGTCGTTGTTCATGGCACCGTCAATCATGAACGAATTATAGCGGTTGTTCGTACCGGCAAACGACATTATACCACTATTGGTGGTGGCAAGTTGCGGATTAAGACGTGCCACATCGGCAACACTTTTCGTAATACTCGGCATATCATTGATCATCCTCGAGCTGATACTTTGTGCAGCACCGGTTTTGTCGGCATTCAATCCTTTCTTACCGGTAACGATCACTTGATCCAACATTTGTGCATCTTCTTCGAGCTTGCACGAAAGGTCTTGGGTCTCACCTAACAGCAGATTGACGTTGCCGAATGTTTGTTTCTTATAACCTATGTAGGAAATCTCAACTTGATAGGGACCTCCCACGCGCATACCTTGTACGGTAAAACGACCATTGGAGTTGGTTACTGCACGATAAATCGTACCGGACGGCCGGTGAACAGCAGTGATTGTCGCTCCAATCACATCCTCACCACCGACAGTTACCCTACCACTGATTCCCGAAGTCGTAATTTGTGCCAACACAGTCAGTGCAGAGCACAGCATCACGAACACTGACAATAATAATCTTTTCTGCATAATTGTAAAGCCCATTAATGAGTATTTGCATGTTTATATACGCTGCAAAATTAAGTAAAGATTTTCGAATACAGGGGGGGTCTGACAATATTTTTCAGCAAGATATACATAATTTAATGTTTACAAAATACATATTTCAGACTTATGTACCCTTATTATCTTTTTCTGTCGCGATAAGTCTTTATACAGAACACCATCAAAATTCCTGCATATTAATGAACATTCAATCATCTTTCATCGAAAAACAATTGTAAGAAAGATCTTGAAACGAGGAAATAAGAAGAAGTAACCGCTATGCTATCCTTTACGGATAAGCGGATTACAAACAAATGAATGTCAAGCCGATAAGTTCATAATGACTTGTCGACCTAACACAAATATATGAACGATGATTGAATATTGACAATCACCTCATCACATTTTGTTGACTCCTTGATTTATGTGTAGGCAGGTTCAATAAGTTCACACTTTCCATTTGTCTACCTTTTACAAACAACGTTATGTTCGCTTTCGGTTTACAGTCAATTCAAACCTTGAGTATCTTCGGGCGCAATGCCCCGCAGGTTTCCTCAGAAAACTGATAATTCGCCCACGGTTAATCCCCAAATCAGACAAAGCAGATATTATTAGAACCTGCCTTAAACTGTCAACTCAAGACGAAATTGAGGATGAACAGTATCGAAAGGATGATCAAAGTAGTGTTGAGTTGCTTGAATTGACCGGTACACAACTTCAGAATCACATAGCTGAGGATACCCAAACAGATACCATCGGCAATGGAATAGCACAGCACCATTGTGATCATGGTGATGAAAGCAGGAAAAGAATCGCTCACATTCGACAGGTCAAGCTTCTTCACACTCTCGATCATCAATACGCCTACCAGCACCAAAGCACCACTGGTGGCTGAACCGGGTATGAGCAAGAACAGCGGAGAGAGGAACAATGAAAGTATGAACAACATGCCTACGGTAAACGAAGTCACACCGCTACGACCGCCTTCGGCAATGCCGGCAGCACTTTCCACATAAGTTGTGAGCGTACTCGAACCAAGGAATGCGCCACAAGTGGTACCTATGGCATCACTGGTCATTGCCTCTTTGATTCTCGGAATGGTTCCATCGGGCTGCACAATGCCGGTCTTGTACGCCAAGCCAACCAAAGTTCCCACGGTATCGAAGATGTTTACAAGCAAGAGCGAAATGACAACCAATCCTGTTTTGAGGTTGAACAATCCGGAAAAGTCAAACTTACAGAAGATGGGACTGATGTCTTGTGGCATAGAAAAAGGCATCCATGAATCGGGGAACACCGTTACCCCCATCGGAATACCGACCAAAGTAGACAGCACGATACCATAAAACAGAGCCCCCTTCACCCTTCGTGCCATCAGAACACCACTGAGAACGATGGCGATGATACCCAAAATAGCGGTCGGAGTAAACTTGCCCAGTCCAACGTAAGTGGCAGGATTGGACACCACGATTTCAGCATTCTTCAATCCGATAAAGGCAATGAACATTCCGATACCCACCGAGATGGCATACCGAAGGTTCGTCGGAATGGATTGCAGAATATACTCTCGCACATTCAAGAAAGTAATAATGATGAACACAATACCCTCAACAAGCAAGATGGCCAGCGATTGTTGCCAAGTATAACCCATCGCCTGACAGAGCGTAAACGCAAAGAAAGCATTCAAGCCCATACTGGGAGCCTGTGCAAAAGGTAATTTTGCCATGAAGGCAAGTAGCAGCGTTGCGATGGCAGAAGCAATGGCTGTCGCCGTGAACAAGGCACCTTTATCCATGCCTGTTGTACTGAGAATGGCGGGATTGACCGCAAGAATGTAACACATTGTCAAGAAAGTAGTCACACCGGCAATCATTTCGGTCTTTACTTTCATGGTTTCGGCATCAAAACCGAGTAACTTTTTCATCATGGTAGTCATCATTTCAGGCTTATTTGTTTTGAAGATGCAAAAGTAACAAAAACGTTTGAAAAAGAAATCCGCCACGGCATTTTTTTCAAGGCGAAAACAAAAGAATGTGTACTGTGAATAAAAAGATGCCTTTCCGTTTGCCGTTTATGATTCCTATTCGTATATTTGCAACTATGATTAACGAAAGAACACATGGAGAATCATGCCGTCCCGGCAGAATAGAAGTGATTTGCGGTTCGATGTTTTCGGGCAAGACAGAAGAGTTGATACGACGGATGCGCCGGGCAGAGTTCGCCCGTCAACGCGTGGAGATATTCAAACCGACCGTCGATACACGCTATTCTGACATGGATGTGGTGAGTCACGACAAACAATCCATTCGTTGTACGCCAATAGATTCATCCGAATCGATTCTTCTCCTCTCATCCAACATTGACGTGGTGGGTATTGACGAAGCACAATTTTTCGACGAACGACTTCCGGAGGTCTGTAATTCATTGGCAAATAAGGGCATCAGGGTCATTGTGGCCGGGCTTGACATGGATTTCAAAGGTTTGCCTTTCGGTCCCATACCGGCACTCTGCTCCATCGCAGACGATGTTACGAAGGTACACGCAATATGTGTAAAATGTGGTAATCTGGCCTATATCAGTCACCGACTGATCGATGATGAAAAGCGCGTCCTCCTCGGAGAGACGGATCGTTACGAACCTCTTTGCCGTGATTGTTACACGAAAGCCATGACCGAACGTCACTGACAAGCAAACACAGCCACCATTTTCGGCATACGAACGTCACGTTTGACAGCTGCCCCGCAATCGGTATTATAATTTTAAGGTTTGAAAAACCGAAAGAACTCATCATCATGCTGGAACAAAAAATTACTTTTGACAAATTCATTCGTTGGACCATTACAACGCTCATCATTGCTTTCACCATCTATCTGGTCAATTATCTCAGCAGCGTACTCCTACCTTTCTTCGTGGCTTGGCTGCTTGCTTACCTTGTTCACCCGATTGTCATGTTTGTGCAGTTCCGCCTTCACGTCCCCACCCGCGTACTGTCCATCTTGGTGACGCTCATCTTTCTGATAGCCGTCCTCGGAGGTGTTTCTTTCCTTATCTTTCCACCGATGATCGATCAGTTCGACAAATTGGGACAGATCATCATGAAATATCTGCGCGAAACCACCCATGTTCGCAACTTTCCCGAACTGATACAGGTGTGGATCACGTCGAATGCCGAAAACATTGAGAAGTTTTTCAAGAATCCCGATGTGATCGACACCATCAAAAGCACGATGCCTCAGTTCTTCTCCTTCATCGGTCAAACCGCCAATATTGTCATCAGCATCATTGCTTCGTTCATCACCTTGCTTTATATGTTCTTCATTCTGCTTGATTATGAATATCTTTCGAATAACTGGGTCAAGATTTTTCCGAAGAAGAATCGTCCGTTTTGGAACGAATTGATGTCCGACGTAAAACGCGAATTGAGTAAATACATTCGTGGTCAAGGCTTGGTTTCGCTCATCATGGGCATCCTTTTCTGCATCGGTTTCACCATCATCGGATTCCCGATGGCGATTGGTTTGGGTATCCTCGTAGGTGTTATGAACCTCGTTCCCTATCTGCATACCTTGGCATTGATACCGACAGCCTTCCTTGCTCTGCTGAAAGCTGCCGACACCGGACAAAATTTCTGGGTCATCCTGGGTTCTGCCATTGCCGTGTTCTGTATCGTTCAGATTATCATCGAAATGTTTGTCAACCCCAAAATCATGGGTAAAGCAATGGGACTGAACCCTGCCATCCTGCTTCTTTCTTTATCGGTGTGGGGTGCTTTGCTGGGCTTCATCGGGCTGATCATCGCACTTCCGCTCACCACCATCCTTATGGCTTATTGGCAACGTTACGTCACCCATGAACATTTGAACGAAGTCAGTGGGACGGTCGATACGCCTACAGACACTCCGAAGCTCCCCGAAGCATGATGTAAACATATTTTGGACATTCGGACGAAACCAAACGTGATACCCGGGCATCGCCATTGCATACGAACAAGCAGCCTCAGATGCTATTTGTTCATGGCTTTGAGTTTCTTTTTCGAGATAAGTCTGGGTATTCTGACAAGCTTCCCATCCAGCGGTTCCGTTACACCATCATTCAATGCTTTGACATAAAGTTCGGAGCCGGGACCAAGGTGCGCTTTGGAAATATCGTCCAATGTTTGTCCTTTCCGAGCCGTGACAACGGTATCAATACCGATGATCTTATAAGCACCATAGGCAATTCTTTCATTGGCCTTCTCCAGTTCGAGATTCAGTTCTGACACCACTTCCACGCGTGAATGGCGTGTGGCAGGATTTTTGTCCGCACGGCCGGTACGCATCTTTTGGATCGTGTCTTTGGCTGCTCCAGACACTTCGGCCACCTTGGCAGTGAGCGTTTCCTCTTCTTCAGCGGGCAACTGATTGCTCTCCTGTCCCACATAGTAACCAATACAAAATAAGAATACACCGCAGAATGCCATCAGCAGGTACTTCGTGAACGAACTTCCTTTATGTCTTTCTTTCATGGTTTCCAATTCGGGTTGATTATCTGTATTGCATTCGGGTTGTATTTCTTCAGAGATGGTGGTAGAAGAAAACGTGGGGCATGAGGACTCCGCATGGCCTTCTTTTAAGCGTTCTTCTGCATTGCCATCGGAGAGTTCCTTCACTTCCGTCACTTTAGGCAAATCTTGAATCGGTTTGATTGTGTCAGGGGCGTCCTTTTCTTCAATGAGAAGTTCGAGGGTTTCTTGGCCATACGTGGTTGATTCGGTTTCAGTTTCTTGCTTTTCATCAGTTACGGATGCCATTTCTTCTTTGGCTGATGGCAGAAGATCTGCCGCCTTGGGGGAACATTCATCGGCACCTTCCTTCGTCTCCACCTCCTCCGATGGTTTTGAAAGAACCGAAGTTTCTTCAGCCGATTTCGAATAATATGACATCCCTGATGACCTTGCAGCATCGCCCCCAACTTCGACATCGTCCTCTTGAACGGCCTCATCATCGCCGGCCGGAACATCGTCGGCAAACTCGACACCATCCTTAATGACCACCGTTTCAAATTGTGAGAAAGGCTTGTTGATGAGGTCTTTCATCGTTTTGTCAGGTGTGAAAGAAATTTTTTTGTGTTCATCGATGACGACACGCTCGCCGGTATTGACATTGACACTTTCCCTTTGTTTAACCATCGTGGCTTTGAAAGTGCCGAGTCCTTTGATTTTTATTTGCTCCTCGTCTTTGAAAGCCTCTGCTATGACATCGAAGAAAGCCGCCACAAAGTTATCGGATTCGCCCCTGTCGAATCCTTTTTCATCAGCAAGCAATCTGGCAAGGTCGGCCGGTTTAATCATCTTGCTGCCCTCCCCGATTGATGATTTCCTTCATGGTCGTCGAAGGTTTGAAATTGAGAATGAGCTTTGGGGGCACCAGCATACGTTGTCGGGTGGCGGGATTGATGACCACGCGTTCGAGCCTTTTCTTTACTTCAAACACGCCAAATCCGTTGACCGATATACACTCGCCATCCTGAAGAGCCGTGCCCATCACCTGCAAGAGCGCATTGACCTTTTTTTGTGTGTGTTCCAAGGTGCTTCCCGAACGACGAGCCAGTTCCGAAATAAAGTCCTTATTATTCATCATACCACTTCACCAAAGAGATCGAATGCCTCTGCCGCCTTGATCAACACTTGGTACATGGCACCCGTTCGTAGTTTTTTAGATTCGACAGGTATCAACACTTCGGGATCGACCTCGGGCGAAGAAAATTCTGTCCGCCCCACATAAAAATCGCCTTCCTTTCTGTCGATAATAACGGTCAAGGTCATTCCGACCTTGCTTTCTTCTATCGCTGCACTGATTTGCTGCTGCAAAGCCATGAGTCTGTCGAGCCTTTGCTGTTTAATTTCCTCCGGAACGTCCTCCCGATAATGCGATGCGCTATAAGTGCCTTCCTCTTCTGAATAGGCAAAGGCTCCCATTCGTTCAAAACGTGCCCACTTGACAAAAGCCATCAACTGTTCGAAGTCATCTTCCGTTTCACCGGGAAAGCCCACCATCAATGTGGTTCGCAAATGTATGCCCGGCACCTTTTTGCGAAAGTCTTCGATGAGTTTATACGTTTCGTCACTGCTCAGATCTCGCTTCATGGCGCTAAGCATCTTGTCGGAAATATGTTGCAAGGCGATATCAATGTATTTGCACACATTCTTTCTTTCACGAATAACATCGAGCAATCGCTGTGGAAAATGCGTGGGATAGGCATAGTGCAACCTGATCCATTTCACCCCTTTGATATCCGATATGCGCTCCACGAGGTCAGCGATCATTTGCTGTCCGCCCGGCATATCCGTACCATATGCTGTAAGTTCTTGGGCTATGAGTTGAAACTCCTTAACCCCCGATGCCACCAACGACTCGACTTCCTCCACGATTTCATCCATCGGCCTGCTGTGATGTCGTCCGGTAATGAGAGGAATAGCACAATAGGCACACCGACGGTTGCAGCCTTCACTAATCTTAATGTAGGCATAGTGGTGGGGCGTTGTTAGTTTTCGCTTGCCGTTGCATGCCGGCACCTCTGCCTGTCCCAAGTCCTTGAGCAATTGTTTATAATCAAACTTACCATAGAACTTGTCGACCTGGGGGATTTCCTTGCACAAGTCTTCGCGATAACGTTGCGACAAACATCCCATGACAAACAGTTTCTGAAGCCTTCCCTCCTCTTTCGCCTGAGCAAATTCGAGAATGGTATTGATGCTTTCTTCCTTGGCAGATTCAATGAATCCACACGTATTGATGACGGCAATGTCACCTTTGGGACGCTTGCTGTCGTGAACACAATGGTATCCGTTGGCTTCAAACTGCTTCATCAACAACTCAGTGTCCACCAGGTTCTTTGAACAACCGAGCGTGATGAAGTCTATCTGGCTTTTCTTATCTGTCGTTTTCTGCATTCGAGTTGAATAATGAGTCTACGAATTGATGCTTGTTGAAGAGTTGCAGGTCTTCCATACCTTCACCCAACCCGATGTATTTCACCGGCACTTTCAACTGATCGCTGATGCCAATGACCACACCACCTTTGGCCGTTCCGTCAAGTTTGGTGATGGCGAGACTGGTAATTTGAGTGACTGCCGAGAACTGTTTGGCTTGTTCGAATGCGTTTTGTCCAGTACTTCCGTCGAGTACCAACATGATATCATCGGGTGCTTCGGGATACACTTTCTTCATCACATCTTTAATTTTTTTCAGCTCATTCATCAAGCCCACCTTATTATGCAGACGGCCGGCGGTATCAATGAGTACCACATCGGCACCGTTTGCTTTAGCCGAACTCAAAGTGTCATATGCCACCGAGGCTGGATCGGCACCCATTTGCTGCTTCACCACATGAACGCCTACGCGCTCTCCCCAAATGCTCAACTGCTCGACAGCTGCCGCCCTGAAAGTGTCGGCAGCACCGAGATAAACCGTTTTTCCGGCTTTCTTGAACTGATAAGCGAGTTTGCCAATGGTTGTTGTCTTGCCAACACCGTTAACTCCGACTACCAACACAACATAGGGACGGCCGTCGGACGGCAGATCCCAGTTTTCATAATCGACTGTGTTGTTTTCGGACAAGAGCGATGCTATTTCATCTCTCAACAACGTGTTGAGTTCGGAGGTTGAAACATACTTGTCTTGAGCCACTCTTTCTTCGATGCGGCGGATGATTTTCAGAGTCGTATCAACCCCTACATCCGATGTAAGAAGAACCTCTTCAAGGTTGTCGAGAACCTCATCGTCCACCTTCGACTTACCAGCAACGACACGTGCCAATTTGCTGAATACACTCTGTTTCGTCTTCTCCAGACCTTTATCGAGTGTTTCTTTGTTTTTCTTGTTGAATAAACCGAAAAATCCCATGATAATCTATTATTTGCTGCAAAATTAAGTATTTATTCTCAATATACTATTAAGTTGCCATCAAAATTATCACCTCGGGACAGCAGGTATCAGTCTGCCGTTTTCTGTTGGAATGGCATTCTGACGGTAAAAATCCACATCTGAAATCATCTCCTTCAGCCCGTCGATCGTATATCTGCCACAATCCGAACCGATAAAGACAAGCCTTTCCGTCACCATAATTTAGATATATACTAAACAGCGATTTATTCCCGGTTTGTCCCAAATCGGTTCATTGGAACCCGAATCGGAATTGTTCGATTGCCGCCCGGCTTGTTTGTCGGTTGTGGCAGGCGTAGCGGACCACGGCAAAACAAGCCCGACAGACAAGATGCCGACAAGCGGACGAAATCCGATCGGGAAGTTCTGTCATCGACATGGAATGCAGGACAAAACGCTCAAAGACAGATTGGGGATTATAATCCGGGCACTTTTACTCCGCAAAACCTGCCCTATTCCACCTTAAAAGCGGCTCTTTTACAAACTCCTTTCAAAGAATTTGATTTTCAACTGATTGTCAATCGTTTACAAAAATCCGTTCGTGAGTATCCGGAAGGGTGATGACCGGCATCGCCTTTCTTCCCGACAGGCATGAGAAAGCAGGCGAACAAAAAGGCAATACTTCCAGCGCGAAAACCGAAAGCATTGCCTGAATGAATATATCTATGATTATAGTTAAGTATCTATCAAACTATAATTATTATGGATTCATCGAACAAAATTGTCAAGATGCGAAAAACAGTTTCTCTTCATCATTCTTTTTGTCGATGCTGATGGTATCGCCCTGATGCAGTTCTCCGCTCAATATCCGCTCGCACACTCCGTCTTCGATATAATTCTGAATGGCTCTCTTAAGCGGACGGGCACCAAACTGCACATCATAACCTTTGGTTGCCACGAACTCTTTGGCTTTCTCGCTCAGTTCCATCTGATACCCCAAAAGCTCAAGACGTTTGTAAAGCCCTTTAAGTTCGATGTTGATAATCTGCTTGATGGCATTGAGGTCGAGTTGATCGAAGGTGATGATCTCGTCGAGACGGTTGAGAAACTCGGGTGAGAACTGCTTGGCAAGACTCTTCTGAATAATGCTGCGTGCATGTTCCTTATCCTTTTCGTCAATGCTCAAGCCGAGTGTACCACCGGCATTGAAACCAACCCCCCGACCGAATTCTTTCAACTGTTTGGTACCGGCATTGGATGTCATGATAATTATCGTATTTCTGAAATCGATCAAACGTCCGTTACCATCGGTCAAACGTCCCTCGTCAAGTACTTGCAAAAGGAGATTGAACACATTGCCATGCGCTTTTTCGATTTCATCGAGCAGGACAATCGAATAAGGATGGCGACGCACCTTTTCGGTCAGTTGTCCGCCCTCATCATATCCGACATATCCCGGAGGTGCTCCCACCAATCGCGAAACGTTGAAGCTCTCGGTGTATTCACTCATGTCGATACGGATGAGGTTGTCTTGACTGCCAAACATCTCTTCTGCCAGTTTCTTGGCGAGATAGGTCTTTCCGACACCCGTAGGTCCCAAAAACATGAATACGCCGATGGGATGGTTCGGTTCTTTCAATCCCACCCGGTTGCGCTGAATGGCTTTGACCATTTTTTCGATGGCATTGTCCTGGGCTATCACCTCGCTTTTGAGGCGGTCTGCCATATTCTTCAGTCGGGTACCTTCGGCCTCAGCAATGCGTTGCACGGGTATTCCGGTCATGGTGGCGACAACATCGGCAACTTCCTTTTCTCCCACTTCTTCACGACTACCCGAGTCGCCGTTGATCCACGCATCTTTCAAGGCTTCGAGTTGGGCTTCAAGTTGGGTCTGCTTGTCGCGATAACCTGCTGCCAATTCAAAGTTTTGTTTCTGAACGGCGGTCTGCTTCTTGACTTTCACCTCATCGAGTTCTTTCTCTTTCTCACCAATTTCGGGAGGGATTTGTGCATGTTGCAGATGAACGCGCGAGCCGACTTCATCGAGCGCATCGATGGCTTTGTCGGGGAAAGCGCGATCGGAGATATATCTTTCGGTCAGTGTAACGCATGCCTTGACAGCCTCGTCGGTGTATGTTACGTGGTGATGCTGCTCGTAACGTTCTTTGATGTTCTCCAAAATCTGTATGGTTTCGACTGCCGATGTGGGTTCAACCTGAACTTTCTGGAAGCGTCGTTCGAGGGCACCGTCTTTCTCGATGCTGGTGCGATACTCGTCAAGCGTGGTGGCACCGATACACTGAATGGTTCCTCTTGCCAAGGCAGGCTTCAGAATATTGGCAGCATCCATCGAACCGGGAGTAGACCCTGCACCGATGATGGTATGGATTTCATCAATGAAGACGATGATGTTGGGATTATCTTCCAGTTCCTTGATGAGGGCTTTGATTCGCTCTTCGAATTGTCCCCGATACTTGGTGCCTGCCACTACCGAAGTCATGTCGAGGCTGACCAGTCGCTTATTGAAAAGGATGGGTGAGGTCTTGTGCTTGGCAATCATCTGTGCCAATCCCTCGACGATGGCACTTTTGCCGACACCGGGTTCTCCGATGAGAATGGGATTGTTCTTTTTTCGGCGGCACAAAATCTCCATGACACGCTGCATTTCGTGTTCTCTTCCCACCACGGGATCAAGTTTCCCTTCTACGGCAGCGCGCGTCAGGTCGGTTGAGAAGTTGTCGATGATTTTTGTTTCGCCACCGTTTGTCCGTGCCTGTGCCGTGGCTTGCGGCCTGTTGGCACGGTTGTTGGTGGAAGTTTCGTTTTCGAAACCATTGAGGTCATCGTTTTCATCTTCATCGTCTTCGGGAAGACCGATGCCGTTTTGTGTCTGTTCGGCTTGCATTTTCAGAAAAGCCTTTGTATTCTCGTAATTCATTTGATAACTCTCCAATATTTCTTTGGCTCCGTTGTTCGCTTCGTCCTTGAGGATGGCAAGGAACAAATGCGGCACGTCGACCGTCGAGGTTTGTTGATAGCGTGCTTCCAAGACTGCCAGCTTCATGATGTTATTGGCGCGATCGTTGAGTTCCAAGTGCGCCTGATCAAAAGGAAGATGTTCCCGGTCATGCAGCAGTTTGTCTTCCAAGGCTTGCTGCAGTTGTCCGGGATTGACATTCATGTGAGCCATCAATTCGACGATCGGCTCGTGATGACTGCGTAAGATGCCCATCAGCAGATGCTCCGGAGTTATCCGGGCACTTGCCGATCGTGTCGCCTCTTCCTTGCTGTAAGCTAATATTCTGGATATTTCTGTTGAAAAAAAGTTGGTCATATTCTACTCTTTCTGTTACCTTAGATTTCGGACTGATGCTCGGTTTGCTTCGTGCAGCACGCGAACTGTACCGTTATTTATTGTATTCATTCACAGCAAACACTATGCCAACAGACAGGCCGCGGATGTTTGCAGTCAATCGGACATGTCAGTTATGTCACACCGGAACACCGGCCATCATTGTCGGCAAAACATAAATGGCAGCAGAAACGATGAAAATGTCCCCTTGCCGGATGACAAGAAAACGTCTTCATCTATGGTTATGAGACAGGAAGTCGCACAGTACAGACCATATCCGTGACAAGTGCGCCGATAGGTCCGGAAGAAGGTGTCTATAGCGGCAACAAGAAGGTTTGGCATTGAGCGTATGCCTCGAGGGTCATATCGGGTCGACGGTCGAACAAACCGAAGACAGCACTGCCGCTGCCCGACATGGAAGCAAAAAGAGCACCTTGCGTTTCAAGGGCTTGCTTGATGCGACCCACTTGCGGATAACGTTCGAAGACTGTCTTCTCGAACGCATTCTCGAGTACGCCTTTCCATTGTCCGAAAGGTAGTTCGACTGCTTCCCGACAGGTCATTGCGGGCCGGTGCGGCGTAACGCCGGCGTATGCTTCCTTGGTCGAAACCGCCACGGGGGGCTTGACGACGGCAAGCGTGAGCCCTGCCAGCCTCCGCGACAGATGCGGAAGGGGTGTCAGGATGTCCCCGATGCCGGCGGCATGACTCGGAACCGACTTGATGAAGAACGCGCAATCGGCTCCCAACCGTGCGGCATGTCCGATGAGTTCGTCATCGGTGAGCCGCAAGTCAAACATCCTGTTGAGCAACACCAACGTATGAGCCGCATCACTCGAGCCTCCTCCCATTCCGGCCTGTGTGGGTATTGCCTTGTGGAGATGCACTTCGACTGAGGGTAAATCGAAGGTTTCACGCAACAGTCTGTATGCCCTTACGACCAGATTGTCATCGGTTGCGCCGTCAACGGCAATTCCCGATATCTTGAGACGGCACGACGGCGGACCGGCATTTTCGTCGGAAGATTCGCACACCCGCACTTCGAGTCTGTCGAAGAGCGGAATGGGAAAGAACACGGTATCGAGGTCATGGTAGCCGTCCTTCCGGCGTTCCACGACGTGTAGTCCGATGTTGATTTTGGCACAGGCATCGATGGACGGGCAGGCAACCGGGGTATTCATAAGCGAAAGGATTGAATCGTGATTTGCGATGGTGAAACGAATAAAACGGAACCGGGACAAGACCGTCATTCCCATTCGATGGTCGATGGCGGCTTGGACGATATGTCGTAGCAAACGCGGTTGACACCTTTCACCCTGTTGATGATTTCGTTGGACACCTTTGCCATGAATTCGTAGGGCAGATGTGCCCAGTCGGCCGTCATGGCATCGGTGCTGGTCACCGCCCTCAAGGCCACGGGATGCTCGTAGGTCCGTTCGTCGCCCATCACGCCCACGCTCCTCACGGTCGACAACAACACGGCACCTGCCTGCCACACCTTGTCGTAGAGCGATTCGCTGTCATCGCAAACCCATTGGTGCAGACCGTTGATGAAGATGTCGTCCACGTCTTGCAGGATGCGGACACGTTCGCGGGTGATGTCGCCGAGGATACGCACAGCCAATCCCGGTCCGGGAAACGGGTGCCGCCTGATGAGCCTTTCGGGCATCTGCATCTGCCTGCCCACTCTTCGTACCTCATCCTTGAAGAGCCATTGCAAAGGTTCGCAGAGCTTGAGGTGCATCTCTTCGGGCAGGCCTCCCACGTTGTGATGACTCTTGATGACCATGCCGGTGATGCTGAGGCTTTCGATGCGGTCGGGATAAATCGTACCTTGCGCCAGCCATTTGGCATCGGTTATTTTCTTGGCTTCGGCATTGAACACTTCCACGAAGTCTCTGCCGATGATCTTGCGTTTCTGCTCGGGGTCGGTAACGCCTTCGAGATCCCTGAAGAACTTGTCGCTTGCATCGATGCCGATGACATTCAGTCCCAATCCCTGATAGGCTTCCATCACCTGCCCGAACTCGTTCTTGCGCAACATGCCGTGGTCGACGAATATACAGGTGAGGTTCTTGCCGATGGCTTTGTTGAGCAGGGCGGCACACACGCTCGAGTCGACACCGCCCGACAAGCCGAGGATGACCCTGTCGTTGCCCAGCTGCTCCTTGAGTTCTGCCACCGTGGTCTCGACGAAAGATGCCGGGCTCCATTGTTGGCGGCTGCCGCATATATCTACTACAAAGTTTTTCAGCAACAAGGTTCCCTGGGTGGAATGATATACCTCGGGGTGGAACTGGACGCCCCAGACAGGCAGGGTTTCGTGGGCAAATGCGGCATACTGCACGTCGGAAGTCGAAGCTATCGTCCTGTAGCTTGCCGGGATGGCGGTTATCGAGTCGCCGTGGCTCATCCATACCTGCGACCGGTCCTCGAAGCCCCTGAACAAGATGTTGCCGCGATCGAACGAAGCCAGATTGGCCCTGCCATACTCGCGCGTGTTCGACTTCTCCACCTTGCCGCCGTTGACAAACGAAAGATACTGCGCACCGTAGCAGATTCCGAGTACCGGAACTTTACCGATGAAAGCCTCAAGATTCACCTTGAAAGCCTCCGGGTCGTGAACAGAATAGGGAGAACCGCTGAGAATTACTCCGATGACATCCTTGTCGTCTTCGGGATACTTGTTGTACGGCAGTATCTCGCAAAATGTGTCGAGTTCTCTCACCCGACGGCCAATCAGTTGGGTTGTCTGTGAACCGAAGTCCAAGATGATGATCTTTTGTTGCATAATATTGTCTTGTAAATATAATTCATTGAAATTCAGAAAAGAAAACATACATCGCACGAAACACGGCGCATCAAAACTGTCACATGACGGGCGGTTATTGCGCCCTGCGGGCTTTCTTCGGCGCAAAGGTAAATATTTTCAGCCGAACGGCAAAACGCACCTTTGAAAAAGTGATTCGGACAAGGGGAACAGATGTTTGTGCCGGCTTGGAATGCTGACAAAATGACATGCTCGGGCAAATGCCGCGCAAAATCAAACAAACTCCTCAAAAGCAACACTTTACAACGAACCCTGTACAGCCGTTTGACGGGTCCTGTCCCCGTCAGGCACGGGGACAGGACTTGTGGGGCACGGGGACAGGACCCGTCAGGCACGCCGACGGGGGGCGTCGGCAAGGGGGCTGGTGCTGACAAGTTGGCAGCATTGGATGCAGGGTGTTATCGGCATACCAAGGAGTGACGGAATGGCTGAAGACAACAACAGCGGTATCCGCCGGCACACCTACCCGCTCGAGACATTGCGTGGTTCGGCCGGCAGAGAAGAAAAATTGTCTTATAACCGAATTAAAATTGTCCTATAAGACAATTTGAAAAGTCTTATAGGACAATTTTGAGGCTGTGCAGAGGATGTCGGCTTGCGGCGGGCACCGACCGGTGAAGGAAACCGGATGCAGCCTCTTTTCGGAGGATGAAAGCCGACAGGTGTCCGGCTGTTCAGGGCAGGTACTTCTTCACCAAGGTTTCGTAGTCGGCGTAACCCTTGAGAGATTTCAGCCACGGGTGATCACGAAGGTCCGCCCAACTGTTGTAACCTTTTTCGATGGCTTGTTCGAGACAATGCACCGCCATCGGCTTGTCTTCCAGGAGCGCATGGAAACAAGCCGCCATGAATCTGCTCGCATATGTACCGTCTTCCTTGAGACTTTTTGCCACATTCTCCCTTGCCGTCCGGTCGATGCCGAGGAAATGCTGTGATATGAAGGTCGCTTCGGTTGGCGTGCCGATGCTGTCTTCCTCGACCGCACGAATGAAATCGCCCATGGCTTCGTTTTCTTTTCCCAATTCGTGGTATAGCCATCCGCGCCATACATAAACCCTTTGCAAGCCCGAATCAACATGATCGATCGACGCCGTGAGATCTTTCAGGGCCTCCTCTTTCTTGTTTTGGCGGATGTAAGCCATGGCTCTCTTAAACAAGGCCGTGGCGGCAGGTGTGCCGTCTTGCATGGATTGGGTGAAATCGGCGACAGCCAAATCGTAGTCGCCTTTGTCCAGATAGATGGTTCCGCGGGATTCGAGGATGCCGTCGACACTCACGAGCGAGTCGCGTGCCACCTGCAGTGCCGTGTTGGCCCATGACAGTGCCTCGTCATATCGGCTGAGATGAAGGTAACCTCTGCTTATGTCCACAGCCAAGCCGGCATATCTGTTCTTCCCGAAAGTTTTTTTGTAGGCTTCGATTGCGTCCTCATATAGCCCTTCATATTCGTAGAGCTGCGCCAATACCACCGACCAGTCGGCATTGCCCTTGCCCGCTGCCTCGAGAGCTTTGATCTTGTCGTGCAGAATATTCCGGGACGGAACCGAATCGGCCAACATCTGCAACACCGACATATCGACGTCCGCCCCTCTTTCGACCAGTCCGATCATTTCGCCGACGGCCGCCTCAAAATTCCCCGTACCGTAAAAGTTGGCAAACAGTCTGCCGAGGCGGGCATCATCGAAGTTGTCGTCGGCATCCAACGCCTTCTCATACCAGTCGATGGCTTCCTTGTATTTCTCCTGCCGCACGTATGTAACACCGATATTCATCATGAGCTGCGGATTATGCGGGTCGCTCTGCAACACTTTCAGATAGTCCTTGCGCGCCAAATCGTATTGTCTCGTTTTGAAATGGTATTCTCCGCGCATTTCGAGCAGGGAATTATTCTTCGGCATCCTTTTGACCGCTTCGGCAAAGACCGCCGGAATCATGTCGTTCTGTTCCGCCAATGTCAGGAGCTTGACTTTCATCCTGTAGGCTTTCACCAGACTTTCTTCGTCCGCTTTCGGTATCAATTTCAGGGAATTGTCCAATGACGCGAATATGCTGTCTATGTTTTCCTCCACGGCATAGACGACGGAAGCCTCCAGCCAGGCATAGCCGTTCTTGGGATTGGCAGCCAATTCTTTTTGCAAGTATTCCTTTGCCTTGGAGAACTCTTTATTCTCGATGGCTTCCTTGGCTTTCTTGAGATTGTAAGAATCCTGTTGTGCCGAACAGACGCTGTTGCCGAGAACCAGCAACACAAGTGCAAGAAACATTCTGGTTGTTTTCATGATGGTGTGATTGAATGGTAGGATTATGCAGTAATGTTATTTCTTCACCGTGAATTGCCGATAGAACTGCAAGGTGTGGTGCAGCCCATCTTCCGTCGTTGTCCCTGACAATCGCGCCGGCATGTGGCCGAATGCATAATATGATGAATGAAGTGGAGGTTTCCGCCAGAGGAAAGGATGTTTTCACATCAAGGCGAATCAGCACAAATACAGGGAAACAAGAAAAGGAAACGCCGGTTACGAAAGTGATCCCGTTGGGATTCGAACCCAAGACCCACAGCTTAGAAGGCTGTTGCTCTAATCCTACTGAGCTACGAGACCATTGAAACCGCGTGCAAAGGTAGTTGATTTTATCTTTACAACCAAACTATCGATGCAAAAAATATGTATTATTGCAACGTTTGTCCAAAATATGATGCCTCCTTATGAAAAAAGAACACTTCAAATTAGCATGTTAATAGTTTTTTTTTAACTTTGTAGGCGCGGGATTCTGCTGCAAGCGGATGTCATTCCCCTCTGTCATCAAGTGTGCCAAAGGGATTTTCAAAGGTGAAGGCTTCGCCGGCTGTCTGAACCCGAACAAAAGAGTCCCGCATCCGTCAAACAAGAACCAAACATGATGAGTCATACAAAAACAAGTTCTTATCGGCAGACACGCCGCGTCGAGACATCGCCTGTCACGCAAAGCGGCCGGCAGCCTATGTTGCATATCGGCCTCGGAGACATGTGTCTTTACCTTTAATATATATAACGCTGTTTTTATTTCGGTTCATCACATCCATCATCAAAAACACCTTTCAAAATAACAAGTATGTCACGAAAGAGAAAAGCATTACCCATCCTCGAAAATGTCACCATAACCGATTGTGCGGCAGAAGGCAAATCATTGGCCCGAGTGGACGACCAGGTGGTCTTCGTTCCCTTCACCGTTCCGGGCGATGTCGTCGATATCCGGATACGCAAGAAAAGACGAAACTACTGCGAGGGAGAGGCAATCAGATTCCTTCAATACAGCGAGAACCGCGAAAAGCCTTTCTGCAAGCATTTCGGAGTATGCGGCGGATGCAAATGGCAAAACCTGCCCTACGGCGACCAGCTCGAGATGAAAGCCAAACAGGTTCACGATCAACTTACCCGCATCGGCAAGGTGGCTCTGCCCGAGTTCCGTCCCATCCTCGGCTCCGCGCAAACCCGGTTTTATCGCAACAAGCTGGAGTTCGGCTGCTCCAACAAGAGATGGATTACCAAGGAAGAGATTCAGGCAGGCGAAGCCATCGACCGCCGTGATGCCATCGGATTCCACATCACAGGGTCGTTCGATAAAATACTGCCCATCGAACGATGCCTGCTGATGGACGATTTACAGAACGACATCCGCAACGACATCTTCGAATATGCCGTCAATCACGGGCTGTCGTTTTACGACATCAAGCAACAATACGGCTTGTTGCGAAGTCTGATGGTCCGCAATTCCAACACCGGCGAATGGATGTTGCTCGTACAGTTCCACTATGACGGGCCGGACGATGAGGAAAAGGCATTGGGACTGATGCGGCACCTTGCCGACAGATTCCCGCAAATCACTTCGCTGCTCTATGTGGACAACCAAAAAGGAAACGACACTTTCAACGATCTCGAGCTCGTCACCTTCAAAGGAAACGGCGAGATATACGAAACCATGGAAGACCTGCGCTTCAAGGTGGGTCCCAAGAGCTTTTACCAGACCAATACCGAACAGGCTTATCACCTCTATTCCGTGGTGAGAGAACTTGCCGGCCTCAAGGGCGACGAGCTGGTCTATGATCTTTACACCGGCACGGGGACCATTGCCAACTTCGTGGCCCGCAATGCCAGAAAGGTCATCGGCATCGAGTATGTTCCCGAAGCGATTGAAGATGCCAAGGTCAATTCTGACATCAACAACATCGACAACACGCTCTTTTTTGCCGGCGACATGAAAGACATCCTGACCTCCGACTTCATCGAACGCCACGGCACGCCGGATCTCATCATCACCGATCCGCCGCGGGCAGGAATGCACGCCGACGTCATTGCCACCATTCTGCATGCCCGTCCCGCCAAAATCGTGTACGTGAGCTGCAATCCTGCCACGCAGGCAAGAGACCTGGCTCTGCTCGACGAGCAATATGTCATCGAAGCCGTGCAGCCCGTCGACATGTTTCCCCACACGCCCCATGTCGAAAACGTGGTACTCCTTGCCCGGCGCACAGCATGACACCTGCCCGCTTGGCAGACTCCACGGTGACTGGCAACCTCTTCGGAAACACAGGATCGGCCGATAGCGGAAGGAAGGGAAGCAGGACAACAACACAAAAACCGACAAACTGAGATACAACAATAACGATGTCAAACTCAAAACGAAAAAGATTATGAAAAAATGCAGCTTATTACTCACTGTCATCGCAGCAGGATTCATGGTGACCACTGCACAGGCTCAAGAAGAAAAGAAACCTCTTTTGAGCAAGCCTAAGGTAAGTGGCTATTTCATCGGAAACTACACTGCCAGCTTTCAGGACGGCAAAGAATCCAACGAATTCAACATCCGCATGATTCGTCTGATCATGAAAGGAAGAATAGCCGAAGACTTCGAGTACACCCTCCAAGGACAACTCAACGGCAACACGGCAACCCTGGGCAGCAGTCCCAGAATGGTCGATGTCAATATCGAATGGCAGAAGTATGACTTTTTCAGAGTTAAAATAGGTCAGTTCAAACGTCCGTTTACCTTTGAAAACCTCATGCACCCCATCGAAGCCGGATTCATGGGATTGGGACAGAACGTGACCTATCTCTCCGGATTCAGTGACAGATCAGGCGAACTCGCCAGCAACGGACGTGACATCGGTCTGCAGTTCCAGGGCGACTTCCTTCCCGATGCCAGCGGACGTAACCTGCTTCACTACGAGGTCGGTGTTTTCAACGGACAGGGCATCAACACCGGTGACGTGGACCAGAAAAAAGACATCATCGGAGGTGTGTGGTATGCTCCTGTCAAAGGCGTTCGCATCGGTCTTTACGGATGGGAAGGCACATACGCCCGCCGCGGTCAGTGGACCGAACAGGATGGTACCGTTCGCAGTGGTGTCAAAAGTCTTCGCAACCACCGCTATGCCATCAGTGCCGAATATCGCGACGAAGACTGGCAGCTGCGTTCAGAATACATCCACAACACCGGATACGGATTCCTGAACCGTCACCAGAAGCAAGAGGATCTCAACGATGCCACCGTCAACTGGGCCCAAGGCAACAAGGCCGACGGTGTCTATGTGGTATGCGTTGCACCCATCATCAAACAGAAGTTGCGCGTGAAAGCCCGCTACGACCTCTACCGTAAATCGGGCGACTGGGAAACATCCAAGACACAGTATGACTTCGGTTTGAACTACCTCTTCAACAAGAATGTGGAACTTCAAACCCAATACACGCTGGTCAATGACCGTTCGCTCCCCGTGGGCGACCACAATTACAGCATGCTCAACGCCCAGTTCTGCGTGAAATTCTGATGTGGCTGTCGGCCGTACCGGCCGACAGCAGGCACACATTTCATACCTGTATCTTAGTTTTGAACCAACCCGGGAGTGATGCCATCTGTCGCACTCCCGGGTTTTCGTTTTTCCACTTCCCGACATCCCATCCTTTCCGACCACATATACATGCTTCCTCCCCTACCGGCAACTCCATCCTTGCATAACACGTTGGCAGAAGACACCATAGCATTCGCCCCGTTCGGCACTTTCACGCATCTCGGATTATCCCAATGACTGAGAAGGCGATAGAAGGAATGGCAGATCACATACGGCGACGTTGGGATTCGCCTGCCCCCGTTCCTTTATACTTGCTCCGGCTCGGATTGAGAAGGTAGCGGACAGTGAATGTAACCGTACTCATGGAATATTCTTCACGGTATGCCGACTGTTCCTTGCCGGAGTACGTGATGCAGGATTCATCACCGGTACCGAAAATATCACGCACATAGAGTTGCAGGACAAGACGATCATTCAACAATGATTTGTGGAGCGAAAGATCGGTGCCGAACCAGCCTCGGTTATAAAACTCATTGCCTTGGTAGCCTTTCGTTCGTGCAGTCATGTTGAGCGAAGCCGTGGCCCACTTGGTGTCGAAGGTATTGTTGAATCTGAATGTTGCAACGGGATGACCGAGATTGTTCCCGTCGTGGGTTTCCATTTCAAACCATTGCTTGTAAAGCATCACCCGGAATGACGGCTGCCATATACCGAAACGCGGACTCAAGGACAACGATGCCGTCAGTTTGTTGTAGGAAGGCAGATTCTCGGGATGTGCCAAGACCACGGTGGGATTCTCCTTATAGGTACTCACCATGAGTTGAATTTCATCGCGGACATGGCTGAACATGGTGTTGAACGAGAGCCATTTCCACGACATGGTATAACTCAGGTTGCGTGTCAGAGATGTCACGAGGAAGGGATTTCCGGTTTCGTAAGTATATTGGTTATAGTATTGCACACCGTTGCGGAGCATCATATACGAAGGACGGTCGATGTCGGTGCCGTAGGACAGTTGCATCTGTGTCTTGCCCACCGGCATGGACAATGAAACCGAAGGCAGCCAGTTCCCGTATGTGCGGCTTCGGTCGGACTGGTAGATCCCATGGTCGAAATAGTCGAAGTCGATGTATTCGTAACGCAGTCCGGCACGGACGTCGAGCTTTCCGAACGAACGACCGTAGTCGGCAAAGAGCGATGTCATCTTTTCCTTGAACCGGCTTCGTTCACTGCCCGCCACATCAGCCGGAACAATGTCATAGAATCCTTTGCGACTCGACGACGACAGCTCTCCGCCCAACGACATATTGCCCGACAGCAAGGGTACCGTCAGCACGAGTTTCGATGCCAGCAACATGTTGTACGACCGACGGCCGGCATTGGCTCTAAACACAACGGGAGCCGCTCCAATCTTGGCAAACGACTCTTCGGTGTTGATCTCTTCCTTTTTGCCCGACCAATAGTAATCGGCATTGAAATCGATGCCTACCTTTCCCACCTTTCCGACATAATACATATTGGCCGAGACATTGGTTTTCAGGGCAGGGTAACCCACCATGGAATGCGAACGGTCTTCGAACATGCCGTCACGCAGCGTGAACGAATTCATATGTCCCACCACATCGGTGCTGATGTATCGGTCGTAGCTGACCGAAGCTCCCGCCGAATGGTCTTGACTGAACTGACAGCTCGATGCCAAGCGGACATAGGGGTTGACGGACTTATAAAGGTTTTCGATGTCATTGGTTACCTGCCATGTCTGTTCCAGAAAGGTCATCTGCCTGAGCCTTTTGCTCTCGTTCATACGTTCGGATTCACCATAGAGATGGGCGTTCATGTCCCATTTGCCCTTCCGGTAGTTGAGTCGCAGGCTCTCCGTCAAACTCATGTCTTCCTTTTCGTCGACGGATACGGAGGTGCGCGTGTCGAGTCCGAATCCTTCGCCGACAGGCCTCTTGGTCGTGATGCGTATCACGCTTTTCACGGTTGCGCCGTAACGTGCCCCGGGATTGGTGATGACTTCTATGTTCCTGACTTCATCGGGGCGGATACGTTCCAACTCCGTGCGGTCGGTCATCTTTCTGCCGTTGATGTATATCTCGGGCGTACCCCTGCCGAAGACTTCGATGTTGCCGTTGTTGGCCGACACGTTGGGAATGACATCGAGCAAATGGTTCATCGACGTCGACTTTTCGAGTACCGAACCGGCGACGGTGGTGGTCATGCCTTCGCCCCGAAGGACGGTCTTGGGTTGTGAAGACTTCACGACCACTTCGTCGAGTTGGTAGGTCTGGGGCGTGAGTTCGATGACCCCGAGGTTACTGCCCGGCGACGACAACCGCAGAGGCTCATATCCCATCGAGTTGATCCGGAGATATACGGGTGTGGTTTCATCGACCGTCAGGGTGAAAATTCCGTCGGCATCAGACACGGTTCCGACGATGAAAGCATCGTTGTCGGATCTGAATGCGACGATGTTGGCAAATGCAACCGCCTCGTGCGAAGACTTGTCGATGACCTGCCCTTTGTAAGTCAGGGCGCAGGTTGCCGCAATCGGGCAACAAAGCAACAACAGCAAAAAGATGCTTTTACGTAATTCTTTCATCATGTCTCATATTTGATTACAGTCGATCACCGGACCACTCTGTCCGACATCTCATCTCGCCCATGACACTTTCCGGCCGGCAAGCATGTCACAAAGATAAGCATTATTAACATGATTCTTTCCGGTTTCCGTTTTTTTTGAAGCCGAAAGACCCATTTTTTCTCTTTCGGGCAAAGAAAGGCAAAGGCGGAAAACGACAATGGCCGCCCCCTTGCATGTCGGCCATTGTCGAGAAGTGTCACGGGCATCGTCCCTACGGAGGGGTCATGAGCGGACGGAGAGACGGTCGAAGCCGGCAAGCAACGTGCGGACACGGGCTTCGATGGCAGCCACACCGCCGGCGATGTCCGACTCGATGTTGAGCGGAAGCACCGGGTCGTGGAGCGACTGCCGCAAGAGGAACCAGCCTTGCTCGTCGCCGCCGAGGCAGTCGACGCGGACGCCTTCGTAATTGGGTGTCACGATATGCCAACCGGGTACGGATCCGGCTGCCTGCTTAATCTTTTCGATGACACGGCTGCCATAGCCTTTGAAGTCGTCGTCAAGGATGTTGAGCCTGATCTCTCTGCTCTCGGCAGGCTGTTCGAGCTTGGCAATGAGGTCTTGCAACTGCCTGCCTTCATGACGCAGGCGTGCTGCTTCCACCAACAGTTTCGCCACGAGATAGGCTCCGTCGTCGAGGAAAAAGTTCTCGCGCAACGCCGCATGCCCCGAGGTTTCGATGGCAAGCCACGACTCGTTGCCGGCGGCATTGAGGCGCAACGACTCGTTGATGACATTCTTATAGCCCCTGCGGAAGCGATAATGGATGCCGCCCATGCCGGCAATGTAACGTGTCAGTCCCCGCGATGTGACCGAGTCGGTGACGATGGTGCTGCCCGGGTGTTCCTTCAGTACCACATGGGCAATGAGGGCAATGAGGGCGTTGCGGTGGATGGGCTCGCCGGTGGAAGCCACGACGGCGGAGCGGTCCACGTCGGTATCAAAGATGATTCCGAGGTCGGCACGGTGTTCCTTGACGGCACGGCAGACGGACGCCATCGCGTCGTCGTCTTCCGGATTGGGGATGTGATTGGGGAATGTTCCGTCGGGTTCGAGAAACTGACTGCCCCCGGTATCGGCTCCGAGCGGTTCGAGCACCCGGCTGGCGAAGAAGCCGCCGGCACCGTTTCCGGCATCGACCACGATCTTCATGCCCGCCAAGGGAGTATCGCCCCGGTTCACGCCGTTGCGGATGTAATCCACCAGGAAGCGGCAGTAGGTGTCCATGAAACCGACGGGCCGGATGTCGCCCTTGTCGACGGCTGCATCCGCTGCGGCCGACTTTTCGGCCAAGGCGAGGATGTCTCTGATGTCTTCCTTGTCCAGTCCGCCCTCGGGGGTAAAGAATTTCATGCCGTTGCGGTTCCAAGGCAGGTGGCTGGCGGTCACCATGACAGCCCCGTCGATGCGGAGGTCGGCATCCTGGGTGGACATGAACATTGCCGGCGTGGATGCCAGTCCGAAGACGAAGACCTTGTTGCCGCCTTCGGCAGCCCCTTCGGCAAATGCTTCCGTGAGCGCACTGCTCGACAGGCGCGAGTCATGACCCACGGAGACGGTTTGCCGTCCCCTGCCGTTCTTCTTGACAAGCCATGCCGTGAATGCACGGGCAATGGCACGGGCAACATCGGCGGAGAGATTGACATGCTGGCCTTCCATACCTTCGAGGGCCACTCCCCTGATGTCCGAACCGTTTTGTAAACTTTTCCAATTCATGTGTATTTTCCGTTCTTTATTGATTGATGAGTTGATAGTCGTTTCCTTGTATTTCACGCGTCCCGCATCAGCAGGCAAACCTTTATAATTGGTATGTTCAGGAGAACTTCCGCACCGGCACATCCGTATTCGCGCCCATCGGGCAAATCCCGATGCCGGGACCTGTGTTTTCCTTTCTCCCGTCTGCGAGCCGGAAGGGCATACCCGAAATTGAATGCAATATTCGGCATTTTTCCCGAGATATGCAAACAATACGGGCAGAATGTCATGGCACCGACAGGCCAACCCGAAGGGTCATCAGACGGTTCCGTTCCACCCATTTCGTTCATCCATCAGGAATTTTACGGAAGCTGACAAAATGGCATATAAAAGCGATTCCAGCAAAAACAAGCGTAAATACCGGCAAATCAGCGACTTGCAAGAAACAGAAAGAAACTGCCCGACGGGTCCCGTCCCCGTGCCTTACGGGGATAGGACTCGTGAGGCACGGGGACGGGATCCGTCGGGCAGAGGGACAGGAGTTGTCGTCAGGAGGTTTGCGACTGCCATTATGACAGCCACAAACCTTATCTTTTCATCTCCGTCTCGAGTGTGTCGGAAGAGCGATGCGGGGAAGTCGAAGAAACGAAAAAGACATCATGAAAACCGCTGCTCCCGGATAATCCGCGACACAGGCGTACAGACAATGAAAAGACCTTGACAACATTCATCTATCTGCAAACCGTTTTTCTGTTTCCCCGGATATAAATGCCCCGGGGCTGTGAAGAACCTTTGGACGGAATACCCTGCAGGTCATAAACCGTCTTGGCACCAGAAGAACCGGCAAGCGGCACCGATATGCCGCTTGCGACCTGACCTTTCACTTTCACCTCATCCAGGAACATCCGCTTCGAAGGAATGAATGTGAGGGTCGTCGCCCCGCTGCCCGTTACGGTGACGGTACAGGTTGTCCACCGTCCGCGTTCGAGTGCAAACTCGTTCTGCGACAAGGATGCACCTCCGCTGGCCACGACCGAAAAGGCGGCATTGTCTTTCCCGAAGGGAGCAACCATGAAAGTCAGTTCGGCCGTGCCTTCGAGCATGAATTCGGGAGTGGTCATCGCGCCCGACTTCGTATTTGTACCCGACTTGACACAACGATCGGCACCCGAAACGGCAAGTCCTTCCCATCCGTCATTGTCGGGTTCGAAACTGCCCGTCCCCACGACACCTCCGTCGAACAAGCCATCATTTCCGCCGGCACCCCGGCAGGCATTGAACGACTCATAGAAGATGACGCCGGGTTCGTTGTTCTCCGATTCCTTTTCATGCGAAAAGTCCCTGAAGGCAAACGAGATTATGCCGTTCTCGGCCTGTGCGATCCTCTCGATGGCAACATTGAGTTTCTTCCGGCCGTTGAGATTGCGATGGTGCAACGTGGCTGCCGGTTCGGAGAAATTGCCGATGCTGTCATTGGACAGATACGGATATGTATCGCCTTTCTCCGTGTTTTTCCATTTCATGCGGCCATTCTCGCTGAAGTACCGGGAATCATCATCGTTGTCCGCATGCAGAACGGTCAGCCTCTGATGGGTGTTTTTCAGTTCCGGAAGTCCGTAACTGTTGAAGTCACCGGTGGCATTGACCACATTGTTGGCCCAAAGCAAGGAATCGAAGTCTACATAAGTGACCAACATTCCGGCTCCGGGTATGGAGGCATCCCACCCGCGGGGCTGCCTGTTCTCAAGCATATAATACTCGTCTCGGCAGGCCTTGTTGCAGATGATGTAAGTCTCGCCTCCCTCCATGGCTGCTTTCATGTCGGACACGATGGTATCCCCGGTCAGTTCGACAGGCTCTTTCCATCCGCACATCATCCGTTCGTAGGCGGTATAACCCACAGGCCGGAAAGTTTCGCCGGCATAAGCCCCGGCATCCATCAGATCCCAATTACCCATACCGAAATTGCCCGAATACATCACATCGTACGTATCGGGAAATCCCATGCAATGGGAAAATTCATGACAAATGATGCCTATGCCCTCGATCTCGGATTGTCCGTTGATCTCATTACTGCACGCATAACGGTCGATCGTCACCCCGTCGAGCGCAAGCGACTTCTTATACTCTGATTCCGTAAGCGTCCAGGCATGAGGCCAGACGGTCGACGCGGCATTCGTGCCATCGGCCTCGCCCATTCCGGCATAGACAACATACACCTGATCGACCTTGCCGTCTCCATCCCAGTCATAGGTGGAAAAGTCGACCTTGTCGTCGACCGCCCGACAGGCTTCGACCGTCATCATGCCGGGGCGGAGGTCGTTTCCGTCCTTGTCGTTTCCGCCATAGTACGCGGCCGTTTCCGACAAGGTGACGGGTCCCACGACATCGAATTCGAGAGTGAATTGCCCGAAACTCTGATCGAAGAAATAATCCTGGATGCTTCCCACAAATTTTCCTTCCGAAAAGCCCTTCTCATTGGCGATACGCCGGTAAAGGGCGGTGTCGTGCGAATCTTTGAACCTCGTGTCCTTGAATTGCGCAAGAATGATCAGCCCCCGTTGCTTTCCACGGAAAATCCTCTTGTCCACCTTGCCGAGTTTACGCATGGTGGTCATCTCGGGCATGGAACGTTTGGCTCTGCGCATGGCATACACCTTGCGCAACTGTTCTTCATGAACCCGGCGGTATATGCCTTGTTCGTCGGGACGGTATAAGACCCCGTCGGCATCGGCATAGTAATGCAGGTTCTCGTCTCCCATGAGTTGCACGTTCACTTCCGTTCCATCGGCAAGCCTCACTTTCTGCCAAAGGCCTCTTTTGGCCGGTATGGCACCGGCCAAAAGAGTTCCCATGAAAAGACAGAAAACGATTAAATATATCTTTGTTTTCATGATCTCGTCCTATTCAACAATCAGTTTCTTTGTCGTGTTGCCGACCTTGACAATATATGTTCCGCTGCGGACCGGTACGGAAGCCGAAGCGTCTGAAACGCCTTCAAATACCGTCATTCCGTCTGTGGAGACCACTTGCAGCCGCATGCCGTCAGCTCCCCGCACGACAATCCTGCCTTTGCCGGCAGTCACATTCACGGCCGAAACGGAAGATTCATCGACACCCGTGGAAACGGTATAGGTGTTGGAAAGTCCGGACTCGCCTTCCTCATAGACCACGGTAATCCGATAAATGTGATCTTTGTCGGCCTGTCCTTTATCGGTATATCCGAGAGTGCCGGCCGGCACGAAAGACAAGAAGGTTCCGTCCCGATACACATTGAATCCTTTAATGGTCATCAGCTTGGGCGAATATGTGATGTCGTCGAGCATCAGAAGAAATTTGTCGGCGGAAACCGTGCGTATAGCAAAGTACTTTGTGCCGGAAGGTATCTCGACGGAATACTTTGTCCATTCAGCCGGAATCTCATCGATATCTGCCAATGGTTTCTTCAGATCGGCCATGTCGTTTCCTTCCGACGAACCGAGCACGAGGATATGTTCTTTCAGACTCTTTCCCTGAGGACTCTCGGGGAAGAGCGATTTTGCCCAAAGGGTAACGACCTGCCCTTTGCCGTTGAGGAGAGGAGATATCAGCCAGTCATCGTTATGTCCTTCGGGAGCAAATTCCGGATCGGAGGCAAAACAACCGAGGAACTGGCTTCCGCCATGAGGAGCGATCATCGTGTTTTCCTTGAGATCTATTCCCGCGGCTTCAGGATTGAAGACGATATAGGCGAACGGATCGGCATAGTGAGGGAATGCAACTCCCTTGATGCCATAAGTGAAGGCCTTGTCTCCATCGATGACTTTCCACGGGCCGATATAGTCGATGCTCCATGCCTTATAACCTTCGAAGTCTTCCGTCTTCGTCTCTTTCTGCACGACAGCATCCCAAGACAAGACGACATCGTCTCCCGCGAGTTCTCCCCGAAGAGTGGTATTGTCGAAATGATCGTTCTTGACAACCATCACCGACATCGTCTGACTGTGGTTGTTGACGGGATATTCATCATTTTCCTTCTTTACCACAGCTTGGAAAAGAATGTCTTCGTTACTGCACACTCCCGGTGTATAGTTGAAGGTATAGGAAATTTCCTCCATCGGTTTGACGGCACGGCCGATCTGTTTGTCAACAAGTTTTTTGTCGGCATAGAACTCGACCATATAATCACTTGCTTCCCGGCTTCCTTCGTTGCTTACCTTGACCACGAATCCGGAAGATTTGTTGACGACGACGGCATCGGGACCGGAGAGCATGGCAGCGAGGTCGGTTTCCTTGCGGTCTTTCAATTCGATGGCATCGATGGCAACCGCATCTTTTGCATCGTTGACGATGGCATGAAAGCGCAATACGACAAACTCGACATCACCCATCCCCTTGACGGGAATAAAGGCTTTACGCCATCCTTCCGAACCTTCAAGTTGAGAGAAATCTATCGTGGCGATGACGATGTCTTCGTTTTGCATCTTGGAGGCTATGACTTCTATCTTGTTGGGACTTCCCGGCAGAGCATAATAAGCGAAGTTCAGGTATGGCGAAGCCACTTTCTGAAGGGAAATCTTCCCGGTACAGAGCCATCCTTCTTCACCATTATTCTCCCCCTTGAAGCGCAAACATCCTCCATCGTTGTCGTAAGACAGTTCGGAAGTGCATCGCCAGTTTTTTTGTGTATCATACTGCCACCACCACAGAACATCGGATGAGGTCTTTGCCTTTTCAAACGATTCCAGGAATGGAAGACGGGATGGTTTTCCGGTACAAATATAGTTGGACATTCCTTTTTTGCCTGTACCGACCTTGTTGGTGGCCGCCACATCGTATTTCGTGACTCCGGTTACCTTATACGGTGTTGCATCATCGTTCACGAAGACGGTGTCGGCGATGTCGGCCTGAATCACTTCATTGACAACATTATAAACAGTATAGGTCAGCTGCGAAGCATCGACATAGCCACCATGAACGCCGATGGTGTCAGACTTTGTCCATTCCACGGTATAGTTCGATCCGTTGTCAATCAATCGGATTTTCTTCGGAGGCTGAGGAATATCTATGCCCAAATAGACATCTTTGTCCGCCTTACGACCTGCACCTTTGGCATTATAGGCTATCGCCGTATAGGTGTTCAGACCTTCTTTTCCTCCATCGATACGGGTTTGCAGCCTATCACCCGGTTTTACTTGTCCGAAAGTCTTCACGACCGTACCGTTAAGCAGCAATTCCACCTTATCCAGTTTGTCCAACTTCTGACCATTGCCATCCGTAAGCGGTGCATACATATCCACGTTTGCCCAATGCTTGCCCTGAGGGCCGGCTTTAAGGTGGAATTTGGTTACGGAATCGGGAGCTGAAACGGCAGAACCTTCTTTCACGCTCATACTATCGATGGCGATGTAAAAGCGTCGACCGTCTGCCGGTGTTATGCCATGAACGCCGAAGCGGTATTCACCGGTCTTTGTGACTGTCACTTCCTGAGTAAAGACATTGTCATCGGTTTCTTTCGGAATATCGATACCTTCGTTCATTATTGTATATCCGTCAGGATCATCACCCATTCCGAATGCTACGGCAATACGCTCGGGCCAATAGCCTTTCCAATATTTGAAGGAAAGAATGTAAGTATGATCTGCCTCAAGATGAAACATGGGGGTAAGTAACCAGTCGTCGCTGGCATTTTTGCATCGTGCATGACCGTCTTCGTGCCAGAACCAGGTAGAACCGTCCTTGTTCTTGTCGATCACCTTAAAAGCATCGAGTGCGGAAGCGTTATCGAAACCTTCAAAAAAAGGCAGAGGCCGGCTCACTTTCCTCGGATTCCCTTGTATTGCCGACATTTCTGTTTTCGGAAGATTGCCGGCAGCCAACGGTACTCCCAGAGTTGTGAGCATCGTAAGAATGTAAAGTTTTGTTTTCATGATAGTTTAATAATTACAGTTAGATATTTATGACAGAGAAATTCTGACAAAGTTTGAAGATACCCGAAAATAAGGGGAAGATCGCAACACCATTCTTTATCACAATAGTGTACGACAAACTCGTGATTATCGCGGGATATCATTAATTTATGACCACAGAACATACGGATACCGCCGTGTGACGATGATTCTGCCGAATCGGAATCAGACGCCCCATGCAGTCTTCTTCGTTTGAAAATCGAAGATTGTTCGTGTTTTTCTTTTTTATCTGCTCTGACTTTTCCGTTTGCGTATCCATGCCGTCCAAACGACATAAACAAGCAAAGCAACAAATGCGATAAGAATGGTTATCATCTGCGTGGCATACTTGTCGGGCTTCGTCCATATTTCATTGAAAAAATTCAAGCGTCCCAGAATTTCTATAGGAGTCCAAAAAACAATAACCGTAGCAATTGACATACGGATATTGGCTCCCCTGGAAGCAATGTGGAGTTGACGTCTGAACATGAAAAAAGAACCGACAAGACATCCGAATCCGACAAGCGCGGTGATGGGACTTTCGCTTCCGATGAAGCGACTGTCATAACAAAACATCAACAGCAGATAACTTGTCCACAATATCATGTTCAATTCCATGAACGTGACAATACTCGTATGACGAGTCATGGGGCGGGCAGCTATTTCATTTTTCCTCTTTCCGAAAAACAGACGCTGACACCAATTGATGAAATTGCAGCCATTTTTTGTAGAAAAGAGATAGAGGGTCATCACCATTGCCCATAAACCGAAAGTGGCAGGCAGGATAAGATATTCCGGACGGGTGACGACTTCTCCATTGACAATTTCGGGTTGTGTCCCATGTCGAAGAGCATAATACTGAAAAAGAAATTCCACCCACCCGGTCCAAAAGAACAAGCCTCCGATAAGCCCGAAGAGTGTCTGACGTGTATCACCTCTCGCAAAAACGCCACAGATGACAATGAGCAGTCCTATGAATCCCATCAGAAAAGCTGCATAGTGCACTGCTTCCGGCTCCATTTTCTTATCCATGATCAGCATGAGGGCATGTCCGAGCGGCATCGTGAACAGCACAAGGAAGAACGAAACGAGCGTACGTCCCCAATATTTTTTTCGGTTGAGTCGATTGGTTTGCATCAGTAGTTGTTTGATTTATTGAGATAGTTTGTATATTTGATTATCTTTGATCTTATGCGGAATTCATCATCATGATCGGTTCTTCTTCGACAGCATCTTGTCGATGTCGACCGAAAAACCAACCATGACAGAAATACCATCTGTGACAGGGCTGTTGAGATAATAGTATGCCGGACGATAATTCAACAGATTGTCAAGGGTAACGTTCAGCTTCAGGGATTTTCCGATACAGTTTTGAAGAAACAACTTCCACAGGCTGTATGCCGGATAATGAACCGTATTGACTCCACGGGCAATGTCATGATAGTCGATGTATTCCTTGTTCTCCACCCCCGATACGTATCTGCCGTCGATAGCGATGTTCATGGCATAATGTCGGTTGAAACGATGTTCCCACGCACCGTGTACCGTAAGCGAATGTTCCCGCATGGGGATATATTGGTTGTTGATCTGCCGGCCGTTGTCTTTCGGTGTCGTCTCTCGTGTCCAAGAATAGGCGACACGGGTAGAAATCCCATTGCTCCATCCGGCTTCGGCTGTTGCCTCCATTCCAAAAACCGAATAATCGCTCAGGTTGATATAAGGAAGTCGCGGCATATCACCGGTTTCAGTTGTCACATAGGGAATTCCTGTTGCAATCTTGCCTTTTATCTTGTTATAATATCCGCTAAGAGAAAAATTATATTTACGATAGGAGTAATCACCCGAAAGACAGAAGTTGTGACTTACTTCGGCGTTCAGATGCGGATTGCCTTCCACGATCCAAATGCCGGCCATGTCGAAATCATAGTATTTCTCTTTCAGTGTCGGAGTACGGAATCCCATACCATAACTTCCTCTGATATTGATTCGTCGCAAGGGTCTGTATCGCACACTGAGTTTAGGAGTGATTCTGCTCATCCGTCCGTCCGAGAAATAGTCATACCGCAGGGCACCCACCACCTCCCACCGTGGAGATATGTTCCAATCATATTGCATGAAGGCATCGAACGAGTCTTGCCGACGTTTTGAGCCGTCGAGTTTTGTGTTGAACAGATAATCATGGAGGTAGTCTATTCCGACGGTCCAATCAGCATCGTCAAACCTTCGGTTGAAAAGCAGCCGAAAAGCATTGTGTACATTTGAATAAAGGCGGATGTCATGAGAGGAATAGCGTTGAAATATCGACTTGTCATACTGGTCAAAAGCATAATTGAATTCCAACCGGGTACCGGCATCCGGTTGCCAACGCGCCCCCAGACCGGCAGAGAAATCTCTATATTGTTCGGGGGTATCGACCGAACGCTTCGTGCGACGGAAGAAATATCCCGCACGTCCCGTCAATCGCAAATAATCCGTGGGGTTATAAACAAGGCGGTCGTTGAAGTTCCACACAGCATCTCCGTAAACAGTCGAGAATACCCGGCTCAGCGGCTTTTCGCCATTATTCACCCGATAATTATCCGTCTTACTGTGATTGACGGCAAGGATGTTTGCCAGCTTTCGGTTTCCCTGTTGCCACGACAGTCCGTAGCGTTGCGAACCATGTTTTCCCCAACGTCCGTTTACATTGGCTTTCCAACTGCGGGCTGCATCTTTCGTAACGATATTGATGACACCTCCCACAGCGTTCGATCCGTAAAGGGCAGATGCCGAACCTCTGACGATCTCGATGTGGTCTATCTGCTCGGGAGTAATCCGCGAAAAGTCCACGTCATCCATGGTCTCACCTGCGAGTCTTTCTCCATCGACAAGAACGAGTACGCTCTGACCTCCGAAACCCGAAAAGTTCAGATGTATCTGTTGGTTCATGGCATAGGAGAACTCTACCCCCGGAACGACCTGTTGCAGTATATCCCGGATATCGGTGGCGTCGGTATTGGCAATATCGCGCGAAGTGATTATTCGGGTCAGTACCGGCGACTGTGACAGCCTCTTGGGAGTACGTGTTCCGGTGATGACAACCTGTTCTATCGTATATTCGTCCGGAATGGTATCTTTCGGCAGTATGGTCGTTTCGACAGGTACCGATAGAGCAAACGAGAAAAACAAAGAAAGGGTATTGGCAAGCATTTCGTAAATGTAACAGGTCTAATATGGATATTTATATTTAATGGTAAGCCAACATTTCTCACCTTTCTCATTCATATAATTCTCCAACTGAACGGCGGCATGCCTGCCATTGCGAAGACGGATGACATACACATGACGATTAAGGGTGAAGACAGGCGGCATGGGCGGTATTTCTATCCGGAGCCAAGAAGACAGCACCTTGTTGATCTCGATTCCTTGACAACCGATGATACTTGAAAGCATACGTGATTCGTCCGCCCACACTTCATTCTCGGACCATTCATCTTCACGAAAGTCCGTTCCGGTGAAGACCGCACTGTTTGCAGGCAATTCTTCGAACGACGTGTACTGCGTTTCGATGGCCGCGCCTCCATTCGTCCGGACATTGTTTCTGTGGACGGCAATGCTCCACGAGGCAGGTTCGGGTTGTGCGGCTGTCGGGACAAATCCCCGCTTTTCATTGACCGAGATGCCTTTGCCGAAAACATCGAACCAATAGCTGTAGATACCTGTTTTCCGGTCGGGCGTCGCATCCGCGGCCTGTTTCGGAACGGGGTAAGGAAGGAAGCAGGTCTGAGCCTTCCGCAGCGCGACGGTGTCTTTGCTTTCGGCAAGCATCAGCAATGAGTCGAAATCGATGTAATACCAGTCTCCCCAACTTGTCGCGTCGATTACCAGCCGGTGTTCTTTGACGGCGGTGATGCCCGAAGGCGTATCATAGATATTTTCGAGGATACCCTCACAGGAGGAAACCTGCAAAAGCAGGAATCCCCCCGAGAGGATGGCAAAGAGCTTGTTTTTCATTACCTGGACTACTTCTTGTTACCTTGGAAGGTGGCGACTATTCCAAAGGGCATCTTGCCGATGGTGAAAGAGTTGACGATCTTTATTTTTCCCTCCTCTTCCATGCTTATCACGACTTTGCTGTCAGGTTGGAAGGCATAGTCCGACTCTTTGGTCACTTCACCGTTGCTGATACATTTGAAATGCACTTGCAGTCCGTCGGATCCGTATTTGCGTCCGAAAGTTTTCGTTTCCGCGTCATAGGCGATGTTGGAGACGGTGTATCCTCCCAGCACGATGTCACCCATCGGAGTATTGCCGTATTGTTCTTCTCCGGCGGTGAGGTTGACGGTGCCGTCGGCATTGGCCGTGATGGTGTATTTGCAGTCGGCGTCTTCATACGGCCCCATGATGCCGCCGATGACCATCGAATTGCTTCCGGCATACGTACCGCTTGCCTTCAGGGCCGGGGGGACTTCCCCGTAAGTCCACTTGATGACGGTTCCGCCCATGACCTCGGGGATGCTGATGGAGAAGGCCGTCATCGCACCTTCAAGGGAAGCGTCGTACTCTCCTGTTTTTCCCTGGCGGGTCAGTTTCATCCTGCCTGTTCCCGAAACGGCTCCCTTGTTCATCGTGACTTCAAATTCCCCGTCGCCCCATAAGCCGTCATGGAAACGACAGAAATACTTCTTGTTCACCTCGAGAACTTCAATACGCGCACTGTCGCCGAAATAGGTGTCGGTGAATTGTTTGCTCGACACGGTGATATATCCCGTGAAACGATGGAGAACGGTCGTGTCCGCGGTTTCCGTGGCCGGAAGATATTCGATGTTCCTGATTTCCGATGCCTTGAAAGACAAAGAGGTGCCATCGGCCTTGTTTATCCTTACGGACTGGGCGTGCAGCAAAGGAAAGTTCATGATGGCAATGACTGCGAGAGTAAAGAGTTTCTTCATTGTTTCTTGATGAATTTAAAGGTTTTGGATTTTGATTTTACGACAAAGACGCCTGTACGGCCGGACATGGGTATTTCTGCATGACCGGTGACATCGGCCACGACGCGTCCCACAAGTTCGCCCGTCACGGAACAGACGACCAATTCGCTTCCGGCAGGCAGACCGGTAGCTGCCACGGTATTGCCGACCGAGAAGACGGCGGCGGAAAAGTCCGTGACATCCGTCGATTGAGGAACGATCTCAAAAGAACGATACTCGTTGACGGGATACTCGACAACGGTTGTCGATGTGGTCATGACAAGATGATCGGCAGAGAAAGAAACCGTCGGTTTCTCATCGAGGGAAAAGAACGCCGCTTCGCCGTCACCCGTACTGACCCTGACGTAATCGGATGCCTGCACGCTCATACTGCCGGCGGCAGAGAACAACAGGATCGCGATCACTCGGAAAAACTTTTTGTTGAACATACTTTCATTTGTTGGTTGTTAATTGCCTGCAAAATTAAAAGGTTCCTGCAAGTCGTGCAATACCTACAAATGAGGATAAATGAAAGAAAGAAATCATGGGGCCGGTCCCCTGATTATCCCCAATAGGCCATGGGAATCCGAATCGGAAAGGCAGACTGCCGGCAAGGACAGTGCCTCCGCACCCGGAGGTCATGTCCCGGCGCAAGACCCGCCCTTTTGCCCTCCAGAACCAACCCTTTCGCGTTCCGGAATCTGCCCTCTTGCCTGTCGGAACCCGCCCTTTCGGGAAGCCGGAAAATGGAGAGCCGGACCGGCGGTTCGGGAAGTGTCCGAAAAACCCTCGACCCTTTTCATGAAAACCCTCGACCCTTTTCATGAAAACCCTCGACCCTTTTTCCGAAAACCCTCGACCCTTTTTCCGAAAACCCTCGACCCTTTTCCCGAAAACCCTCGACCCTTTTCCCGAAAACCCTCGACGGTTTTTCCGGGAAATGACGTCATACCGGCGAGCCTGTCGCCACTCTCTTCATCCCGTACCGGCCATGAGAGACCGGACCGGTGCCGGACGGCGGACGACGGACGACGGGATACCGGCAGGCGGACGAAAGACGGGCGGGCGTGTATTTAGGGCGATTTAACAGGGCAGGAAGCGGATTTGTGTGGCCTATTCCTTATCTTTGCCGACATGAAAAGACTTTTTGCCATAGCCGCCATCATGACATCCGCATGGGTCTCGATGGCACAGGAGCCGTCCGGAAACCATCGGCCGGCCGCGGGCACCAATCCCCCAACGGGCGCGAACGTGACGCAGGAATTGCCCGCCGGCGAACAAAACGTCGCGGAATCCCGCCTGCTCCGTCGCCCGCACGCATCATTCGTGAACCCGACGGATGGCCGCCCGGATCCGATATCCGACTTCCGCGGCCATGGATACGGCACTTGTCCGCGGTTCGCTGACCTGCACGACGGACTGAACGTCAGCTTCGGCACATCCGTTTTTGCCTCGTTCGGCAAGAACGCTTTTCACGGCGTGGGATTCACGCAGGACATCTCGCTTCTCTACACCGTGCCTCTGTCGGCCAAGACAAGTCTGACGGTCGGAGGATTTGCCGACTTCACACAGTATGCCCACACGTCGTCGCATCGCGTCGGGGTGTCGGTCGCCCTGCACCACGACTTCAACGAAAAATGGTCGGCAACGGTCTTCGGCCACAAGACGCTCGCCAACGACGGTCTTCCGTTCGTGCCCTATGATGATTTCCGTCATCCCGGGAGCAGCCTGGGCACCACCGTCAGATACCGTCCCAGCGAAAATTTCAGTCTGGAAGTCACCATGCAGGTGGTACGCGAACCCGACGGATGGCGGCATCCTTTCGGCCGCCCGGCCGGAGAACCGGACTGGTAAGGCCGCCCGAAAAGAACGTCGGGCAGAAGGCAGCTTCTGCCAATTTCCGCCCTTGGCGCATCTTCCTTTTGCAGACGACATCATCTCCGCTTCCGGCATCTGGCCACGGAAACGAATCTGCGCGAACCGGCAATCCGATTCGCGCAGATTCGTTTCCGCGGCTTCCGCCGGCCATCCATGCCGCAACGGTTTTCGCGAATGGTCGGGAACAGACGTCCCGCCGGCCCTCAGGACTTGTAGTTGAGGCGCAGGCTGTTCAGCACCACGCTCAGCCCCGAACAGGCCATCAGGGCACCTGCCCACATGGGAGTGATTTGGAAATGCCAGCCGAAGACATAGGGCACGCCGGCAGCCAAAGGAATGCATGTCAGGTTGTAGATGAACGCCCAGAACAGGTTTTGCCGTATCATGCCCACGGTTTGCCGCGACAACCTGACGGCATCGGGAATGCTTTGCAGGTCGTCGCCGAGCAAAGTGACCTGGGCCACGTCCATCGCCACATCGGTGCCTTTGCCCATCGCGATGCCGACATCCGCCGACGCCAGAGCCTGCGCGTCGTTGATGCCGTCGCCCACCATCGCCACGGTCTTGCCTTGGGCCTGCAGTTGCTTCACCATATCCTGCTTGTCCTGCGGCAACACCCTGCTGCGGTAGTCGGTGATGCCGGCCCGGTCGGCCCAGTACTTCACCGCATCGTCCTTGTCACCGCTCATCAGAACCACATCCACGCCTTGTTTCCGCAACATCGCCATTGCCTCGGCCGCATGAGGCTTGAGCTTCTCGCGCTGCTCGAAGTCGAGGGCATCGGCCTTCGTGAAGTCGATCGAACGGTCGGGAACGGTCAGCGTGCCCGTCTTGTCGATGACCACGGCATCGACGAGACAGATGTTCTCCAATGCCGCGGCATCCTTGATCAGCACCCGGCGGCGGGCAGCCTTCCCGATGCCGACCATGACGGCGGTGGGTGTTGCCAGCCCCAAGGCGCAGGGGCAGGCAATGACCAAGACCGAAATGCCCGACAAGACGGCACGGGGAAGTGCATCGGCACCGCCCGACACCAGCCACGACATGAAAGTCAGCAATGCAAGCGATGCCACGACGGGCACGAAGATGAGCGACAGCCTGTCGGCGACACGCTGGACGGGAGCCTTCGAGTCCTGGGCCCTCCTGACCGTCTCGATGATTTGCGACAGCACCGTCTGCTCTCCCACCTGCCGTGCCCTGAATCGCAGCCTGCCCTGATTGACAATCGTTCCTGCCGACACACTGCCACCGTTTTCTTTCAGTGCCGGTGTGGCTTCACCCGTAATCATCGATTCATCGACGTAGGCACCGTCGGCATTCATGAAACTTTCGGCATGGATGACCGCACCGTCGACGGGAATCTTCTCGCCGGCTCTGACCTCAAGGATGTCGCCGGGCGTGACAGTCGACAAGGGGACATCGGTCAAACGCTCCTCGGACTTGCCGTCAGCAGAAGGTTCTACCAGACGTGCGGTCTTGGGAGCCAGGCTCATCAGGGCGCGGATATTGCCCGTCGTAGCCTTTCGCGCTTTCTCCTCCAGCCACTTGCCGGTCAGGACAAACGTGACGATCATCACCGAAGCATCGAAAAACGTGTATGAATCCAAACCTCTTGCACCCCAATAGCTCTCGCCAAAGAAGGTGTTGAACACACTGAAGAGAAACGCGACGCCGGTACTCATGGCAACCAGAGTGTCCATATTGGCCGAACGATGCCTGAGTTGGCTCCATGCCGAGCGATAGAACTGCCGGCCACACCATATTATATTGGCAACGGCTATCAGCAACGCCAGCTGATTGGCGGCAGATCTCGAGGAGACGACGCCCGACTCGGGCATGGAAACCACCATGACCAAGACGGCAAAAAACCACGAAAGAATCATCTTCTTCGTCAGACGGCCGAATGCTTCCCGCTCAATTTCTTCCACCACCCTGCCCTCTTCAATGATCAGGTCGTAGCCGATGGCATTGATTTCCTGTTTGATTTGGGACAACGATGTCTCTTGGTCATCGAACGAAAGACGGGCCGTCCTGCTGTTCAAGGAAACGACTGCCGTCCTTATACCCGAAATCTGATTGAGTTTACGTTCGACATTGGCAGAGCAGGAAGCGCAAGCCATGCCGATGACCGGAATTGTTTTATCGACTATCATCTTATGACTGTTTAGGTTAAACGACAAGAGTCGCCAAGTGACGGAGATCCGTATTCGCCCTCAAAGGGCAGCCTTACTTTTCAAAGGGCAGCCTTGCCTGAACCGGATTCCGGTACTTGCCTTCTCTATTTTCAAGCCCTGCACAGATGAAGGGAAATGCTTCTTTGCAGAAACCTGGCGGACAGAGACTGCAGTTCCTGGTCAAACGCCATTTCATCCACCGTCATTCATTTCGGCAGGCGAAGCAAAAGTAATGATAATCGATGAAAGACGGCACGAATCAACCTTAAATAAACAAAAGTGAGACATTTGATGAGTTATGCAATCCACGGGCATCCAGCCTTCGGCAGACAGACAACCGGGAGGAGACAGACAATAACCGGAGAAGCCGAAATCCAATCCTTCCGAACAGACGGACAACCACAGAAAAAGGCAAATGCCATACATGATTCCGACGACACTCGACGCTATGTTAATTATTGTGTTAATTATATGTTAAACAGTAAAAGAAGAAAAGGTTGATTATGCAATTTATGTACCTTTGTGAAGTGAAAAACGAAGACAAGACCAACGTATTAACTTAAAATATTAAACTATGATTATTGGTATTCCAAAAGAAATCATGCACGACGAGGCTCGTGTGGCTTGTACTCCCGAGAATGCAGGCAAATTTGTGAAAGATGGTTTTGAAGTATTGGTGGAGAAATCTGCCGGCGACGGTGCCCTCTTCAGTGACGAAGAATATGTAAAAGCCGGTGCAAAAATCATTGACAGTGCCGAAGAAATCTTCAACAAAGCTGAGATTATTCTCAAGGTGAAAGAGCCTCTCTTCAATGAGAAGTTTGGCAAACACGAAGTGGACATGATGCACAAAGGCCAATACCTCATCACTTTCATTCACCCTGCCTCACCCGTCAACCATGAAATGGTAAAGAATCTTGCAGCAAAAGGCGTTATTGCTATCACTTTGGACGGTATTCCTCGTATCTCACGCGCTCAAAATTTGGACGCTTTGACTTCCATGAGTACTTGTGCAGGTTACAAAGGCATCCTGATGGCTGCCAACCATGTGACCCGTTTCTTGCCGCAAATGTTTACTGCCGTAGGAAAAATTGAGCCTGCAAAAGTAATGGTTATCGGTGTCGGTGTGGCCGGTTTGCAAGCATTGGCAACAGCCAAACGTCTTGGTGCCGTCACATACGCCGCCGACATTCGTCCGATGGCTTCCGAACAAGCAGGCAGTCTTGGTGCCAATGTTGTAGACACTACCGTTCCCGCCGATTTGGCTGTTGGGGAAGGCGGCTATGCCAACCGTCTTCCGGCAGACGTTTTGATCAAAGAGCAAAAAGCCCTCGAAGCTACCATCCAAGATATGGACATCGTATTCTGTTCTGCCTTGATTCCAGGCAAACTCGCCCCGATCATCATTACCGAAGAAATGGTGAAAGGCATGAAACGAGGTTCGGTCATCGTCGATATCTCAATCGACCAAGGCGGTAACTGCGAACTGACCCCAGCAGGCGGTATCGAAACAAAATACGGCGTAACCATCATGGGTGTGAAAAACATCCCGGGCGAGCTTCCCACCAGTTCGACATGGATGTTCTCCAACAATGTTTATAACCTCGTGAAATATATCGTGAAAGACGGCAAGGTTAATCTTGACCGCAACGACGAAGTTATCGCAAAGAGTCTCGTGTGCATTGATGGCGAATTGGTTCATGCCGGTGCTCGTGAAGCAATGGGCATCTAAGAATCCTTTGTTTAATTGACAATGGGGATAGTCTGAAAGTTCGCGCGAACATTCAGGCTACCCCTTTTTTCGTAAAAGATATGATTCATCCTTTCATCCTATTGGCCGTATTTCTCGTATGCACGATAGCCGGCTATTTCATCATCAAGAATGTGCCCAGTTTGCTTCATACTCCATTGATGTCGGGTATGAATGCTTTGTCGGGCGTAACCATCGTCGGTGCCATAACCGCCACCGGTTTTGCTTTTTTTGCAGGACACGGTTGGTTGGCACAACTCGTAGGAGCTCTCGGCATTATTCTTGCCACAATCAATGTTTTCGGAGGGTTTGGTGTAACGCACAGAATGCTTCAGATGTTTAACAAAAAGAAAAAGTAATATCATGGACTCTTTTCAGATTATCATTAGTGCAGTGTTATCTGTTGCTGTGCTCGTTGGTATATCCATGATGAGCAAAGTGAAGACTTCCGTTCAAGGTAATCTTCTGTCGGCGTTGGCACTTCTCTTAGGTGTCATCGCAACCCTATATTTCAGTAAGGTTGTGTCGGCATGGACCATTTATCCTGCCGTTGCCATCGGTGCTCTCATCGGCAGTTTGATGGCTGCCCGCGTGCAGATGATACAAATGCCACAGGTTGTTGCTTTGTTCAACGGTTTGGGCGGTGGTGCTTCGGCCTTGGTGGGTATCATGTCTGCCACCGAATTAGGTTTCCGGCAAGAAATGTTGGATGTCATTAAAAGTGGCGGATATTTCCCATTTGTCATGTTTACATCGATGTTGGCAATCGCCGTGGGTATGATTACTCTCGTGGGCAGTTTGGTTGCAGCCGGAAAACTTCATCGTGTATTGCCTCAGAAACCTTTGATATGGTTCTCGCATTCCATGATGACTTTGCTCTTCTTGGTTCTTACCGTTGTGTTTATCATGTTGGCTACTATGACTCCGGAGAGTGATTTGATGCCGTTGTATATCACAGCCTGTGTCGTTTTCTCTTCCTTGTTCGGACTTTATTTCTCCGTCAGAGTCGGAGGTGCCGATATGCCTATCACCATTTCGCTGCTCAACTCTCTCTCGGGTGTAGCCGGTTCTATTGCGGGTATGGCTATCAGCGATATCTTATTGGTTGCCGTCGGTGGTATTGTTGGTGCATCCGGACTCTTGCTGACACAAATCATGTGCAGAGCCATGAACCGCAGTTTGATGAGTATTCTTCTCGGTGGTGCAGCTAAACCGCAGCCAAAGAAATGTGACCCCACATCCGTCCAGTCTCAAAGCAAACAGGCATCCGTTGGCGTGGCTCCGAAAGCCGCCGCCAAGACTCCGGCTTCGGTACTCGCTGCCGCCAAGGATGTCATCATCGTGCCGGGTTATGGTATGGCTTTGGCTCAGGCGCAGCATCTGGTGAAACAACTTTCCGAAACCTTGGAGAGCCGTGGTGTTCGCGTGCGATTCGCCATCCATCCCGTGGCAGGACGCATGCCGGGACACATGAACGTGTTGCTGGCCGAAGCCGATGTATCTTACGAGAAACTTTTTGAGATGGAAGCCATCAACGATGACTTCGGCAAGACCGATGCCGTAGTGGTGATCGGTGCCAATGACGTGTTGAACCCTGCCGCCCGCGATGCAGAAGGTACACCCATCTACGGTATGCCGGTACTCAATGTCGATGCCGCTCCCGAGATCATCATCTGCAACTTCGACCTCAAGCCCGGTTATGCCGGTGTGGAGAATCCTCTCTACTCCCGTTCAGAGGGCGTGTTCCTCCAACTCGGAGATGCCAAGAA
>JALETQ010000023.1 GCA_022781445.1 Prevotella sp.
CACGCACAACCGCCGTCTCAAGCGTCTCGGTCGCATGGCGGGCATCGACGTTCCGCTCACGTCCTACACACCGCGCCACACATGGGCCAGCCTCGCCTACGCCCGCAACGTCGACCTGCCCGTCATCTCCAAGGCACTTGGACATACCCACACACAGACCACCCTTGTCTAACAATGTTTACGGAATGGACGCAGACCGGAAATGGTTGCGATATGGCAGGTAATCCCGCATATTGGGTAAAAGGAGGTTCATATAGTTCGAGTGCCTATGGCTGTAAGACCAATTATCGTACCTCACATACTATTGCTAGTGGTTATGCAGCTGAACCCAAATATTTTGGTGATGTCGGCATCAGGCTCGTTGTGGATGAGTAAAATCTGAAAGTTGATACCTCAGGGCAAGTTATCTTCTGTATATCAGACCCTCTGTTTCAACAATGGATTTTGACTCAAATTATCAAGCCGCCTTGCATTTGTGCAGGGCGGCTTTTTCGTGGGGGGAGTGGTGCGGGAGTGAAGGGGCAGGGTGGGAGAGGAGTGACTACCTGGCCGTGTCGAGTCCGCTTCGCTTGGTGCGTCGGTAGCTGCGGTAGTCGTCGAGGGGAATTTCCACGTCGCTCTCTTCGAGTGCTGTGTCGTGGGGAAGTCTGAAACGAAGGTACTTGATGCTGAGGCCGCGTTCCATCCATTGGCTTTCGTAATAAGTGCGTATGTCGAGCAGGGGGGAGCCTTCGATGGCGACAGGCGTGTCGTGGTAGAGGTCTTCGGTGGACACTTCGACGGGAAGGGTGTTCTTCTCGGCCATCAGCCGGGTGTAGGTGAAGAGGAAGTTGGAATCGGTCTTGAGATGGATGGTGCCGCCGTCGACGAGGAATCGGCGGTAACGCTCCATGAAGAAAGTGCTTGTGAGCCGCTTGTGTACGTTTTTCATCTGCGGGTCGCTGAACGTGAGCCATATTTCCTGCACTTCGCCGGGGGCGAAAAACCGGTCGATGAACTCGATGTTGGTGCGCAGGAAGGCAACGTTGGGCATGCCGCGTTCGAAGGCTTCCTTGGCTCCTTTGTGCATCCGTGCCCCTTTGATGTCGACTCCGATGAAGTTGATGTCGGGATAGAGCTTGCCCAATCCCACGGTATATTCGCCCTTGCCGCATCCCAGCTCGAGCACGATGGGGTTGCCGTTGTGGAAGTACCGGTCGCACCAGAGCCCTTTCATGGCGAATGGCACGTTCTTGATGACCGAATAGGGGTATTGGAAGACATTGGTGAATGTCTCCATCTCTGCAAATTTCTGTAGTTTTCCTTTTCCCATAACTAAAGTTCAGTGTTGCAAAAGTACGGATAAAAAATCACATAGCGCATCCTTGTGGGCGAAAATCGCTGTGCCGCCCGTTGTACCCTGCCTGTTGGGGTTTTCTGATCCCACTCGTGGGGTATCTTGACAGGTCACTCGTGTGGTATCATAAGGGGTCACTCATGGAGTATGCCGGTACCCCACGGGTGGGGTGCAAGAGGCCTGTTTCTTTTCCTTCGTGTGGCCTGTCCCGGCCTGTCCGACACGGGTGCTGTGTGCCTGCCGCGGTTTGGATTCGGGATGGACCGCCGTATATGGACACGGGAAGAAGGCGGTGTGCCTTCTTCCCGTGTGTATCGGTTCCGTAATGACGGAACGTTGGTAAAGCTATGGTTATACTTCCACGAATGTAATCCAGCCGTGCTTGTCTTCTTCGATACCGTATTGGATGCCGCGCAGACGGTTGTAGAGCTTTTCGGAAACCGGTCCGGGCTCTCCGTTTTTCGAGAAGGTGTAGCGTTTGTTGTTGTCCAGGTCGTCGATGTATGAGATGGGGCTGATGACGGCGGCTGTACCGCATGCGCCTGCCTCTTCGAATGTCTCGAGTTCTTCTTCGGGGATGGGGCGGCGTTCAACCTTGAGTCCGAGGTCTTCGGCGAGCTGCATCAGGCTGCGGTTGGTGATGCTGGGCAGGATGGACGACGATTTGGGGGTGATGTAGGTGTTGTCCTTGATGCCGAAGAAGTTGGCGGCACCGCATTCGTCCATGTACTTCTTCTCTTTGGCGTCGAGATAGAATTCGGCTGCATATCCTTTGTCGTGTGCGAACTTGCTTGCCAGCATCGAGGCTGCATAGTTGCCGCCCACCTTGTAGCATCCGGTGCCGAGCGGTGCGGCACGGTCGTATTCGCGGACGATGACGTAGGGGTTGCACTTGAACCCACCCTTGAAGTACGGTCCTACCGGCGTGACAAAAATCAGGAAGGCGTACTCGTCGGCAGCCTTCACGCCGACTTGCGCGCCTGTACCGATGAGGAGCGGACGAAGATAGAGCGTGGCTCCCGTTTCGTAAGGAGGAATATAGTCTTTGTTGAGGGTCACCACTTTCTTCGCCATTTCGACGAACAGTTCGGTGGGTACTTCGGGCATGAGCAGACCGCGGGCGGTGGACTGCATGCGGGCGGCGTTGTCTTCAACGCGGAACAGGCGCACCTTGCCGTCCTTGCCGCGATAGGCTTTCAGGCCTTCGAATCCTTCCTGGCCGTAGTGGAGGCAGGTGGCGGCAATGGACATGGTGATGTTTTCGTCGGAGCTTACTTCAATTTCTCCCCATTTTCCGTCGCGATAATAACAGCGGACGTTGTAGTCGGCCTTGATATAGCCGAAAGGCAATGTAGCCCAATCAAAGTTTTTCATACAAATTGTGTATTAAAGGTGTTTATCATTTCATTTCGGTCAGGCAAAGAGTTCTGCGGATGCAAGGGCGCATGGCCTGCTCTTTGAAGCGGGCGGCTCCCGAAAGGTCTGTTTCCGGTGCCTGGCAAGTTGCGGGCTTGTGGAGATTCCGTGGTGCCGGTCCGGTGTCCGGTGCCGGAAGTGTGTACCTTTCATCTGTGAGGATGGCTTTCGGGGGTGCCCGATTATAGGCACAAATGTACGAAGTTTATCGTATATGTGCAACTATTTTCATGAAAACTTCCCCTCTTGTCCGGAAACGGAGCCTCCATTGCTGCCTTTGTCGAGGAGCTTCTTGATCTCGTTGTCGGTCTTGAGGAGCTTTGACTTGCATACTTCGACGAGTTCCTGGGCACGTGCAAGCCGTGCTGACAGGGTGTCGATGTCGAGTTGTCCGTTCTCCATTTGTGCGACGATGTTTTCCAGTTCGCGAACCGCTTCTTCGTATTTGATGTTCTTTTTCATGGAATGATGGATTTGATGGTTCCTTTTTCGAGTCGTGTCTCAATCTCGTCGCCCCGTCGGAGCTCGTTGGCAGAGCGAACGGCCTTTCCGCCTTTCATCGTGATGCTGTAGCCTCTGCCGAGCATCACCTGCGGGTCGAGTGGCCGTAGGCGTTGCGTGAGCATCTGCAGGCGGTGGTTCTCCTTGAGCAGCAAGGTCGTGGCGAGGGGCCTGATGCGCACGCTGAGCCGGGTGAGCCGGTTGGCGGCATTCTGCAACCGGAGGGCGATGGCATGGGAGAGAGCCTTTTCGTGGCGTTCGAGCTTGTTTTCCTCACGCAGTCTGACGAAAGAGAACAGACGCGGCACGAGAGCGGTCAGCTTCTCGATGCGTGCCTTCTCAATCTCCAACCGCATGGAGACGGTGCGGCTGATCCGCTGTTCCAGCCCGACAACATGATCGAGTGTGCGTTTAAGGTGGTCGACGAGGAAAGTGGCGGCCGCCGTGGGTGTTTTCACCGGCCGGTAAGCGATGAGGTCGAGTACGCTCTCGTCGCGGTCGTGACCGATGCCGGTGATGACGGGCAAGGGAAAGTTGGCGACATTTTCGGCAAGCTCCAAGGAGTCGAAGCCGCTGAGGTCGCTCGTGGCGCCGCCGCCCCTGATGATGACCACGCAATCGAAGTCGGCAGCCTGCCCGTAGATGTCGTTGAGTGCCGCCACGATACTTTTCCCGACCGATTCGCCCTGCATGACAGCGGGAAAGAGTCGGGTGATGAAGTTCAGTCGGTAGGGATTGTCGGCCAATTGCTTGCTGAAGTCGCCATAGCCGGCAGCGTTCTCGCTGGAGATGACGGCTATGCGGCGGGCGGTAGGAGAGAGAATCAGTTCTCGGTTGAGATCAAACACACCCTGTTCCTTGAGACAACGGATGATGTCGGCACGCTTGCGCGCCATATCACCGACGGTAAACGTGGGATCCATGTCGAGTACCATCCACGAAAAACCGTAGTTCTCGTGAAATCGGGCTTGTACCAAGAGCATCACCTTCATGCCCGAAGCCGGCTTGATGCCTGCCACTCGTTCGAAACGGGGCTTCAGTTCGCTCCACACATTGCGCCAACAGCGGGCTGAGGCTTTGGCGACGGGTGTGTTGGTAAACAAGTCTTTCTGAATCAGCTCCATGTAACAATGTCCTGCCGATTCGCGTGCATCCGATAGTTCCGCCTCCACCCAATAGGCTTCGGGCAGATAGGCTTCGATGGTGTCCTTGACCAACGAATTGAGCTCATGGAGTGTGACTGATTTTCTCATGTGGAAAGATGTCGGAGGATATGTTCGCGACATTGCTCCATCAACCATTTGGGCGTGGAGGTCGCTCCGCAGATGCCTACGGTGCCGATGCCGTCAAACCAAGTCATCTCTATTTCGTCGGCACTCTCAATCTGATAGCTTCTTTCGTTCACGCTCTTGCACTCGTTGAACAGCACTTTGCCGTTGGAACTTTTGCGTCCGCTCACAAACAAGATGACATCATGGCGGGCGGCGAAGGTGGCAATGTTGGGCATGCGGTTGGCAACCTGTCGGCAGATGGTGTCGAAGCTCCTGAATGATGCGGAAGGACTGATGTGCGAGCGGATGTAATCGACGATGTGATGGAATTCGTCGAGCGACTTGGTGGTCTGCGAATACAGACAGATGTCGCGGCTGAAGTCCAGGAGCTTGACATCTTCGAGGTTCTCCACGACGATGGCCTTGCCTGCCGTCTGTCCCACGAGTCCCAACACTTCGGCATGACCGCTCTTGCCGAAGATGACAATTTGTGCGTCCGGTGCCGGGGGTATATTGGGGGATGCACCTTCGGGCTGGAGGGATGAGGCGTTTTCTGCTTGTTTCTTGATTCGTTTTTGCAGTTGCAAAACGACGGGACAGGTGGCATCGATGATTTCGATGTTGTTCCTTCGTGCCAGCTCGTAGGTTTCGGGCGGTTCTCCGTGGGCGCGCAACAGCACCTTGACATCGTGCAAGTCGGCCAGCTCTTGGTGGTTAATGGTGATGAGCCCCATCTCCCGAAGGCGTTCGCATTCCATCGTGTTGTGTACGATGTCGCCCAGGCAATACAGCGTCTTCCCTGCCCGCAGTTCTTCTTCGGCTTTCTGAATGGCAGTGGTGACACCGAAACAGAAGCCGCTTCCGTTGTCAATTTCAATATGCAGCATGGGCAATGGTGCGCTTAGGACTTGAGTTTGTCGAAATAGAGCTTGAGCAACTCATTGGCGGCGGCAAAGGATGTTTGTCTGCCTTGAAGTACCTTCTGTTCCGATTCCGTCATGCGTTGTTCGATGGTAGCATCGTTATAGAAGCTGTTGCGCAGACTCTCGTTGATGGTTTCGTACATCCAGTATTTGCTTTGTTCGTTGCGTCGGTAGTCGAAGTAGCCGTTCTTTTTCACGAAATCGATGTATTCGTACACCATGTTCCACACTTCTTCGATGCCGGTGCCATAAAATCCGCTGTAGCAGAGAACCTTGGGCAACCATCCGCTTTCGGGTTTCGGGAAGAAATGGAGTGCATTGCGGAAGTTGGTGGCAGCTGAATGGCACTTGTCGACATTGTTGCCGTCGCATTTGTTGATGGCTATGCCGTCACTGATTTCCATGATGCCGCGTTTGATGCCCTGCAGCTCGTCACCCGTTCCGGCAAGTTGGATGAGGAGAAAGAAGTCGACCATCGAATGACAGGCGGTTTCACTCTGGCCGACACCCACGGTCTCGACAAATACTTTATCGAAGCCGGCAGCTTCGCAAAGGATGATCGATTCGCGGGTCTTGCGTGCCACACCGCCCAGCGAGCCGGCTGTCGGGCTGGGACGTATGAAGGCCTCACGGCGTTGCGAGAGCTTTTCCATACGCGTCTTGTCTCCGAGAATGCTGCCTTTTGTGCGTTCCGAACTGGGGTCGATGGCGAGTACGGCCAACTTTCCTCCGTGTTTGTCGAGCAGATGGCAACCGAACTGGTCGATCGACGTACTCTTACCTGCACCGGGAACGCCGCTGATGCCCACGCGAATGGAGTTTCCGCTGAAGGGCAAGCACTTCTCGATGACCTCTTGCGCCTTGGCTTGGTGGGCCGGATTGACACTTTCCACCAGCGTCACCGCCTGGCTCAGAATGGTGATGTTGCCTTTCAGAATGCCTTCAACCATTTCGCCGGCAGTCATTTCCTTGCGTCTGAAACTCTTTCGGTTGAGATACGGGTTGATGATGGAAGGCTGTTGGATGCCCGAATTGACGGTCAGTCCTTTATATTCTTTGTTGTTTTCAGGATGTTCCATGTTGTTTGTCTTGTCTTAAGGATTGTAGGGGGACAGCTTGGTGATGCTGTTTATTTCACGTTGATGCTCACGACCACTTTCGGATTCTTCGGGTCATTGGTAATCATGAGGATTCTGGGTTTGCTGCGGGCAGTCTTGAGCATCTTCTTTTCTGCCGTGATTTTGAGCTTGGCTGTTTCGCCGGGTTTGAGTTTCTTCTTGTTCAGTGATACCTGAAGTCCGGTGGTGAACATTTGCAGCGAGTTGATTTCGAGGTCGCTTTTGCCTTTGTTCTCGATGAAGATGGTTTCGCTCTTCTTGCTTTTGTCACCGAATGTGCCGAGGTCGAGCTCAGTTGTGGTGATGGAAAGCTGCGGAGCGTTCAGCAGTTGTTCTGCCGATGTTTCCTTTATTTCGGGCAACAGCACGGCTGAGATGGATATTTCCTTTTCTTCGCTCACCTTGTCGCCGGGGTAAGCCCCGAGGTATACCGAAGTCTGGGTAAGCCCGTAGTCGCGGAGGAGCGACGAGTTGAGCCATATTCTGACGATGCCCGAATGTCCCGATGCGATGGTCGATGGCGACACCTCGGCTTGCAGATATTTCGGAAGGTGCATGACAATCGGGGTTGCCGGTGTCGTGGACAGGTTCTGAATGTGTATTTCCTGATATGGACGTTCACCCTTGTTTACCTCATCGAACTCGAGATCGTTCTTGTCGGCGTTGAGCAATCCCAGTTTGTAATCGTACTTGCCCTCAAATTGGCGCACTTTGTCGACTACGACCCCTCTTAATGTCAGCATTGTCGGTTTGTCGGAACCGTTGCCATAGACGGCAATTTGCTTCTCAAAGTGCCCCATCTGCTTAGCATCAAACGTCACATAAATACTGAAATTTTCCTGTGCAGCGATACCTACCTTGGGAAAATCTGCCACCAAGCATCCGCAACTCGTGCGCACGTTATGGATATATAAGGTATGGTTATCACTATTCTTCAAATCAAACTTTGCAGTATATGGGCTTCTGAAAACCACTTGTCCGCAGTCAATGATATCACTTTTGGAAGTAATCTTCTGTGCTTGCAGGGAGCATGATGCCATGACGGCAAGCGCAAGAAGCACGTTCTTTCTTTTCATTCCGTTTTTTTTCATTCTAATTTATTGATCGGTAGTCGTTCATCATGATTCCTACCTCTGTTCGTTTTGCTAATCTCGGATTTGCGAAGATTGCTTGTTTCGTTTCTTTCTTACAAGAATCATGCCCGAGGTAATCCCTCCCAATCCCGAAAAACCGGATAGTGAGGTCGTTGGGTCGTTCTGTTAGGTTTGTCGTTTTGCACCAATGGGTCGCTATCAACCGACAACGACCCTCTAATATTGGTGCCATTACTCTGTTATTCGACCTCCAAGACCTTTGCCTTTGCCCTTGCCGAAAATTCGGGAGCGTAGGCACATTGTATCACGCAGGTACCTGTTTCGTATGTTCCAACACGGTCAACGACATATTCCGTTTCAATGATATGTGTGCCTTTTGCGAGTTTGTCGATGTAATAGTTCGTCGAAAAGTCTTTGGGCGTGATGTAATAGCCATTTTTATATCCACTCAACTGGTTCACAGGTTCGAGACACGCTGCACGTTTGTCGATAATCTGAACGAAGTCATAGTCTCTATCAGCTTTAACGGTCAACCTAATTTTCACGCGGTCGCCCACACTGTACTTTTTCTTTGCATTCAGAATTTCGCGAGTGATCACCATTCCCGTTCCACTTTCACCGATATCTGATGCTTTTTGCATGAACCGGGCATACACAGCTCCCCATGAAGTATCAGGGGATGATTTCTCAATCGACAGCGTATGGGCATCATTTTGAGGCATGGTAGTCTTGGTGTAACCCAAACCAGCCGTGGCCTTCGATCTGTCAATGATTTTTCCGTCAACCTTCAAAACATCATCATTTGTCGATTCAAGCCTATCCATATCGCCATCAAGGAACGCATAAATGGCATTCACACTGTTGATGGGTGTTGCCCATCGCTGGGTACGTTTTTCCTGTAAGAGCCATCTTTTCATTTCGTCGATGACCTGTTTCTCTTCGGGTTTCAACTCTTTGAAGGCTTCGATGGCAGCCACTTGTGTCGGTATGCGGTAGTCGAACCAGCTGAAGAAGGCTGTCGGAGTGTCGAAATAGCGGCCCATTTCCTTGGTCGACACGGTATATTCTTCAATGCTCTTGAGGAACTCTGCCGCTTTTGCCGTTTTGCCTTCCTTGGCAAGAATCAATGCGGTGTTGGCTTTGCCGTAGATGGTCATGTCCTTTGTTCTTTGCGAAAGGATGTTCACCATGTATGCTTTGGCCGCTTCAACATCGGCTGAGAGGTTTCTTCCGTCAATGGCAGACAGGTAGAGTATCCGGACGGCAGTTTCACTCGGTCTGACGTTTTTGTTGCCTTTACGGACGGCTTCTTTCATTTCCTGATGCTCCTCGACGAGGTACTTGCCCATGAACCTGAAAGCCTTGTCGAGCATTTTTGTGGTTTCTTGTTGGACTTCTCCTGTCATTTTGTTGAGTCTTACCATCATTTCAGATACGGCTGTAGTCATATAAATGCTGCCTCTCATGCCTTTCCACCAGCTCCACGAACCATCGCTGTTCTGTAGTTCGTTGAGCTTGTTCAAGGCTGTCGACAGGCGCATCTCCACCGTTGTCTCGTCGAAGAATTTATAGAGGCTGCGTTTCTGGGCCGCTTCGTCATCGTCATCTGCCACCCAAGGTGTTTCGTTGAGCAAGAACTGTTTGAGTTCTTGGTTCTTCTCCAAAGCACTCATCAGGCTTGTTTCCTTGCCTTCTTCCTCACGCCATTGTGCGATAGTGGCTTTGATGGATGGATTTTTCCTCAGCATTTTGCTCGCCAACGCATTAACATAGTAGGCCACAGCCTGCTCGATGGCGTTGTCTGCATCAGCCACCGCATAGGTCGGGAGTGCCTGAATCATGAGCCAAGCCGGGTTGCTTGTATATTCGATGGTGAGTTTGTTGTTCTCTCCTTTGACGGCAAAGAGTCTGCTGATGTCTATGTTTTCCCATCCCGGCCGGTGCAGGGTAAACGAATAGGTGTTGGTCACCATTTCCTTGTCGGGCAGAACCGGCAGGTAATGTTGTTCGCCGTCACTGAAGTTCTTGCCTTCCGCCGTGATGCGGCATATATATAATGGTGTGTCGGTTTCGGGTGTGAAGTCAAATGTAACCTGTCCCGTTCCGCCGGCCTCAGTATTGAATCTGACGGCTTTTCTTACCACGGTCTTCTCCGTTTCGGGATCTATCAATTCCATGACTGCCGTGCCGCTCACCTTTTTCTCGGATGTGTTGAATATCTTGGCGGCAATCGTTGCCTTGTCGCCTTGTCGCAAGAAGCGTGGCATGTTGGGTTGAATCATCACTTCTTTCTTGGCAATGGCCTCGCTCTTGAGTGTGCCATAGTTGATTTGTCGGTCATGGGCAATACCCATGAACTGCCATGTGGTGATGCTTTCGGGGAGTCTGAATTTCAACGACACTTCTCCTTTGCCGTCAGTTACCAGTGCCGGGAAGAAAAATGCCGTTTCGTTGAGGTTTTCTCTCAGCTGTTGTTGGTCTTGTGATGACTGCTGTTGCTTTTGTTCTTCGTCGGGAGATGGGATGACGGTATCGGTCATGGCTGTTTTGGATCTGGCTACAACGGTTTCACTCAAGTTTCTGTCTGCCTCTTTTAACACCTCATCTTTTTTGATGACAGGTGCCGTGAGTCTTCTTGGTCCCGAGTCCATCACCATAAGATTGGCTCTTGTTCCCACGAACTGATCGAAGGTATTGAAGAAGTAGAGATCCGACATGAATGAACTGAAGACGAGATTTCTGGGATCGAGGTATTTGATTCTTGCCTCTTCCACAATGGTCAGCGGATTGCTGTCAGTGCCTGTCCATCCTCCATAGGGGAGCGACGGGTTCAACGACAGGTTGAAGTGCCAGTCGTGTGGAGCTATTTGGTTGAGTGATTGGTCAAAGAGCACCGCCATCAACTGTGCGTCGACTGCACGTCCGTCCGGCTTTCTCACGGTCAGTGTCCATTCCTCGTCCTGTCCCGGTTTCAGTTTGTCTCTGAAAGTCTTCCATGTCAGCATCAGTCGCTTGTCGGGCATGGGTTTGGCTATCTGCACGGAATGACGATAAATCACACCATCTTTCACCCACGCATAGGTGAGGAGGACTCCGTCACCATACGAATCCTTGTAAGACATCTTTCTCGTGTGGATAGAGTTATTGAGTTTCAAGCTGCCGCTCTCGAGTACTTTGTCTTCAGCGATGACACTGTAGAACACGTGTGTTTCCGGGTCGGAAGTGCCTACCTGTATGCAAACCGGTCTGCCATCTCTCGGGAATACATCGGCGGTGGCGTAAAACCAGTCATGGGTCTTCACACAAGGTTTCTTGTCATTGATGTCAAAAAGAATGAACTCTTGTTCCAACGTATCTTGTTCACAAATGGCTTTGAGCTTATGTTTGCCCGATTTGAGCGAATTTCGGAGAGCTTCGGGCCAGTTCGTCGGCACGTTGGCTTGGGCTTGGAATGACTGGATGTTGCCGTCGACTTCAAATTTCACGATACCGTCGATATTCTTGCCGGCAGCATTTTTCCTTTCGAAAACAATGGTTTTCAAGCTGTCGCGTTCCGTTTTTTCGGGCAGGCTGCAGGCAAATGCCGTCGGCTTGGTGCCCAGTGGCAGACTGAGACGACCTTCACGGGTTTCACCACCGACATCGGTGACACGCACCTCGGCATTGATACGGTAGAAATGCGGCTTGCGATAATAATCATCCTCGACCTCGTCAGCGTCGGGCAGTATCATCGGCATTTCGATTTCGAAACTTCCTTCGGCATCGGTGACGGCTTCGCCGCTCATAAGTTCTTCGTCGTCGGCGTGTCCACGGTTGTAACGCCACCACCAAAACACTTCGTTGCGTGTCACGGTGTAGGCCACTTTGGCTCCTTGCACCGGAACGCCCGAATAAGTTTTTGCCTTGCCTTTCACCACAACGGTATCACCGACTTGGTAGCGTTCGTTCACTTCGGGCAGCTCAACGGCAAAGGTCGGTCGTTTGTATTCTTCAACCCGGAAGGCGGTGCTGCCGTAGTTTTCGGCTCTCAGGGTAAACTGCCCGGTAAGTCCTCCTTCAGGAAGTTTGAACCGGCAGGCTGCCGAGCCATAGTCATCGGTCGTGATTTCTTCGTTGCCTACGAGTTTGTAGTTGGCATCGCGTAGTTCAATTTTAACTTGTTTACCCTTTATACTCTGAGCCTTGTGGTCTGGCGTTCGATTGTAAAGCACGAACGAAACTTCCACATTCTGCCCCGGTCGGTAGAGTGCCCGGTCGGTAAACAGCTGTCCGACGATGACATCGTTTTTGTTTTTATAGAAAGAGAAATAATTATAATTGTTTACCGTCGGGTGGTATGTGTCGCGTTTGGTGGAGGGCCAAACACTCTCGGGGGCACGCTTGTCGAACAGGTAGGTATATTCGCCTTTGTCGTCCATGACGATGGTTTGTGTCTTCACCTCATCATTACTCGTGAAGCTGTTGTCCCATTTCAGGCGCAAGGAAGCACCTTTGACGGGTTGTCCCGTTGCGGCATTGACCACGGCATAGCGTATGCGATTGCCCGGTAGAGGCTCGCTGATGACACGCAGGTTGCTCACGTATATCAGGTCGCGTGTCGTTCTGATGTCTTTATTATCGGTCGAAAACTCCAAGAGATAGATGCCTTCCGGTAGTCCGGCAATCTCGAAAGAGTCTTTGGACAGTTTGTATTCGGGCAGTCCTACATACCGTTTGGTCTGTGAGATGGACTTCATCGGCATGGCTTTCTTTTTCAGTGCGGCAAATTCATGGTCGTCATAGAGGTCATACTCACGGCTGCCGTCCACGCCTATGGGTGTGATTCGCATGGTCAGTTCGCCGATGTTTCTGATTTGGTTGATGACGATGGTTTGCTTGGTGTCGGGCAATATCATGCTGTTTTCCATGACCATGTCGAACGAAGGTTGCGTCAGCTCTTTCAAGGCGTTGCGCAGTTTGTTCATGCCTTGCCATTCACCCCACTTCGACAAAGCCCGATTGATGTAATTGACTTTTTCCTCTACACTCACGTCGGATGCTTCTTCCATGAATTCATAGCGTGTGGTGGCAACTTCACCGGCAATGGGTATGTCGCCATAAACGGTGAGCAGCGAGTCGAGCTGGCGGACACACAACGATTTGCAGAGTTTCTTTTCGTCGGCATTCTGACGATTCTTGATGAGATAGAGCGAAGAAAGACAGGCTGCCGTCCTCAGTTTGGACGTGTTGTAATAGGCACTCATGGTTTTGTAGTCGCCTGTTTCAAAACCGATGACGTGCAAGAGATCGTTGTCAAACCATTTGCTGTCGATTTGGGTTTCGACAAAAGGCCTGTAGTCTGTTGCCTTGCATGCCGCCAGTTGCTCGGGGTGAGTCATGGCAAGCTTGAAGTATTCTCTGGCTTGTCGTTGGTTTTCTCCGTCAGGGTCTTCCACATTCATTTTGATTTTTCCCAATACGGTTTCGTAAACGGCAGCCAAGACATGGTCGGATTTGCGCAAGTTGATTTCCTTTTGCTCCAGCTTTTTTATTTCCGTTTCGAGCGAATCCGGTGTGACAAGTACCGTGACATCCATTCTGGTCAGTTCGGCCTTGAGCAAATGACCGTATTGCTTTTCGGCGGTTGCCTTGACAATGATTCTGTCAAGAACGCTCTTTTGTGATTGGGGCAGATCCTTTCGGGCAGCCTCCTCATATAGTTTCCACAAGGAATTGTAACTGTCTGCAAATGTAAACATCGGGATGAAAATGAAAAGGAAGGTGAAGAAGAACCATTGTTTTCTCATGTCGGCTTAATATAAGAGGGTTATTACATTGCAAAGATAACCAAAATGTCGGGAAGTACAAAAGAAAAGACTGCGTTTTTGCAACGTGTGTCTGTACGTGTTTTGGCACGATCTCTTTGAGTAAGAACAATGATGACATGTCAGTTTTGAATACTCTCTTCCCTGATAATGAGGAATCTATGGATTGTCGATGCAGCCATACGGAGGTGGTCGGCGCATGTGAATGAACGTCTTGAATCAAGTCCTCTCAATTCTGTATTTCTTTTGCTTTTCTTTTACGGGTAATGTCTGGTCCGCTTCCGGCTTTTCTCCGGTCCTGGCTGTAAGTTTCTTCGGCCACAATCTCTCGCATTGAAGACTTCCGATTTGCCTTCGGTTCAACCCCAACCGGTCATCATCGTCCGGGCGATTCTGCCGTCCGATTTTCAAAAGGGCACGAATCACCTTGCAAAAGGGGCGGTATTAAAGGGTAAAAGGGCCGGTTTCGAAAACCAAAAGGGCTTGTTTTGCAAGACAGCCGTTCGGCGGTGGGTTTGCAGCCGTGCATGGACGGGCGGTTTTTAGTGGAAGGACGGGAGAGCGGATGGGCATGGGCTGTGGATGGTTCTATCCGAATTGGCTCTCAGATTCCGGGTCGGCTTGGTTTGATTGTCGAGATCCGGACTGTCGATTGATGGCAGGCGTAACGGTCAACGGAAAAACACATCGACAGTCAAGCTGCCGGTAAGCGGACGAAACCGGCCGGAAAGTGCGATGAACGGTTGTCATCCCCAACATAACGGCGTGACGGATGATTAGGGTTCAACGGCTGAAGAAGCGGCAAATCCGGAAAAAATGTCGTAACTTTGCATCACGATACATTCGTAATATCCATTTTAATTCAAACCTGAATCAATGAAAAGAAACCTTTACTTCAAATGGCTTTTCGCATCGGCACTCCTTTGTATGGGTGTCGGAAGCGTGACGGCGGGGGGCAAAAAAACGGCCTGCCCCGAAGCCAAAAATTATCTTTACAGAATTACGCTGGCCGATAAAGACGGCACGCCTTTCAAAATCGGCAAACCCGAAAAATATCTTTCAGTCAAAGCCATCGAACGAAGGAAAAGACAAGGCTTGGCTGTCGATTCCACCGACCTGCCTCTGTCGCCCAAGTACGTCAAGGCGATTGCCAAGGCCGGACATCGCATCGTGGGGCAGAGCAAGTGGAACAACACCCTGCTGATACAGGGTGCCGACTCGGCGAAGATGGAGGGCTTGATCAGTCTTCCTTTCGTGAAAGAGGTGAAAAAAGTGTGGCGTTCGCCCGATTCTATTGCCGTTCAGGAGCGTGAGAGTTATGCTTCCGAGCTGGTGTTGCCCAAGAGCGACAAGGCTGCAAGCCACTACGGAGTCGCCGATTATCAGATTGGGCTGCTCAACGGCAAGCCGCTTCATGATGCCGGCTTCCGCGGACAGGGCATCACGATAGCCGTTTTTGACGGCGGATTCATGAATGTCGACAAGATTCCGGCTTTCCAGAACGTGCGTATTCTCGGAACGCGCGATTTCGTCTATCCGCGTTGTGCAGATGTTTTTACGCAGCCCGACCACGGCACGGCGGTTCTGTCGTGCATCGCCACCAACCAGCCCGGCATGTATGTGGGTACGGCTCCCGAAGCCGAATTCTGGCTCATGCGATGTGAAGACGTGCAGATAGAGAGCCTTGCAGAGGAAGATTTCTGGACAATGGCAGCCGAGTTTGCCGACTCCGTAGGTGTGGATCTCATCAGTTCATCGCTGGGTTACACCACGTTCGACGACCCCTCGATGAACCATCGTTATGCCGAACAGAACGGACGCGTGGCACTCAACTCGCGCACGGCATCGAAACTGGCATCCAAGGGTATCGTCCTTGTCAACAGTGCCGGCAATCTCGGCATGGGTACATGGAAGAAAATCAACTTCCCCTCCGATGCTTTCGACATCCTTTCGGTGGGTGCTCTCTCACCCGACAAGGTCAATGCGCGATTCAGTTCCATTGGCCCGACCGATGACGGACGCATCAAGCCCGACGTGATGTCGCTCGGCAATCCCGGCCAGACCATCGACGGCAGCGGCAAAATAGCCGGTATCAACGGCACATCGTTCGCCTGCCCGATTCTCGCGGGAATGGTGGCGTGTCTCCGTCAGGCCCTTCCCGACCTGCCGGCAAAGGACATCGTCGAACTGGTAAGACGCGCCGGCGACAACTATTCCACCCCCAACAACATTTTCGGATACGGCATTCCCGATTTTTACAAGGCCTATCAACTCGGTCTGGGCGGGAGATGAAACCGAGATATGACCCTTGCCGAGATGTAAGGCAATCGGATTGTTAGACACACACCTGTGTGACGATCGACCGGCTGCCGTGTATCAAGCATCCATCCCGAAAACTTCCGCCCATCTGTTTGATGAGACCGAAGTTTTCGGGATGTTTTTTTATTCCCAATCGGGTCTGAAAGCCCGTATAGGCTTTATGTATCAAGATTTTGTGTTACACCTTTCCGCCTTGTAAAAGCAGGTATGGTGGGAACATAATGGTTGTCACTCGGCAGCAGCCTTGCGGTATTGTTCGAGCAACCACTCGCGTTGTTGTTCAATGGTCATGTGGCTGTTATCGAGTTCGACGGCATCGTCGGCTTTGCGTAGGGGCGATACCTCCCGGTGACTGTCCATGTAATCGCGTTCCATGACGTTACGAAGAATGGTTTCGTAGTCGGCTTCCATGCCTTTCTCTTTCAATTCAAGATAACGTCTTTGGGCGCGTACTTCGGCATCGGCGGTGACAAACACCTTGAGCTCGGCATCGGGAAAGACCGTCGTTCCGATGTCCCTGCCGTCCATGACGATGCCTTTCTCCTTGCCCATGAGCTGTTGTTGTTTCACCAATGTGGTGCGCACGAAAGGCAGGGCGGCGATGATGCTCACCCGGGAAGACACTTCGAGGGTGCGGATGTCGTTTTCCACGCACACGTCGTTGAGGAAGGTTTCGGGCAAAGCCGTCTGCCCGTTGAGGCGGAAGCGGATGTGAATGTCGGACATTCGCCGTTCGAGAGCTTCGGCATCGAGGGTGTCGTCGCTGCCGAACATTCCTTGCCGCAGGGCAAAGAGGGTGACAGCACGATACATGGCTCCCGTGTCGACATAGATATATCCGATGGAACGTGCCAGATCTTTGGCCATTGTGCTTTTGCCGCACGACGAATGACCGTCGATGGCGATGGTGATTTTCTTCATGCCGGTGTATTTCAATGAGTTGAATGATGTGATTTGATTCCGGGATTGGTAACAACCATTTCCCGAAAAGCGGATTGTCAGAGAGCGAACGACAGGTTGGCGAGGATGGACGATGACGACACATGGTATTTGCCGTAAGCCAAACTGATCTTGAAACGTTCGAGTTGGAGTCCGGCTCCAAAGGAAATGCCGGCACCGTGGTTGCTCTCTCCGTCGCTGCTCTGTATCTTCATTTCCTTTGCCCGTCCGAAGTTATAGCCGGCGGCGATCCAGAAACTGTCGCCGAAAAGAAAGTCGACGCCTGCCGAGAGATGCTCGATGAAAGGACGCTCCCAGCGTGTCAGGTCGGCAATCGTGGCCGACAGACGGAACGGAGCGTTGGCAAACCGCTTGCTGACACCTGCCTGTAGCTCGAACGGAAGTTTCTCGTATTCGTCCTCATACGCCTTGATCTGTCCGCCGAGATTCTTGGCAACCATCGACAGCGACCACTCCCTTTCGGGATCGAAATAGTTAATGCCGAGGTCTACACCCATGCCGATCGAATGGTAACCGCCGATGGATGAGGAAATGAATTTGGCCGTGATACCGCCGGCGATGCGCTCGGTGAGCATGTAGGAACAGTAAGCGGCGACGGCAAATTCGTTGGCGTAGAAGTCGCCTACGATCTGATTGTCGGCGGTGGTTTGCTTGATATTGCCGTAGCTGATGAGCTGTGCCGATGCTGCCACCGAAACTTTCTCCTTGAAGATGCGGTTGAAGGAGGCACTGCCCACATACGTTCCTTCCATGTAGGTCATGTAATTGAGGCTGACGGTGCGGTCGGTCACGGACGACAGCAGGGCAGGATTGGAAAACATCAGCGACGCATCGTCCTCGATGACCGTGATGTTTTCACCTCCCAATGCTGCCGAACGGGCACTCACGGGCAGCTTCAGGAAGGTGTATGCTTGTTGGCTTTCCTGTGCCGTAAGAGTCGTTACGGACAGCCACAGGAGGATGAAAGTCAAGTGATTTTTCATGCAAAATGATATATTTTATGGGCAAAGATACACCTTTTTTCAAATATCCGTGCTATATTTGTCCTTTGAAATAATCTGCAAAGGCATAATTCATCGGTTGCAAACCTTTGCCGCGGCTCTTCGGAATATTTCTCTTCGATATGGAAACAAGGAAAACTTCGGGCAGAACCCCCAACGAAAAGCAATCCGTTCATTTCCTGATGGGATTGATCGTGGGATTGGCATTGCTGCTGGCGGCGTTGGAATATACGTCGGGCGGCGGCAAGACAGCCGAAGGCGTGCCGCCCGAAGACCTCGAACAGGATCTCGAGCTGTTGCCCGTTGCCGACCAACGCAACATGACGGCGGCGGTTCGGACGGCTTCCGAGTCAAAACCGTCGGAGGTCATCAAAGCCGCCGACCGGCCGGCCGAAGCTCTGCCGCCCGAAGAACGAGCTTCCAACGTGGATATTCCCTTCGACAGGGAAGCCGAAACGAAGACCGAACTGCCACCCGATCCGACACGGCAAACGATGGTTTCGCCCGCCGCCGACCGCCCCGTTTCGTTCCGTGTGGTCGAGGAACTGCCGGAGTTTCCGGGCGGAATGTCGGAGTTCGTGCAGTGGCTCACCAGACAGCTGGTATATCCTCCCTTGGCCAAACAGCAACGCATTCAGGGCAAAGTGGTCGTGGGATTCATCGTCAACAAGGACGGCTCGATAGCCGGCTTGAAGGTGGTGAAACCCGTTTTCTCAGACCTCGACACCGAAGCGATGCGGGTGATGAGGCAGATGCCGAAGTGGAAACCCGGGAAAATGAAAGGGCAGGTGTGCCGAACCATGGTTCATGTGCCGATTGTATTCAAACTATAAACCAAACATACATCATGCAAACAGCCAACGAGCTTTTGAAAATTGTCAACGATTACATCAACGATTTGTCCTACGGCCGGAAACCGTCGTCGCTCTACGATCCCATCAAATACGTCCTGTCGCTGGGTGGAAAGCGCATCCGGCCCGTCTTGATGCTGATGGCCTACAATCTCTATCGGGACAATCCCGAGAGCATCCTGGCGTCGGCCACCGGCCTGGAAACTTACCATAACTATACGTTGCTGCACGATGACCTGATGGATAATGCCGACCTGAGAAGAGGACACCAGACGGTTCACAGGCGATGGGATGCCAATACGGCGATTCTCTCGGGCGACTCCATGTTGGTGCTGGCCTACGAGAAGATTGCCCAATGTGACCCGCAGATGCTCAAGCCGACCCTCGACCTGTTCACCGAGACGGCATTGCAGATCGGCGAAGGCCAGCAGTATGACATGGACTTCGAGCATCGTGACGACGTGACCGAGGACGAATACATCGAGATGATCCGACTCAAGACGAGCGTCCTGCTGGCCTGTGCCGCCAAGATGGGAGCCATTCTGGCGGATGCTCCGGCCGCCGATGCTGAATATCTTTACCGTTTCGGCGAGGCCTTCGGGCTGGCTTTCCAGCTGCAGGACGACTTCCTCGACGTGTACGGCGACACCAAAGTGTTCGGAAAAGCCATCGGAGGCGACATCCTGAGCAACAAGAAAACCTATATGCTCATCAACGCCTTCCTGCTGGCTGACGAGCAACAGCGGGCCGAACTCGAACACTGGTGCCGGGCGGAACAGTTCGACCCTGCCGAAAAGATTGCGGCGGTGACGCGCCTTTACAACGACATCGGCATCGACAAGCTGGCGCAAGAGAAGATGGAAGTCTGCTTCGACGACTGCAGAAGATACCTGCAGAAGGTCGGTGTGCCCGATGAACGCAAGCAGTTCCTGCTGGACTACGTCAAGGAAATGATGCACCGGCAATATTGATGTCGAGGCAATACGCGGCGGATGCCTGCCGGGCAGGACGCCTCTTGGGGACTGCAGCCGCGGCTTTGGCGGCCCGACGGTCATCCGCATCCGTCGTTACAGTCGTGGCATTCGCACCTCTACGGCCATCCGTCCCAACATTCAAACACAGCAACCATGACCGACAAACAAATGAACCTGCAACTGATAGACACCCACATACATCTCGACGGCAACGAATTCGACGAAGACCGTGAAGCAACCGTGCAACGTGCCCGTGAAGCTGGGGTGAGGATGATGCTCCTGCCTGCCGTCGACATCGAGACGTCCCTGCACATCCGCGACCTCTCCCGGCAGTATCCGGGCGTTCTTTTTCCCATGGTCGGACTGCACCCCGAGGAGGTCGGGGACGATTTCCGCGATGTGCTTGCCCGCATGGAAGGCCTCTTCGATGGGCAGACCGTTGCCGTCGGAGAGGTGGGACTCGATTTCTACTGGTCGAGAGAGTACGAGCAACAACAGCTCGAAGCCTTCGAAATACAGGTGGGATGGGCGGTGGAGCGACGCCTGCCGCTCATGATTCATTGCCGGAAAGCCCAAAACGAGCTGGTCGGAATACTGCGCAAGTACGAGTCACGGTTGGCGGGAGGAGTGTTCCACTGCTTCGCCGGCAATGCCATTGAGGCGGCCGAACTGTTGTCGTTCGATGGCTTTGCGCTCGGCATCGGCGGCATTCTCACTTTCAACAAGAGCAAGCTGCCCGAGGTGTTGCCCGAGGCTGTTCCGCCCCATCGGGTGGTTCTCGAGACCGATGCGCCCTATATGGCTCCCGTTCCGGTGCGGGGCAGGCGCAACGAAAGTGCTTACTTGGTACACATCGTCGGGAAAATGGCGCAAGCCTATGGCGTTCCCGTCGAAGAGATGGCGCGCATCACCACCGAAAATACCCGTCGCATATTCCGTCTTCCGTCATGAAACATCGTCTTTCCGTTCTCCTTCTGTCGCTCATCGCGTTCGTGCCGCACATCCCGGCCATGCCTGCCGACTCGCTTCGCCGGGTGGGCTTCTCCGTCAGCTTCAACCCCGGCAACGAGGTGAAGATGGACAAGTACCAACGCAAATGGATGAAAGGCACGCGCAACTATTCCGTCGGTGCCGAGTGTCATTTCATGAGCCTGCCGCAAGACAGCGATGCCTATGCCGCCGATTTCGGCTATCCCGCGCTGAGTGTCGGCATGAAATACAGCTTCAACCACGGTGTCACGATGCACCGTTCGCCCGACGAGGCATGGGGAAAGGCGCAGGAAGTGGACTACGACTCGCGCATGGGCAACTCCGTGGCGGTGTACGGCTCTTTCGCACGTCCGCTGTTGCGCAGCCAAAGGTGGGAAATCGACTACACGTTCAACTTCGGCGTGGGCTACACGGCGCACAAATACAACACCGTCGATGCCATCGACAACGAGCTGATCGGCTCGCGCTGGCTCATCTTCTTCGGGGCAGGGGTCCATGCCACCTGCCGTATCGCCCCCACGTGGGGCATCAAGGGCGGGGTGGAGTACTGGCACCTGAGCAACGGTGCGCTCAACCGGCCCAACAAAGGTGCCAACTTCATCGGCCCGTCGCTCGGCATCTGCTATTATCCCTACTACGAACAGGTTGCCGACAAGGCACAACGCCGTTTCAGCCTGCCGTTCAGGAAGTACCTGTATGTGCAGCTGGCAACGGGTGTGGGTGCCAAGACGCTCCACGAGGACTGGCAGCTCACGCAGTTCAACACGGCCAAGGGCGAGGAAAACTACCGCACCGACAAGTTCAGGCGATACGTATGTTACAGCGTCCGTGCCGACGTGATGTACCGCTATGCCCGCCGCTGGGCTTCGGGACTGGGTGTCGAGGTTTTCTACGGCAGCCATTACAGGCATGTCGAAGAGCTTGACAGGAAGAACGGCAGTACGCTTCCGCACAGTCCATGGTCAATCGGCATCGCGGCCAAGCACGAAGTCTTTTATCATAACTTCTCCATGCCCGTGGCTTTGGGCGTATATCTGTTCAGGCAGATGGGCGAGAATGCCCGGAAAATCGAAAAGCCTTTCTACGAACGTATCGGCATTCACTATAGCTTTCCCCGATGGGGTGGGTTGAAAGTGGGCATCAATGTCAATGCGCATCTCACCAAAGCCGATTTCACCGAAGTGGCTTTGGGCATCCCCCTCCGCCTCAAGTAGCGTGCCTGCGCGTACAGGCCAGCTTTCTCTGTCGCCGTCTCTCCTGAACCCCGGTCGTTCATGAGAGCGTCTGCTCCTGCCTTTCATGTCGCTCACGGCACTTTCCATCGGTACCGTCCATCCTGACGTGATGGTACCGGGACGAACCATTCCCTGACGATACTCCTTTTCACACTATATAGTAGTGTCAATCCATACTATAGCAATAGTGTCAGTCCATACTATAGCAATAGTGTCAGTCCATACTATAGCAATAGTGTCAGTCCATACTATAGCAATAGTGTCAGTCCATACTATAGCGATAGTATCAGTCCATACTATAGCAATAGTGTCAATCCACACTATAGTAATAGTGTCAATCCACACTATAGCAATAGTGTCAGTCCACACTATAGCAATAGTGTCAATCCATACTATATAGTAGTGCCGGGCGGAGGCTATGGTATAACCCGGCGATTGCTCCACATGTTGTCACGAAGCGGTCGGGAGCGTGCTGACGGCGGGCGGCGGAACGGATGATGTTTTTGAAGGAATGGGGAGGCGGAAGAAAGGTAAGGACATAAGAAAAGGAAGCCACGGTACTAAAAATAAGTTCTCGTTAATCAATCAATTTGTGGCTCCCTCTCTTATGTCCTTGGGGTGTTCGGGTACGGTGTTGCCCGTTTGCGGGTGTCGGCCGGACACTCCCGACGTCGAAACTTGTGCGTTTATACACCATCTCGACAGTGTACTGACTGCCGGGATGGTGTTCATGAGCAGGTTTATGCTTTACAGGCGGAGGCGGAAATCGACACCGAACTGTATTGGGTTGCCTTTCTGTCCGAAGTGGAACGCCTTGCCGGCGGCACCGCTCTTCACCACGAAGGTGTTGTAATGGCTGTCGGTCAGGTTGCGGCCCCACAGGCTCACGACGGCTTTTCCGAATTGCGCGTCGATGTGTGCGCCCGTCACGACAAACATCTTTTGCTCGCAGGTGTTGGCTTCGTCCCAGTAGATGTTGCCGTTGGCATACATGTTGGCCCCGAAGGTGAGGGCGGTGAGGATGCCCTTGTTCAGCTCCCAGCGGTAATCGGCAAAGGCACTGAGGGTGTGCCGGGGAACAAAGGGCACACGCTTGTCCTTGTAGTCGACGGCATTCTTCTGCCCGTTGACCATGACGGTGTCGGTATATTCCTTGAAGGCCGAATGAGTATAGCCGTAGTTGATGCCCCATTGGAGGCTGTTCTCGAAGGCATTGCCGCGAAGGCTCGCCTCGATGCCGCAACTGTAGCTCTTGCCGGCGTTGACCATCATGCGGCCAAAGCCGTAGTTGCCCGCCATGACGGAGAGCTGCAGGTCGTGAACCTGCATGTAGAAAGCCGAGAAGTCGAGCTGTACGGCCTGGTTGAACAGGTTGAGACGGGTGCCGGCCTCGTAGTTCCAGCTCTTTTCCGGACGGTAGGAAATGGTCTTGGCGATACGGTCGTAGTCGGCTTCGGTGTGCGGCACGTCGTAGTCGCCGCGCATGGCCTTGGAGGCATTGGCGTTGAGTTCGGTCTGCAGGATGTCGGAGAACATCTGGATGTTGTAGCCGCCGGCACGGTAGCCTTTGCCCACCGTGGCATAAACGTTGCTCCCGTTGTCGCTGAAGCGGTAGGTAAGGCCCACCTTGGGGAGCAGCTGTTCATAGTCGTTGTGGAGATTGTCCTTCACCGAAGAGGTGAGGCGGTAGGCGGCTTCCTTGCCCATCACCGTGGCAGCCATGACCATCTGTGCATCGGCCTGGTAGTCGATTTTGGTACGCATGTAGTCATAGCGCAGGCCGAGCGTGGCGGTGAGGCGCGGGGTGATGCGGATGTTCGACTCGTGGAAGAAGCCCAGATTGAACTGAGGCGTGCGGAACGTTTCGGGCACGGCGAGGCTCACATCGGTCTTGATGCCTCCCCGTTGTTCGATCATCTGCTTGGCGGCCGCCAAGGCTTCTTCTTCGGTCATGCCCTGTCCCGTGAACTTGCCCTTGAAAGAGTTGAGCATGGCATTGTACATCGCGTGGTAGATGCCCTGTGCAATGGGTGTGGTGATGCCGTCGCCGAAGCCCACGGGAGCCTTGGTCTGCAGCCATTGGTAAGATGCAAATGCGCCCACTGTCCAGTCCCACACGTTCTTGCGGCGGCTCTTGAAGACAAACTCTTGGGTCAAGGCATTCTGCAACTGCCGTTGCGTCAGACGGAGAAAGTCCTGCGGCAGGTAGTCTTGGTCCATCTTCAGGTAGTCTTTCAGGTATTGGTAGGTCGATGTCGAGTGGAAGTCGAAGCCGTTGCCCTCCACGGTTATCTTCAATCCCGTGGTGAACATGTTGCGCCGGTAGTTGTTCTGAAACGTCGTGTTGGGGTCGGCCGTGTTGCCGTTTTCGTCGACGATGCCATACGGAAAGGCATTCTGACGCACGTATTGGTAGTCGGCCGTGTAGTCCACGAGCCATTTCCTTGCCGGTCTGAACACGAGTCTCACGCGTCCGCCTGCCTCGTTGTAGCTGTCGGCCTTGGTATCGTTGTTCTGGTTTTTGAAGAATCCGTCGCCGCCGTTGTAGAAGCCCGCCACCGAGAAAGCGAAGTTGTCGCTCACCTTCCGGTAGTGTGCCGCTTCTGCATTGCGTTGGAAATGGGTCCCGATGCCCAGTCGGATGTCGGTACCCTGCACGTCCATCGGGTTCTTGGTGTAAAGTCTGACCAGTCCTCCTTCGGTGTTCTGGCCGTAGAGTGTTCCTTGCGGACCCCTCAACACGTCGATGCGCTGCATGCCGTAAGCATGAAAGTTGAGCGCGCTCTTGCCGATGATGGGCATGCCGTCGAGGTAAATGCCGACGGCAGGGCTGTTGATGCGCGAGCCGATGCCGCGGATATACATCGCCGAAGTGACGCGCGAACCGTAGTTGGGCATCGAGAAGGAGGGAATGTAGGGCGACAGGGTACGCAGGTCGGTGACGCCTAATCTTTGCATCTGCTCGTCCGATATCATCGTGGCACTCACGGCTTGTACTCTCAAGCGCAGGTTTTCCTTGGGTTGGGATATGACGATGACCTCATCGAGGTCTTTCACCTTGGAAGAGTCTGCAGGCAGGTTCTTCACGTCGGCATTGACGTTGGACGCCAGCAGCAGGGCGGTTGACAGAACGAATGTTTTTGTTTTCTTCATAGTTTTTGTAATTGCGGTACAAAGTTACCGACAATCCACCGCGCCGACAATCCTCATTTGTTAGGATTTTAACCCCAGTCGGTCATTAGAAGACTTATCTTTCTTTTTGCCCGAAAAAGTGCGATATGCTTGTAAATGGTTAGTAGACCGTTGACGTTTCGGCAGACTATGGGAGGCTTTATAACACTTTGATTTCAAAAATCTCTCATGACCGGTTTGGGTTTAAGTAGGTTTTATGATTCCCGGCTTATTTTTGTCTTCCTTTTACAGGTAATTGTTTTTGTCGGCTTCAGCCGTTCTGCCGGTACAAATCCCAAGTTCCTTCTATCTAAGGGTATCGCAGGCTTCCTCAAAATCTTTCCATAGATAAAAGGCTTTGTATTTCGTGGGATTGAATGGCACGAAAAGCGACATTGCAAAAGGGCAGGTCTTACGTCAAAAAAGGGCAGGTTTTGTCGGGCAAAAGGACAGCTTTTGCCCGCCGATAGGGCATGAATTGTATTGTGGCCGTCTGTCCGTTGATTTTACTTCCATCATCCGCCTGCCGTCTTCCTCTTCCTTTCCGATGTTCCAAGCTCCTCCTTGTCGGGTAACCTTTTCAGTCTTGACGGCCGAACAGGTGAATGGAACAGCCATCATACCATTATATATATAGGCACAAAAGGGGACGGACGGTGAACGTAACGAGGGGTGGGGTGGAGGCGCGGGCATAAAAAACAGGATGGAACCCATCCTGTCGGCGGTTGCGGCTTGTCGAATCATGACGGCTTACCGACTTTCTTTGCTTCCTCTGCCTTCCTTTGCGCATATTCTTCGTCGTATATGTCTTCGAAGATGGCTCTCAACCGGTCGGGATTTGCAATGATGTCACGCAGCGTTTGGAGGTGCTTCTCGTTGTCCGATCCCGGTATCCATAACTTCATGTAGCCGTTTCGTCCGTATTTGTTGCGCACGTGCTGTTCGAAGCGTTGCCATTGTTGCTCCTTGTCGAGTTGTGGATGGTGGTCAAGGCCATAGTAGACAGCACGGCTGAACACATGGTCGGCACTGAGGTCACGGTCGGCTTCGGCAACTATCTTGCCGTAAAGATTCCTCGGCGAATGGCTGGCAGAGGCCCGGTGGTCCTCGACGGCTTCCTTCATGAGCGCGATCTGGGCCGGTGTGAACCACTTGCGCAGGCGGGCATCGGCGGCAAGTATCTTTCCGCCCGTGAGGTGATGAACGGCTCGGGGACCCTCCATGCCCAGATCGTGGTAGGCGGCTGCTACGTAGGCCATGTTGAGATCGGCGCCGATCTTTTGGGCAAGGGCAACGGCGCGTTGAACAACCGGAATGATGTGGCTGAGGTTGTGGGCTTTGTCGAAACGGCTGTAACGGGGCAGTATCTGTGTTTCGACGAACTCCATCAGGTCGAGATTGATTTGTATGGTATGGGGCATGGTTCTTCGATCATGAGTGAGTGGCCGGCAGGTGGCTGTCATGGCGATCACCCGACGTGCCTGCCGACGTGTCGGCGATGGACAAAAGGCTGCTGAGAAGTCTTTGTTTTGCAAATATATTGTTTTTTTCTTACTTTTGCAAACGATTATGAGAGAAATGGAAATCCGTACCAATGGTACCAAGGCATGGCTTCTGGCAGCCCGTCCCAAGACGCTGGCCGGTGCCGCAGTGCCCGTCCTCATGGGCTTGTCGATGGCTTTTTCGGACAGCAGTCGTTTTGTGGTGGGTGGCAAGCCCTTCTTGTTCGTTCCTGCCGTTTTGTGCCTGTTGTTTGCCTTTGTGATGCAAATCAATGCCAACTTCATCAACGACTACATCGACTTCAAGAAAGGAACCGATGACGAAACAAGGCTGGGACCGCTCAGGGCATGCGCCCAAGGGTGGATAACGCCCGATGTCATGAAGCGCGGCATCGCACTGACTTCGGTCTTGGCTGCTCTCGTCGGCCTGCCGCTGGTGGCTTACGGCGGAATAGAGATGATAGGTGTCGGGGTGCTTTGTCTGGTGTTCTGCTTCCTTTACACGACGCATTTCTCCTATCTCGGCTTGGGCGACTTGTTGGTATTGGTGTTCTTCGGGGTCGTGCCTGTTTGCGTGACTTACTATTTGCAGATGCAAACCTTGACGAAAGATGTGTTCTATGCGTCGCTCGCCTGCGGACTGGTGGTCGACAGTCTGCTGATTGTCAATAATTATCGCGACCGCGACAACGACCGACGAGCCGGAAAAAAAACGCTCGTGGTGCGTCTGGGAACAAAGGTTTCAGAACAGATATTCAGGTTTCTCGGACTGGTTGCCTGTCATCTCGGGCTGGTGTTTTTCTTTCAAGGAGCTTATTTCACGTTCTTCCTTCCGTTCGTTTATCTCCTCTTTCATGCCCACACTTATCGCCAAATGAAGAAGATTGGCAGTGGCAAGGCACTGAACGGCATCTTGGCGGCGTGTGCCCGCAATATCATGCTCTATGGAATACTGTTTTGCACGGGTGTGTTACTCGATGCGTTCTTCCTCCGGTGATCCTGCATTTGCCGGCTTCGCGTGAAGCCGAAAACCTGTCTGCAATGCGTGGAACTCTGCCTTGAGGATGTCTTGTTTCTGCAAAATATTCATCGTTTGTCGGCAACGGTCGATCAGAGACCGGGATGTACCTTGAGCCAATGGCGGAGTTCTTGTACCGTGGCATCGCAAGCCGGTACCAAGGGCAGGCGCAATTGGTTTTCGATCAGTCCCATGATGTGGAGCAAGGCCTTGATGCCTGCCGGATTTCCGTCCTTGAACAACGGCTTGTAGAGTGGCGAAAGTGTCTCGTTGATGCCGCGAGCTGCCTCGCAATCACCGTTCATCGCCGCTCTGACGAGCTTTGAAAACGTAGCCGTAAGGGCATTTCCCACAACTGAGATGACACCCTTGCCACCTCTTGAAATGATGTCGTAGGTCAGCGAGTCGTCACCGCTCAGCACGTCGAAGTCTGCCGGCTTGATGTCCATCAGGTGTTCGATCTGCTTCAGATTGCCGCTTGCTTCCTTGGCTGCCACGATGTTCGGGCAGTCGTTTGCCAGCCTTACCATTGTTTCGGGCAGCATATTCACACCCGTTCGGCTCTCGATGTTGTAGAGGATGATGGGCTTCGGGGTTGCCTCGGCAATGGCTCTGAAGTGCCGGTAAAGTCCTTCCTGATTGGGTTTGTTGTAAAACGGGCAGACGCTCAAAATGCCGTCAATGCCCGACAAGTCGGTTTCTTTCAGCTCATTGACAATGCCTGCGGTGAAGTTGCCACCGCATCCGATGACAACGGGAACTTTTCCGCCCACATGGTCGACAACAATGTGTTTGACAAACGCCTTTTCGTCTTTTGTCAAACAGGGTGCTTCGCCGGTTGTTGCGAGGATGCAAATAAAGTCGGCACCCTGTTCCAACTGCCTTGTAAGAATGGTTCTGATGGCGGCTTCGTCAATGGTGCCGTCTGCTTTGAAAGGTGTTACCAAGGCAATACCCAAGCCTCTGAATATGTTGTGTTCCATAAAAGCTGAATTATCTGTAAACTATTGTCGGTCAAATGTCATTGTGCCGACCGTCGGGCAATGCTCCGTCGTAGGCCACTTCTTCCAAAAACAAGGCATGTGCGGGTACGCTTTCGCCGGCCTCGGTCCGGCTTCCCTTTTCAATGATTTGCCTGAACTCTTCCAAGGTGATGCGCCTTCGTCCCACGTCAAGCAAGGTTCCGACAACAGCTCTTACCATATTGCGCAGAAAACGGTTGGCTGTGATGGTGAAATACCAAACATCGGGTGATTCCTGAATCCAGCGGGCATCGGTCACATGGCACAGTGTGGTCTTGACATCGGTGTGCGTTTTGCAGAAAGAACCGAAGTCGTCATAGCTTTTCAGTGCCTCGGCAGCCTCGTTCATGGCATCGAAGTCGAGGTCGTAGTGCAACTCGTAGGAATAGTTTCGCCTGAAAGGGTCTTTGGAAAGGTGGATATAATAATGGTAGGTTCGCGATATGGCACTGAAACGAGCGTGCAAATCATCGGTGACCGGTTTGATTTGCGACACCGAAATGTCTTTGGGCAGCAATCGGTTGAGCTTGTGACGAAAGGCTGATGTGTCGAAATCAACAGCCGTCTCGAAGTGGGCTGCCATCATCCGGGCGTGAACACCGGCATCGGTTCTGCCTGCGCCGACCACCTCGACAGACTCTCTGAGGATGGTACTCATGGCTTTTTGGAGTTCGGCTTGCACGGTGTTGGACATGGGTTGTACCTGCCAGCCGTGATAAGCCGAACCGTCGTAGGCGAACCAGATGAAATATCGTCGTTTCATACCAGCCACAAAGTTAATGAAAGTGACATGAATGGCAAAACAAATGAAAGACAAACACGCGTTTGCCTGCGAAAAATCGCTTTCAGTCTTGTGAGGAATCGATCTTTGAACCGGTGCCGTATGTCATAACATAGTGGTCGGTCAGTCGGTAATCCATGACGTGCGTGGTGCCTGAAAGCATGTTTCTCACCGCGATACTGCCTTGTGTCGAGGCCTTGAAAGGCTCGATCCGGATGTCGTGTGCCTGAAGATGTGCTTCCGAAAAGAGTTTGTAAAATGCCTCTTTGGCACACCAATGAACCAGTTTTGTGCGGGTGTCGGGTGCCATTTCGTCTTGGCGGAGAAATCGCGATGCCACTTTTTCTATCCGATTGTTCATCATTTCGATGTCGATACCGACTTCGTGGTCGGGTGAAAGCATGAGGCAGGCATATCCTTTCGTGTGGCTGATGCTGATGGATGGGGGCGTTCCGATTGCCGGGCGGTCGTTGATGAGGTAGGGCTTGCCGGAAGCGTGATACCCGATGTCGCAGGTTCTGCCTTTAGTAACGAGAAAAAGAAGCTGTCGGATGGCAAGAAACTCCAACCTCCTTGTTCTCGAAGTGAACCTGCTTTCTGCCTCAGCACGATGGCGTTCGAGGTTCGGAAAGTCCGCAAACATTTGTTCGTAGGTTTCGTTCATCTGCCATACGGCGATGGTGGCGTGCGTTTCGGGCAGATGTTCGATGGATAATAAAGGCATGGTTGTTGTTCTTTGACACGAAATCGTTAGCGAATGACCGAACCGCTATTGAAGGGTTGTCGGGGTATATCAGAGTTTAACGCTCGGCAGTTCTTCGATAAACGAAACGTTATTCGTTCTCTTCTGCGACAGGTTTATGGATGTTTACCTCCACGCGGGCTATGCGTCGCTCTTGCAATGAGCGGATGATGAATTCGAAATTTCTGAAAATCAGGTGTTCGCCCTCTGCCGGAAAGTCGCCTTTGACTTCCAAGAGCAACCCGGCCAAGGAGTCGGCATCGCCCTTGACTTCGGCAAAGAAATCGTCGGGGAGCGACAGTATCTTGCAGAAGTCGGTCAATAAGGTCTTGCCTTCGAAGATATATTTGTTGGCGTTGATACGCGTGAAAGTGTGCTCATCCTCATCGAATTCGTCGTTGATTTCGCCCACGATTTCTTCCAGAATGTCCTCCAATGTGATGATGCCGCTGGTTCCTCCATACTCGTCGACGACGATCGCGATGTGTACTTTGTTGTCTTGGAACTCCCGAAGCAGGTCGTCGATCTTCTTGGTTTCGGGTACGAAGTAGGGTGGTCTGATAAGACTCTGCCAGCGAAAGGAAGCCGGCTTGGACAGGTGAGGCAACAAATCCTTGATGTAGAGCACGCCTCTGATGTTGTCGGCGTTGTCCTGATAGATCGGAATACGACTGTAGTTGTTTTCCACAATGCACTTCAGCACTTCGCTGAAGGAGCTTCGTATGTCCAGATCCACCATGTCTCTGCGGCTTGTCATCACCTCGCTTGCAGTCTCATCACCGAAGCGGATGATGTCTTTCAGCATCTGTCGTTCTTCTTTGATGGCTTCCTTGTCGGTCAGTTCGAGGGCGTGTTCCAAGTCGTCTACGCTGATGGTGGGCGACACGCGTTGAACGATTCGTGTGGCAAAGACACCGCTACGCAGCAGGATGGTGGCGATATGCCAGAATATGCGTCGGGCTATCAGAATGCCGCCGACAACTCTCCGGCAGAATTTCAGCGGATTTTGTCTGCCGTAAACCTTGGGCATGATTTCGCCAAAGAGCAGCAGCATGAAAGTCAGAAGGATGGTGATGCACAAGAATTGCAACCAAACCGCATGCCCAAAGTCGACCGTCTGCGCAAAGATATAGTTGCAAATCATGATGATGGTGACATTCACGAAATTGTTGGTGATGAGGATTGTCGCCAACGTTCGTTCACTGTCATCTCGTAAGGTCCTGATGTTTTTGTCGTTTTCGGTCTTGCTTTCCTCGAGTTCGTTGATTTCTGTGGGCGACAAACTGAAGAAAGCGATCTCCGAACCGCTGGCAAACCCCGACAGGAAAAGGAGTACAACAACCAGCAGGAAAGCAACATACACCCCTCCGTCGGGTGCAGTCCATGTTACTTGGGATATGGATTGAATCAGGAAATCCATCAGAATGGTAATCCGTTGTCCGGGTCTTCAACCTTGGGAGCAACCGTGGTTGAAGGAGCGGTTTGTTCGGCTTGCTTCGGTGTCAGCAACTCCAGGTTGTCCACAAGGATCTCGGTCACATATCTTCGCATGCCTTTTTGATCGTCGTAGGTGCGATATCTGATTTTACCTTCGACATACAATTTGTCACCTTTATGAATATATTTCTCTGCAATCTTTGCCAGATTTCGCCACATGACGAGGTTGTGCCAGTCGGTATGGTCGGGCACTTTGGTTCCGTTGGCAAGGGTATAGCCGCGTTCGGTGGTTGCCAAAGGAAAAGTGGCACAGGCCTGGTCGGCATCGAAATAGCGGATGTCGGGGTCTTTCCCTACGTTGCCAATGAGCATGATTTTATTCATAAGCGGAGATTCTATTGATGAAATAATCGAGGAAAGGTTGCAGGCGGGGCCGACTGTCGTCAGCAGATGCGGAAGCCGCAGGCTGCCTTTATTTCCATTTTCCCAGGAATTTGAACTTGAAGTTCTTGCCTTTTGCCGATGGGAATTGGCTCCGGCTGTCGACACGGCTTCTCAGATGATTGACGATTCGTTCGTAGCATTCCATGGCAGAGCGTGCCTTGCATTGAGCCACGAATCGTGTATCACGGTATTCGTGTTTGCCGGTTGCGGGGACGACCACCACCCTTTTGAAGTCGAGTGCGCCTTCATACCATCCCGGTCGTTCCTCGGTGAGCTGGACGATGGCGGCATTGGCTCCTTCGCGATTATTGCCTTTGACAGCCGTTGTGGTGCGGAGTGCTTTCTTTTGTTTGAAATCCAACATGGTGGCAGCCTCCGTCTTGATGATGATGAAGTAAATACGGGGACGCACCTTGTAGCGTTTCGGATAGTAAACGTTGCTGTTGGCATATTCACGGATGTCGGCTTCAAGCTCGGCGTCAACAACAATTTCGGGAATGGCACTCAAGAAGTCGAGAGCTTCTTCGACACTATAAGCCAAAGTTTCTCTGTCAAAATATCGCAAATATAAGTTCATCTGATGTTTTTTCTTATTCAAAAATTCTACGTTCCTTCATGATAAGTACACCCCAATTCTTATGATGAATGAAACTTTGTTTGTGTTTTGATTTGCTGTTCAAAGAAAGATAGCCATGTATTTCAGCTTTCAATATCAGCAAAGAGAGCGGAAAACGGGACTCGAACCCGCGACCCCAACCTTGGCAAGGTTGTGCTCTACCAACTGAGCTATTTCCGCAAAATAAAAGTTCAAAAGCTAAATGGTTTGATAATGGCACACCTGAGGTGCTTATTTTTCATATTTGAGATAGTGAAGAGGAGGAGACTCGAACTCCCACGTCGCAATTGACACTACCCCCTCAAAGTAGCGCGTCTACCAATTCCGCCACCTCTCCGACTATCAAATATGTATTGTTTAGTGCCCAGAACAGGACTCGAACCTGCACACCTTTCGGCACACGCACCTGAAACGTGCGCGTCTACCAATTCCGCCACCTGGGCATTATCGAGAAACTCTCGAGAACGGCACTCTTCAGAATGTCGAGCGGAAAACGGGACTCGAACCCGCGACCCCAACCTTGGCAAGGTTGTGCTCTACCAACTGAGCTATTTCCGCAAATTTTCTTTTATGAAAGAGCATTTCTCCAAATGCGGTTGCAAAGATAATGGTTTTATCCCAATCTCACAAATTTTCCCTTCGTTTTTTGATGAAAAAGCTGTTTTTTCGGTTCCCTTCACTGCTTCGAATCCCTTATTTTGTATAGGCTGCATCCGTTTCTTATATCTTTACCGCCACAATACGGATTGTCCAGACGTTTGATGGCTTATGGTAGTGGCTTGCTGAATGTGGTATGCGGAAGTGGTTGCCGGCCTGTGGTTTATAGTGATGTTATGTATGCAGATTTGAAAGGGCCTGTTTGAGCGTGCAAAAGGGGAGGTTTTATGGCATAAAAGGGGTGGTTTGACAAGGCAATAGGGCAGGTTTTGCAAATCCTTTTCGGTCATGATAGCTTTTGAACCTGCTTCTCATGTCGATGGTGGCACTTCCGATTCGGCTAATCTTGCCCAATTTGGGCAAAATGACATTGCTGTCACAGCTCGGAAACTGTTGTCAGGTGAGAAATCCATCGTTGCTTCCGGCATATTTTGCAGAATATGAACGGGGAGTCTTTCCGGTTTGCAGGAATATGTGGGCAGCAGGATACAGAACCCGAAAGAGTGGGTCAGAGGGCTTGCAGGTAGCGTTGCAGTTCAAAAGCCCAAAGCTTATAACCCTGTGGCGACAGATGCAATCCGTCGGAGGTGAGTTCCTTTCGAAGCTGGTTGGTTCCTTTTCGGACAAATTTTGGGTAAAGGTCTATGAAAGTGATGTTGTGGTCATGGCAGTATTTTGCCAAGAGACGGTTGATGCCCGGTATCATGCCTGATTTCCCTTCCAATAGCTTCCAGCGGCCGAACGACTCGTTGAAAGGGAGCAGGCTCTGCACGAAGAGCTTGGTGTCGGGTGATGTCGTCCTGATTTTATCGATGACTTTACGGCATCTTTCGAATACCTGTGAAGTCGTCAGGTTATGGCTCACGTCATTGGTTCCCACGAGGAGGAATATGGCTTTGGGGTGGTTTGTCAAGATGGATTCCAGACGTCGGCTGATGCCTTCGGCCACATCGCCTGCAATACCTCGGTTGCGCACATGTCGTTTGCGGAGCAGTTTGCTCCAGTTGCCGGCATATTCGGTGAGGCTGTTGCCCAACATGATGATGTCGGCAGAGGTGATTTTGTCTTCCGAAGCAAACCGCGACATCCGCTTTCGATAGTGCTCGCCGGCATTAAAAGAGGCTTCCTGCCCCATGACGGATAGGGCGAGGAAGCCTGATAAGATGAGTATGATCAACCGACGGAGCATGGTCAGAACTGTTCTAGGATTTGAATACGCTTCTCGGTGTCGGGGTGTGTCGCAAAGAGTGAGTTGAAGAAGTTGAGGAATCCTTGTCCCACGAGTTGGGGATGGACGATGAACAACTGTGCCACGTCATCTCTCTTGACCTGTCCCAGACCGGGATTGTCGGATATTTTTCGGAGTGCCGAAGCCAAAGCCAGCGGGTTTCCGCACAATTCCGCTCCACCGGCATCTGCCATGTATTCGCGTTTGCGCGAAATGGCGAAGCGTGTCAGCAATGTAAACAGATAGGCCACGGCGGTACAAGCCAGCCCTATGAGCATCACGACGATGATGGACAGCCCGTTGCCTTTTTCGTCACGGCGGCTATGCCCACCCGATCCAAAGATGAAGGCGTTGTAAATCATGCGCACGGTGAGACTCATGATGGTGGATATGATGCCCACGAAGATGATGCTGGTGATGAGCAAACGGGTATCGCGGTTGCGGATGTGGGTCAGCTCATGGGCAATGACACCCTCCAGTTCCTCGTCGTTGAGCCTGTTGGCAAGTCCTGTCGTGACGGTCACGGTATAGCTCTTTTTGTCGATTCCACTGGCAAAAGCGTTGAGCATCGGGTCATCGATAACGTTGATTTGCGGCATATCCATGTTGCAGGCGATGCAGAGATTCTCCACCATATTATATATACGGGGGTTCTCTTGACGACTCAACGGACGCGCACCGGTGGCGTGTCTGATCATGGTTGAGTTGAAAAGGTAGGAAACTACAAACCAAACGCCCACACCGAGCAACACCCAAGGGATGGTGGTCACGAAGTAGTAGTTGACCGTTTCGGTGTCGAGTTGGTTTACAAACTCGCCATATTCGTTGTAATACCCGTTGCCGAAGTAATTGACAAGTGCCAAAAATACCCACACCATGCCCAAAATGATGGCCGGAAACATCATCAGCAGCAGAATGCTCAGTCGATTGTTCCGCATGATTTGGGCTTGCATTCCTACATATTTCATCAGCTCTGTGACTTCAAGGAGTGAAACAAGGGGATGGCTTTCGTCAGAATTTTATTTCGGGTGCTTTGTCGAATGCGGCTCTTTCTTCCTGCGGAATCTCGAACATGGGCTCTTTTTTGAAACCGAAAATCTTGGCAATGATGTTCGAGGGGAAAGATTCAACGGCGGTATTCAGCTGTCGGGTGGCCGAATTGAAGTTGCGGCGAGTTGCCGAAAGTTTGTTCTCCACATCGGAAATTTCGCTCTGCAATTGCAAGAAATTTTGATTGGCTTTCAAGTCGGGATAGCTTTCGAGCGACACCTTCAATCCCGCCAAGGCACTTGAAAGGTTATTTTCTGCCATGACGGCCTCATTGATTGACTTGGCGTTCATGGCTGCCGCGCGTGCTTCGGTAACCCTTGTCAATACTTCTTTTTCATGTTGGGCATATCCTTTCACGGTTGCCACAAGCTGTGGAATAAGATCATAGCGCTGTTTGAGCTGAACGTCGATGTTGGCAAATGCGTTCTCTCGTGTGTTGCGATATGAAACAAGGTTGTTGTAAAGCGAAATCAATACCAATAGCAAGATGATGCCGATGATGATAATAACGATTGCTGTAGTGCTCATGGTGTAATGTTTTTGTTGTGTTTTGTTTGTTACAAAGTTAGGACTATTTCCCGAACTGCACAAACGTGCATGGCGTTTTAACTTTGATTATAGACCTGTTTGATAAAATCTCGCTGTTCATTTGTCTTCCGTCTTAGATGTAACGGTTTCCATAGACTGAAGCTCGAAATCGGGAAAAGCCCGGTTTGGGATCTGTCTTTAGTCCAAGTCGCTTGTCATTTGATATGGAGTTTCACCAATTCTATCTTCGTCATGGTGCGTTTCAGTATTTGGAATTCAAACTTGTCGATGGTCACCACCTCATTGACTTTGGGAAAACTGCGGTAGTGATGCAGGATGAATCCGCCCACGGTCATGTAGTCGTCGCTTTCGGGAAGGTCTGTTCCGAAAAGGTCGTTTACCTTATCTATCTCCAAACGCGCCGACATGACATATTCGTCTGCACCTGTCTGTTTGGCGATATACTTCTCGTTGTCGTGTTCATCTTCGATGTCCCCGAAGATTTCTTCCACGATGTCTTCGAGTGTCACCAGTCCGCTGGTGCCGCCAAACTCGTCGACGACGATGGCCATTGATTTCTTTTGCTGCAGAAAAATCTTCATGAGTTTCTGGGCAGCCATCGTCTCCGGCACGTAAGGCATGGTACGGACGTATTGCTTCCAGTCCTTGGGATTGCGGAACATCTCGGACGAATGGACATAGCCCACTACGTGATCGATGTCTTCGTCGTAGACAATGATCTTGGAATTGCCGCTCTCGATGAACATCTGCAACAACTCATTGACTTGGCTGCTTTGCTCAACGGCATTGATTTCTGTGCGCGGAATCATGCAGTCTCTGACCTTCCGGTCAACGAAATCGAGCGCATTCTGGAAGATTTTTACCTCTTCGTCGATGTCATCTTCGTTGCTTGCATTGTCTATCCCGCTTTGGACAAGGTGGTCGAGATCCACTTTTGTGAAGCTCTCAACGTCTTTCTTGTCGACCATTTTCATGCCTGTCAGCCTCAGGAAGATGCGCGACAGGAAGGTGGCAAACTTGGAGATGGGCCACAGAAGTACATAAAAAATGAAAGCCGGAACGGCAAAAAAAGACAACAATCGGTTGGGACTGCTCTTGAAAAGTATTTTGGGAATGAACTCGCCCGTAAACAATACGATGATGGTGGACAGCAAAGTGTCGGCCGGAACACGCAGCTCTTCGTTGAGATGGCTGAAGAGTGTGGAGTCGAAAAGGCGGGCAAAGAAGATACCATAGAGTACCAATACGATGTTGTTGCCTACCAACATGGTGCTCACGAAGTTGTTCGGATGCTTATAGAACAGCGAAATGCACCATTGGGCGGGCCCTCCCTTGTTCTTGTCCATTTCCGCTCGCATCCGATTACTTGACACAAAGGCAATCTCCATGCCAGAGAAGAAAGCCGATAATATCATCGTTATCAATATGCCGATGGCAAGATGGGTAATCATAACTCTTTCAGTAAGGGAATGGTTTGCGGTGATTTCTTGGGCAAAGGGCTTTGTCTTTGGCGGCCCGTCTGCATGGATGAGTCGCGTTCGACTGCCGTCATGGTGTCGCGCGGACTGCTGTCAATGTCGCCTTTTTCAAACGAACCTTTGGTGTTTGACACATAATAGCGGGTCATGCGCTCGTCGCTCTTGAAGTAACGCCCTTCCAATCGTCTTTCGGGGGTGATGAGACGGGAATATTTGTTCGACCAAAGCTCGTGGCTGTTTTGGTCCCAGTACAGTTCTTCGCCGATGAAGTTCAGTCCGTTTTTGGTCAGAATGCGCACCCGCCCGCGCAATTCCCATCGTCTTAACTTGTCGTAATAGTAAGCCGTATCGCAGATGATGTATGAAAAGACGTGGAATTGTTCATTGAATTGGGAGAGGAAAACACCCTTGTCGAAGATCCATCGCGACGGATTTCGGTTGGGACTCACCTCCCATCGTTCGGTGACAATACGATACTTCACCACCCCCGAGTCGGAGATGAGCGTATTGACACCGTAGGTTGTCATTACGGCCACGGAGTCTTTGTCGTATATGGCGGGTGCCGTCCTTACTTTCTCTTGCGAGCAGGCATAGAGGATGAGTGCCGAAACGAGCAACAGTGCCCACTTTCCCAATGACGGAACAGGATATGTCTTGATGGTTTTCAACCTCCTTCTAACGCTTATTCAAACTTCCATTTTTGGAACCATCGCTCATTGAACGTCAGGCCGATGTTGATGCGGAAAGTGTTGTCGGTGAGCAATCCCGGTGCAGACTGACGCATCCACTGGGCCGAAATGTTGAGAAAGGAGCGGTTGTTGTAGCTGTTGACGATGGGAATGCCGAAACCGGCACTCACGCTCAACTCCTTGGGACCGTCGGCACCGTTGACCTTATAGTAGGAGCCGGTGTAGGAAACACCGGCACGGTATTGGATGCGATCAAAGAATTTACGACCCCGTTCGTCCTTGCAGTAACGTCCGCCGATGTTGATTTTCTGACGGTCCTTGAAGTAATCGTTGTTCAGAACATACTGCGGTTGTCCGTTGGTGTACCTGAATTCGGGGAAGCCCACGTCCCGATACTTCTGCAAGGTGTAGTCCACGCCCACTTTCCAGCGGTCGCGATGATTCCATGAGATGCCTGCCCCGAAGGTGTGGGGCAGCTTCATGGTGCCGTTGAACGCATAGGTCGTGGTGTCGGCGATGGCTGTCTGCGGATTGATGGAGATGAACTTGCTCTCGGGTTTGTCGTTCATGGAGTGTCCGAGACCATAGGTCAGGCCGATGATGAGTTGGTCTTTCTTGGTTACTTGGGCGGCATATTGCAAGCCGAAATCTACCTTGTAGTCGGCAACATCTATCTCATAAAATTTCGATACGGTGTTGATATATGAGTCGCTGTACGAATTGACGGCCGAACGCTCGAACCCTCCCCAGATATAAGAAGCGTTGACACCTACCGACAAGCCTTTGACAAACTGCCAGCCCATGCCGACATACATCTGGTGCAAGCCGCCGCTGCCTTTGTAGGTGTTGGTAAAGGTGGTGCCGTTGGTGTCGCCGATGCTGCCCGTCGTGGCGTAATTGTATCCCACATTGGTGAAGGGAATGAGGCCGAAGCTCAGTCCCACGTTCTTGAAAAGGCGCAATCCTGCAACGGCATATTCGAAATTGGCGTTCTTGGCATTCAGGCTTATGCCGTTTTCCTTGAAGTTCGAGAGTTGTCCCGACACGCCGACATCGAAGAGAAACATGGTGGAATCCATTGCCGAATAGGATGCCGGATTGATAAAATTGACCTGATTGTGTTCGCGAAAACCTATTCCCACGCCATTCATGCCTCGATTAAAACCTCCGGTCTGGTCGGAATGCAATCCCCATCCATATTGGCTGTAGGGAGAATGGGTACCGCTTTGTGCCACTGCCGCCAAAGAAAGGAACGACAGGTACAAAGCCGAATATAATCTTTTCATCATAAAAATGTTTGTCTATTCAAAAGAGTTCGTCTTAACCCCCAACCGGTCATCCGGCCGCCCGGTTTTACTTTTGTGCTGTTTTCGAGCTTTCCGACGGTGTCTCGCCCGCCTGTCGGCATCTTGTTTGCCGCTCGGTCATGCCGTAATTCGGCCGTTCCCCTGACAAACCGACACACCGTCAGCCCGACAGCTGAACAATACCGGTTCGGTCTCTGATGAGAGATGTGGGTTAAACAGAGTGCAAAGATGGGTAAAATTTCCGAAATATGCAAGTTACGACAAAGGTCATTTTGATTTCAAACATAAATTAATAGTTCTCCGCCACGGCCGTATCCGTTTTCTTTGTTCCCGGAATGACCCGATTCCCGGCGTAAAGATGTGTCGGGTTTGCAGTCCGCCATGTCCTTGATTAACATGTGATTCGTTATGGAGTCATTTGGCAGATTGTCTTTTAGTTTCCTATGTCTGTCAGTCTTACCCACGGATGGCGTGGCAAGGGTTGGAAGTACACCGTGCGACTGACAAGAGTCGTGTCGGGCAATCTTCTGAATTTCATCTTTGCTCGGTCTGTTTTGTTCTCGACGGACTCGAAATATAGTGATTTCGTCCATACCGGTTTGAATTTGCCGTTTCCCCAAATGGGATTGTCCGTGAGTCTTCGGTGTGACAGCTTTTCGGATAACGCAGGTGCACAATACGCACGCAGTAAACTGTCGATGACGGTTTGGGACGGATAGGGTAATGAGATTTCGTGCATGTATATAGCAAAAAAACAGGAGATGGCAGATGTGGATGAATCGATTTCTTCTCCCATACAGTCTGTCAGATAGTACTCGGATACAGAACAAGATGGAGAGAAAGCCAGTATTTTTCCCAAGCAGTTGTCGGTTTCGGGTTCGCAAACATACATTTCAAGATAACAGGTAGTGGGTGAGAAAAACACGTCGGGCAAGTTGTTGAACATGAATTCTGTGCCATCCGTCTTTCCCGAATGGCTTTTCGGTGTGATCACTTTATCCTTAATAATACGCTTTCCGTCCTTTGTAATATTGATGCGTAAGGCATATACTGCGTATTGTGTGTTGCCATTGTCGTACTTGTCTTTATATACGGTTCCGTCATAAAATTCCTCCATTGTGAGATGCCATCCGTCATGAACGGTATCTATCGACTCGGGTTTGTTGGCAAACGAGGTTTCGTTGATAGACTGTTGCGGGCTTTTTGTCAAACCTTTGTGGGGGACGGAGTCTTCTGAGAGATTATTATGTGTCTCGTTTCTTGTGCTGTTGCAGGCGGATAGGAAGCTGCATATAAAAATAAAGAGAAGTAATCGGTTCATCATGCGTGTTTGTATGGTTCATGACGGTGCAAATTTACAGCTTCTTTCTCCATGGACAAAGCTCGCTGTATTCAATTGTCTCGGTGCATATACTGCTCTCGGAGTGGCAACTTTGTTTGGCTCTTTGCCGTCTTCGTGACGAACAAATGGCAGTCGGTTGCTCACTTTATGGGTGAATGATGGGGCTGTATGGTGGTCTTCTGATAATATATTATGGTAAAGACGAGTAAGGATTGTATGTGAAGTTCAATATGTCTTCAGAACTTTTTTTGTACTACTCGGTTGCTTGCCGGCTTTGTTTCCGGTTGGGCGGTGGCGAAGCGAGTTTCGTTAGAATACACGGACAGTCAAAACGTCGCAATGGGACGAGACCGGATGAAAAGTGTTCTGAACAATATGTTCTATCGGGCGAAATGGCATGATGACCGGATTGGGTGAAAACGTGAAGGCTAAACGGAAAGATGAAGAGGCCATGGAGGCGTGATGAAAAACCGATTAAGGGCGTGATATTGACCACGAGGGTTCTCTTTCGTCAATACCGGTTGCATGGCCGTCATGCAAAACCTGCCCTTTCATGTCGCAAAACCTGCCCTTTCATGTCGCAAGACCTGCCCTTTCGCAAAGCAAAAGTTGCCCTTTTGCAAACGCATCGGTACAAAGTGTCCTATGTGTCTGAATGCCGGTGTTTTGAAAATGCTGTCGGATTCCGAACAGTTTTTGTCCGGTTATCGACCGGATTCTGATGGCTGGTGCGGGCGAAACGGGACAGATGGAAGATTGATTGTCGGCAACGGACATAAAAAAAGGAGTACCGCTGTACTCCAATCTCTGTTAACCTTAAATCTAATACTATGAAAAACACATTGCAAAGATAGCGTTATGTTTGCTTATTTGCAACAAAACAGAACATAATGATTGGTATTTTATATTTTTCTTGACATAAATCAACTTTCCGGATGCTTTTCTTTCAAATTGCAGATGCTTTGCCGACATGAAACAAGACATTTTGTAAAGGCTGTAAAGATATTCTTGATGTGTGCAGAAGGCGGATAAAAAAATGACAAGATGTCGGGAAACAGATGGTAATCGGGGCGTTGCAAACCGGTCATCCCACTCCGAAGGGGTAATGTTCGTTCATCGGTCGCTTGGGGTATCGGTTGGTCGCAGACGTTGCAGACTACGCTAAAACATGCCGGTAGGCAAGTGTCAGAAAGCTGAAGGCAACAGACGGGAAGTGTCATCAATGGTATGGCGTGTCGGATAAAACGGTTTGATGACCGATTTGGGTTAAAAGAAAGGTCGAAACTGAAGTGCCGCAAATAGCCGACGTGAGTGCCTTTCGGAGGCACTTTTGAAGGGGTGGAACTATAATTCTGTGGAAATAAGGTAGTTCTACAGGCAATTTGCGGCTCGATTATGCAAAAAAAGCGAAATATATTTCCTGTTCACATCAAAAACTCGTATATTTGCACGTCCTTAAGACAGGCACTATTATATTGTACACAAAAATCACATAAAAGTTCAAGACAATGACTAAAGCAGACATTATCAACGAGATTTCCAATCAGACCGGACTTCCTAAAAAAGACGTTTCTGCATCGGTGGAGGCACTGATGGAAGTAATCAAAGGCAGTTTGTTGAGGAAAGAAAATGTTTATCTCCGCGGGTTCGGAAGTTTTATTATCAAGCACAGAGCGGAAAAAACGGCCCGCAACATTTCCAAAAACACAACCATCACCATCGCTGCGCACGATTTTCCCGGTTTTAAGCCTGCTAAAAGCTTCATCAGCAAGATGAAGGGAGAGTAAACAGCCTTGATAACCAAAGACGACAATCATCAATAATATTCACTTAATAAACACTTGAAAATATGCCAAACGGAAAAAAGAAAAAGGGTCACAAGATGGCTACGCACAAGCGTAAGAAGAGATTAAGAAAGAACAGACACAAGAGCAAGTAAGGCTTTTGTTCCGTTGTTTCGGACTGAAGGTGTGTCAGCCGGGGTCGTCAAGAAACCGGACGACATACCATTTTTATTATTTGTTCATAGGATTTTGAAGGGTAGCATGCACGAGTGAGTGCAACCGGTCATTTGTTCTGATACAGTATCAGCCGGCAAGTCGCTTCTTAATATCGACATTCGTAGAGAATTAGGTTGACAATCGTAGGCGAACGCTTGTTCTGACTGCCTCCTTCCATTGCAACCACACGCCCTCCATACATCCCCATGAATGTTTTGTAAACACTTTTTTTAGTAGAAATGACCAGCGAAATTGTTATCGATGCGCGGGAAAATGACATCTCCATAGCACTCTTGGAGGACAAGAGACTCGTGGAATACCAGTCCGAACCGCGTGCAGCATCATTCTCCGTGGGAAACATCTACATAGCAAAAGTAAAGAAGCTCATGCCCGGGCTGAATGCTTGCTTTGTCGATGTGGGCTACGAGCGCGACGCCTTTCTACACTATCTTGACTTGGGAAACCAGTTTAACTCATTTGCCAAATATCTCAAACAGGTACAAGGCGACCGCAAAAAACTGTTCCCCATCACCAAGGCTACCCGTCAGCCCGACCTCAAAAAAGACGGAAGCATCGCCAATACGCTACAGGTAGGACAAGAAGTATTGGTGCAAATTGTCAAAGAACCCATATCGACCAAAGGACCGAGACTGACCGGCGAACTAAGTTTTGCCGGACGATATATCGTCTTGATTCCTTTCAATGACAAGGTGTCGGTATCATCGAAGATTAAAAGCGGTGAAGAAAGAGCCCGCCTCAAACAGCTCATCCAGAGCATTAAACCCAAAAACTTCGGCGTCATTGTCAGAACAGTAGCTGAAGGAAAGAGGGTGGCCGAGCTCGATACGGAAATGAAAGTGCTTCTCAAACAATGGGAAGAAGCCATCACTAAAGTACAAAAAACACAGAAAAGACCACAGTTGGCATTTGAAGAAACCGGAAGAACGGTGGCACTGTTGCGTGACTTGTTCAACCCGACATACGAAAACATACACATCAACGATGAGAACATCTTCAGCGAAGTGAAAAACTACGTGACGCTCATCGCTCCCGAAAAATCCAACATCGTCAAGCTTTACAAGGGCAATGTGCCCATCTTCGATAACTTCAACATCACCAAACAGCTCAAATCGAGCTTCGGAAAAATCATCAATTATAAGCATGGTGCTTACCTGATCATCGAACATACCGAAGCAATGCATGTGGTCGATGTCAACAGCGGTAACCGGACAAGGTCGGTTACGGGACAGGAAGCCAATGCACTTGATGTGAATTTGGGTGCCGCCGACGAACTGGCACGCCAGCTCCGGCTGCGTGATATGGGGGGTATTATTATTGTTGACTTCATCGATATGCACCTGCCCGAAGACCGACAGCTGCTCTACGAGCGTATGTGCAAGAACATGCAGCAAGACAGGGCAAGGCATAACATCTTGCCCTTGAGTAAATTCGGACTGATGCAGATTACCCGTCAACGCGTGCGTCCGGCGATGGATGTGAACGTTGAGGAAACCTGTCCTACCTGTTTTGGTAAAGGGAAAATCAAATCGAGCATCCTCTTTACCGACCAATTGGAAAGTAAAATTGACCACATGGTCAACAGAATCGGTATCAAAAAGTTCTATTTGCATGTGCATCCCTATGTCAGTGCCTACATCAATCAGGGTCTCATGTCGCTCAAAAGAAAGTGGCAGATGAAGTATGGTCTCGGGGTTCATGTGATACCTTCGCAAAAAATGGCTTTCTTGCAATATGAATTTTATGACAGCAAGAAGCAGTATATTGATATGAAAGAGGAAATTGAGACCAAATAAAGTCAAGAAAGTGTGATGGAATAACCGTCGAAATCTCCGGTGCTTGTTCACCGAGGTACACACAATAAAAAGAATCCGATGATGTCATCGGATTCTTTTTATTTCAAATCGGTCGTGAGAGTCCGAGTCGGTTTCGTCTGATTGTCGGGCAGTCAGGGTGTCGGTTTATCCCGAATCGGTCATGGAATAAGTATTTCGATACCATGAACGATGGGGAATTACTCCTTTTCGTCGGTGTTGATTCGGTTGTCGATGTTGTCGCCTTCAGTGGGTTTCATCTCTTCTTCAAAGTCCGAAATGCCGTTTTTGATGAGGATGTTGTACCATGAAATCAGCTTTCTGATGTCGCTGTCGCGCACTCTGTCATGGTCATAGTCGGGAAGAATGGTGGCAAAATAGGCACGGAGTTCTTCGCCCGAAGCCTTTTTGGCAGACAGAGAGCACTCTTTGCCCTCTTCTTTGTCGCGCATTGAAGCCAAAACGGTCATCAAAGGCACATCCTCTTCGTTCGTATAGATGGCAATATCGGCAAGGCTCGTGATGCGATCGGTCGCAAATGCCGGCAGTCTTTTGGGCTTTTCTTCCAGCGTTTCGACGATAAGATTTGCCTTTCCTCTGGCAACCAGTTTGTAAAGCCCCGGTTTTCCGGCTATCGATAAAATAGTGAGTGTCATAATTTATTCGTGTATGATATTTAATATTTGGTTTACTTGCTGATGAATGTCCCGTTCTCCGTCGTTCAGAATCTCATGATTGCTGCGCCTCAAAATCTCTTCTTGCGGGAGTTGTACGCCGATCCATGCCTTGGCGGCGGCATGCGTGATGCCGTTGCGGGCCATGATGCGCCGGATGCGGATGTCCATCGGAGCGGTGACACAGATGATTTCGTCGAAGTGAACCACCTTGTCGAATCCGCTGTCGAAGAGTATGGCACTCTCCAACCACCGATAGCCTGATGCCATAAAGTCCCTTGCCACCCACGGATGGACAATGTTGTTGATGGCCTGCTTGTTCTCTTCCGACAGCATAATGAATGAAGAAAGCAACGCTTTGTTGAGCTTTCCGTCTGAATCGTAGGCATCTTCACCCACGGTTTGTTTGATCCGGCGGATGATTTCGTCGGAAGTGAGCATGAGATTCTTGGCGGCAGCGTCACAATCATAGACATTGATGCCGTGTGTGCGCAAAACTTTCGATATGTAGGTTTTGCCGCTTCCGATGCCGCCAGTTATCGCAATTCTTTTCATTGTTGTTCGATCAGGTAGTCAACGGTGTTGGTCTCGAGTTTCACTTTCGACACACTGCCGGGATAGTTTTTAAGGCGTATGATGCCTTTCTCTGCAGTTCCGCCTTTCAAATCGCGGTAATCGGCCACGACTTTGAACTGGCTTTCGTTCACTTTGTTGTACATTCCTGCACCCAAAACGAACTTTACGCTTACCCGGGAGGGGAATGTCCGGAGAGTCTTCTTGGGCGGCATGTTCTCGGCCGTGATGGGTATTTCAAGGCGTTTCTCCATCAACACGTCGGTACAGATGCGGAGCTTGACCTTCGACGGCACGATTTTTACTCCTTGTATCTTGCTCACTTCCACATCCCGGTAGAGCGTATCACTGATGTCGAGCATATGGAACGGCTCGATGGTGACGTACTTGATGCTGTCAAGTGTGGCGTTGGCAGCATATACTCTGACGCGAGACGGAATGATTTCGGTGAGCGTAATGATGTTGGTGGGGGATGCTTTGACATAGCCTTGGAAACGAACCGGAACCATTTTGTTGGAGCCATCGTTGTAGAAGATGTCCCATTTTTCGGGTTTGATGGAGACGATGCGCGATGAATTGTAGAGTTGTTGGTAAGCACGCTTCTGCATTTCGGCAGCCGAGATGGTGATTCGTCCGCTTTCCCGTGGGTAAGATGCGAAATTGATCACGATGGGACGGATGTAATCGGAGTAGAAATAGGCTCCAAGGACATAGCCTTTGTCACGGACGGTCACCCTGATTGTGTCGTAAGATTCTCCCGTTATGACCACGTTTTTGGGGACGTTGGTGATGGTGATGGGGATGGAAATCTCCTTCTCCATGACTTCGTTGAAGGAGATAATGATCCAAAAAACGAAGCTGAGCGCGAAGAAAAACAAGAAAACCAAAAACTTCTTGTTCACAAACATGAACAAGAAGTCCTTGGCTTTCCTGTAGATTGTCTTCAGCAAGGCTTCCATCTGCGGTTATTTGGCGGAACGGTTTTCTTGCGTTTGCAGTGCAGATACGTCGGCAAAAACGTATGTCTTGTCGACCTCAATCACAACACCACGTGCGATTTCCACATCGATTCTGCCGGTGTTGAGGTCAATTCGCTTCACGGTTCCGTATATTCCGCCACCGGTTACCACTTTTGTTCCTTCGGTAAGGGCGTTCTGGAACTTGCGAATTTCCTTTTGTTTCTTTTGCTGGGGTCTGATCATGAAGAACCACATGATGGCAAACACGGCCACCATCATGATGAGAAAGCCGGTACTTCCGCCTTGTGAGGGAGCTGCTTCTAATAATAATTGGATGTGCATGATGTATTAAATAATGATAGTTTTATGGGTTCAGGCATCTGTTGATGGTTCAGCTTTCTTGCTTCGAGGCAAGTCCACCGGCTTCAACAGTTTGCCGGTGTCGTACAAATGATGGGCGATGGAGTCGAGCATACCGTTGATGTAGCTGCCGCTTTTGTGCGTGCTGTAGATTTTTGCAAGCTCCACAAACTCGTTGATGGTTACGCTCACGGGAATGTTGGGGAACGTAAGCATCTCGGCAAGGGCAATTTGCATGATGACAACGTCCATATATGCCAGTCGGGAGAAATCCCAGTTACGCGACGATTCGCTCATGTAACGTTGATATTGGTCGGCATTGAGGATGGTCGAGCGGAATAGTTTGCGGGCAAATTCGCGATCCTCTTCGTCCTTAAATTCGGGCAACAGTTCCTGTTTCGCCTTGGTTTGGGGATCAAAACGCTTGATGGTTTTCAACACAAAGGTATCGACAACTTCTTTGTCGTCGTTCCAGTAAAGGCTTTTTTCTTCGAGGAGTGCATCGAGATCGGCATTGTCCTGAATGAGCGTGCGATAAATCTTTCGCCACACTTCGCGGTCGGTTTCGTAGTCGTCGTGGGCGTTGTCGGCCATGTATTGGGCATAAATATCGCTCTGCTCAATCTGTAGACACAGTTTTTTGACAAACTCAAGGTCGTTGTCCCAAGTCAGTTTTTGTGCTTCTTTGTAGTCGTTCAACGTCTTGTTCTCTTCGAGTTGAACTGCAAAACGATTGTATATGAATTTGCGCGAAGGTTCTTCTGTTCCTTCGCGGGCGGCTCTTTTGGCTGCAATCTCCAATCGGTGACGCATCTCTTTGTTAGTCGCAACGATGAGTTCCAACAAGAAATTGTATAAGTCATAGGCTTTTGATAGACTGAAAAGCAATTCTTTTTCAGCATTATCCATGTTGCGATTGCCATTTTGATAGTATGCGTAGGTTAACTGAACTATCTTGATGCGGATTAATTCTCTATTAATCATTTTGTCAAATAAAGGACCTTTAGGGTTGTGTTTACGTTGCAAAAGTATAGAAAATTCCCATGATATGCAAGAAATCATCGCCTTTTTACTTAAATTTTTAGACTGCTCTTGTCCATCTCGGGGAAATGTTATACCTTTGCTGCGCTTTTTCTAACACAACGATGGATAGACAATTATCGTGTGATGGTGAATTAAGCAAGTCATAAAAACTCACTTAATTTAGAGTAACACAACATGAAAGAAATCAAAGTAATCGGTCAAAACAGAACCGGAGCCGGCAAAAAAGCCGCCAAACTGTTGAGAAAAGAAGGATTGGTGCCCTGTAATCTTTACGGTGAAGCCAGAGATGAAAACGGTCTTCCCAAAGCAAAGGCTTTCTCCGCTGCCACTACAGAGTTGCGTAAAGCCATTTACACTCCTCACATCTTCGTTATCAATCTCGAAATCGAAGGCGAGAAGCACACAGCAATCCTCAAAGAATTGCAGTTCCATCCCGTGACTGACGAACTCTTGCACGTTGACTTCTATGAAGTAAACGAAGAGAAGCCCATTGTCATCGGCATTCCCGTTAAACTGGTGGGATTGGCCCAAGGTGTACGTGATGGTGGTAGAATGAACCTCACCGTTCGCAAGATCAACGTGAAGGCTCCTTACAAACAAATCCCCGAATTCCTCGAAGTTGATGTGACCAAGATGCAAATCGGTCAAAGCATCAAGGTGGGCGAGCTCTCATTCCCCGGTCTCGAGATCGTAACCGGTAAGGAAGTTGTCGTTTGCTCGGTAAGAATGACACGTGCCGCCACTTCCGCACGCGCCGCTGCCGCTGCAAACGCAGGCAATGCAGACTCAACCAACGAAGGTTAATCGCCGATGGACAAATACTTGATTGTGGGATTAGGGAATCCCGGAACCGAATATTTCGAGACCCGCCACAATACAGGATTCATGGTATTGGACGCTTTTGCCGAAGCGTCCAATATTCATTTTGAGGACAAGCGTTATGGCTTCATTGCCTCAACGAGTCTCAAAGGACGCAAGCTCTTCCTGCTCAAACCCACTACATTCATGAACCTGAGCGGCAATGCCGTTCGCTATTGGCTCGACAAAGAGAACATCGATCAGTCAAGACTTCTTGTCGTCGTCGACGATATGGCACTTCCTTTGGGGAGCATGAGGCTCAAGGCTTCGGGCAGCAACGGCGGTCATAACGGATTGGGGCATATCCAGCAGCTCATCGGTCAGCAGTATCCCCGCCTGCGCATGGGAATCGGCAACGACTTTCCACCGGGCAGGCAGGTTGATTGGGTGCTTGGCAAATACAATGACGACGAGAAAAGCATTCTTGCCCCTGCCATCGATACCGCCATCGAAGTCATCAAGAGTTTTGTACTGGCAGGCATCGGCATTACCATGAATCAGTATAATGGCAAGAAAAATGCTTAGGTTGTCGGCATAAACGCTCCATGAGCATGGTTTGAACGAAACATCACAACAGTATCGCATGATGAATGAAGCACGAATCGATAAATGGCTGTGGGCTGCACGCATCTTCAAAACGAGATCGGTAGCTGCCAACGCCTGCAAAACCGGCAGAGTTACCGTCAACGGAGCCAATGCCAAACCGGCCCGGATGATCAAGGTCGGTGAGGTGATTCATGTGAAGAAACCACCCGTCACTTACTCGTTCAAGGTGCTGCAGTGTATCGAACAGCGTGTCGGTGCCAAGCTTGTGCCCGACATATATGAAAACGTGACCGATGCCAAGCAATACGAATTGCTCGAGATGAGCCGCATCAGCGGATTCGTCGACCGAGCCAGAGGCACCGGACGACCCACCAAGAAAGACCGTCGTGCCATCGATGCGTTTGTCGATCCGGTAATGTTCGGCTTCGACGACGATGAGATGTTTGACGAAGACTGAAGGTATGCGACTTGACCTACTGTTTTATGTCGCTGAACCGAAGATATTTCACGCCTTGACAATCCTCATTGCCAAGGCGTTTTTGCATATCCCACAAGCAAGTAATCATCTGTTTGCGCCCTGTTCTAACACCTTTTCGTAAGTTGCTGTTTCACAGATGTTTTGTGGAAGGGCTGGTTTTACATCGTGAAACGGCAGGTTTTAGTCTGTAAAAGAGCAGCTTTTGCAGCGTAAAAGGGTTGGTATTGGTATCCGATTCGTGAGTCGGTGGTTCTCGTTGAACCCATATCAGCTTGAAACTCCCTTTATTATAACCTTAATTCCGCAACACTATAATTTAACTTTATTTATAAGTTCCTGAGCAACAAAAAGTTGCCCAGGATTTTGCCATGTCAGAATTTTCACTTATCTTAGTGTTGCAAAAAGAAAACAAGCAAAACTCTAATATGACATG
>JALETQ010000024.1 GCA_022781445.1 Prevotella sp.
TCCATACTATTGCTATAGTGTCAATCCATACTATTGCTATAGTGTCAATCCATACTATTGCTATAGTGTCAATCCATACTATTGTTATAGTGTTCACTCATACTATTGCTATAGTGTTCACTCATACTATTGCTATAGTGTCAATCCATACTATTGCTATAGTGTGGTTAAATGGGTGGAAATGGGGTTAAAGAGTCGGTGTTGTCCGAATTGCCGGCCGAGGAATTGAAACTCCTTGCCGACCATGCCCGTCCGTTTTGCAAAACCTGCCCTTTTGCAGAACGTTGTGAATAGGCAAGTCATGCCCTACGTTTCCTCGTTGATTTCGGGCGTGGCCGAACCTGTTTGCCGGTCTTGTCTGTCACTTCTCCGCAATTTGCCGTCTGCATCCGCGATAGGAAACGAAAAGGCATAAAAAATCCCTGCAATCCCGAAGGATTACAGGGAACACCCCTTGTGGGCGCTGAGGGATTCGAACCCCCGACCCTCTGCTTGTAAGGCAGACGCTCTGAACCAACTGAGCTAAGCGCCCTTGCTAATTCTTTTCAGCGGTGCAAAGGTATGTGTTTTTAGCGATACCTCCAAACGATTCTGTGATTTTTTTGTATCTTTGCACAATAAAAGCTGCGTTTCGGCCAATATAAGCAAGCTTATTGGCGTTCGACTTGCATTTTCTTTGCACTAAAGAGCTGCACTCCTGTCTTTCGATGGGGAGAAATATGGTGAAAATGCGGGTTGTGGCGAGCCTTGCGTGTCATGGACTGAAAGATGAACAGGCATGAAGCGGAAGCCGAGTGGCATGAAACCAACAATGAAGAAAGGTGTCGGCACACAGCAAGATGCCGGAAACGGAAAGAAAAAAGAATAATATATGAAGGAAAAAGTGGTAAGCGGCATTCGGCCGACCGGCAATCTCCATCTCGGTAATTATTATGGAGCAGTGAGAAGTTTTGTGCAGATGCAAGACGAATATGATTGTATGTTCTTCATCGCCGACTGGCATTCGTTGACGACACGTCCGAAACCCGAAGACATTCGTCGGAGTGCTTCGACCATTCTGGCCGAATATCTGGCTTGCGGAATCGATCCCGTCAAAGCCCCGATCTATGTGCAGAGCGACGTGAAAGAAACACTCGAACTGTATCTGTATCTCAACATGAACACCTATATCGGCGAACTCGGCAGGGTGACGACGTTCAAGGAGAAAGCCCGTCAGCAGCCCGACAATGTCAACGCGGGTCTGTTTACCTATCCCACGCTGATGGCAGCCGACATTCTTCAGCACCGTGCCAAGAAGGTTCCGGTGGGCAAGGATCAGGAGCAGAACATGGAAATGGCTCGCAAATGTGCCCGCCGTTTCAATCATATCTATGGCGTGGAGCTGTTTCCCGAACCCGAAAATTTCTATTTCAACGCCAAAGCTCTGAAGATTCCCGGACTGGACGGCAGCGGAAAGATGGGAAAGAGCGAGGGCAACTGTATCTACTTGCGCGACGACGACAAGACCATCAGCAAGAAAGTGATGCGTGCCGTGACCGACAATGGACCGCAAGTTCCCAATTCTCCGCGTCCCGAGGTCATCGAGAACCTCTTCACTTTCCTGCGCATCTGCTCCTCACCCGAAACCTATCAGTACTTCGATGAGAAGTGGAACGACTGCTCCATTCGGTATGGCGACCTGAAAAAGCAAATCGCCCAAGACCTTTGTGAGGTGATAAGACCCATCAGGGAGCGAATTGCCGAGTTCGAATCCGACCGCGAACGGCTCGACCGCATCGCACGAGAAGGTGCTGAACGGGCCCGTCTGAGTGCCGCCGCAACATTGAAAGAGGTGAGAAGCATCATTGGATTCTCTGCCAAGGATTGAACGCAATGAACTTAGAACCGCTGAATCTTCCCCATGCCGAGGGCTTCCCGCCCATTCTCGCCGGACCGTGTTCGGCCGAGACCGAGGAACAGGTGATGGCTACTGCCGCCGCCTTGGCTGCACTCGGTTTCAGCATATTCAGAGCCGGGGTGTGGAAACCCCGTACAAAACCCGGCGGATTTGAGGGAGTCGGCGAGGCTGCCTTGCCTTGGCTGCAACGCGTGAAACGCGAAACGGGAATGCTGGTTGCCATCGAAGTGGCGACACCCGACCACGTGAAGGCTGCCCGACAATACGGCATCGACATCTTTTGGATTGGTGCGCGCACCACAGCCAACCCCTTTGCCGTACAGGCTTTGGCCGACTGCATGGGCGAAACCGACATCCCCGTGTTGGTCAAGAACCCGCTCAATCCCGACATTGAGTTGTGGATTGGTGCCCTGCAACGCCTCAACCGTGCCGGCGTGAAACGGCTGGCTGCCATCAATAGGGGCTTTTCCATCTATGGTTCCCATCTGTATCGCAATCTGCCCATGTGGCAGGTGTCGGTCGAGCTTCGTAGACGTTATCCGCAGCTGCCCGTCTTCTGTGACCCGAGCCATATCGCCGGAAGGGCTGATCTGATTGAATCGCTCTGTCAGCAGGCACTCGACATGGCTTTTGACGGACTGATCATCGAGAGCCACTGCAGACCGGGCGAGGCGTGGAGCGATGCCGAACAGCAGGTCACGCCCGAACGCCTGCACCGCATTTTGTCGAGGGTGGAAGTGCGTAACGGAGGCGTTCTTCCCGAAGGTATCGTCGAACTGCGCCGACAGATTGACGAGATCGATGCCCGCATTGTGGAGATCCTCGCCGAGCGTATGACCGTGAGCCGCAAAATAGGGGCGTGGAAGAAAACCCACAACATGACCGTGCTACAGTCGCGCCGCTACAACGAGATTCTCGATCGGCGCGAAGCACAGGCGTTGCAGAAAGATATGAATGCGATGTTTGTCAAGAAAGTGTTTGCCTGCATCCATGAAGAGTCGGTGCGGCAACAGATAGAAATCATGAAACCTCACGCCAAAGACGGGATCGAAGCCTGACAGGGCTTGGCTGTCAATGGCTTTCAGATGCTGATGAACTGGCTGTTTTCTCTCCTGCTTACCGTCTTTACTTTCGTGGAACTGAACTGCGAAAACCTTTTCGACTGCACACCCGACAGTGTGGCCGACGATAAAGAGTGGACACCCGAAGGCGGAAAGCGATGGGGGGCGCGTCGGTATTGGACAAAACTCGACGGCCTGGGACGGACGATTCTCTCATGCGGTGACGATTCCTGCGGCTGGATGCTGCCCGATATGGTGGCACTCTGTGAGGTTGAAAACGACACCGTGATGCGCGACCTCGCCCGAAGATCTTTGCTGCGACAGGCCGGTTATGACTATGTCGTCACACAGTCAGCCGATGCCCGGGGTATTGACGTGGCTCTGCTCTATTCCCCTTATTCTTTTTTACTGCTCGATACTGCCTCCATTCGTGTCGAAATGCCGGGCGAACGGCGTTCCACGCGCGACATTCTTTATGTTTCGGGGCGCATCACTACGGGCGATACCCTTCATGTTTTCGTGGTACATGCCCCCAGCCGTTTTGGCGGAAAGAATGCTTCGTCGCCCTATCGGCTGGCTGTTGCCGGACGGCTTATGGCCGTCATCGATTCCATTCGTCACCGACAGCCCGATGCACCCATCCTTGTGGCTGGCGATTTCAACGATGAGCCCGATGATGCGTCGTGCCGATATTACACCGACAGACAGCTGGTGGATGTGAGTCAAGAGGCGGAAGGGGCGGCAAACGTGACGGGAACCTATAAGTTCAAAGGGCATTGGGAGCGAATCGACCACATTTTCGCATCGCAGAAAATGGCACAATGGCTTGAAGGTTGTCGCATACACTGTCCGGCGTTCCTGCTCGAAGAGGATATGGAGTATGGCGGTGTCATGCCGTTTCGCACCTATAAAGGCTATCGCTACAACCGTGGTTACAGTGATCATTTGCCGCTGGTCGCTCGTTTTTCCCTTCCCGATGATGCTCCTGTGGCAAGTCGATGACACCTGATACATTCCTTCCGTCGCAGCTTCATCTGTTTTTCTGTATCCTCTTTGCCTTTATCCCTTTCTTATTCATTGTGAATTCCTACCATGAAATACAATACGAACAGGGCAGGTTATGGTAAAGGGGCGGAACTGTCTTGTTTCTCCCAATCGGCCATGAGGACGTTTTGTCCTGCATTTGGCTGCCATGACCGAAAGGCAAGGTACTCGACTACCGAACAATTCCGAGTCGGACCCCGATGAACCGATTGGAGCCTACAGATAAGTTTCAAGAAATTTGAGCTTGCCGGTGACGGTCACTTCATGGGTCGAAGCCGGTATCAGTATGGTGTCGCCGATGCTGATGGAAGTCTTTTCGCCTTCATTGTCGGCCAGTTCGCCTTTACCTTTGACACACATAAGTACCACAAAGGCATCGAGTTCGGAATAATCGAGTGTCATAGGTTCGTCAATATCGTAGACTGCGGTGTTGAAGTGCGGACAGGTAACCAGCTGAACACCCGTGTTTCGCTCGGGAATGTAGGATGTGCGATAGTCGGGCAGGACACGATAGTCTATACATTCGGCAGCTTCCTCGGTGTGGAGTTGTCTATAATTACCCTGGCTGTCGCGACGTTTGAAGTCGTAGATGCGATAGGTGACGTCGCTCGTCTGTTGGATTTCGGCAAGCAGGCAGCCGGCACCGATGGCATGGATACGTCCCGGTGGGAGGAAAAACACATCGCCCTCGTGGACACGATAGCTTGCCAGCGCGTCGCAGATACTGCCGTCTTCGACCATCCGGGTGTATCGTTCGGGTGTCAGCGGTTGTTTCAAACCGCAATAGAGCTGTGCTTCGGCATCGCTTTCGAGCAGATACCACATTTCGGTTTTACCCCTTTTGAATCCTCTTCGGACGGCATTGGCATCGTCGGGGTGTACCTGAATGGACAAATCCAACCGGGCGTCGATCCACTTGAAGAGCAAAGGAAATTCGTTGCCGAACAACTTGTAGTTGTCGCTTCCCATGAGTTTCTCCTTCCGGTCGTCAATCAGTTCTTTCAATGTCATGCCTGCCCATCTGCCGTCGGCGACGATACTCACGTTGTCTTCCACGCCGCTGATCTCCCAACTCTCCCCGATTTGTCGGTCGTCGGTTGTGAGATGTTTGAGTGATATGAGTTTCTCTCCTCCCCAAAGGGTTGTTTTCAGAATGGGTTTGAACTTAAAAAAGCACATGTTTTGTCGATGGTATTAAAAGTTGGTATTGGTTGTTGTGACGGGTCGATGCCGTAGCGGGCATGCGTTCGGGTGTTTTCCGGGGTGCCGGAGGAGGTGTCGGATGATGCTTTGCCGTCGGTTAACGGTCTCTCCAGAACGACGGGGAGAACAACACGATGACGGTGAAGATTTCCAAACGCCCCATGAGCATCAGGATGGAGCAAATCCACTTGACGATGTCGGGCAATCCGCTCCATGACATTTCGGGGCCGATCTGCGTTCCAAGGGTGGGACCCACATTACTCATACAGCTCAGCGAGATGGTGATGGCATTGGTGTTGTCTATTCCCATAGCGATCATGATGGTGGCGGTAATCAGACACGACACGATGAATACTGCAAAGAAAGCCATCAGCGTGGATATGGCTGACTGAGGAATGTTCTGTCGGTTGACCTTGACGGGCAAAACGGCCTTCGGGTGCAGAATCTGCTTGAACTGATTCCGGATGACTTTTAGCATCATCAGTCCGCGGATGCACTTGAATCCGCCGCTTGTGGAGCCGGCACAGGCACCGATAAACATCATGATGCCCAGGATGACCCATGTGAGGTGAGGCCATTGGCCGGCATCGTCGTTGAAAAGTCCGGTGGTGGTGATGAACGACACTACCTGAAACAGGGAATTTCGGAGCGCGTCGGCAAAGGAGTAGTCGTTACGAACAATGAGCAATGCCATGATGACGGCGGTGGCAATGGTGACGATCGATATGTAAAACCGCAATTCGGAATTGGTGAAAAACTGTTTGAACTTTCCTTTGAAGAGTGCCAGATACATGATGGTGAAGTTCACGCCGCTTAGGAATTGGAACAAGATGCTGACATACTCAATGGTCGAAGAATGGAAATAACTCACACTGTCGTTGTGGGTGGAGAAACCGCCGGTGGCTGTCGTCGACATCGAATAATTGATGCCGTCGAACCAATCCATGCCGCCCAGCATATAAGAACCGGCACAGGCGGTTGTGAGAACGAGGTAAACCATCCATATCCACTTGGCAGTGGTACTTAGGCGGGGATGAAGTTTGGACTTGATAGGGCCGGTGGCTTCTGCCGAAAAGACACGCACGTTGCCACCGACGAGCGACGGAAGGATGGCAATGGTGAAGAACACGATTCCCAAACCGCCGATCCATTGGGTCAGAGAACGCCAGAAAAGCAAACCGTGGGGCAGGCTTTCCACATCGTCGATGATGGTGGCACCGGTCGTCGTGAAGCCCGACATGGTTTCAAAGAAGGCATCTGCCGGGTTGGTGAGGTAGCCACCGGCCATGAAAGGAATGGAACCGAAGGCACTGAAGATCAACCATGACAAGGTGACGACCAAGTAAGCGTCACGCCTGCTCATGGCATTTTCGGCACCTTTTCCGGCATATTTCATGATGATGCCGGCACTGGCGGTGATGAGGATGGAAAAGGTGAAAGGCAGAAAGTCGTCTTCCCGAAAGCTGATGCTCATCAACAGACAGGTGAACATGAAGAATGCTTCCAGAAAAAGCAGCGAACCCAATACTTTATATATTAACTTGAAATTGATCATGAATACCCTTCTTGATTCCGATGTCCTGTCGTTCGGTTGTCACCGGTGGGAATGACGAACGCAGAACGTGTGCTCCGGATAGGTTTATTTGACGATAATGTATATTCTGTGGATGGCTGTTGAATGAAAATGGTTGCCGATCGTAAGTTGCTTTTTCCCGAAGAGTCCGAATCGCCGGAGGAGCGTTCCCTTGCCTTTGGGAAACAGTGTCGGTCCGTTCGTGCAAGACGACAGGCATCATTTGAAGAAAACTTCTATCTTTTTCATGTTGATTTCGTGACAGAACACCACCACAATGTCGCCGGCTTCTATCTGTGTGCCACCCGAAACGAGGTGTCCCACGCCGTGACGCACCAGCCCGCCGATGGTCGTTCCTCTCGGCAAACCCAGTTCAAAGACCTTCTTGCGGGTCACTTTCGAACCCTGCTGTGCCGTAAATTCGCCCACATCGGCATTCGCCATCATCAGGAAACGCACGTTGTGAACATCGGCATCGAGCATCATTTGGTAGATATAGCTTGCTGCCAATGCCTTTTTGTTGACGATGGTGCCGATGTCCAGACTGATAGCCATGCCGGCATAGTCGAGGTTCTCGACCATTGCAACGGTTTTTCTGACACCCATTCGTTTGGCAGCCAGACAGGCAAGGATGTTGGTTTCGGCATTCCCCGTGAGAGCAACAAAGGCTTGTGTGGTCTTGATATTCTCTTCGGTGAGCAGTGAAAGGTCACGTCCGTCGCCGTTGATTACCATCACATGATCGGTGTTGAGCACCTCATTGAGGTAGTCGCAACGCTTTTCGTCTATCTCGATAATCTTGGCTTCCATGTAGTCGGGCAGGTTTTGAACTGCACATATCGATGTTTTGCCACCTCCCATGATCATGACGTTCTTCACGTCTACGTAGTGTTCCTTGCCGACAATCTTGCGAATGTAGGGTATATAGGTCTTGGTGGTCATGAAATAGGCCAGGTCATGCTTCTTGAGTTCGTCGTTGCCACTGGGTATGATCGTATCGCCTTCGCGTTTGATGGCGACCACATGATAAGGATCTTCGGGGCCGCAGAGGTCTTTGAGCGGCCGGTTGAGGATTTCACAGCCCTCTCTGAGCTTGATACCCAGCATGACCAGTGCCCCTTCATGTACGTCCCAGCGTTGCCGGACCCAACTCATTTTGAGTCCGTTGATGATGTCGCGGGCGGCAAATTTCTCGGGATAGATGAGCGAATCGACACCCAGTTGTTTGAAAAAGTCTTTGTTTTCTGGTTCGATATATTCGTCGTTGTCGATTTTTGCCACCGTTTTCTTTGCACCGATGGCATGTGCCAGTATGCAACTGTGCATGTTGGTGCTTTCATTGGGGGTCACGGCGATATACAAGTCCGCATCGGCTGTCCCCGCTTCTTTGAGCGCGGCGATGCTGGTGGGTGACGCATGAAGCGTCATCAGGTCGTAATCGCTGCTGATATTGGCAAGCCTTTCCTCGTCCTCATCGATGAGAACGGTGTCTTGGTTGTTACGGGAAAGCAGCTTGGCGAGATGGGTTCCGATGGCGTATGCGCCCGATATAACGATTTTCATGACAGGATTTCCTTTTTAATGTGGTCCACATCAAGTCCTACAAGATGCTGCAATTCTTGCACGGTGCCATGTTCCACGAAAGCGTCGGGAAGCCCCATGCGGGTGATTCGAGGACTGAAGCCGTGGTCTGACATCCATTCTACGACGGCAGAGCCCAATCCTCCGTTGCGAACACCGTCTTCGATGGTGATGATTTTGTTGAAGTTTTTGCCCACTTCTTTGAGGATCTCCTCATCCAGAGGCTTGAGAAAACGCATGTCATAGTGTGCCACGGTGGGGCTGTCGTGGGTCATGGAGAGTTCGTCGATGGCTTTTGCCACCGAGTTCCCGATCGGACCGATACTCAATACAGCCACTTCGAAGCCGTCGCGCAGCTTCCTTCCCGTGCCCACTTTGATTTCTTTGAGCGGACATCGCCAGTCTGTCAGTACACCGTTGCCTCTCGGGTATCTGATGACAAACGGACCTTTGTCGTCCAGTTGTGCCGTAAACATCAGCCTTCTCAGCTCGGCTTCGTCCATGGGTGAGGCTATGGTGATGTTGGGGATGGGACGAAGGAATGCCAAATCGAACGCTCCGTGGTGTGTGCATCCGTCTTCTCCCACCAGTCCGGCGCGATCCAGACACAACACCACAGGCAAAGCGAGGATGGCAACGTCGTGAATGATGTTGTCGTATGCCCGTTGGGAGAACGCACTGTAGATGTTGCAGAAAGGTATCATGCCCTCTTTGGCAAGTCCTGCGCTGAAGGTCACGGCATGTCCTTCGGCTATACCCACGTCAAAAGCCCTGTCGGGCATGGCTTCCATCATCATGTTGAGCGAGCAACCCGACGGCATGGCAGGCGTGATGCCCACTATCTTGGGGTTTTTCTCGGCGAGTTCGATGATCGTTTCGCCGAAAACATCTTGGAATTTTGGCGGCTTGGTCTCCGAGTTTTCGGGCGTGATGCGCTTGCCGGTACTCGCGTCAAAGCGTCCCGGAGCATGCCACACGGTCTGCGACTTCTCCGCCGGCTCGTAGCCTTTTCCTTTGATGGTGTGCAGATGCAGCAGTTTGGGGCCTTTCATGTCCTTGAGTTGTCTGAAAAGGCGCACCAGTTCAATCACATCGTGACCGTCGAACGGGCCGAAGTAGCGGATGTTCATGCCTTCAAAAACGTTCTGTTGCTGACTGATGACCGATTTGATGGCGTTGTTGAGGCGTATCAATCCCTGTCTTCTTTCGTCGTTCAACATTCCGTGTCTGTAGAGCCAGCGCGCCGCCCGATACCTGACGTGGTTATAAGTCTCGTTGGTGTTGAGATTCAGGAGATATTGTTTCATGCCTCCCACCGACCGGTCAATGCTCATGTCGTTGTCGTTCAGAATCACGAGAATGTCGTTGGCGGTGATTGAGGCATTGTTCAATCCTTCGAAAGCCAGCCCTCCGCTCATGGCACCATCACCGATGACAGCCACTACTTGTCGCTGTTTGGGATTGTCGTGCATGATGTGTTGGGCCATTTTTCTTTCTTCCGCGACGGCCATCCCGAGGGCTGCCGAGATGGAATTGGAGGCGTGTCCGCTGATGAAAGCATCATATTCGCTTTCTTCGGGAGAGGTAAAAGGTTTCAAGCCGTTCAGTTTCCTGTTGGTATAGAACACATCCCGTCTGCCCGTCAGTATCTTGTGTCCGTATGCCTGATGTCCCACATCCCAAACGATGCGGTCGTAGGGGGTGTCGTACACATAGTGAAGTGCCACCGTTATCTCCACGGCACCGAGGCTGGAGGCAAAGTGTCCCGGGTTGACCGAGAGTTCGTCGATGATGTCCTGACGCAATTCTTGGCATACTTGGGGCAGTTTTTCCACCGGCAGTTGTCTCAGATCGGCGGGGTATTTGATTTGGTTGAGTAATCCGAATTTCTTCTTATCCATCCGTTTCTTTGCTATGTTTTTTCTTCAGGGACAGCCATTCTTTCGGCAATCACTCGTGTTTTATATCTACGAGCGCGACCATCTTAACTATGCAAAGATAATTCAAGTGAGCGCAATGAAAAGGTATTTTCAAATTGCCGAGCGCAGACTATCTTATGCAAAGGTACATATTTTTAATCAATGTAACCTCATTCCGTCATCAATTATTTGTCGTCCTTCCATTTCCTGCAGGTCTTTCATCAACGATTTGGAATCGCCCGCAATCCATCTTGCTCAACAATCACTCCAAACCGATTGTGTTTCCGGCAACCGATTTGGAATAAAAAAACAACTTAGCTTTTGGTAAATCATATTTTTTCTATATCTTTGCCTACAGAAAAGAACGGGAAATTGCACTGTCCGGAGCAATGGTTGAAAAACACTTTCTGCGAAGTCAAAGCACATTTTCCTCATGTCGGTTTGTCAAACCGTCATCGGTCGTCCCACAAGGTGTCAAGTCTGAAGACGACAAGGTGATGCCGACGGTCGAAAAACATGTACGACAAATCGCTGTCACACCCCAAACGGCATAGAAACCGGTGCCTGCGACGATGTTCGCCCGGCTTGAAGAATTATGCCGTTCATACAAACATTAACAATATCAATACCATAAAATCGTAAAACACGTATGAAAAAACTTTTGTTAGGTGACGAGGCAATAGCCCAGGGTGCTATTGATGCCGGACTAAGCGGTGTTTATGCTTACCCCGGAACACCCTCAACGGAGATCACTGAATATATTCAGGGTTCGCCGATTGCGAAAGAAAGAGATTTGCACCGCCTTTGGTGTGCCAACGAAAAAACAGCCATGGAAGCTGCGCTCGGAATGTCCTATATGGGCAAACGCGCGCTCGTGTGTATGAAACACGTAGGTCTCAATGTTGCTGCCGACCCGTTTGTCAACTCCGCCATGACCGGTGTCAATGGCGGCGTGGTGGTCTTGGCTGCCGACGACCCCTCGATGCACTCTTCGCAAGACGAGCAAGACAGTCGCTTCTATGGCAAGTTTGCCATGATTCCCGTCTTTGAGCCAAGCTCGCAGCAAGAAGCCTATGACATGATGCAGATGGCTTTCGACTACTCCGAGAAAGTTTCGCTGCCCGTGCTGATGCGTGTCACCACACGTATGGCTCACTCGCGCGCCGTGGTCGAAATCAAAGACCAAGCTCGCGAGGAAAACGAGTTGAACTATCGTTCGGAAGCCAAGAACTGGGTGTTGCTTCCTGCCAACGCACGCAGACGCAATGACATCGTAACCGCCCAGCAGAAAGATCTCGAACAAGACGCGGTCGATTCGTCATTCAACCGCTATATCGACGGAAAAGACAAGTCGCTCGGCATCATTGCCAGCGGTATTGCCTTCAACTATCTCAACGAATGCTATCCCGAAGGCTGTCCTTTCCCTGTATTGAAGATTAGTCAATATCCCTTGCCGAAAGAACTGGTGCGCCGCATGACCGCTGAATGCGATGCCGTGCTGATTGCCGAGGAAGGCCAACCTGTCATCGAAGAACAGGTGAGAGGCGTGATGCCCGGCAATTCGGTCATCAAGGGCCGTCTGACCGGCGAGCTTCCCCGTACCGGCGAACTCAACCCCGACCTCATGAAGAAGGCGTTGGGCATGCCTGTCGATGAGAATTTCGCTTCTTGTGAAGACGTGGCTCCCCGTCCGCCGGCCCTGTGCCAAGGTTGCGGACACCGCGATGTTTACAGGTCACTCAACGAAGTTTTGGCCGAATACGACAATGCCCGTGTCTTTGGCGACATCGGATGCTACACTCTCGGTTTCCTTCCTCCTTTCAATGCCATCCACTCTTGTGTGGATATGGGTGCCAGCATCACTATGGCGAAAGGTGCTGCCGATGCCGGACAATGGCCCTCTGTGGCTGTCATCGGTGACTCCACCTTCACCCATTCGGGCATGTCGGGACTGCTCGATGCCGTCAACAGCAAGTCCAACATCCTCGTCATCATCAGCGACAACCTCACAACCGGTATGACAGGCGGCCAGGACAGTGCCGGAACCAACCGCTTCGAGGCTATCTGTCGTGGCTTGGGTGTTGAAGAAGAACACCTCCATGTGGTGGTACCCATGCCGAGAAACATCCCCGAAATCAAAGAGGTTATCCGTAAAGAAATCGAATATAAGGGCGTGAGTGTCATCATTCCGCGTCGCGAATGTATTCAAACTTTCCAAAGACACTTGAAACAAAAGAGAGCAAAGGAGGCTAAGAAATCATGAAAACAGACATCATATTGTGCGGTGTGGGCGGACAGGGTATCCTCTCCATCGCAACCATCATCGGCGAAGCCGCACTCAAAGAAAACCTGAACATCAAGCAAGCCGAGGTACACGGCATGTCACAACGTGGCGGCGACGTGCAGAGCAACCTCCGCATCTCGTCCGATCCCATCGCCAGCGACCTCATTTCGTATGGTCAGGCCGATGTCATCATCAGCATGGAGCCGATGGAAGCCCTGCGCTACCTGCCCTATCTCGGCAAAGACGGATGGATCATCACTTCGGCAACGCCTTTCGTGAACATCCCCAACTATCCCGAGATGGAAACCATCAAGGCTGACTTGGAGAAGATCGACAACATGATCATGATCGACATCGAGGCTCTCGCAAAAGAAAACAGCGTACCGCGCTCAGCCAACGTCATCCTGCTGGGAGCCGCTCAAAAAGCCTTGGGTATCGAATATGATAAACTCGAAGATGCCATCCGTCGCGTGTTTGGTCGCAAAGGCGAAGAGGTGGTCGAATCAAACATCAAGGCACTTGCATTAGGAAAAGCGGCACAGAAATAATACCTATATATATAAGGACGTCTTCCGGCAGATAACATCGGTTCGGAAAACGTCCTTTTTCTTCTTTCATTCCGCGAGTCGACCGCCAAACTTGCCATGAGGCATGGTTCCTGCCGAATGTTGATGAGGATAACACGTAGCTTCCCCATGCGTACCGGCAGCGTCTCGACAGTCATTCGGCCGACGGCAGTCGGGCAGACTTGCGTAACCAACCCTATAATTATCTTGCTATGAAACCAACCCCAATCAAGAAAGAGTATATCGAGGAGGCTGTCAAGGACCTCCATATCGAAGATTTGGCAAAGGCTACCATCCGCGAAGTAAAGATGGTGGCTGCCGTTGCCGAAAAGAAATCGGGCAAGGAGTTTATCAAAATGGAAATGGGCATTCCCGGTCTTCCCGCGGCCAAAGTGGGTGTCGATGCACAGATCAAAGCCTTGCAGGATGGCATTGCCTGCCTCTATCCCGACATTCAGGGACTGCCCGATCTGAAGTCGGCCGCCTCACAGTTCGTCAAAGCCTTCATCGGGGTCGACATCCAACCTGAAGGTTGCATCCCCGTGGTGGGCAGTATGCAGGGCGGTTTCGCCTCCTTCCTCACCTGCTCGCAAGCCGATCCCAAGAAAGACACCGTGCTTTTCATCGACCCCGGCTTTCCCATTCAGAAGATGCAGTGTCATGTGCTGGGCGTGAAATACATCACGTTCGATGTCTATGCCTACCGTGGAGAGAAGCTGCGCGAGAAGCTGGAGAGCTATCTTTCCCAAGGAAACATCGCTGCCGTGGTGTATAGCAACCCCAATAACCCCTCCTGGATATGTTTCAACGACGACGAATTGCGCATCATCGGCGAACTCAGCAACCGTTACGACACCATCATCATTGAAGATTTGGCATACTTTGCCATGGACTTCCGCAAAGATCTCAGCGTTCCTTTCCAACCGCCCTATCAGCCTTCGGTCGCCAATTACACCGATAACTACATCCTGCTCATCAGCGGTTCAAAGGCATTCAGCTATGCCGGCGAACGCATCGGTGTGACCTGCATCAGCGACAAACTCTTCCATCGTCACTATGATGCCTTGGCACAACGCTACGAAGGGTTGGCTTTCGGACCTGTTTTCTCCACCCGTATGCTCTACGCCTTGTCGTCGGGCACGAGCCACAGTGCACAATATGGCATGGCCGCCATGATGAAAGCCGCTTGCGAGGGTCGATACAACTTCCGTCAGGACGTGTTGGTCTATGGCGAACGCGCCCATCGTCTGAAAGAAATCTTCTGTCGTCATAACTTCGTCATCGTGTACGACAAGGATCTCGACGAACCTGTTGCCGATGGTTTCTACTTCACTATCGGCTATCCCGGCATGACCTCCGGCGAACTTGCCACCGAACTGATGTACTATGGTGTGAGTGCCATTTCGCTCGTGACCACCGGCAGCGAACAGCAGGGACTGCGTGCCTGCACGTCTTTTGTGCGCGAAGACCAGTATGCTGAGCTTGACGAACGCATGGCCATCTTTGCAGAAAATCATCCTGTGAAGTAACATCCGGTCGGCCTTCACGACCGATGAAGGTTGCCAACGACAGGCACTTTCGTGATTGGTTGGCCGACATTGAATAATGGAAAGTGCGCTTATGGCGCACTTTTTTGTTTCAATCGGTCATGGGCGTCCGTGTCGGTTCGGTTGATGATCACCCGGATGGGTTGTCGGTTTGTTGCAGGCGTAGCGAACTACGGCAAGACAAACCGACACACAAGATGCCGGCAAGTGAACGAAACCGGCCGGAAAGTATTATGATTGGTTTGAAATGTAGAATCGAACGGGTCTGATGACCGATTGGGGGTGAATGAATCAATAGAAATTCTCTGAACTTAAAAACGAACCGGCGTTCAAAATATTTGTAGTGACTTATCAACAAAGTCCATGAATGCCGACTCTCCATCCGTTTGGTGACTGTACACTTTGTAAGTGTTTGAAAATCAATGCTGCCGTAAAATCTGCCATTTTACTGTCCCATACCTGTCCTTTTGTACGGCGAAAGTTCCCCTTCTGTAAGACAAAACCTGCCCTTTTATCCCGAATCGCTTGTCGGCTTGCGACATGATTTCCGGAGACTGATAGCCCGGCTGCCCGGTAATCTGCCAAAGCCGGCTCGGACTCTCATGACCGATTGGGAATTATTACTGTCCGCTAAACATACTTTTACCCCCATATTTACGGATTTGGCCGTTAGACAAGCCCCCCTTTGACTCTTTCATCGGCTGTCCGCTAAAAAATGGGTGCTGAATTTGACGTTGAAGCAATGAAACTTGGCAT
>JALETQ010000018.1 GCA_022781445.1 Prevotella sp.
GCTTATCTGTTCTGGCTTAATCCTCTTGGCATACTTGTTGTACTCTGGTGTGTCGTTCAGGAAGTCCTTAAAGCGTTTTAGGGCTATCTCCACCATTCTAATATCTTTCTTAGTGTACTTGTCAATGTAACTATGAAAGTAGTCAAGAAAGTTAATATCACGCTCCTTTTTGAGCCTGTAACCCTCCACGCTCTCCAGCAACTCTTGCCCACGCTCAAATCTTATCTTCTTAGCGAGTTCCAGCGTTTCTTTGTTCTGTTGGCGTTCAAGCGGTGTTCTGGGTGCTTGCCAAAGGTAGAGTTTCAGAAACTCACGTTTCCTGTCTTTCTTGGCTACCTGCTTATCCAGCTTTTCACTATATACCATCTGGTAGCCAAAGTAGTAATCCAAAAACAAACTTTCCCTACCATCTGAAAGTATTTTTGCCCCCAACTTTGGGTTGTCGGTGGTGTCTTGACTGATAATGTAGGTGTTATCGGTTCTTACATCTTTCTTGTTTGCCATTTCCCTTGCCCTTTGTTTCTTTTATTTGCAAAGATAAGAAAATATTTTTGTTTGGGTAGCCAAAGGGTAGCCAAAAACGGCAAAATATAGTCTTTTTTATGAAACAAAGGGTTAATATACCCTTTTGGCTACCTCTGATTATCTTGCACTTACATTCTTTTGAGTACACTTTGTTTGCTGGGTACTTTATCGGGTCTGGGTACAAAGAAAAAGTTAAGTGATTGATTATTAATTACTTAGCTTTTTCTTGTTTTATAAGTGTTCCCCAATGTCCCCAATCATTCTTTCTTGATCTTTGCAGGTATCATAAAAAACATCCCGAAAGCACGTCAATGCCTTCGGGATGTTCATGAAAAGGGAAGCCCGATTAGTCTTCTGCTGCAACTTCGGCCTCGTGTTCCTTGATGAGATTCTGTTGGATATCGTTGGGAACAAGTTCGTAATTGGCAAATTTCGTGGTAAACGAAGCACGTCCTCCGGTAAGAGAACTGAGGGCAATCGAGTAGTTTGCCAGTTCCTTCAACGGAATCTTGGCAACCAGTTTTTGATAGCCTGCCTCGCTGTCCATGCCCATGATGATGGCACGACGGCCCTGCAAGTCGCTCATGACATCTCCCATATAGTCGGCAGGTACGTACACTTCGAGGTCATAGATAGGCTCAAGAATCTTCGGGCCGGCTTCTTTGAACGCCATCGAGAAGGCATTGCGGGCTGCCAGCATAAATGACAATTCGTTCGAATCTACCGGGTGCATTTTGCCGTCGTAAACCACCACGCGTACATCGCGGGCATAGCTTCCTGTCAAAGGACCTTGTTCCATGCGTTCCATCACCCCCTTCAAGATGGCTGGCATGAAGCGTGTGTCAATGGCTCCGCCGACAACCGAGTTGAGGAAAATGAGCTTTCCGCCCCATTCCAAATCGACCTCTTCGCGGCTCTTGATATTCATTTTGAACTCTTGTCCGTTGAATTTGTAAACCGTCGGGTCTGGCATACCTTCGGTGTAAGGCTCAACGATGAGGTGAACCTCACCGAACTGACCGGCACCACCCGACTGTTTCTTGTGGCGATAGTCGGCGCGCGCCGTCTTGGTGATAGTTTCGCGGTACGGGATCTTGGACTCTTCGTAGGTTACGCCGATTTTCTCGTTGTTCTCCATGCGCCATTTGAGGGTACGCAAGTGGAACTCTCCCTGTCCATGAACGATGGTTTGACGCAATTCTTTCGACTGTTCGATGACCCATGTGGGGTCTTCCTGATGCATCTTCAGCAATGCAGCCATCATCTTTTCGGTATCTCCTTCATTGTTGGCCTTGATGGCACGCGAGAATTTGGAGTTGGGATACTTGATGAAGTCGAACGTATGGTCGCATTCTTTGCCGTTGAGCGTGTTGCCGGTCTTGACATCCTTGAGTTTCACGGTACAGCCGATGTCGCCCGCAACGAGTTCATCGACGGCAATACGGTTGGCTCCTGCACAGGCATATATCTGTCCCATGCGTTCTTTCGAGCCACGGTTGGCATTGGTAAGGTCGTCTCCGGCTTTCACTTTACCGCTCATCACCTTGAAATAAGACACTTCACCGATATGCGGTTCCATACCGGTTTTGAAGAAATACACCGACTCCGGGCCTGCGCTGTCGGCAGCCACATCTTCGTTTTTGGTATTCTTTACCTGAGGCATGTCGGCAACAAACGGCACGACATTGCCCAAGAATTCCATCAAACGGCGCACACCCATATCTTTACCTGCGCAAACACAGAACACGGGGAATATCGAACGGGTGATGAGACCTTTGCGAATACCCTCACGCATCTCGTCTTCCGTTAGTGATTCGCTCTCGAAGAACTTCTCCATCAGTCCTTCGTCGTTCTCGGCTGCGGCCTCGACCAAAGCGCGATGCATCTCCATGGCCTTGTCCATTTGGTCGGCAGGGATGTCCTCTATCGTGGGTACTCCACCCTCGGGCTTCCACGAATACTTCTTCATGAGCAGCACGTCGATGACGGCATTGAAGTCGGGTCCGGTGGCAATGGGATATTGAACCGGTACGCATTTGCCGCCATATATTTCGTGCATGCCTGCAAGCAGGTTGTCAAAATCGCAGTGTTCTTTATCGAGTTGGTTCACAAGGAAAATCACAGGTTTGTTGATTTTCTCGGTATATCTGAAAGCGTTTTGCGTTCCGACCTCGGGTCCGTACTGTCCGTTGATGAGGATTACCGCCTGATCGGTGACATTCAGGGCTGTGATGGCACCGCCGACAAAGTCGTCAGAGCCGGGACAATCGATGATATTGAGTTTCTTGTTGTTCCATTCTACATGGAAAACTGTCGGAAAAACAGAATAGCCGTACTCTTGTTCTACGGGGAAGTAGTCGCTCACGGTGTTCTTTGCCTCCACCGTACCGCGGCGTTTGATGATTCCGGCTTCGAAAAGCATACTCTCGGCAAGGGTGGTCTTGCCGCTGCCCGCACTACCGATGAGCGCAATGTTCTTGATTTCGTTCGTCTGATAAACTTTCATAAGGGGATATTTTAAGGTTTATGATATGTGTATTGATTATGCCGCCTAAATTAACGAATATTCCACGAATGGCCAAAAGATTTCCAAAAAAAGTGCTGCTGCAAAGAAACATCTTCGTAATTTTGCGACCTCTACAGAGCAGACTATGGCAGGAATATACATTCATATCCCTTTTTGTGCGTCGCGATGTTCGTATTGTGCGTTCTACTCGACTACCCGAAGCGATCTTCGGCCTCGCTATGTCGATGCCGTTTGTCGGGAATTGGCAGCACGCAAGAGCGAACTTCCGTCGGGCGAGGTCATCGAAACGGTATATTTCGGGGGCGGAACGCCTTCGCAACTCACCATCGGCGAATTGCAAAAAATTCTTCAACAAATCGGTGAGAGTTACCCATCAGTGTCCGAAAGTTCTCCTTTCACAAGCGATAGTTGCTTGTTGGCAAACGAGCAAGGAAGTTTGACGACGCAGAATCATTCATCCGGGAGCAGAGAAGGCTCTTTTCAGCCACCGCAGGAGCTTACCCTTGAATGCAATCCCGACGATGTGACACCCACATGGTGCGATGCTTTGGTGCAGACGGGCATCAACCGCGTGAGTCTCGGAGCCCAATCGTTTTCCGACAGCAGGTTGAAAATCATCGGACGGCGTCATTCCCGACAACAGATTGATGATGCCATTGCCTGTCTTCGGAATGCCGGCGTGAAGAACATCAGCATCGACCTGATGTTTGGTTTCCCCGAAGAGACGATGGCAGAATGGGAGTACGACCTGCGACAAGCCATTGCTCTTGATGTGGAACATATTTCGGCCTACAGCCTGACTTATGAAGAAGGAACCCCTCTGTCCGTCTTGCGGGCAAAAAAGCGCATTGCCGAAATCGACGAAAGTTTGTCGGTGGCTATGTACGACCGGCTCATCGACCGCCTTACGGCTGCCGATTACGAACATTACGAGGTCAGCAATTTTGCCCGAAAAGGATTCCGCTCGCGACACAACTCGTCTTACTGGCATGGCATTCCCTACATAGGCGTGGGGGCTGCTGCCCATTCTTACAACCGCACTACTCGCCGATGGAACATTTCAGATGCCAACCGTTATGCCGAAAGCGTCATGGAAGGCAGGTTCGATGATATTTTCGACTACGAAATCATAGATGAAACGACAGCCTACAACGACATCATCACAACCGCCTTGCGTACCTCCGACGGTATCGATCTTCAGGAGTTGGAAAACCGTTTGGGGAGGAAGTTCTGTCAATATCTTTCTGCCAATGCCCGCAAAGCGATTGCGGCAGGCACTCTCATATTTGAAAAAGGTCACTTGTCGCTCACGCGGAAAGGGCTTTTCGTCAGCGATGCCGTCATGACCGACCTCATCATGCTTCCCGAATACTGAACCTTGTCGGCTCCCGAATCACTCTATCCCTTTGTCCCATTCCATTTTTCCGGTCGTCGGACTTGATGGTTACCCTGACGACCGATAGCCACGACAAGGGGGAAACATTGTCGATGCTTCCCCCTCTGTATGTTTTCAGTTTTCGGTCGGTTCGTAACGAAGCTCTCATTACCTCGACGAATGAAACGAGGCCAGATTGACATACTTGCGTTTCATCATGCGTTTGTAGATGTTGCGCAGCCAAAGCGGATGCAATCCCATAAATGCCAATCCGATGAACATGACCATCAGGAAACTCGTCGTTTCGGAAAAGAAAGTATCAAACAAGGCAACGATGGCTATCGGCAATGTGAACGAAGCCAAAGACAGAATGATTTGAAAATAATTGTTCTCCATGCCTCCCTTCCCGATGAACTTCTCGTTGAGTGGCATCGTTACCTTGTTATATATGGCAAGCTGGAAAAGCATGAAGTAAGTGAAGCCGCCTGTGAACACCAAGAGTGACAACAAACCGAGCAGACTGAACTTGCCGGTGTAAATCATGGGGAACATCAGCACGAGAGGCAGCAGCAACATCAGGGTGTAGAAGTAGTATTTGGCGCGCAGAAGCGAGATGATGTTTTCACGATGCACCATCAGGCAGTCGATGTAATTACCCTCATAACACATCACTTTGTTGACAAAGACGTTGCCGAAGATGCTGTAATTATACATACACCAGAACAATGTCATGACCCGATTGTCATAAATGTTGGTAAACGACACCAACAAACTGAAGATGACCACGGTGATGATGGCCGAAATGAACGACTTGCGGATGTTCTTGTTGCGCATGATGCTCTTGATTTCGAGTTTCAGATACTCGCCGGTGTCACCAAAGCGGTTGAGCGATTCGAGCTTGGTCACATGGCGCAATTTCGTATCTTCCGTCTTGCTCAGCTCCTTGTACGAAAGGTTGTATTGTACCTTGCGGTTGATGAACACTATCAACACAATCACCGCCACGGCTGCCAGATATGCCAAGGGGTTGAAATGGGTGAACGCACGCCCCCAGTCGCCGTAGAAGTAGAACAGTTTTTCGATGTTGAAATCTTTGGCAAGGAGCCAAGGCAGGAACGCCAAGGCATAGAATGCCGCGGGTAATGCCCACCAGTACAGACGGGTATTGATCAGGGCACGCACCAGCATGTACCAATAGCTGTTGAACACCAGCAACAGGAAGAAACCCAGCAGGAAGCCCACCATCGCCATGAAGCCGTAGCTGAACACCACCGACATGATGGCGTAAGGCAGGAAGAGGGCAAACCAGATGAAGCGCGTCGGGCTGATGAACGTCAGAAACAGGAAACTGTCCACGCATACATACTTGGACAATGGCATCAGTACATACGACTTGATTTGCTGCGAGGGTGTCTGCTGAACGGTAAACCGGACAAAGAAATCCAGCGCGAGGATGAACGGCAACAGGCCGTACATCAACTCATAGGAGGTGACCGAACCGCTTGAATTGGCAATCATTGCAAGCATGATGCTGATGAACATGAGGTACATCACGATGAATGCCATGCCGATATAGCCGAAAGCCTTCGCCCATTTGGCCTGTTCCATCGCCGGATGGCGATTGGCCGCCAGCTTCTGATGGCGTTTGATGGCGCGGAAAATATCCAATCTGTTCATCGCAGGTCTATGATTTCGGCCTTGGGATAATCCTTGGCAGGGAAGTTGAAGAGTCTGTCGCTGAGGTTCTTGGCCTTGAAGTTACTGATGCGGATGGTCGTCCACTTGCCTTTCTGCAGCATTTTTACCTGTTTGGGCAGATAGCTCGCCTTGTCGATGGTCACCTGAATTTCTCTGATGTTGCTTTTCGTCGTCGTGGCTTTCATGGTGACAAGGTAGTTGTCGCTGCTCTCACTGACCCCCAAGGCATAGCCTTGCTTATAGAGGGTGATGAACTGGTAGGGATTCATCCGGGCCTGTGTACTTTGGTCGGGATTGGAAACATTGACCTCGCCCGACTTCGACAGGTAGGTCCATTGTGTCTTGCCGTTGAACCATGTGGCCCCCTTGGGGGTCTGTGCATAGAACTTACGCCCTTTGATGGCAATCGTTCCCGAAACCGGTTCGTAGTTGCCACCCTGTATGGAGAAGTTGGCCGAGGCTCCTCCCCGTCTGCCGACGATGGATGAGGTCTTGTCGAGTATCTGCTTGGCTCGCGCCAGATTCTGGGCATGGAGAGCCATTGCAAGGAACATCAGCCACGCCATGATGAATATTTTTCTGGTCATTGTTTCGATATTTTTACTTGTTCTTGGTCCACAAAGTTATAAAGAAATCATGAGAAGCACTGTTCTTTGCGGCCTTTTCTTGTTTTTTTGCAACTACAGGGGCGGTCGTTTGGCAGACCATCCGGCACAAAAGTTACCATCGTTTTCGCACATACAGTTTATCAATAGCTGTCACTCTAACCCTTCAGGCTGAAAAGACCAACCTGAACGGCATGGAGCAACGACAGAGCGGAAACGGTGTGAAGAGCCTTTATTTTTTATCAATGCCACACCACGTCCTTGCCGAAAGGAGCGAGCGACAACCGTGCCATCTTGAAATGCTGCCTGGAGAAGGGAATACCAATGATGCTCACAAAGAGCAGAAGACCGAAGAAGATGTGTACGAGCCACGCCCACAGCCCTCCGAAGATAATCCACACGATATTCAGAAGCAAATTGAGGCATCCCATGGGGCTATCAGAATCGTTTACTTCGGTACCGAAAGGCCACAGACAGAGTACCCCTATTTTGAAAGTCTGGTATGCCCAAGGAATGCCCACGATGGTCAATGCCAAGGCCAAACTTCCCGTAAAATAACCGATGGCGGCTTCCAAGCCACCAAAAACCAACCATAAGATGTTGCCAAGTAATTTCATAGTTCTTAGAATGATTAATCCCTGTCAGCCAAAGAGAGCCGACTTGGGAAGATGATTGAAAACGCGAGGACGTACCGTCAGCAGCCCGTTCCGTCGAGACGGCATGCACTACCGGTTTCGATGTCCGAGAAATCAGCATCTGGGTGCGAAAAGGTTATCGAGCCGTCTTCCATGCAGAAGCAGGGAATGCCTATCCATCCGCCTTGCTTGGCCTCGTCGAATTCGGGACGGGCATCGCGCAAGCGAATAAACTCTTTGAGATTTGCCACGTGCTCACCGATGTCGATGAGCTTGAAACGTGGGTCGGTCTGAGCGAGAGCCTTGACTGCACGACAGTCGGGACAGCTCTCCATGACATATACTTTGATCATAGTGAATGATGTTGATGTTTGAGAAACCGGAGCAAAGCACCGGACAGATGCGCCATCGGCACATTTCTTGCGGAAATCAGCGGTGCAGATCGAACAGATGCCTCCATGCCGCAAGCGGATGATAAAGCATCATGCGCGGGCCACACCAACGCATGACGCGACGTATGTCCTCGCGTTTCGCCCTACCGTAACAATGTACTGTACATCGTTTACAAGTGGGCTTGCCTTCACCAAACCTGCACGCGTCGAGCCGCCGATGGGCATAAGTGAGCAATTCGGCGTAGGCTTCGGGCATGACTTCAGCCTTGAGCTTACGACGACAGTACAGGCGGATCATCTGCGAGAGGAGCTTCTTTTCGTTTTCTATGCGACTCATATTATCTCAGATCGGTCTGTCAGACCGCTTGGTTCAACGTTTGATGATTCGGACTTTTCCGACCGTTTTCGTAGCTTTTCGCATCTTGTCCGCCGGTTGATGGTCGAACAAAAACCTATTCGGGATTGTTGATTGACAAGCGATGAATAGTGGAGTCGAAGCAACATGGTACGATCGAAACCGGTAGCTCGAAAGCATCGAAACTCGGCAGTCGATGTCTGAAAGGCGTTCGGCAGGAACATCTTTCTTCCGTCCGTTTTGCAAATATAAAGATTTTAATCGAATGAATTTGGTATGTGGCTTTGTTTTTTACTCAAAACATCGCAGACAGTCGAATCTGTTTGGTTAGATTGTCAGACAAAGGGCTTGTTTGTTCTGTAAAATGTGGCATGTCTCATCGAAAACAACGACAAACAAAATGTCGATAACGGTTGAATGCCTGTGGGGGTAAAAAGATAAAAAAGAAAAATGTAACTAAACCCGGATCGGTCATGAGAGCGTTTTGTCCAACCTTTCATGCCGATGATGGCACTTGCCGTCCGGTATCGTTCACTTGCCGGCATCTTGTTTGTCGTTTTGTTTTGCCGTACTCCGATACGCCTGCAACGAACCGACAACCCGGATGGTCGACAATCAAACGGCATCAACTCGGACTCTAATGGTCGATTTGGGCTTAATGGCCTGATGGCTGATTGAGGATCAACGATAAGAGAGAAGCGATCCAAGCGGATGCTTCTCTCTCAATGTCGGTTGGTAAAAGACGGGCAGAACCTCACAGCCGATCCGTTGCGGACGGCATTCGGGCTTCCCTCTTTCGTATCATCCTTTGTTTTCCAACCTTTCAGACGAATGATGACGGCATGACCGAATCGTCACGCGAGGTATCGCATTCGTGTTGTGCGGGAGGAGTCCGCGCTTGTACCGCGCGTAAAGGATGATTTGTCGCTTCTTAATAGGCGAAGAGCGGATAATCTTTCATTGTTTCGTTGACCTTGGCTCTCACCTTTGCGATTACTTCTTCGTTCTCGGGGGCGTTCAGAACTTCCTCGATGAGGTCGGCGATGAGCGGCATCATGTCTTCTTTCACACCTCTGGTGGTGATGGCAGGTGTACCAAGACGGATACCCGAGGTTTGGAATGCGCTGCGCGAATCGAACGGAACCATATTCTTGTTGACGGTGATGTCGGCGGCAACGAGGGCGTTCTCGGCAACCTTACCGGTCAGATCGGGATATTTCGAACGCAGGTCTACCAACATGGAGTGGTTGTCGGTACCGCCACTGACGATGCCGAAGCCGCGCTTCACAAGTTCTTCTGCCAATACGGCGGCGTTTTTCTTCACCTGCTTGGCGTATTCTTTGAACTCCGGTTTGAGACATTCTCCGAAGGCAACAGCCTTGGCTGCGATGACATGTTCGAGCGGACCGCCTTGCTGTCCGGGGAATACGGCTGAGTTCAGGATGGTGCTCATCATCTTTACCTGACCCTTCGGAGTGGTGAGACCCCAAGGATTTTCGAAGTCTTTGCCCATCAAGATAATACCGCCGCGCGGACCACGGAGAGTCTTATGAGTGGTGGATGTCACGATGTGAGCGTATTTTACGGGGTTCTCCAGCAGTCCGGCTGCAATCAGTCCGGCAGGGTGAGCCATGTCAATGAGCAGAATTGCGCCCACTTTGTCGGCAATTTCTCTCATGCGTTTGTAGTTCCATTCGCGGCTGTATGCCGAGCCACCGCCGATGATCAGTTTGGGTTTGTGTTCGAGAGCGAGTTTTTCCATCTCGTCATAGTCCACCATTCCAGTTTCCTTGTTGAGGTTGTAACCGACGGGATTGTAGAGAATGCCGCTGGTGTTGACATGCGATCCGTGAGAAAGGTGACCGCCGTGGTCGAGGTTCAATCCCATAAATGTGTCGCCGGGCTTCAACACTGCCAAGAGTACGGCGGCATTGGCTTGTGCTCCCGAGTGGGGCTGTACGTTGGCATATTCGGCATCGAAGAGTTTGCAGATGCGCTCGATGGCGATGTTTTCCACTTGATCGACTACCTGACAGCCGCCGTAATAACGCTTGCCGGGGTAGCCTTCGGCGTATTTGTTGGTAAGATAAGAGCCCATGGCTTCCATCACTTCATCGCTGACAAAGTTCTCTGACGCGATGAGTTCCATTCCTTTCAACTGTCTTTGATGTTCTTTTTCAATCAAATCAAAGATTACCTGATCTTTTTCCATTGTATATTAGTTTGATGTTAATAGATATTCAGCACAATTCTACTTCATCCATCTTTTGCTCGACATCGCAGTATCGGCATTTGAGGATGCCGGTTTCCTTGTCGACGATGGTGAAAACGGTGTTCATCGGCTCGTGGTTGGTCACGCAGTTGGGGTTGTTGCATTTCACGATGCCGCAAAGTTCGTCGGGTGTTTCAACGGTTTTCTTCTCCACGACTTCGTAGTCCTTGATCACATTCAGCACCACTTTGGGAGCCACGACCGACAGTCTTGAAATCTCGTCGTCCGAGAAAAACTTGTCGGTCACTTTGATGATGCCCTTCTTTCCGACCTTTTGTGAGGGATAATTGTAGCCTATGGTGACGGGATTGGTCAGTTTCTCGAGTTCCAAAAGACTGACTACCTGAAAGGTCTTTGATGCCGGAATGTGGTCGATGACAGTACCGTTTTTGATGGCGGTTACCAATATTTCTTTCTTATTCATTGGTGAAGGAGTTTTCGGAAGTTAGTTTGATAATGGTGTTGTCTTTCCTGATGTCATCGAGCGAGATGCCGAGTACGTCGCAAATGATGGCTTCTCGTGCGAAGAGACCGTTACGTGCCTGCTGTATGTAGTAAGCGTGCGGGTTGTCGTCCACGTCGTATGTGATCTCATTGACCCTTGGAAGAGGGTGTAATATCTTCATGTTTTTCTTCACCTTTCCGAGCATTGAACTTTTTAGGATGTAGGCATTCTTTACCTTTTCGTATTCCATGAGATCCGAAAAACGCTCCTTCTGCACGCGCGTCATATATATGATGTCGGCATCCGCAATGACATTCTCATCGAAATCGGTATGCTCTTGATATTTGATGCCGTGGTTTGTGCAGTAGATTTTATATTCATTGGGCATTGCCAACTCCTTGGGAGCGATGAAATGGAAGGTGGGATTGAAGTGGCGCATTGCCATCAGAAGCGAGTGAACCGTGCGTCCGTATTTCAAATCGCCTACCAAATAGATGTTCAGATTCTCAAGTGTGTCTTGCGTTTGGTAAATGGTGTAGAGGTCGAGCATGCACTGTGAAGGGTGCTGGTGTGCTCCGTCGCCGGCATTGACGATGGGTACGGGAGCCACTTCTGACGCATATTGCGCCGCACCTTCGATGTAATGCCGCATCACGATGACATCGGCGTAGTTGGAAACCATGAGGATGGTGTCCTTCAGCGTTTCGCCTTTGGAGACGCTCGAAGCCTTGGCATCCGAGAATCCGATGACCCTTGCGCCCAATCTGTTGGCTGCCGTCTCGAAACTCAGCCTTGTCCGGGTCGATGGTTCGTAAAACAGCGTTGCCACAACTTTGCCTTTCAAGATTTCTCGATTGGGGTTTTTCTCAAACTCTTGTGCCATTTTTATCATGTAGAGAATCTTCTCTTTCGACAAGTCGGCTATTGTTACGAAGTTGCGTTTGTCCATCTTTACTTGGTGTTATCGGTGATTCGGTTGCGAAGTTAAGCATATTTTCGCAAATGGAAGCATGAAAATAGAACTTTTCATGTATTCAAGCCAAATCGGTCATCCGACTGTTTCGCTTGTCATTCCGCACAGTCCATGCCACTTTCCGTCCGGTTTCACCCGTCTATCCGACAATCGAACAAAACCGGCCCGGACTCTGATGACCGATCAGGGTGAAAAGTGAAAGCCTTTAGACGGCTCTTTATTGGCTAAAAGTTTACATTTCTAATTAAAAAGCAGTTTTTTCATCCTTATTTTGTATCTTTGCAGCCAAAATTAGAGTAGTGCATATCTACGAATTACTATATGGGAATTTTACAAGAGAGGTTTAAACAATACCGAGAACCCCAAAAATACATGGAATTAGGGGTGTATCCTTATTTCCGCTCCATTTCGGGAAAGCAAGGAACCGAAGTCGAAATGGAAGGTCACAGAGTGCTGATGTTCGGATCAAACGCCTATACCGGTCTCACCGGTGATCAGCGGGTGATTGACGCGGCCAAAGCAGCTCTCGACAAATACGGTGCCGGTTGTGCCGGAAGTCGTTTCCTGAATGGTACCATCGACCTGCATGTTGAGTTGGAAAAAGAGTTGGCTGCCTTCGAAAGCAAGGATGATGCCCTGTGTTTCTCCACCGGTTTCTTTGCCAACTCGGGCGTGCTGCCGGTCATCTGTGGTCGCGAAGACTACATCATTTGCGACGAACGTGACCATGCTTCCATCATCGATGGCCGAAGATTGTCATTTGCCAAGCAGCTCAAGTATCGCCACAATGACATGGAAGACTTGGAGAAACAGCTGCAAAAGTGTAATCCCGAGTCGGTCAAACTCATCGTTGTCGATGGTGTGTTCTCCATGGAAGGCGACATCTGTAACCTGCCTGAAATCATCAGACTGAAGCATAAGTACAACGCTTCGGTGATGGTCGATGAGGCACACAGCCTCGGTGTCTTCGGTCGTCAGGGAAGAGGAATCTGCGACCACTTCGGTCTGACCGATGATGTGGATATCATCATGGGTACGTTCAGTAAGAGTCTGGCAAGTATCGGTGGCTTCGTTGCTGCCGATTTCGATACCATCAACTATCTCCGCCATGCTTGTCGTACCTACATTTTCAGTGCTTCCAATGCACCGGCTGCCACTGCCGCGGCACGTGAAGCCCTGCATATCATCCAGCGTGAGCCGGAGAGAATCGAGAAATTGTGGGATGTTACCAACTATGCCTTGCAGCGTTTCAGAGAAGAGAATTTCGAAATCGGCGACACCGCCAGTCCCATCATTCCTCTCTATGTGCGCGATGTCGACAAGACTTTCATCGTCACCAAGCTGGCATTCGATAACGGTGTGTTCATCAATCCTGTCATACCGCCCGCATGTGCGCCCCAAGACACCCTTGTACGGTTTGCCCTCATGGCGACTCATACCAAAGAACAAGTCGAAAGAGGCGTGCAGATCCTCAAGAAAGTCTTTGTCGAACAAGGCATCATCAAGTAGTCGTTATCCTTTCGCAATGGGGCGTGACAGGTCTAATTTAGCCCACGCTTTATTTGTCGGAATCAAAAAAAGTACATACCTTTGCAGGCGCAAACCGGCAACGGTATGTCGCGGGGCGTAGCGCAGCCCGGTAGCGCGCCTGGTTTGGGACCAGGTGGTCGCAGGTTCGAATCCTGTCGCCCCGACAGTTGAAGAAGCACGGCAGGTAATCCGAAAGCGGATTACCTGCCGTGCTTCTTGGCTTTATTCACTTCTGTTTTCGTGAACGATGAACAACAAAAATAGTCCGAAGGCAGGTGTCAGCCGTGGGAGGTCTCTCATTCGCCGTCGGACTATTACGATTAAAAATTAAACTAACTCATTTATGAAAAACTACTGACTGTTTGCTCGTTACTCTACGTTGATGATGCGAGAGGTTTCCACTTCGGCTTTGACAACCTTGGGAATGCTGATGGTCAGCACGCCGTCTGTCATCTTTGCGCCAATGTTTTGTCTTTCGACGTCATCGGGAAGAATCAGTGTTTGTTCGAACTTGGTATATGAAAATTCCCTTCTCAAGTAGTGAGCCTTTTCGTTTTTGTCTTCCTTTTCTCTCTTGCTCTCCATCTTGATGTTGAGATCTCCGGACTGATTGATGCGGATGTCGAAATCTTCTTTCTTCATTCCGGGGGCAGCAAGTTCGACCAAATATTCTTTTTCAGTTTCAATTACATTGATGGCTGGTGCCGTCGCGTTTGCCTTTGACATGAAATCCGTGTTAAAGAAATCGTTGAATACTTCTGGCAACCAAGTGCTTCTGTGCATAACCGGTAACATAATTAATCCTCCTATATTTATGGTTTGTAATGTTATTGACGATCTTGTGCAACGTCTGATGCGTTGTTTCGATTGTTCACTTACCATCATCGCAAACACCGTACCTTTACAAAATAGGCGACAAAATGTCGCTTGTTTATGACATTTTGTCGCTTATTGGGGGCTGTTTCAAGCCGAAGAGTTTGTCTGTACTGTTGGTTTGAAGAGGCGGAAGGAAGGTTCTGTTAGGGCAAAGTGATGAAGACGGCCTTGCCGGTCACGTGCGTTTTCTTTTCGGTCACGAGGGTTTCGTGTCGGTGTAATATGATGCTGTCGATGCCGCAGTCGCCGAGTGCAAACACAATCGTCGTATGACCGGCATCGGTTTCGGCATCGCCTTCAACGATCTTTGTGCTGATTTCTATGTCTTTTCTGTGGATGATGTTGAAGTCTGTGGCTCCTTTCGAGTTGATGGAACTAATCTTTTCGCTACCGTCGAACCTGAAAAGACGGTCTTTTTCGAGGACGATGCGTTCACCGTTCCTCATCAATTGGATGTCACCTTCCAAAGGCATGATGTAGCGTGTAAACCCTGTGAAGTCCGAAAAGTCGCTCTCCGTGAGGTCAATGACGGCAGAAGAGATGCGCAAGGTGAAATTTCTTGCCGACAATGATGCTTCCTCGGGATGGATATAGAGTTGTCGAGTGATACCACCGGTCCATTCATTGGTGAGATAATCGCTTTGTCTGTATATTTTCATGAGTAGGTTTTTGTAATTTGTTGGGTTTGACGTGATGGTGTGTTTCTGTAAAATTCTTCTTGTCTACTGTATGATTTGCTATCGACCGAAGCCTTTACGGAGTGGCTTCGGTATGGATTTTTCCGCTTTCTTCTATCAGGAAAATGTCCACTTTGCCATCGGGCAGTAACTTGCCGCAGTGCTTTTGGCAATGACGAATCACGGTTTGGCTGAACGGTTCGATCAGTTCCGGCGGAATGATGTCCCACAGTTCGCGTGCCAACGTCATGCTTCCGGTCCTTTCGATGACTTTTTCCGGACATCCGCTTTCCGCCAGTAGCGCGGTAATGAAGCCTTTGTCCATGAGTGATCGCCGGCTGTGGGTGTCGAGATGTCCTGCCGCCAGCTTCACGGCTTTGCCCAACATCACGCCCAGGATGACACGGGGGATGTTGATTTCGGCAGCCATCTTGATGGTCTCGCCGATGTAATTGCCATATTCCACAAATACTTGCGGTGGCAAGTCGGGACAATGTTGTTTGACGAACCGTTCGCTCTTGGCTCCCGAATTGATGACCACGCAGTCGCTTCCGCTTGCCTTGGCCACCAGCATACATTTGCGGATGCTGTTCAAGAATCCCTCTTCGGAGAAAGGCTTGATGATGCCCGACACGCCGACGATGGAAATGCCGTCGCGTATTCCCAGACGGGGATTGAAGGTCTTGGCTGCCACTTCCTTGCCTTTCGGTACCGAGACGACCACTTGCAGGGCTTGTCGGGGATGGAAACGACGCATGATATTGTCGGTGATCATCTGCCTCGGTACGCGGTTGATGGCCGCTTCGCCCGGTTTGCTGTCAAACCCCGGCAAGGTCACGATGCCCACCCCCTCACCTCCTTCGATGTAGATGGTGCCCGGAAGGGCATCGGGCAGGATGTTCACCGATGCACATATTTCGAGTCCGTTGGTAACATCGGGGTCATCGCCGCTGTCTTTCACCACGGTGGCATACCCTTCCCGACAAATGGTTTCCACCTCGATGGTCTCGCCGTTGGGCAGCATCACTGCCACTGTCTCCGACGATTTGTTTTCCAAAAGCATGCCTGCGGCAGCCAAGGCGGCGGCTGTGGCACAGGTACCGGTGGTCAGTCCGCTCTTCAAGGGGTAGAAGTCGGGCAGCAATCGTTCCACCATGCGCCTCAGCCCGTGTTCTCCGTCGACGCGGATGAAACTCTCCGGCAGCACCGGACGCTCGATGACAAACACCTTGACATGATGTTCGAGGGCGGCTTTCACCTTTTCTTTGAAGCCGCCTGTCACACCGCTTTCTTTCAACAGCAAGGCATCGGGATGCCATGTGTCCAAGAGTGTGCCGTCGTTGTCGTTGCCTTCGTAAAAGCAAAGTTCGTCGTCGGTGGCTCCCTGTGCGTAAGCCAGCTGCAAGGAGCTGTCTCTCGGCAGGATGCGATGCCTGATGTCAATGCCCGACTCCTTCAGAACCGCCAGCTTTCGGATGCTCTGCACTCCCGTCGTTGCCAACAGCCGGTAGGATTTCCCGGGTTGTCTTGCCCTGTCGTTGCGTATCATTTCCAAGGCTTCGGCATAGCTTTTACACCACACGGCATCGACTTCGTGGCGCGCAACATACAGTCTTTCAAACCTGATGACAGGGATTTCCAAGGCGGCCGACACCGCTTCGATGGTGCGATGCAGCCGTTCGGCGAATGGGTGGGCGGCATTCACCACCAGTTTGATGGCATGGTCGCGACAGAATTGCTGCATGGCCCGGGCATCCAAGGCCCCGTCAATCCGCACACCGTGGTGCAAAGTGATGTCCTGTTCGCCCGTCTTGGTGGAGTAATAGAAGATATTTCCCGATTCCTCCAACTCTTTCACGGCTTTCCGTCCTTCCGTCGTTCCTCCGAAAACCAATATCATTTTCTTCTTATGTGCTGTATTTGATGATTGGCGGCACGATTCCGCCTACTGCTTGGGGTGTGTCCCAACATCTTGGAATCAGTCTTCGATGCCTTTTCTGAACAGATGCGTGAAGTGCCTGTCGTATAATGCCGAGTTGCCCCTGCGGTTGTCGATGGCATCACCCACCACCAGCATGGTCGTGAGGGTCAGTTTGTTGCCTTTCACGATGCTCGCCAGATCCTTGAGCTTGCCTCTGTAGATGCGTTGGTCGCGCCAAGTGAGGTGATAACAGGCCGCCACCGGTGTGTCTTCGGGGTATTCTTGGAGCAGCTGTTGTTGCACGTCGTCGACGATGGATGCGCTCAAGAAGATGCACATCGTGCTGCGGCTGCGTGCCAGCAGGTGCAGTTTCTCTCTCTCGGGCATGGGAGTCCGTCCTTCACCGCGTGTGAGAATGATGGTCTGAACGCGTTCGGGAATGGTGAATTGGCTGCGCAATTCGGCCGCCGCGGCCAGAAATGACGAGATGCCCGGGGTAATATGATAACTCATGTGATATTCGTCGAAGAATGCCATCTGTTCCTGTATGGCTCCGAATATGCACGGATCGCCCGTGTGCAGTCGGACGATGAACTTGCCTCGGTCGTAAAACTCCTTCATCAGCCGGCACTGTTCTTCGATTGCCATCGATGCAGAGGAGCGCACGACTGCCCCTTCTTTGGCACATTCGGTCAGTTCGCGCGGCACCAGACTGCCCGCATAGAGAATCAGATCGGCCTTTTCGAGCATTCTGCGTCCGCGAACCGATACCAGTTCGGGGTCGCCCGGTCCGGCACCCACAATCTCGATGTGTCCTTGTCGGAGGTATTTTCGGTCAACGGCCACGGCCACCGTGAAGTCCTTCCCTTTCTGTTTGGGGAGCAGCAGCACGCCGTTTTCGGATGCGAGGATGGCCGCCGGTTCGCAGACACCCGGTGTCCCGACGTGTTTCTCGACCGTTTCGCTCGGCGTGGGAGCCTCTGTCGCTGCCAGTTCGCGGGCGGTATAGAACCTCACGGGGATGCCTTCGCTCTGCCATTGTCTGATGACGGGTTCGTCGGCCTTCACGTCGATGGTGCAAATCTGACGGGGAGCGAAATGCAAACCGTGTTGTCGTTCGAGCATGTCGATGATGTTGCGGATGATTTCGGCTGCCGGCTGTGCCTGTCTTGCCAGTCCGATACCGATGTCGAAGATGCGCGGAACGAACTGAAGCGTGAGTACCCCGGCCAGTTTGCGGTACACTTTGGGCGACACGATCAATGCCAGCTTGAAGCGTGTGGCGTCGATTTCGTCCCATGAGCTTACCACCGTTACATGGTCGGGCAGGCTTTCTTCGAGTTCCTCCGTGCCTCTGTCCCTGATGTCGAGCAGCAAGGCTGTCGGTTCACGGTTCACGAAAGCGAAGACGATGTCGTTCATCTTGTCGTCCGTATGTTCAGTCCATCCGTTTTCTTTTGCCAGCCGGTCGACAGCCCAGAGGTTGCTGTTGTCGCTCAATGTCGTCACCACAGGATGCGCACCCAGTGCCGATGCCACTTCACGGGTAAGCCGGTTGGCACCTCCCGCATGGCCGCTGACCACGCTGATGACGTTCTTTCCCGTGGCATCGGTACACACTACGGCAGGGTCTTGGTGCTTGTCGGCAATGAAAGGGGCAATGCTCCTGACACAGATGCCCAAGGCACCGATGAAGATAAAGGCTTCGCGCTGTTCCCATTCTGCCTTGAGCAGGCTGTCAATGCTCTCGATATGGGTGGCGTTCGGTTCGTAGTGAAGGGAAAAGAGGTCGTAGCCGAATTCCTTTTGCAGGATGGTTGCCACGCTGTTTCCGGCTTCGGATATGAGTATGATGGCTGTTTTCATGGTATGGTTGCTTTGAGAATGTCTATCGGATTATAATTGTCGAGGACGATATGGATGGGGTTATGGGCGGTAAGACCGTATTTTGCAACGGCTTCTTCAAACAGTTCTCGGCTTTGGAGGCTCACCGCGTTCATCACGATGATACCCCCCGAGGGCATGATGGCGGTCAGTTTGCCGATGATATCGATGAGTTTGCCCCCGTGACCGCCGATGAATGCCGCGTCGGGGATGGGGAAAGTCGATACGTCGGTGGCCAAAAAGTCGCCGATGACGGCTCTGATGCCCGGTGCATGGAAGCGTCTGGAGTTGGTTTCCATCAGCTCCGCGCCTTCATTTCGGATTTCAAACGACACGATGTTGAGGTGTGGAAACTGCAGTTTGGCTTCGATCGACACCGAGCCCGTGCAGAATCCCACGTCCCACATCACGCTTCGTCGTTGCAACTCCAAGGCTTGGAGCGACAACAGTCGTATGGGCATCTTGGTAATCATGCGCTCCCTGCTGTCGAGCAAGGCAAATTCGTGGTCGGGAATGCCGAAACGGCGACGGTTCCTTGCTCCCGTTTTTCTCTTGAGAATGAGGTTGTTGGGATGTGAAGCCTCATAAAGAGCCGCCTCTTCGAGCGTCATCCGGGTCACTTTCTCGCACGAAGGATTGCCGAGATGCTCGCCCACGACCATGTCATAGTCGTCAAATCCGTAGTCGAGCAGGTGCCGGGCAATGGCGGCAGGCGTGTTTTCGCGGTCTGTGAGTACCCCCATCTTGTCGGTTTGCTCGATGATGGCGCGGTCAAACTCGTGCCACGGGCGGCCGGTCAGCGACACGATGCGCATGTCATGGTAGGGCATGACCAGCCGATGTGCCAAGGTTTGCAACGAGTTGAATGCCGGATGAATGCGAATGTCGGCATGGGGCATCTTGCGGCGGATGGTGTTGGCGAAGCCGAAAAACAGCGGATCGCCCGAGGCAAAGACCACGATGGATGGTTCACCTTGGTCAAACACCTCTCTGTATTGGTCGAATACGGCATCCAGCGGAACGGTGATGTCTATCCATCGGGCTTGCTCCGGCAACTTGTCGCGCATGATTTCGTGGTGACGCCTGCCACCCGAGAACACGCGGGCAGCGTTGATTTCATCGGTGATGTCGGGCGGAAACCAAGGGTGGGGGGCATCGCTGATGCCGATGACGGTGAAGGAAGAATGATTCATGGAGTTGATTGTCGTGCGGAAGAACGGGCGAACCGCACGGGTATCGCTCGTCTTCGCGGGTGGATGGGAGCCGTGCCGGCCTTGTCAAACGGCAACGATTCCGAAGTGTTTACAGGTCTCTGCCGGGACGTAATGCCTCTGCATCGTCATAGCAAAGTACGGCGTTACAGAGCGTTGCGGCAAGGTTGCTGCCTCCCTTTCTGCCCTCCACGATGATTTTGGGTATGTGAACGAAAGGTTTGGTCATGTGTTTCGACTCACGGACGTGGACAAATCCCACGGGTGCGGCAACGATGCCGGCAGGTCTCGCCTTGCCCTTGCGGATGAGTTCGCACAGCTCCATGAGTGCCGTCGGGGCATTGCCGAAAGCGAAAAGTGCATCGGGATGCTCTTCGACGGCCAGCCTGATGCCGGCCTGCGTGCGTGTGATGTTTTGCGAGGCGGCCAGTTCTGCCACGCGTTCGTCGGCCAGATAGCATTTCGCGTCGATGCCCAATCGTTCCAAAGCACCTTTGCGGATGCCGCTCCTGACCATGGTCACATCGGTCACGATGGTTTTCAGCGAGCCGTCTTTTACCTTATTATATAATCTTTCGACTGCCTTGTCGTCGGTGTGCAGAATGTTTTCCATGTCAAAATCGGCGGTGGTGTGGATGGCATGGAGCAAGGCCCATTTGTGATCGAGGGGATAATCGTGGCGTGACAGTTCCTTCTCGATGGTCCTGAAGCTCTCGATCATGATGCTCTGTCCGGGCTTTTCGCCCTCACCGGCGGCCTCGTTGTAGTATCCGCGCGGGGTAATCATCTTGCCGTTGCGGATGAATGTCTGCGAGTTTCCGATGATGACAACCGTAAACATGTCGGTGTCTTCGGGGTCGAAGTCGGCAAGTGAAGTAATCTTCACTTCCTGTTCGTCGCGTCCCGCCTGACGGACGTAGCCCACGGGCGTGCTTTCGGCTCTGCCGTTTTGCAGCAACAGCTCTTTCATGCGGCACAACTGCCAGTAGCGGCCGTGGCTCTTGGGGTTGTAGACCGCTGTGATGAAGTCGCCGACGGCAGCGGCCGTGATGCGTTTTTCGATTCTTTCCCAAGGTGTCATGAGGTCGCTGAGCGAGATGATGCACAGGTCGTGACCGATGGGTGCGCCCAGCAGTGAGGCCGCTTTTTGGAAAGCCGAGATGCCCGGCAGGCAGATGATCTCGACATCGGTACCCCTTTCCTCTGCCATTTCGAAGATGAGGGGAGCCATGCCGTATATGCCGGCATCGCCCGAGCTGATCACTGCCACGCACTTTCCGCCTTCAGCCTGCTCGAAAGCCTGCCTTGCGCGGTCGCGCTCGCGGGTCATTCCCGTTGCCACCTGTTCGGCTTCGGGCTTCATGTAAGTTTCGATGAATTGGAAGTAATACTTGTATCCCACCACGACATCTGCCTCTCTGATGGCTTCGATGGCAGCGGGGGTGATGTCTTCCCTGCTGCCCGGTCCGATGCCGACAATGGTTATCTTTGATTTTTTCATGTGAATCGGGTTTTATATAACCATGCAAAGGTAGTCATTTTCTGCCGTTTGCAGGTGCTGTTTGTCATGTTTTTTGATTGGATTCCACCGTGTTCTCTCCGCCTTCTTGCACCGATGACCCACGGTTCGGGAGCGTCGGATTCCCATGGTTCCGACAACCGTTTTTCAAAACCTGCCCTTTCGCCTTTCAAAACCTGCCCTTTTGTTGGCTGAAAGTTGCCCTTTAACTTCACAAAACTTACCCTTTTGTCCTAACATCAGTTCGGGCTGACGACGGTTTCGTTTCGATATTGGTGTATGTTGTTATATATATGGTTGTTGGGTGGTTGTCAAATTTGTCTTTGCTTTGCCCGTTCCTGCTTGTCGTTTTGTGACCCTCGCAACGATATTCCTCTCCGAATGGTGAAGTCAAGCGTGCTTAATAAGTTAATAAATATAAAACAATTGCGTTTTATTTCGCATTTATTTGGTTTATGATATAAACTACATTATATTTGCAACCGTAATCGATCATGAAGCCGAAGCTTGTCGATGGCACTGGCGGTCGGCACGTTCGTCCTCACGGGATATGGGGAAGCGCGCATCCGGTATGGCGGCAGAGGACGATCAATGACGGCCGATAAAGAAGCGGCCGTCAGCAACAGGATCAGTAAACTTAAAAAATTGCAGAACAAATGGAAACAACCAATGAAATGACTGCCGGGCGCAGTCTTGAAATTATCAGTCGAACCATCGGGCAAAGTCGTCGCTCGATGAAAAGAATGCAGGTATGCCGATGGTGATATGGAGCTTGCCGGTGGCACTCACAGTCTTGACCGTGAGTCATCTTTGGCAGCACAATGGCGGCCCGGTATGGAATTTTTTGTGGGGCGTGTTTTGGATCTTCGGAATGATTGCCGAGGCAGAGGATGATCAATGACGGCCGATGAAGAAGCGGCTGTCGGCAAACAAGAATAGTAAACTTAAAAAATTGCAGAACAAATGGAAACAACCAATGAAATGACTGCCGAGCGCAGTCTTGAAATTATCAGTCGAACCATCGAGCAAAGTCGTCGCTCGATGGAAAAGAATGCAGGTATGCCGATGGTGATATGGGGCGTGCTGGTGGCACTCACAGCCTTGATTGTGGGTCATCTTTGGCAGCACAATGGCGGCCCGGTATGGAATTTTTTGTGGGGCGTGTTTTGGATCTTCGGAATGATTGCCGAGAAACTGCTCGTCCGTCATAAAGAAAAAGTACCCGTTTCGTTCGTCGGCAAGACCATCTCTCACGTGTGGCTCACGTTCGGAATCTTCTGTATGTTCATCGGTTTGGGACTCGGTCTCGTGGCGGGCGGTTTCTTTCACCTGCCCATATCTGTTCCCCATACCCGTCTCTTTGTGCCTGTCACGTCTTTCATCATTGCCATGTTCGGTCTGGGCAGTGCAATCACCGGATTCATCTTGCGCAACTACTGGATCGTGGGTTGCGGCTTGGTGAGCGGCGTCATAGGCTTCTATGTTGCCTTGATCTGTCCCGGAGCCTCCCAAATGGTGGTGCTTGCCTGCGTGTCGGTGGTGGGACTGGTCATTCCGGGTATCATCGTCAATCTTCAAACGCATTCGTCATGTTCAAATCTTTAGACCCTTTGCTTCACAGTGAGCTTCGTTTGGCGGTGATGTCGTTGCTTCTCGATACCGAGGAAGCCGACTTCGTGTATCTCAAGGAGCAGACGAAAGCCACGGCAGGCAATCTCAGTGTGCAGCTCGACAAACTGTCGGCGGCGGGCTATATCACGGTCGCCAAGACCTTCAGCGGCAAGAAACCGCGTACCGTCTGTCGCATCACGTCCGAAGGATTTGCCGCATTTGAACAATATGTCGAGGCTTTGAAAACCTATCTTGTACACGACAAGAAATAGAAAGGTGCGGCAGATTGCTTCGGCCGGCTCGCCTTCGACCATCCGTTCTTTCTGTCGGGGAACATCTTTGTCCGGTAGTCCGAGGTCGCTTGCCGACCGGACGACAAGCGGGGCAGGATGTTCCCCGATGGTTTTCTTTCCGTCGGTCGACGGAGACGGTCATTCGCGGAAATCGTCCTTGCGCCTTCTGAACAGCACCGAGGCAATGATGGGGGCACCCACGAGGGCGGTCACGCTGTTGACCGGTAAGGCTCCGTCGAATCCCGGCATACGGGCGAGGAGGTTGCACAGCAATGCCAGCGACGTGCCTACGAGCATGGTGCCCGGCAAAAGGATGCGATGATCCGACGTTCTGAACAGCGCACGGGCGAGATGAGGCACAGCCAGACCGATGAACATCACCGGGCCGCAGTAGGCGGTAACGATGGCTACGAGGATGCCCGAGCTGCCGATGACCATCCAGCGGGCGCGCCTGAGGTTCAGGCCGAGGTTGCGTGCATAGGCATCTCCCAGCAAAAGGAGGTTCAGCATCTTCACGGTGAGCATGCTCAACGGCAGCAGCACAACCAGCATCAGGACGATGAAGAGAATCATCTGGTCGCCCGATACCCTCGAAAAACTGCCCAGTCCCCACACGACGTATGCCTTGACATCTTCCTCGGAGCTGAAAAACTTGAGGACACCGATGACGGCATTGGCCAAATAGCCTATCATCACACCGATGATGAGCAGCGTGACATTGCCCTTCACCTTGCTCGAAATGTAGACGATGAGTGCCAGAATGGCAAACGAACCGCCCACGGCGGCTATCGAAATGGCTGCATCGCCAAGGTAACCGAGCTTGCTGAGCGTGACACCACCCAGCGAACCCGACAGCAAGACGACGAACGCCACGCCGAGGCAGGCTCCGTTGGAAATGCCGAGTACCGACGGTCCGGCCAGCGGATTGCGGAAGAAAGTCTGCATTTGCAGTCCGCTCACCGCCAGTCCGGCACCGGCTGCCACGGCTGTAAGGGCCTGCGGCACCCTCGAAGAGAGGATGATGTTGCTCCAAACCTCATTGTCGTGATAGATTCCCATCAGGATGCGACACACGACAGTGGCGGGAATGGAGATGGTGCCGAGCAGTAAGTTGAGTACAAACAACACGACCGTCGAGACGGCGAGCAGGATAAATAAAGGAAAGAAGCGCACGCTCATTTCATTAAATGGTAGTACTTCGGACGGTAATCGCGCGGCATGACTTCGGGATGGAAGATGAATACCAAGTCGGCGAGCAGCGCATCGGGTTCGACGGGCGACGATTCGTAATAGGGAGTGTACTTCATGTTGCAGTAGATGACCCCTTTCTTCTTGAAAGCGTCGAAGAGGGCATAGCGCGGTTCGGCACTTTTCAGAGCCTCGTAGCTGAACTTCCCGGGATACGAATTGAGTATTCGCCAGTAGTCGGCATGAGCTGCTGCTGCATAAAGGGCTTCAAATTCCATCTGAATCGTTCCGGTGTTGTGGTCGCTGATGACGTAGTTGGCACCGGCATCGCGGAAGATCTGGGCGAGGAAATTCTGCGAACCGATGGCCGACCAGTTGCCTCCGTGCATCTCTCCGCTGAAAATCGTGGGACGGTTGGTGGTGGCTTTCACTTGCTCCTTGAGGTTGTTGTAACGTTCTTCTATGGCTTTGAAACGGCTGTTGGCTTCTTTCTCCTTGCCGACGAACATGCCTACGAGCTTTAACCATTCGGCCTGGCCGAGCGGATGCAGCTCTTTACTGCCCAGATGGGGAATGAGCGTGATGCCCGTTTCTTTCAAAACGTCATATCCTCCGCGCTTGAACGGCGAGATGAAGATGACGTCGGGCTGTGCTGCCATGATGAGTTCGGGGTCGCAGTTGCCTTCCATGCCAATCTTGACGATGCCCCCCCGTTTCACACCTTCGAGGATTTCCTTGTTGAAAAGGTTCTTCGTTCCGGTGATGCCCTTCACCACATCGAGTGAATGGAGGGCGGTGAAGTTCGACAATTGGATGGCGGTCATGACGATGGTGCGCCTGATGGGCACTTCCACCCGGGTGTATCCGGCAGGCACTTCTGCCTTGACGCCGCGCGGAACGAGGGCAAAGCGGTAGTTGTCGGCCATGTAATTGGACTTGATGGTGCCTTTTTTGTTTTCCGTCGGAGTACCGTCTTTCTTATGGTGTCGCTTGACGTGCTTCTGCGGGTCGGCTATTTCGACCAGCCGGACACCGTTGTCGAGGTATTTCACTTTGAAGCCTTGTGCGTAGACCGGGGCGATGCGGGCTGCCGAATCCATGATGGCCGCCACGTCGGCTTTACCTTCAGCTCCCTTGTCGGCACTGTGTCGGCAGGCCGTCGTGCCCAGCAGAAGGGCTGTCGAGAGCAGAGTGAGAATGATTTTCTTCATGATGAGTAGGTTAATGTGTGGATGATTGTCTGTTTTTCCGAAAGCGTTTGCCGACTTTTCGCCGCAGGTATTTCCACCCCAAGACGGTGCCTGTGAGGGTGACGACGGCACCTCCGATGCACAAAATCCAGATGACGACCGTCCAAAGCACGGGGCGCGACGTGAGAAAATGGATGTTCAGGTAATGTATTCCGCTGAATACCCATTTGCGGACACGCTTGTTGTTGTCGAACATACGGGTGCTGCCGTTCTTCGGATTGACATAATACGTGGTATGGTCTTCATCGTTTACATCGATGCGATACACCGGCAAGGCCATCATGCCGTGGCGAGACAGATAGTAGTTGTCGTAATCGTGCATCAACTCTACGGCCATCGTGGTTTGCGGTCCGTGCAGACGCTTGACGTTATCCATGATGAGTTGCTTGTCGAGCGACAGCTCTTTGGGCTGTGAACCCCTTGCGTCGATGTAACGTTCTTTCTTGCCTTCGGCGATGATATACACCGGAATGGTGTCCACACCCGACCATTCGACCGACTTCAAGTCGGGATAGGCCGAGCGCAACTGGCGGTAGTCCAGCCGGTATTCGTTCAGCGGCCGCATGGATTGAACCAGCAAATCCTCGTCGGAATCCTTGTGAACGGCTTTCACCGGTACCAGCCAACGGGGAATTTTCTGCATGGCCATCATGCCGCTCAGTCCCCATGCGATGACAAAAATGCCGAAGACAAGCCCGAACCAATAGTGCCATCGGTGGGAAAAGGTCTTGTAGGGACATCCTCCCCGGCGGTTGCGGCGACGGTGTCTGAGCCATATCGAGATGCCCACATACAACCCGCTGAGGGCTGCCAGCAGACAAAAGGCGCCTCCGACGGTGATGGTCCACTTCCACACGTCGGCATCTTTGCGGATGAACGGGAAGTATAGTTTATGCGGAATGGCCCCCACCCATGCCCACATACGTTGCGAACGGGTGGTGGACTGCAGCACTTCGGCGGTGCGCGACGACACGAATATCTGATGTCTTTCGTCGTCGTCGAAGCTGAAACGGTAAATGGGCAGCTCCCTTTCGTAGCGGCTGTAGAGTACCCATTGCGCCCTTTCGCGGAGCGTGTCGACGGCCATGATGTTGCCTTTGCTCCATCGGCGGGCCTCGTTTTCGGCAAGGGCGAAGTCGACCGGCAACGGACGAAGGGCCGTGTCGGCACAGAAGGTATAGGACGAGTCGCCCTTGGCAACGCTGAACACAGCCCTGCCACCCTTCATCGACAGCGAGAGCCGGGTACAGGTGTCGGGCAAGTGCGACGACAAGCCGGCTATATCGGGCAGCGATGCAGGCAGGACTTCGAGGTGACTTCTCAGGTCGCGATCCGAAACTTTGGGATAATCATGGTATAGAAGTACCAATCCCGTGACAAACCACATGAAGAACAAGGCGGCTGCCGCGACACCGGTGATGCGGTGAAGGCTACTCATGAATCGTTTGAACATATATTACGATGGCTGAACGGATGAAAAATGACGGGGTGTTTCGTTGTGAACGATGATGTGACGAAAGGAAAGAAAGGAAGCGACACCCCAGGGGGCATCCCTTCCTTCCGAACCTTTGATTTTATTGGTTGTTCACATATACGATACGGTTGAACTCATATCCTTCGGCGATGGTGGCTCCCTTGACGGTCTTGCCGGTACGGCTGTCGTACACATAGATGCAGGGATTGCCTTTTTTGGGGTTCACGCCGATGAACACCTTGCCTCCCAATACGAACGAACGCTGTGAGAACGTGCCGCTGCTGAACGGCAGAAGCGTGCCTTGACATTCTATTTCGCTGAGGCGATCGGTGGCGATGTCATAGATGGCATAGTAGCAGTTGTAGTCGTTTCCCCATCCTTTCTTCAGTTTGGGGTCGCTGCTGAGTCCCGTCTTCACGGGGTCTTGGATGTAGAGAATGGCTTTGTTGTTGCCGATGTAGTCGCAGGTGACGATCTTGCCGGTGAACTCTGTCATCTTGAAGCCGGTGTAAGCGGTGTCGAATTCCTTGCTTCCGGCTTTGATGCGGACGATGCGGCTGTAGGCACAGGTCGACGTTTCGCTGCCGGGAATCCGGCTCACCAGCGGCACATACAGGTTGTCTTGGTCGTCGAAGAAGGCTTTGCTTTGCAGCAATTCGCCGTAGGCCGAGCCTGCAAGGTCTTCACCTACGGTGGTGGAGGTCACGTTTTCGACCTTCATGTCGGCAGGGTTGATGAGGGCGGCATAGACTCTCTTTTCGCCGTTTTTGTGCTTTTCGCTGTAGAGATAGATGATCTTGTTGTCCTTACTGCGGTATTTGGCAATGCCCGAGGTGCTGTAGGTTTTCACTTGCGGAGTCTTCTCGGGCAGTCCCAGCGCGCCTTCGGCAATGATGCTCATGTCATCGGTGTTGATCTTTGTCCAGATCACGTCGTTCTTGTCGCCGTTGGCCGCCATGATGACGAGCGTGTTGCCATTGATGAAAGTGTGCGTGTAGCGGCGGTCGAGATAGGTGTTCTTGGCAAAAGGACGCTCGGCAACGGTGACGATATTGCCGTTCTCGATGGTGTATTTGCCGAATCTGTCTTTCTCGCGGGGTATCTGATAGTAGTAGCGGCCTTTGATGATCGATTCCTGATAGAGCTTGGCCGTCACGTCGGCACCTTGGTTCTTGAAGTCGATGATGCCTTCGTCCGACAGCGAGGGCACGTTCTTGACCACAAGGGCTGCTCCCGAGCCCATGCCGCCCGATTCGCCTACGCTCACCCAAACGTCGAAATGGACTTTCGAGAATACGTCGTCCGTACCGGGTGTGGGGTTGTCGTTGTTGTCCGAACAGGCGGAGAAGTTGAGGCATGTCAGCATGGCCATGGAGGCAAGCAGCATTGATTTGATTGTTTTCATGATGTTGATGGTTTGTTGTTAGTGTATGAATAATCTGAATTTGCACATGATTTGTCTGCCGGGCTTCTGCATTCTGAAGTTGTCGAAGGCGGTCCGGTCGAAGAGATTGTCGCATTCGAGCGAGAGGTTGTAGCGCATTTGTTTCCACGAATAGGTGATGGAAGCCGTATGGATGTGCTGCGTGGGGATGCGGTCCTTGGACGACAGGGTGCCGTATCCTTCCCATGTGAGGAAAAACCAATGGGTGTAATGGTAGTTGTAGTCGAAGCGCAAGGCGGTGCCGGCGATGCCGAAGAGGTCGCGGCGGGTAATGCTCAACTCGGCATTGCCGAAGAGCCACGGACGGTTGGGTACGTCGTTGCGGTAGGTCACCGAGGGTTTGCCGTCGGCCTTGTACCGGTTTTGGTCGACCGACTTCTGATAGGTGAGGTTGGTCGTCAGCTCGATGAAGTCCCTGTAGCGGTATTTCAGTTCGCCCTCCACGCCCTTCATGTCGACGTTGCGCACGTTGTCGTACTGCAGCATGCCTTCCGATGCCGACAGGACGGGATAGATGAAATCCTTGACATGGCGGTAGAAAGCCGACAGGTCGTAGCCGATGCTGTGGTCGTCGCCGCCGAAACGCATCTCGCCATACAGACCTGCATTGATGTTGTTTCCCGTTTCGGGGCGCAGGGCGAGGTTGGCGTAGACGGTGGTTCCGTTGCCCAGCAGCTCGCGGGCGAGCGGAAGGCGTGCCGTATGCTCGAACGATGCCTTGAGCGAGAGTAGGGGAGAGAAGGTGAAGCGGCTGCCGATGCCATAGCCCGGATAGTGCTTGGTGGCCTGACGGTCGATCGTTCCGGCGTTGGTGATCCACGAAAGGTCGTTCTGGTGTATGTTCACGTGGTTGATATAGTCCTTCAGAAACACCATGTTCACCCATCTGCCGTCCATGAGTTGTTGGTCGAACGAAAGTCCGATGACGTGTTTGGTCAGCCGGTCGTCGGTCGGGACGAAGTCGGCATCGAGGTCATCGCGCCGTCGGTTGCCCTGACGGGTCATCACATAGTTGAGGTTGAGGGAGCGGGTGGCCGAGAACTTGTAGTTCCAGTTGGTGCGCAGCAGCAGCAGGGGGCGTTCGATGTGGCGCAGCTGGCGTGCCCTGCCGGTAATCTCGTTGCGCGTGGTGGTGATGTAAGTGCGGTCCCAGCGGTATTTGCGGTATGCCGAATCGACCACCAGACTGTGGTCGTGGGTGAACGACACGAAGGCGTTCAAGGCAAGGCGCGGCAGCAGGAATCCCTCTTTCCGGTAGCGTGCCGACACACTCCAGCGGTCTTGCCGGCGTTCGGCTTCGCCATACACCACGCTTTGGGTCTGCCCGGTCTGCAGTTCCTTGCGCACCCCGTTGTAGTAGAACGACACGAAGCAGGCGTCTGTCCAAGACTTGTTTTCAAAGCCGGCCTCCAGCTGTCCGCTCCACGAACGGTAGGCATCGTGGAAGCGTTTGACCTGCCGGTTGACATACCTGCCCGTCTCCTCGTCCCACAGCTCGATGTCTTTCATCGTGTAGTTGTTCTTCGAATAGTCGGCGCGGAACGACGGCTGAAGCACGAGTCCCGAACCTTGAAGCACGAAGCGGCCCGAGAAGTCGCCGCACAGGGTGTTGAACGAGCCGCCCGTCACCGAGGCGTCGACGAAATTGTTTCTTGATTTCTTGGTCACGATGTTGACGGCCCCGCCCAGGGCATCGGTGCCCAGATAGGCAGGGACGACGCCTTTGTAGACCTCGACGTGGTGGATGATGTTGACGGGAATGGTTGAAAGGGCCGATTCGGCGCCACGCGTTTCCAGCGGCACCCCGTCGATGAAGTAGCGGACGGCATTGCCCGACAGGCCGTTGATGGACAAGTCGATGTCGGCACCCAGCCCTCCCTCGCGACGCACACGCACGCCCGTCGAGCGGTCGAGCAGGGTGTTGAGGTCGGTGAGGGTGTTTGCCTGCGCGCCGATGCGGATGGCATTGACGTTGAAGGCACCGTCGTGGACGCGTCTGACACGGTTCTTGCCATACACGTGAACCGACTTGAGGGTGATGGTGTCCGGCATTTCGGCTTGCGGAAATGCGGCGACGGGCATAATGAAGAATGCCAGCCCGAGTAAGAATGAACGTACCATAAGAATATTATATTGAGGCTCTTGACCCGAGAACCCATTATCGTTGAACCGGCAGGTCTTCTGACTCGCTCTATCATCAACGCCTTCCCGTCAATAGGACAGTGGCCGTGTGGTCGATGAAACAAAGAGCTTACAGCAGCGGGTACTGTTCAGGATTTGCACCTGATTCCCTTTTTCTCCCTGTCGGTTGGCAACCGGCAGGAACCAAATTCGGCCGCAAAGGTAATCATTCTTTCCTTGACAATCAAATATTTTGACGTGTTTTCCCTTACTGTTGTCCGTCTTCCGCCTCGAATCCGGTGTAGCTTGCCTGCGTCTTCCGCTTGTTCTTTCCCGACAAATCCCACTTGTTTTGCTCATGTTCCCATTCTCTTGGTTGTCAGAGCCTGTCGGACACTGCAAGGCAGATGCGTTATTGGTTGCGGTGTCGGCAGATATTCCTCAGGGTTTCAGGGCACGTTACATTGCGTCGGCACTATATCAATGGTATGGACTGACACTATAGCAATAGTGTGGATTGACACTATAGCAATAGTATGGATTGACACTATAGCAATAGTATGGATTGACACTATAGTAATAGTATGGATTGACACTATAGCAATAGTATGGATTGACACTATAGCAATAGTATGGATTGACACTATAGCAATAGTATGGATTGACACTATAGCAATAGTATGGATTGATACTATAGGAATAGTATGGATTGACACTATAGGAATAGTATGGACTGACACTATATCAATAGTATGGATTGACACTATAGCAATAGTATGGACTGACACTATAGCAATAGTATGGATTGACATCATAGAATAGTGTGGATTCCTGTTATGGTGTGGCATCGGTTGCCCCCATCGGCTTCGGGCATAAAAAAAGGAATGCGCCTTGTTTGCACTTGGCACATTCCCCGGTGATGATAAAGGATGCAGGTTATCGATAGTCGGCATGTTGCGGATCGAACTCGGTCCATCCGTCGAGCCAGTTGTCGCCGGCATGGAAGGCTCCGATATAGGGCACTTTCGTGAACCAGCCGTTGAGCAGGGTGTGGTTGAAGGCGGCTGCCGTGAGCAGGGGGCTTCCTTGGGCGGGCATGAACCCGTTGAGCAGCAGCTGGCCGAGGTCTTCGACGTAGCGGTTGCCGCTTTGGGCGAGGAAGTAGGTCGAGGAGAACGAGCGTTGGCTGTAGTCGAAGACGTTGGGCTTGCCGTATTCGATGAGGAGCGCGTCTTCATAGACTTTGTTGCCGTCGGTTCCCACCACGTCCATGTCGGCAAACCAGATGTTGTTGAGGGTCATGTTGCCGTCTTTTGCGTTGCCCTGCGTATTGCCTTTCTCGTTGTCGAGAATCAGGCCGACGGGGAATCCGGCGGCAACGGAGTTGAAGCAGTTCAGGCGCGTGTTGCGACGCAGGTGCATGGCGGCCTGGAACTTGCCGAGGGCCGAGCCGTTGTTGGGGAAGAGGTCACCGCCGTTGATGTAGTCGGTGTTGTTCTGGAACGAGGGATCCGCCTTGGGGCCGATGAAGGTGATGTTTGAGAAAGTGGCAGCGGTGAAGGGCAGGATGTTGCTGCCGTCGGCACTGTTGTCGCTTTCGAAGCCGTTGCTTTGCGAACCGTCGGCGATGCGCGGGTCGCGGATCACGAGGCCGAACTGCACTTTGCCCGAGTAGCCGTTGTCGGTGTCGAAGTCGTCATCCCATCCTTTGTATGCCACGAGATATTTGGCATTGACCGTACCGCCGAACCATTCGTAGGAGTCGTCGTTGGAGTAGCTCACCTGTATGTGGTCGACCGTTGTGCCGCTGCCGACGCTTCCGAAGGTGAGCCCGTTGATTTCCTTGTCCTTCTGGAAGGGATAGCCGGCAAACTCGATACGGACGTAGCTCAGCACACCCGAGTTGTCCTGGTCGTCGTTTCCGCCGTGCTTGGTGCGCGGACCGCCTTCGATCTGCATTTCCTTCTGGTTGTTGAGGGCGTTGCCGCAGAGGATGATTCCGCCCCAGTCGCCGGGCTTGCGCTGTCCCTTCTCCTGTTCGGAGGTGAAGACGATGGGTTGGGTGGGTGTACCTTGAGCGAAGAGCTTGCCGCCCCGTTCGACGATGAGTGCGGCCTTGGTGTCTTTGTCGCCTTTGATGACGGTACCGGGTTCGATGGTCAGTTCGGCACCTTTACCCACATAGACCCATCCTTTGAGGAGATAAGTGCCTTTCTTGAGGGTTTGCTTGCCGGTGAAGACGATTTCCTGGTCACCGTTTCCGATTTCTTTTCCGTTGGGGTCTGCTTTACCGTCGGTGAACAATATGCGGTTGCAGGCCTTGATTCCCGCATCGGTCGACCACACATATTCGTCGCCGGGCTTGACCGAAGGGGTGTCGGTGTCGTTGTTGTCGTCACTGCATGCTACCACCGTCAGTGCGATGGCGAGAAGCCCGAGGGCTTTCCATTGGTTCATTTTTTTCATACTTGTTCTGGTTAATAACATCCTGATTGTTCCTTTTATGTGTTCCTCTTGGCGAGGCTGCTTGTTGATGGAATGGGCAGTGGGTATCAGAAGTTGTAGGTAACGCTGAATCCCATGTTCCTGCCCGGTTTGTACTGACGCGTTATCTGGTCGATTTCCTTCTGCCGTCCGTCGGGATAGCTCACTTCGGCAATCTGTTTGTAGGTCACTTTCTGCGCGAAGAGGTCTTTGATGTAGGCTTTGGCTTCCCAGTGCCTGCCGAACTTCTTGGAGACGGTGATGTCGATCATGTCGCGGGGCATTTCGTAGCTGTCGGGAATGCGGGCGTTTTCATCGCTGCCGGTGGTGCCTTCCGAACGTCCCACACCGATGATGCGCTTGCCGATGCGGTTATAGAGCAAGGCTATGCTGAGTTGTTGGGGGTCGTTGCGGTAGAAGAGTCCGGTGTTGATCAGATAGGGGCTTTGTCCCTGCATGGGGCGGTTGCTCTCCTTTGCTCCGGCGGGGAAATTGACGCGGCTGTGAATCAGCGAGCCGTTGAACGACCAGCTGAGGAAGGGCAGGCCGATGAAGTCGAGGTTCTTGCGCACGTCGAGTTCCAGTCCGATGGCGTTCGCACTCTGTGCATTCTTGTACGAGTAGATGAGGTCGGTTCCGCCGGCGACGGTGTAAGTCCATTCGATGGGCGAATCGAAGTGCTTGAAGAAGGCAGCGAGCGACACCGTTTCGCCTTTGGAGGGATAGAATTCGTAGCGCAGGTCGATGTTGTGGATGTAGCTCGGCTTGAGCTCGGTGTTGCCCTGCACGCTCGAAGCGAGGTCGAAGTCGTAGTAAACGCTCGAGGATACTTCTCGAAACTCGGGCCGGTTGATGCTCTTGCCGTAGGAGAAACGCACCTGATGCCTGTCGTCGGCACGGTAATTGGCACTGACGGAAGGGAAGAGGTCGTTGTAGGTGTAGAACGTGCTGAGCGGACTCTTCTCGTAGTCTCGTGTGTTGGAGATGAGTTCCATGCGGCTATGCTCGAAGCGTATGCCGGCATGGATGTCGAATTTGCCGAGGGGAAGCGAGGTCGTGACATAGCCGGCACCCATACGGTTGTTGCCTTCGTAGTGGTTTCTGTAGCGCACCTGTTCGAGCATGTAGAGCTTGTCCTCTCCGAAGAAATCATCGGTGGAGAGCAGCTCGGTGATGTCGATGTGGCGGAAGTCGTATGGAAGACTGTTGTTCACCGCGTTCCAGTTGTAGATGAATTCGCGGGTTTTGTACCTGCGGGTGCGGTATTCGCCATAAGCACCGAATCGGATGGTGGGATCGAAGCTCTTGAAATGTAGGTCGTAACGATGGCTGACGTTGAGCGAGATGATGTGTTCGTCGAGCTTTGTCCATTCGCGCGAAATGTCGTTTCCTGTCGAAAGTCCCATCACACCGGCCTCGAGGGCGTCGTCTTGGAGGTAACGCCGGCGGTCGGGCAGGTGACGGTTGGCGTAGGCATAGCCCACGCTCCAGTCGGTTTCATGGTCTTCCGTGGTGTGCTTGCCGCTGATTTGGGTGTTGATGGTGGTGCGGCTGCGGTAATAGTATTCGGCACTCTGTTCGCTGTCCGACTGGGCATTGACCCCTTTTCGCCATGTGTAGCGGTTGTTGCCCAACTGATTGAAGATGTTTTTCCACTCCACTTTGTGCATGCCGTTGCCCGAAAGCCATGTGAGGTTGGCCATCGCACCGATGCGGGAGTTGTGGTTGTACTGGTTGTCGATGCTGTGGCGGAGGTACACGCTGCGGTCGTTCACCACGTCATAGATGCCGAAGAGATTGTTGGCCATGTCGGTGTGGCTCCGATAGTCGTTGCTGTAGTTCATCAGGGCGATGAGTCCGAGCTTGCTCCCCTTGATGTCCCAACGCCAGTTCCAGCTCAGGGTGAGCTTCATGTCGGGCAGAGCCTTGTTCTTGTTCACCTTCCAGTCGTTGTTCAAACCGTTGTCCAGCAGGTTTACACCACTGTTGGTAAAGGTGTTGAGACGGCTGTCGATGCCGCCGTCGAGAGATCTCTTGCCGTTGTCGAAGCCGAGGAAGTCGGTTCCCGAGCCGCTCGAATAACGGAAGTCCTTCGATGTGGTGACATCATTCCAGTTACCGCCCAGACTGATGTTGAAAGCGTTTTGCGAGGGAATGTCTTTGGTTCTGATGAGGATGAAGCCGCCGCTGTAGTCGGCAGGGTATTCGGCCGACGGTGTCTTGATGATGGTGAGCCGGTCGATTTGTCCCGATGGAATGATGTCGAAGGAGAAGGCTCGGCTGTCGGCTTCCGAACTCGGCACGGCTCCACCGTTGATCCATACGTTGTTGTACCGTTGCGACAGGCCACGCACCATGACGAATTTGTCGTCAATGAGGCTCACGCCCGGCACGCGACGGATGACTTCGCCGGCATTGGAGTCTTGCGAGCGTTGGATTTCCTGTGCCGAGATGTTGCTCACGATGAAGTTGCTGCGTTGCAACTCTTCAATCATCGCGGTCTGCGTGTTGGCTTTTTTCATGCCAGTTACCGATACTTCGCCGATGCTCTTGCTGTCGGGTTGCAACGCGAAAGTCACCGTTTGGGGCGACTTGGAAGCCACGATGCCTTTGAGTGTGAGGGGCAGGTAGCCGATGTATTTGATGGTGACGGCATATTTCCTGCCTTCGGTCAGTCCGCTCATCCTGAAGTTGCCGTCGAGGTCGGTCACACCGAGTGCCTGAATTTCGTCGATCGAGACGGTGGCACCGATGAGCGTCTCGCCCGTTTGTTTGTCGATTACTTTTCCTGCAATGTCTTGGGCTTGGGCTGCCGTCATGCCGGCGAGCAACGCCAAGGCTGTCAATCCTTTTTTCATCATAGTCATTTCTTGCACTTTTGTTTTCACGCTGCAAAGGTATGATAGTATTGTTACAGGATTTTTGCTATCGTGTGATGAAGCCGTGACAAGAAAGTTTCAATGCCGTTACACGTCCGAACGTCCTACGGTCATCATCTCTTCTGCCGATTCAACTCACATGGCAACATATATATAATGGTATCCTCATACAAGGTTCATGGATGCAGAACCGGGTGGTATGGTGACGGATTGGGGCTAAATCCGGCTCGATATTTGGCAGGTTAGCCGAAAGTTCCTATTTTTGCAGCGGTTAATTTACTCACAAATCAAATATGAACGACTCATTTTCACTTCCCGTCTCCATGCGTCCCCGCAGCCGATTCGCCCTGCGATGCTTTCTTCCGGCAGTCATCTTGCTGCTCGGCGGCTTCTCAAGCGCGCTGAGGGCAGACAATCCTCCCTCGCTGCGTTGTGCCGGTGTCGAAATCGATTTGTCGCGTTCGGGCGAAGTTCTCTCACCCCACATCAGTGGCTCGGTCACCTTCGACGCCCCGTCGCGCACCCTTACCCTCCGCGATGCCGTCATTGAAGACTGCGGCATCCGAAGTGAAGGCCTCGACGACCTCACCATCGTTCTCGAAGGCACCAACCGCATGAACTGTCCCAAAGGTTCCTTCTACCTCCTTTCGCGCACCACCGTCAGTGGCAAAGGGTCGGTCGAATGCAAGGGCGACGGCTCTGCCAGCGACCTCTATCACGAAGCCGCCTTGACACTGAAAGACTGTAGGATGAAGATGGATTGCTTCAGAGGGGTGTTCAACGCTTTTCTCGAAATAAACGGTGCGTCGCTCGAGTCGAAGCGCGGTGTGTTCTGGGAAAACGGCATCGTTCTCACCGGCAGCCGCATCGTCGTGCCGGCCGATGCCGCGTATGACGAAAAGGAACGGGCCATATCGAGGTTCGGAAAATTCTATGACGGGCTCGTTGTCATCCAAAGCGATTCTGCCGCCGGCATAGCTTCCCCGACAAACGCGGCCGACCGGCATCCCGAAGCCTTCTTCTCCGTTGACGGAACTCAAGCCGATGCCATGCGACGGGGGCTGAACGTGGTGCGCATGAGCGACGGAACCGCCGTCAAGGCATGGCTTCCCTGACCGTCATTTCCCTGAGGAAGGACTCTTCGGGGACGGACAAACAATCAAAAAAGCACAGATTATCATGACGAAACTTTACTTGGTGCGACACGGCGAAACGGTCGACAACGTCAATCAGGTGTTGCAAGGACAGACACAAGGCCGGCTCAATGACAACGGCAGGGAGCAGGCACGACAGTTGAGCCGTTCGGTGGAGAAGATGCCCATCGACGTGTTCATGTCGAGCGACCTCGACCGTGCCGTCGAAACCTGCGGTATCTTGGCTGCACCGCATGGCACTGATGTGGTGACCACACCGCTGCTGCGCGAACGCGACTGGGGCGACTTCACCGGTGCCTTCATTCCCGACCTGAAAGACAAGGTGTGGCCCTCCAACGTCGAATCGCTCGAAAGCCTCAAGGAACGTGCCCGACGCTTCCTCGACCTCCTTCGCTCCCGCTATCCCGACAAAACCATCCTTGCCGTCGGGCACGGCATCATCAACAAAGCCATACAGTCTGTCTTTTACGACAAGCCGATGCACGAGATACAGAAAATGGGCAACGCCGAGATGCGATTGCTCGAATGGTGAGTAGGAGAAAAGGTTTCTGTTATGGCGGTTGTTTCTTCAAATATACGAAAAGAACATCCGTCATGACGCCTCTTGTATGCAATGATCTATGTCAGCGAGCTGCCTGAAAGAGGTGGCGACGATAATCGTATGGATTGATGGAGATGACGTAGTAGGAATCTTCCTTTGAGCATGATGATAACATCTGTCGGCTCCTACATCAAATGAGATGACCATCTACTCCATTCAGATATATTCGCGAAGTAGCTGATTACGACACATGACATTATATTGGATAGAGATATCTTCATAGGATTTGAATCCTATTCTGCCCCTGATGTCCTTGAAAACCGTCCGGTTGATGACCTTCTCATATTGCTCTCGTCTGTTCAGTGGTGCTACTATCAAAAAACGGCTGTGAAAATCTTGCAGGTCGCAGAACTTGATGATGGAGTTCTGGATGTCAGTGGAGTGTTCTACCTCAAAAAAGCTGTCGGGCATATTTCGCTCATTGAACCATATCACATCAACCGTTTTTGCTCTTTGTGTCAGTTGTTTGTATGAAAAGTCGGGAAGATGTATGGTCGTACAAACGTCAATCAAAGGTCTTTCGAGAAATTTTCGGTTCTGGTCTTGGGCAGGAACGTATGTGGTGAAATGTTTCATGTTGCCGATTTCTACAATCAGTCCTTGATAGAAACCGTGCGTGAAGCGTTCTTCCGATTTTGGGTCATTCCCTTCAATCTCAAATTTGTGTAACACTTCTTGACGACATTCTTCCAAAGCCCAAAGTCCCGGCTTTATTCTGAATATCTCTTTCGAATTCTGAACAATCCTACGGATGGACTCATTGGGAGTGTTTGTCTTCCATTGAGAAGTATCGACAAGATGATACAGGCTGCCAAGGGTGGCATAACCGCCTTGTGCCCGTAGGGTGTCTACGACCTGATCGGTCTGGGTATATTTTTTGGTCATCATGCTTTTTGTTCTCATAATCATGTGTCACAAAGGTCTTTTTGATGTTCTTCCCGCTTATTCCATGCAGAAGACGGGTTTGTCGTCGGTGCTGTCTATGGCACTGTATCTGAAGCCCTCGTATTCGAAATAGCGGAGGTCGGCAGGGTTGGTGATGCCGTTTTCGACGACGAAACGGGTCATGGCGCCGCGGCACATCTTGGCATATACCACGACGGTCTTGAGCCTGCCGCCTTTGCGCACCATGAATTCGGGCTCAATGCTTCTGATTTCCTTCCTCACGCGCTTTCGGTCGAAGAGGCTTTTCATCTCTTCGCTTGCCACGTTGAGCAAGATGCCGTCGTCGGCCTTGACGCTGTCGATGAGCGTGTCGGTGAGCAGTGGCTGCCAATAGTCGAACATGCGAAGGTGGTCATGGCCGGGCAACCGCACATAACCTTCCAGCCGGTAGTTCTTGATGCGGTCCAAGGGACGCAGCAAACCGTAGAGGAACGAGGTGATCCACAAGTGTTGCTGTGCGAAGTCGAGTTGGCGTCGGTTCAACGTCGGGGCATCGAGATGCTTGTAGGCGATGCCGGTGTACGAAAGGACGGCAGGTCCTTGGGGTGAGGGTTCCATGAAAGCATTGTAGCGTTTGAAGTTGAGCAATGCCAGCTGTCGGTTGATTTTCAGCATCTCCTGCAGTTCGTCGACCGAATAGCGCATCATCTGCAGTGCGATGTCTCGTGCCTCCTTTTCAAATCTCGGTGTCGTGGTGCCTTGAATGCCGTCGTTGCTGACGGGTGTCATGTCCTTGGCGCAGGCGAGTAGTATCTGCATCGTTGTTGTTCTTTCTTTGTTGTTGGTTCGTCAGGTGTCATTCGGTTGCCATTCCGGCGGTTCTTGCCGCTGCCTGTCACCGTTGTGGGACGTCGCTCCCGGCCGATGACATGCGTCGAAATGGTGTGCAAATCTTTTTCCGTAAAGCATCCCATGCCTTTGTGAGGGCCGGCTGTGAAGGGTTGCATTTCGTGCAGGCAAATATACGCATTTTCCCCGACATCCTACGGGGGCTTTTTCGGTTTTTTCTTTGTGACGGTCGGTGGCGGCAGCATGAAATCTGTCGGGCTATACTGCTGCTTCTTGGGTGGTTGTCTCGTGGGTGTCAATCCCCGGAAGCCGTTCTTCTGATTCCCGTAACCCGTACTGTTGCAATTTCCCAACACGTTGGGAAATATTTTTCAACCTGTTGGGAAATATTTCTCAACCCGTTGGGAAATAATTCTCAACCCGTTGGGAAATAATTCTCAACGTGTTGGGAATTCGCCTTTCTGCCGGTTTGGACGATTGCCGGTACACAATGCGGTTGATGAAGGGGCATCTGTGGGCGGATGATATGATAAGGGAGTGGAGGATGTGAAGTGGATAAAGAAGGCCGCCGGTAGGGCCTCGAACGGAAAAAGCAGGGGCGGGGAGTGACGGAATCAACACGAACGTTAATTCCTGCCGCCCGGTGACCGGTGCGGGATTGTACCGAAGCGGTCACGAAATGACTTGTGGGAAGTGGAATGAACGGCATGAGATGTACCGGATGCTCTCATGGCCGATGCGGGACTATTGGCTGAAACGGTGACGCTTCGTGGCCCTCTGCGGCATGCGGCTGCCCGCCGATACGCCATAGCTGCCGCTGCCGTGTGCCACACCGCTGTAACGGTCGTAGCGCATCCGTATGCTCCGCACGTAGTCGAAGGTCTCGTCGCCGCGCATATAGCCGTGGCGTACCTCCGGTCGTCGGTAGTATTCGGGCCGCGACAGCATGAGGATGTAGTGCGACACGTCGTCCCAGCGTTGCGGATTCCGGCCCTCGCCGGCTGCCAGTTTCCGGGCATCCTGCACATGACCGTAGCCGGCGTTGTAGGCAGCGAGGATGAAGCTGGTGCGCTCTTCGGGATGACGGATGTCGGCAAAGAGGCTGTTGAGATATGCCAGATGGCGTGCGGCCGCTTCGACATTGGCTTCGGGCTGATAGATCTGTGCCGTCGGCAGGCCGTGGCGTGTGGCCGTGGCCGGCATGAGCTGCATGAGTCCGCAAGCCCCTGCCCACGACTGGGCTCCGGGGTCGAATGCCGATTCCTGATAACACTGTGCTGCCAGCAGTCGCCAGTCCATGCCTGCCAAGGGTGCATAGCGCATGAACAAGGCGTCGTAGTCGGAGATGATGCCCTTTCCGGCATTGCGGATGGGGCTGTAGACGCGACGGCGGATGTATCGGCCGACCGCCATTTGCTGTTCCTCTTTCCTTGCCTTCGCGTAGAGATCGGGCTTGTACCACCGGTTGAGAGCGGCAGCCAGTTCGGCATTATGTGATGCCACGGCCCATGCCGTTGATTGGCGGCCGTCTTCCGACTGTGCCCCGCAGGCTGTCAGTCCGTTCTCGGCAATGAGGCGTCGGGGCAGCTGGAAGACGATGACATCGCCGTCGCCCTTTCGCAGCCGGTTCACCATCTCGGCCGTATCCTTGCACAGTTCGGCACGCACGGAAACGCCCATTTGACGGGCAAATTGACGGAACATCACGTATTGCAGACCCCTGCCCTCGTCGCGATAGTCGTAGTAGGTGTCGGGACCCGAGAGCGTGAGCATGATGATTTCACCGTTGGCAACGATTTCGTCGAGCGTATAGACGGTGGTGCGTTTCACGGTGTCGTCCACGAGCGTACCCCACGGTGTCTTCTCGCGTGCCTCTTTCGTGCCGCATGCCCCAAGACACATGATTGAGGCTGCCAGAAATGACAGCCATGTCACCCGGATGAAGTGAGGGGATGAAGGGGGAAGGACGTGTTTCATGGAAAGGAGGTATCGGTTATCGGTGTTCGCCTTTCACCCAAGCCGCCGCCTTGGCACGGTCGGGTTTGCCGGTGGCGGTGAGGGGCAGCGTGTCGATGTGGAAATATTGGCGCGGCTGCCAGTATTTGGGCAACAGCTTTCGACAGCTTGCTTCTGTTTCGGCGAGGTCGTCGGATTCGGTGAGCATGACCACGATTTCGCCGAAACGGACATCGCTCCGACGGGTAATCATGAAGGGGTGTGGCAAGTGGGGACGCAGCAGCTTCTCGACTTCTTCGGCCTGAATCTTGATGCCGCCGCTGCAGATGACGTTGTCCTTCCGACCCAAAATGCGGAAACGGAAGCCGTCGTCGGCAATGGTTGCCAAGTCGTTGGTAACGACGGTCTGTTCGGCAACGTCGGGCGCGTCGATGACCAGACAGCCTTCATCGTTCAACGACACCTCCACCCGGTCGAGAGGTGTGTACCACTCGTCAGCGTCGGGTCCGTTCAACCGTCGCAAGGCAATGTGCGAAAGGGTTTCGGTCATGCCGTATGTACTCCACACGGCATTGGGAAACGACCGCAAAGCCTGTTCAAGTGAAGGATCGACGGCACCTCCGCCGATGATGAGATGACGGATGTTCATGAGCCGCTGCCGCTCTTGGGGCACCTGCAGGGTGTTGTAGACCTGCATGGGAATCATGGCCGCCAGCGCGATGGGGGGTGAGAAGGGGCATGAGGTGTCGGCTTCTTCATGTCGAAGGGGATGTCCGTCGGAAGTCACTTCGATGAGGTTCAGACCGCATTCGAAGGCACGCACGGCCATCATCTTGCCGGCAATGAAGTCGAGCGGCAGGCACAGCAGGGAATGGTCTCCGGGCTGCAGTCCGAGGTAGGCACAGGTCTTGCGGGCACTGGCGGCCATGCGGCTTTTCTCCACCCACAGAAGTTTGGGGGCACCGGTCGAACCGCTGGTGTGTACCGGCAGTCGGCTGTCGTCATTGTACCATTCGTTTCGGAAATCGTCGAGTGTCATGATTCGTGTGATGAGGGGTGATAAAGAGAGATGCTTGATAAACTATGGGAAGTGGTGGCGTCAGGACCGTCCGGGACTTCCTGTCCGAAGCGTTCGGGAGAGGACAAGTCCCGTTTCGCCGGGGTGCGGGGAATCGATACGGAACGGACAAGGCTGGGCGGTCCCGATGGAGCGGATTACTGCACGGTTATCCCACAAACCACATCCTGTCGCCCCGCAGTTCGATGGGCACTGGGTGGTTCTCGGTGAAGAGGGCTCCCGTACCCAATCCCTGGGGCATGGTGATGTTGTCGCCGTAAAGTTTGGCGGCAAGATGTGCCACGGCATTCAGGCCGATGTTGCTTTCGAGGGCACTGGTCATCCATGTGCCGATGTTGCGCTTGCGGGCTTCTTCGACCCACTCGGTGACACCTTGCATACCACCGTGCAAAGAGGGCTTCAGCACAAGGTATTGCGGGCGGACGGCATCGAGGAGTTCTTGCTTTTGCTGCAGTCGGCTGGCACCGATCAGTTCTTCGTCCAGTGCCACGGGGACGGGACTTTCGCGGCAGATTCTTGCCATGTCGTCCCACGGTCGGGCGGCATTGTCATCGCGCCACGTGGGACGGATGGGCTGTTCGATGGAATGGATGGCAAATGGATGCAGGGCTTCCAGCTTGCCGAGAGCTTCTTCGGGCGTGAAAGCACCATTGGCATCGACCCTTATCTCGACCTCCTCGGGCGTGAATCGGTTGCGGACATGGCGCAACAGGCGAAGTTCGTCGTCGAAGTCGATGGCACCGATCTTGAACTTGATGCAGCGGAAGTCTTGCCGCAGCTTCTCTTCCAGCCGGCGTTGCATCTCGTCGAAGCGGCCCATCCATACCAGGCCGTTGATGGGGATGCCGGCTTCGCCTCGTCCGAATGCCGTGTCGAACAGGCGAAAAGAACCGGCTTCGAGATGCCTGACGGCGGTTTCCAGACCGAAAGTCATCGACGGATAGGGCCGCATTTCGTCAAAGTCTGTCCGTCCCGTGACGCAGACGAGGTTGCAGCAGTCTTTCAGGATTTCTTCATAGTCGGGCAAAGCATCGCACGAAAGGCCGGGTAAGGGTGAACATTCACCCAAGCCGCGCCGGCCTGCATCGTCGGTGAGTTCGACAATATAGCTTTTTTTCTCGAGGTAGACACCGCGTGAGGTGCCTGCCGGTTCCTTGAAACGGAAGGTCTGACGGTATATATGGCAGTGGTACTTCATGATTGTTTGATGTTTATGGGAGCATGAGCGGTTCAAAATCCATCATGTCGCCCGATGAAGTTGGGCGGAGAACTCCGTGTGGCTTCAGGGCATCTTGGGATATTTCTTGAAATCGGGTTTGCGTTTTTCGAGGAAAGCCTTGCCGCCTTCTTGTGCTTCGTCGAGGAAGTAGTAGAGCATGGTGGCATCACCGGCAAGTTCCTGTATGCCTGCCTGACCGTCGAGTTCGGCATTCAATCCCGCTTTAATCATGCGGAGAGCCATGGGGGAACGTTCCATCATGGTCTCTGCCCATGCCACACACTCGTCTTCGAGTTGTCCGGGAGGCACTACTTTGTTGACCAATCCCATCTTTTCGGCTTCGGCAGCCGAGTATTGGCGGCAGAGGAACCATATCTCGCGTGCCTTCTTCTGGCCTACGATGCGGGCGAGGTAGCTCGAGCCGAAGCCTGCATCGAACGAGCCCACTTTCGGTCCCGTCTGTCCGAAGACGGCATTCTCGGAGGCTATCGAAAGGTCGCAGACCACATGAAGCACATGACCGCCACCGATGGCGTAGCCGTTGACCATGGCGATGACGGGCTTGGGCAATCGGCGTATCTGCATCTGCACGTCGAGGACGCTGAGCCGGGGGATGCCCTGTTCGTCGACATAGCCGCCCCGTCCCTTGACGTGCATGTCACCGCCGGCACAGAACGCCTTGTCACCGGCACCGGTGAGGATGACGACGCTGATGTCCTGCATCTCGCGGCACATTGCAAACGCCTGCGACAGTTCCCATGTGGTCTTGGGCGTGAAGGCGTTGCGATAGCGCGGACGGTTGATGGTAATCTTGGCAATGCCGTTGTATTCTTCAAAAAGGATTTCTTCAAACTCCTTGATGGTTTTCCATTCTCTTTTGTTCATGATATGTCGGATTGTTGGTTGTTGCGAAGTGAGGGAGGTCAGGCAGGGTGTCTGTTCAGCCGGTGGTAATACTGTCTGAAGGCACGAGTGTCAGTTTCGGCGTCGGTGAAGACTTCCAGCAGCACCGGACGGTCGCTCTCGTCGCGGAAGATACGGTCGAGGCACCTGCAGCATTCGTCGGCCGTGCGGGCCGCCATATAGCCGATGTCGTGGGTACGGCACAGGCCTTCGGCCGAGGTGTGGTGGCAGGCAGCCACGAAAGCATCCCTTGCGGGCGAGGCATCGAGTCCGGGAAGTTGGCTGAAAATGCCTCCTCCGCCGTTGTTGAGCAGCACGATGCGGAAGTTGCCGCGAAGGTCGCGGTTCCAAAGGGCATTGCCGTCGTAGAAGAAGCTGAGGTCGCCAATGACGCAGAAAACCCGTCGGGAGGTGGCAAGCGAGGCACCGGCGGCAGTGGAGAGGGAACCGTCGATGCCGTTGACGCCACGGTTGCAGTGGACGGCATGACGTGAATAGATGTTGGCAAGGCGGATGGCGTTGCTGTTGGCATAATGTACCAGGGGCGTTTCCGCCATTCTTTCGATACGTTCCTCGAAGGCCTTGACGGCAAACATCTGCGAAAAATCGGGTTCGTGGCGTTCTACCATCGAACCCGCTTCTTGCAGCAAGGCCGTCCAGCGGTCGATGAAAGGCTTGGATGCGGAGGGGGCTGAATGACGGGCAAGTGCCTGTAAGAACGTGAGGGGATTGCCGGTGAGGACACCTTGCAGGTTTGCAAAGGTGTCGTAGACCTCTCCACGCGGATTGACAATCCATGTCTGGGCTTCGGCCGAACGGCGCAGCAGGGAGCGGAGCCGCTTGCTTACGAGGTCGCCGCCGAGGTAGACCACGAAGTCGGGACGATAGCCGGTATCGTCGGCGAGCATATAGAGAGCCTCGTCGATGTGGGTCAATCCGGGCAGACTCGTCAGGCTTTCGCGCACCACCACCGCTTTTCCGGCGATGTCGTCCATGAGTTTCGGGCAGGCTTCGAAAGAATCCGTGGTTTGTCCGATGACAATCATGGGGCGTTGGGAACGGTCTGTCAGATCGCACAGATGTTCGATGGCAGCAGTGTCGGTTATGCCGTCGAACACACGGATGCGACGCTCGTCGGGCAGGCTTTCGGCCGAAAAGTCGAAGAGGGGCTCGCTGATGGGTACGTTGATGTGTATCGGAGCATCGTTGCGACGTGTACATTCTATCAAAGCCTCGTTGATGAGTCGGTTGGTATACCACCTTTGTTCATCATTGACTGGCTCGGGCAAAGTGACCGACTTACGTACAAAGCGACCGAGTGCATGAGGTTGAGGCAGGGTTTGTCCTTCCTGCTGGTCAATGCGTGAGGCAGGACGGTCGGCAGAAATGACGATGAGGGGTTGATGCAGGTAGAAGGCTTCGGCAACAGCCGGTGAGAGGTTGAGCAATGCTGTGCCCGAAGTGACGCATACGACTGTGGGAAGATGGGTCTGAAGGCACAGGCCGAGTGCATAAAAACCGGCACTCCTCTCATCGACTGCCGAATGACAGGTAATGTCGGGGTGCATGACGAGGTTGTGGGTGACGGGCGCGTTGCGGCTGCCGGGACAGACCACGGCGTTGCGAATGCCATACTTGACGAGCAATGCCGTGAGCTGGTTGACATTTTCTTTCCTGCTATACATATAATAAGGATTTCATGGTCTGCATTTTTGCTGCCGTTTCTTCCCACTCCTGCTCCTCACGGCTGTCGTCGAGGAGTCCGCCGCCGGCATAAAGGCGGCACGAGTCAGCGAAGAGTTCCATGCAGCGCAACGAAACATACAAGGCCGTGGAATTTTCTACTTCGAGCGGACCGGTAAAGCCTGCATAATATCGACGGTCACTCTGCTCGTGGGTCAATATAAATTCTCTTGCCGGCTCTTTGGGCAGTCCGCAGACGGCAGGGGTGGGGTGAAGCGTTTCCAACAGGTCGCCGACGGGTGTGGCGGGAGAAAGGGTAAACCGGAAGTCGGATTGCAGGTGCTTCACACTGCCTGCCCTGACGGTGTGGGGGGGACTCTCGCGGATGTCGGTGGCGCGTTTTTGGAGTATGTCACGGATGAAAGCTGTCACATACTGTTGTTCGCGGATGTTCTTCTCGGACCATTCCGAACATTGTCCGGCAGGCATCGTACCTGCCAGTGCCATGGTTTGCCAGTCGTGACCGTCCTGTCGCAGGAGTATCTCGGGTGTTGCCATCAGCCACGTGCCGCCCACGGGTGTTGCCACGAGTGCGACAAACTGCTGGGGATAGGCGCGGCAGGCTCGTTCGAAGAGTGCAAAGGGGTGTGTCGCATGAGTGTTGGGTATCGACATGGATCTCGACAGCACCAGCTTCTCGAACGTGTGGTCGGTGAGAGCATGGTGAAACGTTTGGAAGTCGTCGGCATAGGATTGCCGTGAGGATTCGGGACGGTCGTTGTCGCGCAGGCAGACTTCGAGGTCGCGGGCGGCCATAGCCAGATCCTTTTCGGAGGGTGCCGGCCGGGGCGTTCCTTCAATGAGCAGCAGGGGGGTGGTACGGGTGATGTTGAAAGGGGCAAAGACAAAACCACGCTCACCGGTGAGGGTAGCGTAAGTATGGAGCGCACGAGGCGATCCTTCGTGTTGGCGGAGGAGGATGGGACTGTCTTTACCCGGCTCTCTATATAGCGCAAATCCCGACATCAGTGTTCTTTCTTGGGCGTGACGATGTAATTCGTGACGTGGACGGTGGAGATGATGTCGCCTGCCGAGTCGGTGATGTCCACATTCCATACGTGGAGCTTTCGTCCCTTCTGTACCAGTTGGGCGACGGCTGTCACGGTGTCACCCTCGGCAACGGCTTTGACGTGGGAGCCGCTGACATTGATGCCTACACAAATTTTGGTGGGGCAGAGACAGGACGAGCCAACGCCTGCCAGGTTCTCTGCCAGTGCCAACGATGCTCCTCCGCTAAGAAAGCCGAAAGGCTGTCGGTTGCGTTCGTCGACTTTCATGGTCGCCATGCACAAATCTTCATCGGGGGTGGAGATGAACTCCATTCCCAAGGCGGTGGAGAGGTTGGGCTGGCTTTCTATGATTTCTTTGATTCTGTCTACATTCATCGGTGGGTTCTCCTGTAATCAATAGGTTATGACGGTATGGCAAGGATTTCTTCCCGTCTTCGTAGGGGTGAATTGCGACAAGTCTGTCCGATGCCTCGGGCCGCATCTCATGTGACGGTTGGCAGGAACGGACTTGTAATTTGGTACAAAGGTACAACAAAGAAATGAAAAACGTATATCATTCTTCCTGCATCATCTGAATACGGACTATGGACAGCGACAGGAAAGCCCGGCGGAAGGGCTTTGCACACATACGTGAATTTGGCGCAGTCGCATCGGGAAGTTATACCTGATACAATCGTTGTATCGTCATTCAATGGGAGAGAAACCGGAAAACCGGTACGCTTTACACAAAAAAAGACTACCTTTGCAACATGATACGAGCCGAGACGTCCTCGACGGTCGTCCGAAAGGACTGCTGCAATGTTTCATCGTCGGCAACGTGAACGGTAAAGAAAAAACTATCATCAATCAATAAAACATTATGGCTACAACACCGGAATTTAAGTATGCGCCCATGTTCCAAACCGGAAAGGACGACACGGAGTATTATTTGCTGACCAAAGAGGGTGTCAGCATGAGTGAGTTTGAGGGGAAACCCATCCTGAAGGTAACTCCCGAAGCCCTCACCCTGATGGCTCAAACCGCTTTCAGGGATGTCTCTTTCCTCTTGCGCCGTTCGCACAACGAACAGGTTGCCAAGATTCTGAACGATCCCGAAGCCTCCGACAACGACAAATATGTGGCGCTGACCATGCTCCGCAACGCCGAAGTGGCTGCTGCCGGTCAGCTTCCTTTGTGCCAGGACACCGGAACCGCCATCATTCATGGCGAGAAAGGACAACGCGTCTGGACCGACTTCTGTGACGAAGAAGCTTTGTCGAGAGGCGTTTACAACACCTATACGCAAGAGAACCTGCGCTATTCGCAGAATGCCCCCCTCACCATGTATGACGAGGTGAACACCCGTTGCAACCTCCCGGCACAGATAGACATCGAAGCCACCGAAGGAACGGAATATCATTTCCTCTGTGTGACCAAGGGCGGCGGCTCGGCCAACAAGAGCTATCTGTATCAGGAAACCAAGGCGCGCATCCAAAACCCGTCGACACTTGTGCCTTTCCTCGTTGAAAAGATGAAGACACTCGGCACGGCAGCCTGTCCTCCCTATCACATCGCTTTCGTTATCGGCGGTACGAGTGCAGAGCGCAATTTGCTGACAGTCAAGTTGGCTTCCACACACTTCTACGACAACCTGCCTACCACCGGCGATGAAACCGGAAGGGCATTCAGAGACATCGGACTCGAGGAGACACTGCTCGACGAGGCTCACAGGATAGGCCTCGGGGCCCAGTTCGGCGGAAAGTACATCGCCCACGACATCCGCGTCGTGCGCCTGCCGCGTCATGGTGCCTCGTGCCCCATCGGCATGGGTGTGAGTTGCTCGGCGGACCGCAACATCAAAGCCAAGATCAATCAGGACGGTATCTGGATAGAGAAGATGGACGACCACCCCGGCGACCTCATTCCCGAGGCCTATCGCAACCAAGGTGAAGGCGACGCGGTACGCATCGACCTCAACCAGCCCATGAGCGAAGTGTGCCGCATCTTGTCGCAATATCCCGTCAGCACGAGAGTGAGTCTCAACGGTACCATCATCGTGGCACGCGACATCGCCCATGCCAGGCTCAAGGCCCGGCTGGACAATGGCGAGGGACTTCCCGAATATTTCAAGAACCATCCCGTACTCTATGCCGGGCCGGCAAAGACTCCTGAAGGAATGCCGTGCGGCTCGATGGGACCCACGACGGCACAGCGTATGGACCCGTATGTCGACGAGTTCCAAGCCAACGGCGGATCTATGGTGATGATTGCCAAGGGTAACCGAACCCAACAGGTGACCGATGCCTGCAAGAAACACGGCGGCTTCTATCTCGGATCTATCGGCGGACCGGCGGCCGTACTCGCCATGAACAACATCAAGTCCATCGAATGTGTGGAATATCCCGAGCTGGGAATGGAAGCCGTATGGAAGATTGACGTGGTTGACTTCCCGGCATTCATCCTCGTCGACGACAAAGGAAACGATTTTTTCCAACAGCTCAAGCCTTGGTGCCCGGGGTGTAAAGCATAAGATGAAGCGTCGCCGCAAGACGTGCGGTACATCGACAAGGTTGTCGCCAAAGACAAATGCCTTCTTCCTGCCTGTCAGGCGGAGGATCGTTGTCTCCGGCGACAACCTTTTTTGTGCCATGACGGCTTGCCGATACTGTCTTCGGATTCTGGCAAGCCGGGCATGTCGGAACACAGGTCTTGCAATAAGGACACGGACTGCAAGGTGGTTCGTGCCTTCCGTCCGGTTTCGTTCGGCCGCTTTGGGATGGACCCGGAACTACTTGAAGGAGTTGAAGGATGTGGCGTTTACCCGCAGCGCGGAGAACGGCGGCATGAGGACAATCGACATCAGGCAAGGCGGCAAGACGCCGGGCGACATCCGGATCATCGCCGGATCCCCGCACCGGGGCGACATCGGCCGCCGACAAGACCACACTTGTGGGGTATGTCCGTACCCACAAGTGCCCCCTTGCGATACCCCACTCGCGGGGTATCGCAAGGGGGTATCAGACAACAAGAACGGTAACCCGTCAGGTGACAGAAAAGAGGATGGAATTTGAAGTGAAACCAAGGGTGACGGACATCGGCAGGCCCTCTTCCGCGCGCCGGCGAAGAGTAGACGGCTCACCGGCAAGATGGCGGTGGATCGCATCGTGCGCGAGACTCCGCTCCCGGCCGGTTGCCTGAATGTACGGCCGGCCATCCCGGCCGTTCAGATGTCGTAGTCGAAGGTCGTGGTATTCCAGTCGCCGCTCTCAAAGCCTTTTTTGAGCCAGTACATACGTTGTTCGGAAGTGCCGTGTGTGAATGTTTCGGGATTGGCATGGCCTTGTGCCTGTTTCTGCAGGTAGTCGTCGCCTATCTTCCTGGCGGCATCGATGGCCTCGCGCAGGTCGGCATCGGTAAGACTCCTGTACTTCTCGTTTTCGTAGTGTGCCCAGCAGCCGGCGTAGTAGTCGGCCAGCAGCTCGAGTTGGACGCTTATCTTGTTTGCCTCCTCCCGGCTTGTCCGGTTCATGGCCGCGTGTGCCTTGCCGAGTATGCCGCGTAGATTTTCCACATGATGGCCCACCTCATGGGCGATGACATAGGCATAGGCAAACGAATTCCTGTCGTTGATGTCGATGCCTAACTTGTTCTTCATGTCGGCAAAGAAACTGAGGTCAAGGTATAATTTCTGATCGGCACTGCAATAGAACGGCCCCATCTGTGAAGATCCTGCTCCGCAAGCCGTCGACACGGAACCTGTGAAAAGTACCATTGTGGGATATTCGTAGTTGAGTCCGTTTTGGCTGAACTGGCTTGTCCACACCTCTTCAAGACTTCCGAGGACCTGTTTCGAGAACGTGGCTGCCTCTTCTTCGTCGGCCGTGAAGGTGTGATGGCCGTTGCCGGCCTGCTCGGATACCTGCCCTTGCAGTTGCTGTTGGAATACATTTCCTACCACATCCGACAGGCTTCCGCCCTGTGCCAACGTGATGAGTGCAACAATAATAATCGCTCCCAGTCCGCCCATTCCGGCTTTGGCTCCTCCGCCCATGCCGCGGCGATCCTCTACGTGGTTACTCTCTCTGCGTCCGTTCAGTTTCATATACTAATGTTTTTGGTTTCTGTTCTCTGTTGGTTTCCCGGCCGGATGAATGTATGAGTATGCCAGAAGTCGCACATTCCGTAAAGTCCGGGCTTGGGTTCAACCGTCAATGTCAGGGACAAAGGTGGGAAAAATCATTGGTATCTGCAAGCAATTTGCAGGAAATCAAATCGGGATGAAGATAAAAAGACATGACATCGTGTTGCACTTCACCACTCATCGTTCGTCATTTTCCGATTCGGCATTCTCTTGTCGGTTACTTTTTGCAGCAGGTTGGGCGATCATTTGTCATGATGTCCGAACCCAACTGTAGCGGGACTTCATCATTTACATCCGTCGAAGGTGGGGTTATTCCCTGTCATCGGTTTCCGAAGGTTGGGTGGTGATACCGAAGGAGGAAGGGATATTGAGGAAAAGCGTCACGAGGAAAACAGCGGGTGTGGTAGCCATCACAACGAGATAGAAGGTGCGATAGCCGAAATTGTCGATCAGGAAGCCAGAGCAGATGCCCGACAGCCACAGCGAGAATGACATCAGTGCCACTGCGATGCCGTAGTGGGCCGCCGCTCTGTCGCCTCTTGCATGATATACCATGAACATGAGGCAGGCAGCCATGCCGATTCCCACGCCGCCTTGCTCGATCAACAGGCACAGCGATACCGGCAGCAAACTGTCGGGCATCGTGTAGGCAAGGTACAGAAGGGCTGCCTTGGGAAGGGTGAAGAGGGCAAGCATGGGCAGCATGAGGCGTTTGAGACCGTATCGGCCGATGAGCAGATTGCCCGCCAGTCCGCCTACAACCATGGCCAACACGCCGACGGTGCCTTGTGCAAAGCCGAACTCTTGTGGTGAAAGTCCCAGTCCTCCGATGCTGGTCTTGTCGATGAGGAACAGCGGAGTCACCCTTGCCGTCATGCCTTCGGTGAGCATACAGACCGCCATGAACGCCACGGCCACCTTGGCATGGGGCTTACGCAAGAAAGTATTGAGGTTGGCTCTGAACATTCGCCGCAAACGTGCCGACGAGATTTCTCCCAAACGTAGCGGATGGTCGTCGGGACGGGGCAGGAACAGGGCGTTGAAGAAGAAGAGCAGGGCCATCACGGCTGCCACCGTCCATACCACCATGCTCCATGAAGAGGCCACGCTGCGCGTCAGCACCTCGAGGTTGCCGGCTACCATGACGAATATGCCCTGCACCCACACGAAGGTGATCCGGTAGAAAAACCGTCGCACGGAAATCATCGGGATGGATCGGTCGCTCCCGATGCCCAAGTGATAGAATCCGTCGACGGCGGTGTCGTGGGTCGAAGCGGCGATGGCCAGCAGCCAGAAGAAGGCGGTGATGGTGTTCAGACCCATACGCGTCTCGACGGCACGTGCCACCCCCATGACGGCAATCACTATCAGGGCTTCAGACAGGAGAATCCAGAAGCGGCGCGTGCGATACAGGTCGATATAGGGACGCCACAGCGGCTTGACGATCCAAGGCAGGAGAAAGAAGGACGTTTGCCAAACGATGGCGGCATTGTCCATGCTCAAACGCTTGTAGATGAACATCGACAAGGTCATCAGCACCGCGAAAGGCATGCCCTTGGCGGTATAGAGCAACGGAAGCCATGTCCAAGGGTTCCGGTGTGTCGGGCGTGATGTGCGGAGGTGTTTGAGCATAGGTAGTCGGTTCGTTATCCTTGCGCGTCTTTCTTGCCGAAGTCGGCATCGATGTGTATGAAGTGGGTCACGGCAAAGGTGATGAGGCACAAGAACATCACCATGATGAAGAACGAACGGTAGCCCATCGCGTCTTTCAGAAAGCCCGACAACATGCCCGGCAGCATCAGTCCCAAGTAGGTGATGCCGGTACAGATGGCGTAGTGCGAGGTTTTGAACATGCCGCGGCTGAAGTAGAGCATGTAGAGCGTGAGGGCGGTGAAGCCGAGTCCGTAGCCGAATTGTTCGATGAAGAGGCACGAACTGATGACCCAGAGGTTGGTGGGCAGTTCAAAACTCATGTACACGTAAACGATATCGGGCAGGGTGATGGCCCACACCATCGGCCAAAGCCATCGCTTGAGCCCGTCGCGACCGGCAAGCATACCGCCCGCGATGCCTCCGAGCAGCAGCCCGATGAGACCCACCGTGCCGTTGGCAAGTCCGTATTGGGCTGTCGTGAGCCCCAATCCTCCTTCCTCGTTGGGACGCAACAGGAAGGTTTCGGTCATTTTCGACAACATCGCCTCGGGAAAACGATAGAGGAGCATGAACGCCAAGGCAAAGAACATCTGTTTGGCAGGCAGCTTGCGGAAAAAGGTGGAGAACATTTCGAGGATGCCTTCCATCACCTCGCGTGCATTCTTGTCGGTCCTTCCGTCGGCAGGATGCGGCATGGCGACACCGTGGAAGAGCCATAGGGTAATGAACACGGCAGCAAGTCCGTAGAAAACGAGGCTCCATGCAAACGCCTTGTCGTTGCCCCACCACGTGGCAAACAGCCCTGCCACGGGTACAAGCAGTCCTTTTCCGATGATGACGGCAATGCGATAGAATGTGTTGCGGATGCCTACGAACCATGCCTGGTCGTGGGCCGACAGTTCGATCATGTAGAACCCGTCGGCGGCAATGTCGTGGGTGGCACTGCTGAACGCCATGAGGAAGAAGAAGAACATCGTGCCTTGAAACCACCAGTCGGTTTGCAACGTGAATGCCACACCCGCCAATGACGAGCCGAGCAGCACCTGCATGGCAAGCACCCACCATCGTTTGGTCTTGCACAAATCCACAAAGGGACTCCAAAAGGGCTTGATGACCCACGGCAGTCCCAGCCATGCGGTATAATATCCGATTTCGGTGTCGGTGAGTCCGAGCTGCATATACATCACCACGGCGACAGTCATCACCAACACATTGGGCAGTCCTTCGGCAAAATAGAGAGTTGGTATCCATGCCCAAGGATTTCGGCTTTGCTTCTTATGGTTATCGGTAGCGTTCATTCTTGATGGGTTTGGCTTCATTCTTTATCTGTCATATTTCATTCGGGAAGTTTCGTCGGTCACCGGCCGGTCATTGGTAGGCTTGCCTGATGTCGGCATGGCGGTAGTAATGCAGGAGGATGTCGCGATAGGCATATCCTTGTTCGCCCATCACGGCGGCACCGATTTGGCATAGCCCCACGCCATGTCCCCATCCGGCACCATAGAGACGGAAATGCTGCGGCACACCGTCAACGATGTCGGACTTCTCGGTATCGAAAGCCGAACTGTAGAGATGGCTCTCGCTCAGGACGCGTCTTATCTCGAGTTCTTTGCCGATGGTGAACGTGCGCTTCGTTCCCACAATCCTGAGTCGGGATATGCGACCGCTCCTGCCTCGCTCTTCTGCCACGAGGTCAAGGATGTCACCGAAGTCCATTTTCATTTTCCTGCCGATGAGTTCTGTCAGCTCTGCCTGTGTGTAGTCCACTGTCCAGCGGTAAAAGTCGGGCGTCTCTTGATCGTAGTCGTTGAGTACCTGTTGCAGAACGTGCCGGTCGGCAGTGTTGCAGAAGGCATCTGGCGCGGAGCGCACCCATCGTTGCCAATCGTGGGGATTCTCTCCTTCCTCGCCGGCCACATCTCTCAGTGCCACAAGATAGGGTTTGGGCTTGTTTTCCCAGCAGAACTGAAACTCTTCGGTCATGCCACCACAGCATTTGCTGTAGCGTGCATCGCATATTTCATCGCCATAAACCAATATCTGACCTCTTGTTTGTTTCACGGCATCGACCACATGGGTGTTGGCCGCCTTGGTGATTCCCTGATAGCGTTGGCAATGATCGTCGGCACAGACATCAAAGATGCCGTGGTCTTCGCGGTCGTACCAGCGGATGAAAGTATCTTCCGACTTAATGAAGGAGAAGAAATTGTTTTCACCTTCGGCATTCATTCGCCGCTTGGCAAGTTGGGCCAGCAGCCAGCTGCGCGACACTACGGCATGGGCTTTGAGTAGCTCGGGCGATGACGTGGCATTCATTTCGCTGGAGATGACGCTCATGAGATAACGCTCCACGGGCAGCCGGTTGATGGCACATATCTTGCCTTCGTAGACCACGAGCGACAAGATGCCGTTGAATGTCTGGGTCTCTTGTCGTTCCCAGTGGAAGTTCACGCCGATGGTTACTTCGCGAAGTGAGAAGGATGCCTCGCCGGACAGTGGCTCAAAGTTGAGTTCGGAATAGATGTTCCCGTTCCAAAGGATGCCTCCTTCTGCCAGTTCTACCTTTTGCTCGCCCTCTGCCACCTCGCCTTTGGCACGGTAGGGACTGTTGAGATCGAAGACCAACTGTTCACCGCTCACGATGCCTACGCTTACGGTGGGTTCGGTTTTGGGCAGCGATGATGTCAGCGCACAAGTGCGTTCGTCGGCTTTTGCTCTGATGCGTGCGGTCAGATTCTCCACATCTTCCCATGATAAGGATACCTCTTGCAGGATGTCGCCGGCCTTGTCATCGATGCGATCGAAGTCGGTTTGGCGTGGTGTGATGAGTAATCCGCCCATGTCGATGGCACCGGGACTGACCATCAGACGCCGGTCTTCGGGTACTCCGTAGCAGTCGGGACGGTGCTTGCGACGCGGAAATACCACCACGAGATCTTCGTCGTTTTCGTGCCATCCGATGAGATTGATCATCGGCTCGGTGTCGCCTTCTGCCACATCGAGCGACCGATGCAGGTATGTGAGCAGCCGGGCACCTATTTCTTTGTGTCTGCTCTTGATGACAAATGCCGGACATACATAACCGTGGATAAGGAAAATGCCTTCGCGGTCGTTGACCGTCAGCACCGTTTCGAGGTTGCGGCTCAGTCTTTTCCAACTCTTCTGGATGGGCAATATGCCACTTGTGCCGAGCTGGAAATGAAGATGGTCGGGTGCCGAAGCTCCGCAGCGCGGGCCGTTGTAGAACACCATGCGTTGACGATACTGTCGCAGTAACCTGTAGAACGCACGTTCGTTACCCTCGATTTGTTGTGGACGATGCTCGTCATGGGCGATGGTGAAGTGCATGGGCAGAATGGGGAAGGGATTGACCAGCAATTGCCAATGATGCTCCACCCGACGGAATGTTTGGCACTCCGGACGGTTGGCTTGGCAGAGGAAGCACGGTCGTTTTGCCACACTGCCCGGGTCAATCTTGGCAGTGGTCGAGGCGATGCGTCCCTCATTGTATTGTACCATGAGCTCGGTTTCGCCCGCATGAACGGTTTTTGTCTTCACGTCGGCAAGTCGGCGATAGTTGTCGGCAGCATCTTTCCAACTTGACAGCTGATGGTGGAAGAAGCGCAAAATACTCTCATCGGCCTCATCCGGCACATCATCGGATGTCACTTGTTGGCGAACTGCAATTTCGATGGTTCGCAAGCGGTCTTTATACAGATTGTTGGCATTGATCTTTTCGACGCTCAGCGCGGCATCGCTGTTGCCTTCCCATCTACGGCATAGATACAGTTCGTCGTAGATGCGTCCGATCTTGTATCGACGACTGAACGCCAGACCGGCGGCATAGTCCTCACCGTAGCTCGTGTTGGGAAGGGGCATGGCACGCAGCAACGGAGTATAGAAAGCCCGAGGAGCTCCAAGCCCGTTGATGCGGAGGGCATTGTTGGCTCCATTGTCGGTAGTCCATTCGCGGTGGTCGATGATGCCGGGAGGCAGTGTTTGCAAACTGAAGTCGCACATCCGGTAGGAGCCGATGACCATCGCAGCCCTTTCCTGACGGAAGCAATCTACGATATGTTGCAGGGTTAAAGGCGAAGAATAGAGGTCATCGCTATCGAGTTGAACAGCGAAGCGTCCGCATCGGTCATCTTCGACGGCTGTATTCCAGCATCCACCGATACCGAGGTCGCGACGTTGGGGGATGATATGGATGAGTTTTCCCTTCGTGGCGGGGTCGCTGTCAAGGCGCGCTTTCATCTCGTTTAGTACCTCGGTGGTACCATCGGTCGAATGGTTGTCGACAACGATGACATTATAATTGAAAGCGGTTTCTTGTTGCAAGGCCGAAGTTACGGCATCAGCGATGGTTTTGCAACGGTTGAATACGGGAATGATGACCGAGGCTTCATGGGCAAAAATATCCTCATCGAGATCTGGTTCGATAACGCCCGACATATCCACTTTCGCACCGATGGCTTCGAGATGGGCGGTGGCTACGAGTTCCATTTCCACTTGAACCTCGCGGTTTCGGGGATTAACGTAATCAAATTGCTTTTCACCGCTTGCCCGCAAGTCGAGTTCGACCTCGGTATATAGGTATTCGTTGAGATGAAACAGTTTTCCTTTTCTACTGAGATACAGTCGCAAATCATACCATCCGGCATAATGGTAAGCCGGCAACGAGGCTGCCGAGGCGTAATCGCGCAGATGTTCGGAGCGAATCAATACGAGCGAACCGAAGTCGAAGTCGTCACGGATGCTGCCTTTCTGGTAGTCGATGACAGGATGAGGCTTGCGTGTTCCAACGGTCAAGGCGTCGTCGATGATACCCGTTTCGGGTATCGTAGTACACTCGAGGCAATGACGATCGGCATAAATCATAGCTGCCTGGGTGGCATCGGCTACTCCGATGAGGCGCTCGAGGGCTGCTTCTCCAAGTAGCAACGGTGTGGACTTGAGGCATAAAACGGCATATTCGGCAGCTGCCTCTCGTGCCATGTTGAGCATGGTCTGCGACGATTGTAGGCGGTCGGTTACCAGCCATCGGCAGCCATCGGGCAACTCATGACCGGCAATGAAAGCCTCATTGACCATCAAAAATATATGTCTGACACTGACCGAGTGGCGTAATTGAGCCACAAGGTGACGAGCAACGGATAGGTCGTTGCACGGCAAAAAGATATCTGTTTTATGCCACATTCCTTTTCTTGATTATGCTTTGAGGCAGGTTCTGTCAGTACCCGCCTTACCGGTTGTCTTCGAATTACAGATTCCGTTTTGTCTTTTTTCGGCTTTTTGTCGGTGCTGAACGCAGGTTTTTTCAGTCGCAATGCTTCACATTGCTTTTTCAAAAACGTACACATTCACCCTTGGTTAAAAGCTCATCATCAGACAAAGCAATTTTAAGAACCTGCCTTTATTCTTCATCTGCCGAAGAAGAGGGACACTCGAACCCTTTTTTCAAACTGATGCAAATGTACGAATAACCGTCTGAATACCCAAATTTTCACGGCCTTTCGTAAGGTCTCTCCCCTGTAACATACAGCTTTGATGGCGTGAAGCCACAAGACACAGCATTCGTTGTGCCGATTTGTTCACTATGGTCGAAAGAGTTTGATGTGAATGGTTGGGTTAGTCGATAGTTTTTTCGTTGGTATGATGTGTGCCGGGTTGGTTAATTTTGTTCATTGAACCCTCTAAAAAAGCAACATTCCGAAGTGCTGTGATGGCACGAGAATGTTGCTCGGTGTTGTTGGCCATGGGGCGTAAGTGGCTTGTCATCGCCGTTGACCTATGGCGGAAGGTGAGGGATTCAAACCCCCGATACCCGAAGAGGGTATACCGGATTTCGAGTCCAGCGCGATCGTTCACTCTGCCAACCTTCCTCAAATGTGTCTGCAAAAGTAATGAATTTTGTTGGATAAGACAAACATTCGTGCAAAAAATAAGATGGTCTTTTCCAAAAATAAGTCCTTGAATGCTTCTACCCCAATTGGATGTGAGAGCATTTTGTATTACATTTCATACCGTCACGACATTTTCAGCGTGGTATTTCCATTTTCCAACCTATGAGCATAGGATTACAAGTTTATGCCTATGATGGCAACATCTGTTCGCCATGACACCTTGTCGGCATTTTTTAGCCGGTTGATATGGGTGAAGTTCGCACCGCTCATATGAAAACGGCAGTCATATTACCCGAAAAATCCAATAAATCCTACTCCGACTTTTTTTCGTGAACGGATGTGACGAGGGCCTTGATGTCATTCGCCGAACGATAGTTTTGCGAGTCGTTCTCGTAGTTGTTCGGCTTCAGACTTCCTGATCGACAGCGTGATGGAACAATTGGTTTCGAATGTCTGGCTGACGATGCGGGGTGACATTTCCTTGACGATGCGCATCACATCGTTCATCATGGGGTAGGTGAAGTTGTATTCCACCTGCTCTTCGACCTGACGGGTGATGACTTCGGCGTTATCGAGTGCTTCTCTTGCCGCCTGTCTGTATGCCACTACAAGTCCGCCTGTTCCGAGGTTGATGCCACCGTAATATCTCACAACAATGACGAGTACGTTGGTGAGTTCGAGTGCATTGATTTGTCCGAGGATAGGTTTACCGGCCGTACCTCCCGGTTCGCCGTCGTCGTTGGCTCTGTAGTCTTTGCGCTCATGTCCCAGCATATAGGCGTAGCAAACGTGTCTTGCGTCGTAGTAGCGTTTGCGATAGTCTTGAACCAACTGTTTGATGTCGTCGACGTTTTCGACAAAATGAGAAAAGGCGAGGAACTTACTCCTTTTCTCGGTGTAAATTCCCTCGCCGATATGATGACTGATCGTTTTGTATTCGTCAATCACAAGTGTTACGACAGTTTGTGGATAACCAAGCCACTGCGCAGTTTAGGTTCGAACCATGTAGCCTTGGGAGGCATGATGTTGCCACTGTCGGCAATGTCCATGATTTGTTGCATCGAAACGGGATAGAGGGCCAAAGCCATCTTCATCTCGCCGTTGTCTACTCTTCTCTTGAGTTCTTCGAGTCCGCGCAGACCACCAACGAAGTCGATGCGCTTGTCCGAACGGAGGTCTTTGATACCCAGCAGATCATCGAGGATGAGACGGCTGGAGATGTCTACGTCGAGCACACCGATGGGATCGGCATCGTTGAATGTGCCTTCTTTGGCCACGAGGCTGTACCAGCGACCGTCAACGTAGAGGGAGAACTCGTGGAGTTTGGCGGGTTTGTAAGCTTCGGTGCCTTTATCGGTCACGGTGAAGTTTTTCTTCAGGGCTTCGAGGAACTGCTCGGTGGTCATGCCGTTGAGATCCTTCACCACGCGGTTGTAGTCCAAAATGGTGAGTTGTGATGCTTGGAAGCACACAGCCATGAAGTAGTTATATTCTTCGTCGCCTTTGTGGTTGGGGTTTTGTTGTTGTTTTTCGGCACCCACGAGGGCAGCGGCAGCTGAACGGTGATGGCCGTCGGCGATGTAGAGGCTGGGCATCTTGGCAAATTCGTCGGTAATCAGCTTGATGTCGTTATCGTCGGAGATGACCCACAGCTGATGACGGAATCCGTCGATGGGAGCGATAAAGTCATACTCGGGAGCTGTGGCGGCATAGCGCATGATGAGGGTGTCGAGCGTGGTGTTGTCGGGATAGGCGAAGAACACGGGTTCGATGTTGGCATTGTTTACGCGAACATGCTTCATGCGGTCTTCTTCCTTGTCGCGACGGGTCAGCTCATGTTTTTTGATGACACCGGTCATGTAGTCGTTCACATAGGCACCCACGACGAGACCATATTGTGTTTTGCCGTTCATGGTTTGGGCATAGATATAATATTGGTCTTTGTCGTCTTGCTTGAGCCAGCCTTTGTCTTGGAACATCTGGAAGTTCTCGGCAGCCTTTTCATACACGCGGGGATCGTATTCACTGGTACCCGGTTCGAAGTTGATTTCGGGTTTGATGATACGATAGAGACTCATCTCGTTGTCGCCTGCCTCGGCGCGTGCTTCTTCAGAATCCAACACGTCGTAGGGACGAGACTCTACTCTCTCCACATATTCTTTGGGAGGTCTGATACCTTTGAATGGTTTGATGATTGCCATGGCTTTCTTATTTGTTTACTTGGAACTTGGTGCATCCGTCTTTGAAGAATGCGTTGATTTGTTGCGCGGCAGCGATGCCTGCATTGATGTTGGCTTCCGCGGTCTGGGCACCCATTTTCTTGGGAGTGCTGAAATAGCGTCCTTCAAACTTGGCAAACTCGGCGTCGGCATCGGGCTTGATGTCGGTCATGTATTTCAAGTCTTCGCGTTCGCTCATGAGTTTGATGAGTTCGGGCTCGTTGATGACTTCTTTGCGAGCCGTGTTGACAACGATACCGCCTTTTTTCATCTGTCCTACCGTAGCGTAGTTGATGCTTTCTTTGGTTTCGGGTGTGGCAGGGATGTGGAGCGAAACGATGTCGCAGGTCTTGAAGAGTTCATCTTGGTTGGCCACAGCGTGAACACCTGCTTCTTCGATGGCGCTTGCAGGGCAGAAGGCATCATAGGCATAAACGTCCATGCCAAAACCTTTGGCGATGCGAGCCACGTTGCGTCCCACGTTACCGAACGCGAGGATGCCCAGTTTCTTGCCCATCAGCTCGGTGCCGGCTTTGCCGTTGAAGAGATTTCTGACAGCATAAACGAGCATACCGAACACGAGTTCGGCCACAGCGTTGGAGTTTTGGCCGGGAGTGTTCTCTGCCACAACATTGTGTGCGGTGGCGGCAGCGAGATCGATGTTGTCGTATCCGGCACCTGCGCGAACAACGATTTTGAGTTCCTTGGCAGCATCGAGGACTTCGGCATCGACCTTGTCCGAACGGATAATCATGGCATTGGCATCTTTCACTGCTTCGAGAAGCTGAGCTTTCTCGGTATATTTTTCGAGCAGAACGAGTTCGTGTCCGGCTCCTTCAATTTCTTTTCTGATACCGTCGATAGCAACTGCTGCGAACGGTTTTTCTGTTGCAACTAATACTTTCATGGGTTGAATGGTTTAATAATATAATGTGTAATGATGATTGAAAGACCAATCTCCGACACGTCGAAAATTGGTCTTTCGTCGATAACCTGCTGAAGGGTTAGTGTTTGGCTTCGAAGTCTTTCATGCACTGAACGAGGGCGTTGCATCCTTCAATGCTCATGGCGTTGTAGCAGCTTGCACGGAATCCACCTACCGAACGGTGTCCCTTCAAGCCTACCATTCCGCGTTCTGTTGCGAAATCGAAGAATTCTTTTTCGAGTTCTTTGTACTCGTCTTTCATCACGAAGCAGATGTTCATGAGTGAACGGTCTTCTTCTGCAACGGTTCCACGGAACAATTTGTTGCGATCGATTTCACCGTAAACGATTTCACCGCGTTCTCTAGCAATCTTATCCATGGCAGCTACACCGCCATTGGCTTTGAGCCAGCGGAGAGTTTCGAGTGCGCAGTAGATGGGAACCACGGGAGGAGTGTTGAACATCGAGCCTTTTTCTACGTGTGTGCGATAGTCGAGCATGGTGGGGATTTCGCGGGGAGCGAGGCCGAGCTTGTCGTTCTTGACAATCACGAAAGTAACACCTGCCATGGCAAGGTTCTTCTGTGCACCACCATAGATAGCGTCATATTTGGATACGTCGATAGGACGGCTGAAAATGTCGGACGACATATCGGCAATCATCGGAACGTTAACATCGTATTCTTTTCTAACTTCGGTTCCGTAAATGGTGTTGTTGGTCGTGATGTGAAGGTAGTCCACATCAGCAGGGCATGTCCAATCTTTGGGGATGTAGGTGTAATTGGCTTCAGCAGAAGAAGCTAATTCGATAACATCGCCTACCAATTTGGCTTCCTTCATGGCTTTCTTTGCCCAGACACCGGTGTTGAGGTAGGCAGCCTTCTTGATGAGGAAGTTGAGGGGAATCATGTAAAATTGGAGCGAAGCACCACCACCGAGGAATATAACGGAGTATCCTTCGGGGATTTCAAGCAGTTCCTTGAAGAGGGCTACAGCCTCATCGACAACAGGCTGGAAGTTCTTGGCACGGTGGCTCATTTCCATCAAGGAAAGACCCGAGCCTTCAAAATCTAAACATTGTTTGGCTGTGTTTTCAATCACTTCGCGCGGAAGAATTGAAGGACCCGCATTGAAATTGTACTTTTTCATGTTGGCTATAAATTTAAAGTATTGATAAATATGTTTTCATGTTTTACGCAGCGAAATTACGCTTTTATTTTGAACTAAACAAATATTTGAACATAAAAAAGGCGAAAACCCGCAGGAATGGGACGGGTGTGAATATAAATTGCGGGAAATGACCGATTTATATTCATTTCCGGTGAGCTTCTGATGACACGGAAGAGGGTTTGTAAAGGTGTTTTCCAACCTTCGATTGTCTTCCTCTTCGGAAGGCGCCCGGGATCTTTGTTCAATTCCAATGTTCATGAAACGGCAAGCCGGATGGGTTCGATGCCGGATGGGTGAATTGTCGGTTTTTGTGGGTGTATCGTATTGTGGAGCAAAAACCGGTGAAGTTTTATTTGTCAGGCTATCGAGCCAACGGTCGGAAATCGTCATTAACTGCATGAATCGGGTATCTTGCATACCAAAAACCGAGACAGGTCGGCTGTCGAATGTGGCTGTAAAAAGGAGGCTACGCAAATGCAGATAAAGGTAGGTTGATGGGCATGTAAAGAGAATAAAGACGAGGAAAAGGAATGGTAATTCGACAGAAAATCCGTAATTTTGACACATGAATGACTACAGCCCTCGTTGTTACGAAAGAATATCATATGGAGAGAGAGTCGTTCTCACATCAGAAATATGGAAACGGAAAACATGAAAATGAAAATCACACAGGCAAGCCCGCATGATTCGGCTGTCATAGCCCGACTCATCATGCTGGCGATGAACCATGATTGTTGTCAATATTTTGCAGGCGAACATCACACGCTTGCCGACTTCGAAAGGATGATGACGCGACTTGTCGAACGGGACGACTCGCAATACAGTCATCGAAACACATTGGTTGCGCACGATGAGGACAGTAAAGTGATGGGTATCTTGGTGTGTTATGACGGAAAAGATTTGCGAAAGCTGCGCCAAGCCTTTGTCGAGGAGGCTTTCGCCGCCTTCGGGCGTGATTTCTCTTCGATGGATGATGAGACCGAAGCCGGCGAGTTGTATCTCGACAGTCTGGCGGTAGAGCCTCGCTATCGGCATCGAGGCGTGGCAACGGCGTTGCTGAAAGAAGCCATCGGTGTGGCCTCGCGACGTTCGATACCGGCGGTGGGTTTGTTGGTCGACCAAGGTAATCCTTCTGCCGAACGCCTTTATCAGAATTTGGGCTTCAAACGGGTCAATGAGTGTCGATGGGGTGGTCATCCGATGTTCCACCTGCAATACATGTGTACTCCGAAGAGGTCTTCGGATGACTGTCAGTAAATGGGCGGATTCCTAAAGTACAGATTTGTAGGGAATTATGAATTTTCTCTCAAAACCTTTTCTTTTTACTCTTCAAACCTGCCCTTTTATCGTATCAAACCTGCCCTTTTATCGTATCAAACCTGCCCTTTTATCGTATCAAACCTGCCCTTTTATCGTATCAAACCTGCCCTTTTATCGTATCAAACTTTCCCTTTTACTTGCCAAAACCTGCCCTTTCGTGAGATGGGGCAGGAGGTTAAACCCAAATCGGTCATGAGAGCGTTTGTTTATACATTCCCTGTCGCTCATATCACTTTCCGTCCGTTTTCATCTGCCGGCCGACATCTTGCCTGTCGTTTTGTTTAGCCGTAGCCCGCTACGCCTGCCACAAACCGCCAAGCTATCTGCCAGACCATCAAACGAAACCGACTCGGAATCTAATGACCGATTTGGGTTAAATTCTGCAAGTGCTACACGGATTCAATGGATGTCCTTTGGGAGAGACACACCAAATAAAGTGAGTGAGTAATAAATCATGAGATCTTCGATGATACAGGGTAAATATCGGTCAGGTGACAGGGAGCATAGCAGAGTCCGACACGCTCTGAAACATAATTATCAATTATTACTGTCCGCTAAACATACTTTTACCCCCATATTTACGGATTTGGCCGTTAGACAAGCCCCCCTTTGACTCTTTCATCGGCTGTCCGCTAAAAAATGGGTGCTGAATTTGACGTTGAAGCAATGAAACTTGGCAT
>JALETQ010000034.1 GCA_022781445.1 Prevotella sp.
GAAATGGTCGCCAACCGAAGCCAGGGTGTTGGGAAGCGATATGCTCTTGAGGCTTTTACAATACTGAAAAGCAAGGTTTCCGATGGAGGTCAAGGAATTGCCGAGCGTGGCAGATTGCAGATTCGCACAACTCCAAAAGGCTTCATCGCCAATGACACGTACCGAGTTGGGAAGTGTGACCGATGTGATGGCATTGTTGCTCTTGAAGGCTGCAGCCCCGATTTCTATAACAGGATAATCCCATTTTGTTGCGGGAATGACGACATTACCGGTTGTTGCATTACCGGCTGTGACTTTAACACCAAGATTTCCTTCGGCATCATATGTCCAACCGTAAACTAATTGCTCCTCATTGTCTGCCCACAAACCTGCAGAAATGCAAAACAAAAAGGTAAATATCAATACTCTATTCATCTTTTAATAATTGGTTTTGTTTGAAAAATTAATTTGATTTATCCTAAAAAAAACAACTGCAATTTTTCTGCAAAGGTAATCATTTGACAACCTGCCAATAACCGGCTGCCTGCCGTTCTTCTCCCACTTTGTCTCCGACTTATTTCAATTTGTCATGCCGGTACTGATATTCAATAAGTTTCATGGAGCCGGCAAAATGAACAAAAGCACAGTCGGCAGGCAGAAATGAGAGCTTATCTGTCGGCAAACCGTCTTCCGTCAGCAAAGGCAACCAGAAATTCTCTTCATGGATTTTGGACGCAAACTGTCATTGTGCGATGGAAGAGAGCAGACCATCAGTTCGCCTTTCAACAAGAATCGGTATTGTCGCCTCCGGTACGTATACATCCGGCAACGGAGAAAAAAGAAGATAAATCAAAAAGAATCTGGCAATCAACAAAAGAAAAAATATCCTTGAGGCTTTTGCAAAGAGCAGGTTTTGCCTCTTAAAACAGCAGGTTTCGCAAGGCAAAAGGGCAAGTTTTACAGGGCAGAAGGGCACCTTTTGCCTGCAGATGAACGACAGATGGGCGAAAGACGGTGATCGTCAGGCGTGTAAGGACTTTTGTCCTGACGACAAAAAAAAAGCAAGGAACAGGTGAGAAGACTGTCATGCAAGAAGACAACAGCAACAATGACCGTGCAAACCGCCGAAAAAGAAAGAAAAAAAGAAGAGTCCCCATGGACGGGAACTCTTTCTTATGAGACTCTTTTCGACAACTGCCGAAAGGTAATTACCAATGTTGGTTGATTTGTTAGTATCTCGTTTGTAACCGAAAAAGCAAGGCGAATGAGGTTTTCGGGTACGTTCGGATGATCGCTTGTAGTGTTGATGCCATCCGTTTCAGCCTCAAGCCTTGAAGTAATCTTGCAAATCCTCTTGCGCCTGCCCGTCTTTATTGTCCAAATCGCGGATGATCGAACCGTTTTCCATCAACGCAATGCGGGGACAGATGTCGACGGTATGGGCGAGGTTGTGGCTCGATACCAGAATGGTCGAACCGTTTTCGCGGTTGAAATTGACAAGGATTTGCTTGAGAATGTTTTGCGAGGAAGGGTCCAAAAAATTGAACGGTTCATCAAGAATCAGCACTTGCGGTTTGTTGAACATGGCTGCCACGATACCGACCTTTTGTTTGTTGCCGGCAGAAAGATTGCGGATGAGCTTCTTGTGTCCCACAATTTCGCCTGCCATAAAGGTTTCGAAATCGGCAATGCGTTGCTCGGTTTCCTCTGCATTCATACCCGACACCTTGCCGATGAACGCAAAATATTCTTCGGGCGTGAGGAAGTCGATGAGGAACCCCTCGTCGATATAGCTGCCCACATGGGCTTTCCATGCTTCCGACTCTGCGGGATTGACTGTCAACTCCTGTCCGCCTTCCCCTTGTGGGTCTTCGAACCGATAGGTCACCTTTCCGCCGTCGGCTTTGAGCAGGTCGAGCATCAGTCTGAACAAGGTGGTCTTTCCGGCTCCGTTGTTGCCCACCAAACCGAGCAGGTCACCCTGCCGGATGATGTATTCGCTCACATCGACAGCCTTCTTCTCGCCGAAACACTTTTGCAGGTCTTTGATTTCAATCATGTTATGTGGAGATATTTAATGCACATCGGGGGGTGGTGATGTCACCGAAAGGGTATCACCTTACACCAGTCCGCGTCCGTGACAATTCTTGAATTTGCGACCGCTGCCACACGGACAAGGGTCGTTACGTCCGGGAAGTTTCTCCTTGACGATGGGTGTCCGGTTGATTTCGTTGGCACCTTCGCGGGTATCGTGTTGGGCAGCCGCCCGCTGATTCTCGTCAACAAGGTTTTCTTTTTGTTCGGTATAGCGTTCGCTTCTCACTTCGGGAGCAGCCTCTTGCACTTGTTCTTGTTCGAATTCGGGAATCTGTCCACGCATCAGGATGCCTACGGTGCGGTTGTTCATGCCGTCGATCATGTTGTCCCAGATCTTCACACTCTCGAGTTTGAAAATCAGCAAGGGGTCTTTCTGCTCGTAGGAAGCATTCTGCACACTGTGCTTAAGTTCATCGAGTTCACGCAGATTCTCCTTCCAACAGTCGTCGATGATGTGCAGCATGATGTTCTTTTCAAACTCCTTGACAACGCTCTTCGCCTCGGTTTCATAGGCTTCTTTGAGATTGCAAGGAATGTTGTAGACACTCTTCCCGTCGGTAATGGGCACCATGATGCGTTCGTATTGCTCGCCCTGCTGTTCGTAAACATTCTTGATGATGGGCCATGCAACGGTCTGAATCTTCTCGTTCTTACGCCTGAAAGTTTCTATGGCCGTCTGGAAAGCCTTTTCATACAGGGCTTCACGGTCGGTAGCATTGAATTCTTCTTCGGTGAAAGGACATTCCATGGCAAAAACCTTGAGGAACATTTCCTTGCAACCGGCATATATATTATTGTCGATAATGTTGACGATACGATCCCAAATGATATTGGAAATGTCCATGCCGATGCGCTCTCCCAACAACGCGTGATGACGTTTTTCGTAGATGACGGTGCGCTGCTTGTTCATCACGTCATCATATTCGAGCAGTCGTTTACGAATGCCGAAGTTGTTTTCCTCGACCTTCTTTTGTGCCCTTTCGATACTCTTGGAAATCATGGGAGCCTCGATGCGTTCGCCTTCTTGGAATCCCAGTTTGTCCATCACGCCGGCAATGCGCTCCGAAGCGAAAAGGCGCATGAGCTTGTCCTCGAGCGATACATAGAAGACCGACGAACCGGGGTCGCCCTGACGTCCTGCACGACCACGCAACTGACGGTCCACACGGCGGCTTTCATGACGCTCGGTACCTATGATTGCCAAGCCTCCCGCAGCCTTCACCTCGGGCGACAGCTTGATGTCGGTACCACGACCGGCCATGTTGGTAGCTATGGTGACGGCACCTTTGCCGTCGATGCTCTGACCGGCTTTGGCGACAATATCGGCCTCTTTGTGGTGTTGCTTGGCGTTAAGCACTTCATGCGGAATCTTTCTTATCTGGAGCATACGCGACAAAAGTTCGGATATCTCGACCGAAGTGGTGCCGACCAAAGTCGGTCTTCCGGCATTTCTCATGGCCTCAATCTCCTCGATCACCGCTGTATATTTCTCACGGGCGGTTTTATAAACCCGGTCGTTCATGTCGTTTCTGACCACGGGTTTGTTGGTGGGAATTTCCACAACGTCGAGTTTATAGATATCCCAGAACTCCCCGGCTTCGGTGATGGCGGTACCGGTCATGCCCGACAGCTTGTGATACATGCGGAAATAGTTCTGTAAGGTAATCGTGGCGAAAGTCTGTGTGGCAGCCTCCACCTTGACATGTTCTTTGGCTTCGACGGCTTGATGCAGGCCGTCGCTCCAGCGTCGGCCGTCCATGATACGTCCGGTTTGCTCGTCGACGATTTTCACTTCACCGTCGATGACGACATATTCGTCGTCCTTGTTGAACATGGTATATGCTTTCAGAAGCTGTTGCAGGGTGTGGACGCGCTCGCTCTGAACGGCATAATGGCTCATCAGTTCGTCTTTTCTGTCCACACGCTCCTGGTCGGTGAGTCCCGGAACCGACTCCAATTCTGACAGCTGGGCGGTGATATCGGGCAATACAAACAACTCTTTGTTGTTCACTTGCTTGGCAAGCCAGTCGGTACCTTTGTCGGTCAAGTCACACGAATTGAGCTTTTCTTCCACCACAAAGAAAAGGGGTTCGACGGCTTTGGGCATCTCGCGGTTGTTGTTGGCCATGTAATACTCTTCCGTTTTGAGCATTCCTGCCTTGATACCTTCCTCCGAAAGATACTTGATGAGCGGCTTGTTCTTGGGCAAACTCTTGAAAGAACGGTAGAGAGAAAGGAATCCTTCCTCGGTAAGTTTCTGGTTATTGGTTTGTTTTCCTTCGGTAATTTTCTGACGGGCATCGGCCAGAAGCTGGGTGGCGAGTTTGCGTTGTTCTTCGACCAGACGCTCCACGAGGGGCTGATACTCCTCGAACATCTGCACGTCGCCTTTGGGAACGGGACCCGAAATAATCAGAGGAGTACGGGCATCGTCAATCAATACGGAGTCGACCTCATCGACAATGGCATAGTTGTGGGCACGTTGTACGAGGTCGGCAGGCGATACGGCCATGTTGTCTCTCAGGTAATCGAAACCGAACTCGTTGTTCGTACCGAAAGTAATGTCGGCCTGATAGGCTTTTCTGCGCTCCGGTGAGTTGGGACGGTGCTTGTCGATGCAGTCAACCGACAAGCCGTTGAACTCGTAGAGGGGTCCCATCCACTCGGAGTCGCGCTTGGCGAGGTAGTCATTGACGGTAACAACGTGAACACCGTTGCCTGTAAGTGCATTGAGAAATACGGGCAATGTGGCGACAAGGGTTTTACCTTCACCGGTTGCCATCTCGGCAATTTTACCCTGATGGAGTACTTCACCCCCGAAAAGCTGCACGTCATAATGCACCATTTCCCATTTCAGGTCATTGCCTCCGGCAGTCCAATGGTTATGATAGATGGCCTTGTCTCCGTCGATGGTGATGAAGTCGTTGTTGGGATTGGCAGCCAGCTCACGGTCGAAGTCGTTGGCCGTGACGACGGTTTCTTCGTTTTCGGCAAATCGTCGTGCCGTATCTTTGACGATGGAGAATGCCACCGGCATCACTTCATCGAGTGCTTTTTCATACAGATCGAGCGCTTCTTTTTCGAGTTTGTCAATCTGGTGGAAAATATTTTCGCGTTCGTCGATGGGTGTTTCCTCAATCGTTTGCTTGAGTTCGACAATCTTTGCCTTCGGTTCTTTGGCTGCTTCCTGAACAAACTTTTGAATTTCTTTGGTCCGGGCACGCAGGTCGTCGTTGCTGAGTTCCTTGATGGTAGGATATACTTCCTTGACTTTGTTCACATAAGGGAGAATAAGTTTCATGTCGCGAGACGACTTATTACCGAACATGGATTGTAATATGTTGAGAAATCCCATGGTGTTTTGTTTTATTTTCTATTTGAATAATGAGCGCAAAATTACGAATTATTTTCCTTTTACGGCAACTTTTCTTTTGCTTTTATTTGATGTTGCTTATTTCTGTTTGTGCGGTTGTTCGGAGCCTCCACCGATTGACCAGACATCTTATAAGCAAAGATGATGCCAGAAGATTCATCCCTTCGGCATAATCTTGCACTGCATTTCCCGTGAAAAAGCAGAGTATCAGGACGATTGCAATGTTCCAAAAGACATGACTTCGCCTTTGTCGGACACGTTTGATGACGGGATATACAAAGATGAGTGTCAGCGGATTGAGTACCAAAATCTGCAGATTGAGGTTCACGGTGGGATGCTTGGAAAAAACCATTGCCAGCAACACGATGCCGGCCAGCCCCGTCACGACCATCAGCCCGGCATCGACCTGCCACAGCATGCGTCCTTTTCGCTCCATCCACGTCAGGATGACAACTGCCAGCAGGATGAGTATGCCAAAATGTCGAGGGGTTATCGGCAGTTCGGATACGGGCATTGCCGTGGGCGAACCCTCCACGACGATGCGGCGTTGGATCACCAGAGGGCGTTGTGTCCCGTCGGTTTCGACCACCACGGCATGGTCGAAATCGTGCATCAGCTGCCCGGGAAGGAACTGCCGTTCGCCTACCGTCGTCTTTCGGTCTGCCTTGATTCCCAGCAACAAGTCGTTGCCGAAGCGGGACCATCGCCGGTTTTCGTTGTAGCGATGGGTCATCGCCCGGAACGAAACAGGTTCGGCCGACTTCGCCTCCGCATAGTCCACGTGTCCTTGGAGGTGGCTCACGATCATGTCGCGGGCGCGGGTGGTGCAGTTATTGTAGAAGAAATTGTAGCGATATTCCTTGTTTTCGGGCATGGCATTGATGGCAACAGCCTCCATGATGCGCCGTTTTTCGTCGGATGTCAGGTCAAGAACCTGCTCCACGACCTGTCTTCCCTCGGCGGCATACTCCTGCCTGAAGTAGTCAAATGGTACGATTCCCATTTCATAGTCGGTCAGACCGAAGATGAACTTGAGAACGAAATGGGGCTTGTTGAAGTTGAAAATGCCGTAATTGACAGCCACATCGGTGCCGGTATGGTGGTCCTTGATGCGGATGGCGGTGTGTCCGTAGAGGGCATAAACCTCATGATGCGGGGCGCAAGTGAGCAGACTTATCTCGACCGAATCGCTCTGTGCATGGGTCGAAACGGTTGCCGACAATACCGGAAGCAACACCGACAGCCAGATTCTTGTGAGTTGTTTCATGCGACAAAGGTAGTAAAACTTGGTGTAAACAAAAGACTTTCGCCCTGCCATCTCACCGGAAAAGCGACCGGAAGGATGATTTTCATCTTCTGAAACACACCTTTATACCATAAATATATAATGCCAACGGGCGACATTTGCCCTACACGTGACAAGTCGCCTTTGCAAAGACGACGGATTTTTTCAGACCAATGCTGTATACATCCTCGGCAGATGCTTTTGCCATATTTGGCAGGCAACGGAAAAAAGAATGAAGTCGTGACGAAACGGACATGTCGCAAAGACTGACATTCTGTCCGTTTCGCCACGACTCCGGCCGGCAGTTCTGCCTCAACGGGTCATCAGGTCCAAGTCCAATTTAGCCGGATTGCCGAATCAGGCCGACTGACGTCCGCTCCGGCATCAAACACCCCCAACCGGCAAGCATCATGAAAGCGATGCACCTTGGCAACCGGATGCCCGACGACCAACGGATGATTACTTCTCTTCCTCGGATGTTCGGGGAAGAATAAGGTTCAACAGTACGCCGATGATGGCAGCCAGACCGATGCCGGTAAACTTGAAAGAGCCGAAGAAAAGTTCGGCACCGCCAATGCCCATCGTGAGCGTTACCGCCATGATGATGAGGTTTCGGGTGTTGTTGAGGTTCACTTTATGCTGTATCAGGTTCTGCACACCCACCGAAGCAATCGTACCGAAGAGCAGCAGCATGATACCGCCCAGTACGGCAGTGGGGATGGTTTGGAGGAGCGCACTCAGCTTTCCGATGACCGAAAAGACGATGGCTGTTCCGGCAGCGATGCGGATTACCTGCGGATGGGTGACCTTGGTGATCTGCATGGCACCCGTCACTTCCGAATAAGTGGTCACGGGAGGGCCTCCGAAAAATGCCGCGGCCAGACACGCCAGTCCGTCGCCGAACATCGTGCGGTGCAAGCCCGGTGACTTCACGAAGTCTTTTTGAGCCACTGCACTCACCACATAGACATCTCCGATGTGCTCGATGACCGGAGCTATGGCTACCGGAATCATGAAGAAGAAGGGTTCCCATGCAAACTGAGGCAATTGGAAATGGGCTATCGAAGAGGGAAGGGCAAACCACGAGGCTTCGACGACCGGGGCGAAATCCACCACGCCCATGAAGCATCCCACGATGTAGCCCACGACAATTCCGAAGACCACCGGCACAAGCTTCACCAAGCCTTTGCCCAATGTAAGTACGGCAATGGCAGTCAAGAGCGACACAAACGCCAACGTCCAGTTTTCCTTCGCCATGTTGACGGCACTCGAAGAGAGCGTCAGACCGATAAGGATGATGACGGGACCGATGACGATCGGAGGAAAGAAACGGTCGAGAAATTTCTTGCCTTGCCACCTCACCAGCGCACTCATCACGAAGTAAACCAGTGCCACGCCCGCCAATCCGGCCAGCGTACCGGGCATTCCCCAGTGTTTGGATGCGTCGATGATAGGCGCAATAAAGGCAAAACTACTACCTAAAAAGATAGGAACTTTGCCCTTGGTAACGAAGTGAAAGATGAATGTTCCGAGTCCGGCCGTGAACAAAGCCGTAGCCGGATCAAGCCCGACCAATAACGGAACCAACACGGTGGCTCCGAAAGCCACGAAGAGAAATTGCACACCTACGATTCCTTTGCGTACCGGTGTAAGTTGGTTTGTATTCATATCATGTTTTCCATTTATGTTGTGCAAAAGTAACAATAATCGTCCAAAACTCAAAAAAAAGTGACGTTATGTTGCTTGAGATAATGATTTTTTTATACCTTTGAAGCGAAAATTACAAAAAACATTGAACTATGTCAGCTATTATTTCCATTATCCCCATCGTACTGCTCTTTGTACTTATGTTGGGCTTTAAGATGCCCGGCCACAGGAGCGCGTTTATCACTTTAGTCGTAACCGTCCTGCTTGCGCTGTTCGTTTCGCCGAGCATGCAGATGATTCCCGAAAAGTTTGCCGAAGCATCTGTCGGCGGACTTGTCTGGTGGGCTTTCGTCGAAGGTGTGCTGAAAGCCATCTTTCCGATTTTGATCATCATTCTGATGGCGATCTACAGCTATAACATCTTGGTCGAAAGCAAGCAGATCGAGGTCATCAAAGCCCAGTTCACATCTTTTACGGACGACAAAGGAATTTTGGTTTTGATGCTCGTTTGGGGTTTTGGAGGTTTGCTCGAAGGTATGGCAGGCTTCGGTACAGCCGTGGCAATTCCTGCCGCCATCCTCATCGGCTTGGGATTCAAGCCCATGTTTTCGGCTTTGGTCAGTCTGATTGCCAACACCGTTGCCACCGGATTCGGTGCTGTCGGCGTGCCCGTCACCACTCTTTGCAATGAGGTTGCCGTGGGCGGTGCCGCCTCTCCCGAAGCCATTCGCGAAACCTCGGCATTCTTCGTTTTACAGGTATCTCCGCTGTTCATCATCCTGCCTTTCATCATCTTGATGATCACCGACCGCAAAGCCATCGTGAAGAACGTCCTGCTTTCGTTGTGGGTAGGTGTCATTTCGGTTGCCGTTCAGTACATTTGCGCCCGCTATCTGGGTGCCGAGACTCCTGCCATTCTCGGTTCGGTGGCTGCCATCATCGCCATCATCGTTTATGCCAAGCTCTTCACCAAGAAGAAGGAACGCAAGGCAAGCGACCCGCATTTCAGCATGGGCGACAGCTTCCGTGCATGGAGCGTGTACCTCTTCATCCTCGTGTTCATCCTCATGTCGGGTGCTTTGTGTCCTCCCGTCAATGAGTTCCTAAAGAGCCATTTGGTCACCAAGCTGGATCTTCCGGTCATCAACTACACCTTTAAATTCGGCTGGATCAGCAACGCCGGCCTCATGCTCTTCCTCGGCGCCACTATCGGCGGCATGATTCAAGGGTTGAGTCTTGGTCGCCTCATGTCCGTCTTGGCAAAAACGGTTGTCAACCTTCGTAAGACGGTCGTGACCATTATCAGCCTCATCGCTCTGGCTTCCATCATGAACTACTCGGGCATGATTGCCGCCATCGCCACCGGCTTGGTAGCCATCACCGGGCCTTTCTATCCGCTGTTTGCCCCGCTGATCGGTGCCATCGGAACGTTTGTCACCGGTTCGGACACCTCAGCCAACATTCTGTTTGCCAAGCTGCAGGCCAACGTTGCCCACCAGCTGGGTTACGCTCCGGGTGCAGAAACCAACTGGCTGGTAGCCTCCAACACGGCAGGTGCCACGGGTGGCAAGATGATCAGTCCGCAGAGCATCGCCATTGCCACCGCTTCGTGCGACATGCCGGGCAAGGATGGCGAAATCATGAAGTCGGCAATCCCCTACGCCATCATGTATATCATTATCAGCGGACTGATTGTTTACTTCGGAGCCACCGTGTTCTGATAACTCCGCAACACCAACACCGGTCAGCCATACGGTAGTCCTTGCCGCTCATCGGCCGGCCATGCCTATGTCCGGCAGGCACCATGCGCCGACCGCAACAACCACAGAGAGGGGTGAGTCCGTCGTGACCCGCCCCTCTTTGACATCTTCCCCATGCACAAGGCGGCAACATTCAACTCCAACGGAGAGCAGAATCCGAACCGCTTTCGGGCGAATTCTGACAACCGATTGGGGGTATTACCCTGTAACAACCAACATTCAACATGAGAAACAAACGAGAATACGCGGAAGCCAACCGGCAATGGCTCATCCGCAAGGCTGCCGAAGAGAGTATCCAAGCACTGCCCAAAGGTATATATTACAAGGTATTGAGCCCGGGAAAGGCAGATGGTAGGCATCCGGGGCCGCGCGACATCGTGTCGGTGTACTACACCGGCATGACCATCGACGGCAAGACTTTTGACGGAAACACCGGCAGTGTACCGGCGGCCTTCAGGCTCTGCGACCTCATCGAGGGCTGGATCGTAGCCATCGGACACATGACCGTCGGTGACAAATGGGAAATTTACATCCCGGCAGAGATGGGTTATGGCAGATTTTCGCAACCCGGTATCCCGGCAGGCTCAACACTCATTTTCCAAATCGAACTCATCAACATCACCTAATACGGCAAAACATAATGAACACCAACAACGAAATCAAAACATTCATCGACCTCTACAAGGAGGCTTTCGGCCTTGTCGTCCCCCTGCCCGTTGCCTTTGGCTACAGCCGGCAACCGGCACCGATGCACTTCACGGAAATCACGACTTGACCGGCCGAGGAGTCTGCCCACCCCCATCGCCTCCGTTATACTTCTCTGAACGACAAGAAATGACATCAAATGAAAGCCTTTTGGAGAACACCTTTAATCAAGCTGAATATCATCCACTTACAAAAACATCACAAAAACGTACCCTTTCAGGAAGCAAGAGGGCAGGTTTTAGTCCGTAAAAGGGCAGGTTTTACAAGGCAAAAGGGCAGGTTCGACAAAATGGTTTTTGATTGGCCCGAGACACAAAGATTTATTTTTGGCCGACCACATTGGGACGAATTGTTGGACATAGTGAAAATCTGAACAACTCTGAACAAATCAGACAAATCTTGTTCGTTCGCTTTACTTGGTTTATCCGCTTAAATTTCAATCGGTCATGAGGGCATTTGATCCCACATCTTATTCCGTTCATGGCACTTGCCGGCCGGTATCGTTCGCTTGCCGGCATCTTGCCTGCCGGCTTTCCTTACCGAAGCCCGCCATGCCTGCAACAAAACGAAAATCCATCCGGTCGGAAACCGGACAAGACAGAGACGGCTTCCAATGACCGATTGGGGTTAAACTCAACAAATCGGCATGAAATCCTGACTTGCCTGATTTGTATGGATTTATTTGATTTCTTGGCAAATCCGGCCAAGAGAAACGTGAGAACCGGTTGGGTTTGTGTCATCCTGCTTTGCCGGGATCTGCCTCTTGCGGTTCATCCGCATTATTTTCGGCAGGGCATTCTCGTTTTCTCATTCTTTTATTGTAACTTTGCAGCCGGATAGAGGTGGCATAACCCTTCATGGTTCCCCCCGAACAGAAACAGAAATACGGGTGGCGCATCGTGCCAACCATGAAGTCTTATCCCCAATAGATCTGTTGAGCCGCCTCTGTTTTATCCGGTTTCCGACCGGATGGATTTTCGTTTTGTTGCAGGCATGGCGGGCTTCGGTAAGGAAAGCCAGCAGACAAGATGCCGGCAAGCGGACTGAACACAACAGAAAAGCCCAAGAACAAAGCGAAAAATCGAACATGGAGGTCGGAATGACCGGTTTGGGTCAATCATGTGCGAAAGGCTGCTTTCGCGATGCAAGTCAATGTCAATGCGAAAAGTTATAGGGATAGGCGAAACGGTGTTTGACATCATTCTTCAGGGAGGAGAGCCTAAAAAGGCTATCCCGGGAGGATCTACGCTCAACGCAGTCTTGTCGGTTGCCCGCGCCGGCATACCCGCCTCGTTTGTCAGCGAAGTGGGTAAAGACCGTCTGGGGCGGCAAATCATCGAGTTTCTTTCGGACAATGGTGTAGACACAAAGGGTGTCAACTGCATCGAAGGCAGACAGTCGCCTCTGTCGCTCGCCTTTCTTGACGAGAGCAACAATGCCGATTATCTGTTCTATCAGGGTGTCACGACCGAAGCCGAGGCTTTTATGATTCCCGAAATTGCCCCCGACGACATCGTGATTTTCGGTTCGTACTTTGCCCTCAATCCGCGCTTGCGTACCGGAGTGGCAGACTTCTTGCAGACGGCACGCGACAAAGGAGCCATCCTTTACTACGACATCAATTTCCGAAAGGCTTACCGCAACGAGAGATTGAAACTCAGACCGGCACTCATCGAAAACATCGAAATGGCACACATGGTGAGAGCCGGCCGGGAAGACCTCGAAGTATTGTATGGCAACAAGTCACCCGAAGAGGTGTACCGGCAGGACATCGCGTTCTATCACAAGCCGTTCGTCTTCACCGACGGTGCCCGACCCGTGAAACTATTTGTCGGATCCAAGGAGGTGAGAACCTATGCAGCCGATGCCGTCGAGACGGTGAGTACCATCGGAGCGGGCGACAGTTTCAATGCCGGAATGGCTTGTTCGCTCATCGGGCAGGGTATCACGCGCCGCCAAATCGAAGAGGGTATCGACGGTAAACAGTGGGATGAACTGGTCAAAACAGGCATGGCTTTCGGCAAAGACGTATGCCGACACATCGACAATTATATCTCGACAGCTTTCGGAGAGGCGGAGAAACAACGGCGAAACGCCGCTACAATATGACCTGCCGCCGATGCGATACCGACGGCACAAGCCCGTCACGGCCGACCGGGGACAACATACATCAGGCAAAAAGAATATCAGGAATTCATCAAACCAATTCAAACCAATCATGATCAACATCACAAGCAACATCTATTACGTAGGAGTCAACGACCGCAACAAATCACTCTTTGAAGGTCTTTGGCCCTTGCCCAACGGCGTAAGCTACAACTCATATATCATCGACGACGAAAAAGTGTGCCTCATTGATACCGTGGAGGTGGACTTCTTCTCACAATTCATCGAAAACATCCGTGAAGTTATCGGCGACAAGAAAATCGATTATCTTGTCATCAACCACATGGAACCCGATCACAGCGGTTCCATCTCGCTCATCAGAAAGTACTATCCCGACATCCAAATCATCGGCAACAAGAAAACATTTCACATGACACAATGCTTCTACGGCATCGAATCGGGTTGCATGGAAATCAAGGGCGGCGACACGCTTTCATTGGGCAAGAACACGCTGAAGTTCGTCCTTACCCCGATGGTTCACTGGCCCGAAACAATGGTTACGCTGTGCGAAACGCCCGTAGAGAACGGTGACGGCACCGAAACGGTACTCTTCTCGGGCGACGCTTTCGGTTGCTTCGGTGCCCTCAATGGCGGTTTGCTCGACTACGAGATCAACTGTGATGCCTTCTGGCTCGAAATGACACGCTACTATTCTAACATCGTCGGCAAGTATGGCACACCCGTTCAGAGCGCGCTCAAGAAACTGAGCGGCATCAAGCTCGACTATATCTGCTCCACCCACGGACCCGTGTGGCATCAATATATTGACAAGGTGATCGACATTTACGACCGCTTGAGCCGCTACGAGGGAGAAGAGGGACTCGTGATATGCTACGGCACGATGTATGGCAACACCGAACGCATGGCAGAAATCATTGCCAAGGCTGCCAGCAAGGCCGGTTTGAAGAACATCGTGATGTACAACGTGTCGAAGACACACCACTCTTATATCATCAGAGACGTGTTCCGCTACCGCGGTCTCATCGTCGGTGCGCCCACCTACAATGCCGGTTTGTATCACGAAATGGAAGTGTTGCTCTCCGAATTGGCCAACAAAGACATGGAAAACCGTCTTTTCGGATGGTTCGGAAGTTACTCGTGGGCAGGCAAAGCCGTGGCGAAAATCAAGGAATGGAACGACACCCGACTGCACTTCGAGGCCGTGGGCGAACCCGTGGAGATGAAGTCGGGAATCGACGAAGAAGCCAAGAAACAATGCGAAGACTTGGGTCGTGCGATGGCAGAACGCCTGCTTGCCCGATGACGCGCTTCACCGCGCTCCGTCAGCCAAGCATCTTCGCCATCGCTATGCTTCTCATGGTGTTGGCAGCCTGTGGGCATGACAGTCGGGAAAAGCATCCCCGGGAGCGATTCACCCGCGAGGTGATACTCAAGACGACGCCCGTCAAAGACCAAGGCAACAGCCGTCTGTGCTGGATATATGCCATGCTGGCAACCATCGAAACCGAACACCTCATGATGGGCGACTCGGTGAACCTGTCACCGGCATACGTGGCAAGGGCTTTCTTCAACGAGCAAACGCAACGGCAATATGTCATCCAAGGCAGACAAGAAGCCGACGAACGAGGCATGATTAGCATGGTTCCGCAGTTGTTGTTGCGCAATGGTGCCATGCCTTTCGACAGTTACCGGCTCAAAGACGACTTTAATTCGAAAGTTGTCATACGCCGGCTGACGAAACTGGCAATGGCTTCGCAAGCCCACAACAAGGGCTTGTCGTACCTCCAAAGCGAAACCAATACGCTGCTTGATGAAGCTGTGGGGCCACTGCCGCGCATGGTTTTCATGTACGGCTGCGAATATACACCGCTCGAATTTGCCCACAGCGTATGTCAGACGGGCGAATATGTAGGGCTGACTTCGTTTACTCACCATGCTTTCGGTAAGCCTTTCGTTCTCGAAGTGCCCGACAACCTCTACTCCGATCCTTACCACAACTTGCCCATGTCGGCACTTATCGACATCATGGAAAGTGCCATCCGCACGGGACATCCCGTGTGTTGGGAGGGCGATGTGACCGAACCGGGCTTTTCGTTCGAACGCGGAACAGCCACACTCGAAGACAAACAGGGTCCGTTCACGCAGGAAAACAGGCAGCAGGCCTTCGAGCAATTCAAGACCACCGACGACCATTGCATGGCGATGGTGGGCATTGCCATCGACCGAAAAGGCCGAAAATACTTCGTGTGCAAGGACTCTTCGGGAACAAACAACCCGTACGGCGGCATGATATACATGTCGTTTGATTACGCTTTCATGAAGACCGTCGCGGTCATGATGTCAAGGAAAGCCTTTAACCTGCCCGACATTTCTGCCGGAAAAAGCGGGCAACAACCATTGCAACCAGCATGAACAATCCCATCATTATATTGGACTTCGACGGCACCATCGCCGACACGCAGTCGCTGATCATCAGAACCATGCAGCAAACCATCGAACATTTGGGTTTGCCGCAACGTACCAACGGGGAGTGTGCCGCCATGATCGGACTGCCTCTGAAAGAGACTTTCACCCGCCTTATCCCCATGGATGATGAAACGGGCGACCGGTGTGTGGATACCTATGCGGAGTTTTTCAACCAAAACAACCAACCGGGCACCGTGCCGCTCTTCCCCGACGTGAAAGAAACGCTCGAAGGATTGCATCGCAACGGTGCCACGCTGACCATCGCGACGAGCCGTCACCGTGCGTCGCTGATGGCATTTCTCAACGAAATGAACATGGAATCGCTCATCTCCTACATCGTTTGCGGCAACGATGTGAACCATCCCAAACCGGCTCCCGACATGGTTGAGAAGACGCTCGAAGCCCTTGGCACATCCAAAGAAAACGTGTTTGTGGTCGGCGACGCTGTCTATGACATAGGCATGGGGCGCAACGCCGGGGTCAGAACGGTGGGCGTGACCTATGGAAACGGCAAGCGCAACGAACTTGAAGAGGCCGGTGCTGACCATCTCATCGACGGTTTTGCCGAGCTGGCCGCCATCGTCGAGAACTTCAGTCGACCAATATCGTCGCTTTGACAGCAAACAATCATGCGTATGAAAATGGGAATGAACAAGAAATCCGACTACGAACATTATCGTGTCGAAACCGAAAAACCGCTCTTGGAATGGCTCTTGGAGAACCTCAAGGGCATGAGTCGCTCGAAAATCAAAGCCACCCTCAAGGGCAAAGGCATCAAAGTGGATGGCCGAATCGTCACCCAGTTCGACTATCCGCTGACCCCCGGCATGAAAATCAGCGTGAGCCTCAATAAGCAAAACGACCTTTTCAAGAGCCGCTATGTGAAGTTGGTCTATGAAGATCGCTACCTTGTGGTGGTCGAAAAGACTGAAGGCATCCTGTCAATGGCGGCAGGAAAACAGACGCCCAATGTCAAATCGATTCTCGACGGCTATTTCCTTTTGTCACGTCAGAAGTGCAGGGCACACGTGGTTCATCGTCTCGACCGCGACACGAGCGGACTGTTGATCTATGCAAAGGACATGCAGACCGAGCAGATTCTGGAACATGAGTGGCACGATATCGTTTACGACAGACGCTATGTGGCAGTACTTTCGGGCGAAATGGAAGAAGATGAAGGTACGGTAACGGGCTATCTGAAAGACAACAAGTCGTTCATCACCTACTCGTCGCCCACCGACAACGGCGGGAAATTTGCCGTGACACACTTCAGAACATTGGCCCGCACAACCGAACATTCGCTCGTGGAATTCAAATTGGAAACCGGACGCAAGAACCAAATCCGCGTTCATGCTGCCGATTTGGGACATCCGGTTTGCGGAGACATCAAGTATGGCAATGGTGACGACCCCGTTCACCGACTCTGCCTGCATGCCTACCTGCTTTGTTTTTACCATCCCGTCACCCACGAGCGCATGGAATTTGAAACGCCGATCCCCCCTTCGTTCCGCCGTTTGTTTTGACCGAAACAGGAAAAGTGTCGGCCGAAAATCCGGATTCAGATGAAATATCCTTCGGATTCCTATCAAAAGATATGTGCCATACCATCGGTGGCCCCGCAAATAGCATCATGCAAGACAAAAAATAAGGGCGGTTCTATCAACCGGCTTTGTTTGATTCCGGGCTTTTAGCCGGGAGAATATAAAGGAAAGGCGGGAATTTATAGACCTGCCCGAAACGATTTGACGGTATCAAGTCAGAACCATTCACCTTGACAATACCCATTCATAACCCATCCATCATGCACACAGAAGATTTGGCTTATTTCGTTTTTGCACTCGTTGTTGTCATTATTGCTTTCTTCCTCTTGAAGAAGTTGGCAGGATGTTTGATAAAAAGCATCATCATGCTCATCATTATTGCAGCATTGGTGTATGTTTATTTCAATTATTTTATGGTTGTCTGACCATCCGCCCGTTTCTTAGGCTGAAGACAGCATCAGTCGTTCAGCCAGCCAATTCGTGCCGATGGGAACATTCAACAGCTCTCACCGACAATCAAACATTGTCATCATGTTTGCCTATCAGGCTTCGGTCGTTTCTTCGTTTTTCTTCAGTTCGGGGTAACGGATGCGTGTGTGGTAAATGGATTTCAGACGTTCGATGAGTACGGACTTCGCCACGGCAATGTCGCGGAACGTGATCGGACACTCTTTGAACAAACCGTCGGCAACCTGACCGTCAATGATTTTGTTGACAAGGTTACTGATATTCTCTTCCGTATATTCGCCGATGGTGCGCGAAGCTGCCTCCACCGAGTCGGCCATCATCAACACAGCCTGCTCGCGCGTGAAGGGATTGGGTCCCGGGTAGGCAAAATCGCGCTCGTCGATTGGTTCTTCGGGATGCTTGTTTTTGTACTGAATATAGAAATATTTGGTCAGTCCCGTGCCGTGATGGGTCAGGATGAAGTCCTTGATGACACGTGGCAGATCGTGTTTTTCAGCCAACTTGATGCCTTCGTAGACATGATTGAGAATGATTCGGGCACTCTCTTTCTCGGTCAAGCCTTCGTGCGGGTTGGCACCCATTTGATTTTCGGTGAAGTACACGGGATCGGTCATCTTGCCGATGTCGTGATAAAGCGCACCCGTTCTGACCAAAAGACCTTTCGCGCCGATTTGGTTGGCAATGGCCGATGCCAGATTTCCCACCATGATGGAATGCTGAAACGTACCCGGAGCCACCTCGCTGAGCTGTCGCAACAGGTCTTTGTTGGTGTCGGAAAGCTCAAAAAGGGTCACGCTCGATGTAAATCCGAAGATCTTTTCGATGACATACATCAACGGATAAGCCAGCAAAAGGATGAGTCCGCTGAACAGGATGTGTATGTAGATGCTGCTCTCCAAGGGGAAGAAATCGGAATCCTGAATGACCTGCAGGCCATAGAACGATATGACGGCACTGAGCGTCACGAGGATGGAGGCCTTGAAAAGCTGTGACCGTTTGGACAGTTCGCGCAAGGAGAACACCGCCGTCTGCCCGGCAACCAGCTGTATGAAGATGAACTCGTATTGGTATTTCAATGCCAATGCGCAGAGCAGAATCATGGTGAAATGTGCCATCGAAGCCGTCCGCGAATCCATGAAGATGCGGATAAAGATGGGCAACATGGCATAAGGAAGGATGTAGACGCTCAGGAAAGCATAGCTGCTCATCATGGAAACCATGATCGGGAAGATGAGCAACAGCAGGTAAAGCATGAGGATGGTGCGCGGTCGGCTGAAGTAATCGTTCCTGAACAAGGAAAGATAAACCGTGAAAAGCGTCATCAAGATCAGCACCAGCAGGGCATTGCCCACCAGACGGTGGGTGACATTGTCTTCTCCTCCATTGCGTTTCATCTGTTCTTTTTCGAGCGAAGCCAGCACGCGAGCCGTGTATGGAGTGACGATATCGCCCTCTCCGATAATCTTTTGTCCGGCCATGACCATGTCGTCCGTTTCGATGATCGATTGCAGTTGTTCCTCTCTTTCGGATTCGTTCTTGTCGCGGTCGAACACAAGATTGGGACGTATAAAGTCGTTCAGGTTAAGCTGTTGCACGAGGGTTCGCTGTTCGGCGAGCAAGGTATTCTCGAACAGATGTTCGTAGGCGGTCTTGGTGGAATAGACGTTTTTGACGGGCAGACTGACGGCTTCCTTGCCACTGACAAGGCGGATGACATTCGACGTGTCGTTCATCAGTCGCGCATATTCTGCCTGACTCATCACACCGGCCTGATAAATGCGGTGCAGTTCCTGTATGGTCGTGTACTTGAAATTGTCGGCATGGGCAGAAATATCCTCGTTGATGAAGCGGGCTGCCAGTTCGTCCAAGGCCGTCTTTTCCACATTGGGGTCAAGCCGATAGTAGGGTTGGAAGTGTTCGACGATGCTGTCGCGTTCGGCATCGATGGCTTCTTCCGACTTGTAAACCGGAAATTGGAATTTGGCTATCACCGTTCCTTCGGTCCAGGGTTTGCCCTCCACATAGCGGTAATGCTCGCTTTCGTGCTTGGGCAGGAACGACACGATGATGGCCACCATGACCAAAACGATGGCGGTACGGATGAAAAAATGCTTCAGGAAGTTTTCGTCTTTATAGGTAAGTGTGTGCATATAGGGTTTGCTTCATAAACTTTGTCGATGCGAATATACGAATTTTTCATGAGAAAAGCGAAGTATGAAAGGTCTTTTTCTCCATCCGCTCTTTTGGCACTGCCCCATCGGTCATCACGATCCGAACCGGAATCTGATGACCGCTTTGGGTTGAAACATTCCGGCAAGGCCGACCCGAAGGTTGACAAAAGCCTGCAAGCTGACCCGGTCAAATATCTTCTTCGGCGGTTTATTTTCAGATAACCGCCATCACAGCTTGTCCGTCATCCTTGGTTTTGTTCTTCAGCAACACGATTTCGGCAATGTCTTTACCTTGCATCTTGATGACATAGAGCTTGTTCTTATTGCTTGATGCAGACTTGACATTGCCGTAAGAGTCCAGTGCTTGCACCTCTTTTGTCAGCCGGTTCAGCACGTCGGCCGGAGTCACCAGAAGCAATTCGGCAGATTTCACCCCTTTCATTTGGGTAACAAAGCCGGTCATGAAAGGTTCGGAAATCTTCTTTCCGGCAGTTCTTCGGAATTGACCGTCAGACGAAACCGGACGGAAAGTGATATGAACAACAGTAAATGTATAAACAAACGTCCTAATGACCGATTTTGGTTTAACGCCTCCGTTGCGTTGCCTGGTCGGCGGTGTCGGAATATTCTCCCCCTTTGCACCATCATTGCATACGCACTGATTATCAACCCTTTGACAAATATCTTCCGAAAGGGCAGGTTTCGGAACGTAAAAGGGCACCTTTGGCATCATGAAAGTTCCCGTTTTACAAGGCAAAAGGGCCTGTTCGGAAAATGATTTTATTCACACACGTTTTCGACAAGTGTGACAGATAAACCGGTGAATGATGTTGCCTGTTGCGTTCATCTTATTAATCTTTGCAAAAAATAAATATCGTCATCTTTTCTTATGGGCAATTTTCATACCTTTGTATCCCTAAATTCAACCGGCCATAGGGTCCGAACCGGTCTTGTCTGAACGCCGGACAGACGGATTGTCGGCTTGCGGCAGGAGTAGCAGGCTACGAAAAAACAAGCGGACAGACAAAATGCCGACAAGCGGAAGATACCGGACGGAAAGTGCCATGAACGGCATGAAATGCAGAACCAGACACTCTTATGAGCGGTTTGGATCAAAAATCCGGGTATATTTCGGAGGCATTAAATCATCCAACGATTATTATCAAAAACAAACATAACATGAAAAAAATCATTTGTCTTGCCGTGGCGATCCTCGCCTGCCTGAGTATTGATGCACAAAACCAACGCCGGAGCGTTTATCTGGAGCTTGCCGGAGCGAGCAACGGTGTAGGTTTGTCTTACGATGCACGGTTCAAAGAAGGTTCGCCGTGGGGTTATCGTGCCGGCCTCGGATGGGCTTATGCCTCCGAGTCGAGTCTGTTTTTCGACTCTCAATCGATGCGTTATTACTCTTCGATGCTTGAAGTCAATTACCTTTTGGGCAAACGCAAGTCTAAATTGGAGATAGGATTGGGAACAAGTTTGGGATTCGTCAATCGACATTACAATGAGGCAAAGATCATCAACAGTGTACAAACGCCCGATGCATGGATCATCGAATCGGTGTCGGTACCGAAGAAGGAAAACATCTTTGCCTATTTCTTTTACACCAACATCGGCTATCGTCACCAGGCAAAAAGCGGCTTCCAATGGCGCATCGGCATCAGTCCGTCGTTCACTTTCGGTGGAAAGAATGCGGTAGACAAGCCTGCCCTTTACCCGTACTTCAGCCTCGGTTACGCCTTTTGACGACCACCGGATGCCGACAGGTATGTCATAGCGGAAAAATTCATACGACAATGCCCATCGGATGATGACAACAAGACACGTTGCGGGAGGAGCATGAGAATCCCGGACATCACGGCACAGCCCGACGGTCGGCATCGACCGCCGGGCTGTGTGACATCCGTCCATCTGCCGAACGTCGGCAACAAGCATCGCCATCTGCCGACATCGGGGCACATACCGGGTCGGTTCGAGTCGATGATGGAAGCGGAAGAGGAAATGACAGAAACAAAAAACAGTCCGTAAAGTTCGACTTTACGGACTGTTGAAGTGGGCGCTGAGGGATTCGAACCCCCGACCCTCTGCTTGTAAGGCAGACGCTCTGAACCAACTGAGCTAAGCGCCCTTTTTTGAAATGCGCTGCAAAGATACGACGTTTTCCGGAATCCACCAAATGTTTTACAATATTTTCTCGGAAATTTTATCCCCAAGGCCAGGAGAACCCGAAGCAGTATGGTTCGATTCTGCGAAATGTTTCCTTTGCGTGGCAAGAGAAGTGGATTGATGGTTGACGGGGATGGAACGGAGGATTCACAGCCAGGTCTCGGTGAAAGTACGGGCGTAACGCACCGCACCGTAGCAATTCCGAAGCAAACGGGACTGTAGTTCAATGACCATGCAACAGCCATAAGGAACGTCAAAGGGGAAACGGATGACGGCATCGATGGCTTTCTGATATCCGAAATGCGGATAGTAATCCTTATACCCCTCTTGACGGCAGTGCCGTCAAGAGGCGGGTCAGCAGGTTGCATCATCGGTTATCGCGCATTCCTCGGTCGGCAGTTTCATGAGAGTGTCACAGGAGCGGGGGCAGTTCGTAGAGGTGCGTACCATTGGAACCCTTGATGAGGATGTGGAATCCTTGCGGCTGTTCGGCGGCAAGCGTGGCTTTCACCGCTTCGACATCGGCAAATTTGCGGAAGTCGCCTTCCACCGATGCGAAGGCTTCGCCCACAAGCCACACCTTTTCGAATCCTGCCTGCTGCAAGAAAGCGGCAATGCGTTGATGTTCTTCCACCGTTGCCAAACCCAGTTCACGCATCTCTCCAAGGATGACCATCTTGTGTTCGGCAGCCATCTCTTTGAAGTTCTGCAGGGCAGCCTCCATGCTTGTGGGGTTGGCATTGTAGGTGTCGATGATGAGCTTGTTGTGCGCTGTCACCTCATATTGCGAACGGTTGTTGCTCGGCACATAGGTTTCCAAGGCATCGTTGATGTCGGAGGGCGACACGTCGAAGTATCTTCCGATACAGACTGCAGCCAACAGGTTATCGATATTGTATCCTCCGATGAGGTGTGTCTGTACCGGCTGTTCGGGTACGGTGTCGGTTCTCCAGCTGAAATGCAGCAGAGGTGAGACACCAAGCACCTTTCCCACGACCATCGATTGAGGCTCGTCGGCCGTTCCGTAACGCACGACGTTCAGTCCGTCCGTCATGGCGTTGAGATATTTGTTCCGGCTTTGCACAAACACGGTGCCGTTTGTTTTCCGTCTCAGGTGGTCGTAGAGTTCGCCTTTGGTACGAATCACGCCTTCGAACGAACCGAATCCTTCGAGATGAGCCTTGCCAACGTTGGTGATGATGCCGTAGTCAGGGTCGGCGATGGCTGCCAGTGTGGCAATTTCTCCGGGATGGTTCGCCCCCATTTCGATGACGGCGATGTCGTGCCCGGCATTGAGGCGCAGCAGTGTTTTGGGTACACCGATGTGGTTGTTGAAGTTGCCTTCGGTGAACAACACCTTGTATTTTTTCGACAAGACGGCAGCCATCAGTTCTTTGGTCGTCGTCTTTCCGTTGGTTCCCGTAATGCCGATAACCTTGGTTCCGAGTCGTTTGCGATGTTCGTGGGCGAGATCCTGCAATGCTTTCAGGCAGTCGTCGACAAGGATGAAACGCCCGTCGGCAGCGTCAAAGAAGGTTTGGTCGTCGATGACGGCGTATGCACAGCCTTGTTCGAGTGCCTTGGCGGCAAAACGGTTGCCGTCGAACGAAGCCCCTTTGAGGGCAAAGAATATCGACCCCGACGGACAGTTACGGCTGTCGGTGGTGATGGTCGGGTGCTGAATGAAGATGTCGTAAAGTCGGGAAAGATCCATGATGTGATTCCTGTTGTTGGTTGGTTCATCGTTGCCGATGAAAGTTGATGACGGCATTCCGCGCACGGGCATCGCATGGCTGAAGGCAAACGATTGTCGGCCGGTCGGGGTTTGCACGTTGCAAAAGTAAGCAATTATGCCGAGTAAGCACCGTGTTTCATACCGGTTTTTTGAATCTCATGTGTCTTATCGCATCACTTTTTTGTGCAAAAAAACGCTAAACATCCTCGCCTCTCAATATTTTTGCGTACCTTCGCAGCCGATTTAGATAGACAGAAGTAGGGAATCTGTCTGAGTATATGTCCGTCTGTGTGTTCATGTGGGTTGCCGGACGTATGAGAATTATGTCCCTACGCACATTTAACAGACGAACAATTTTGAAGACATTTGAAGAGTTGGGCGTTGTCGGAAACATCCGACAAGCCATTGAAGAGTTAGGTTTTGAACGGCCCATGCCCGTTCAAGAAGAAGTAATCCCTTATTTGTTGGGCAATCTGAACGACGTGATTGCGTTGGCACAAACCGGAACCGGCAAGACCGCTGCTTTCGGAATACCCATCCTGCAGCGTATCGATGCCTCCCGGAAAGTCACTCAGGCGGTGATATTGAGTCCCACCCGCGAATTGTGTTTGCAGATTGCCGACGACTTGAAGGACTTCTCCAAGTACATGGAAGGCATCCGCGTACTCCCCGTTTACGGAGGTACGTCGATCGAGAATCAAATCAGCGCCCTCAGAAAGGGCGTGCAGATTATCGTGGCCACGCCGGGCAGACTCATCGATCTGATGAATCGTGGGGTGGCAAGGCTCGACGAAGTCAATAACGTGATACTCGATGAGGCCGACGAAATGCTGAACATGGGTTTCAAGGAAGCCATCGACGAAATTCTCGCCGGCGTACCCGAGAACCGCAACACCCTGCTGTTCTCTGCCACGATGAGCCGCGAAATCGAACGCATAGCCCGCACTTATCTCCGCGACCCCAAGGAAATTGTCGTGGGAAGTCGGAACGAAGGTGCCGAAAGTGTGAACCATATATATTATATGGTCAACGCGAAAGACAAGTATTTGGCTCTGAAACGTATCGTAGACTACCATCCGCGCATCTTCGCCATCATCTTTTGCCGCACCAAAAAGGAAACGCAGGAGATTGCCGACAAGCTCATCCGCGACGGATACAATGCCGAATCGCTACACGGTGACCTCTCGCAGCAACAGCGCGACCTCACCATGCAGAAGTTCAGACAGCACCTCACGCAGCTCCTTGTGGCTACCGACGTGGCTGCCCGCGGACTTGATGTCGATGACTTGAGCCATGTCATCAACTTCGGTATGCCCGACGACATCGAGAATTACACCCACCGAAGCGGCCGAACCGGCCGTGCAGGCAAGAAAGGCACGTCGATCTGCATCGTCCACAGTCGCGAGAAACACCGCATAAGGGCTGTCGAAAAAGAGATCGGACGCAGGTTTGTCGAGGGAGAAATGCCCTCCGCCAAGGAAATCTGCACCAAGCAACTCTACAAGGTGATGGACGAAATCGGCAAGACCGATGTCAATGAAGAAGAGATTGCTCCCTTCCTTGACGACATCAACCGCCACTTCGAGTTCATGGAAAAGGAAGACCTCATCAAGAAAATCGTTTCGATGGAGTTCGGAAAGTTCCTTGCTTACTATGCCGATGCTCCCGAACTGTCGGAAGTGACACGCGGAAGCGATGTCCGGAAAGCCGAACGCGGCAAGCGCAAAGAGGGCGGACGCATGCCCCGCAAGGCCGAAGAGGGATATACCCGTCTGTTCATCAACCTCGGAAAGGACGACGGTTTCTACCCCGGTGAAGTCATGCAGTTCCTCAACAAGCATTTACGCGGACGCCAAGAAGTGGGACATATTGACCTGCTGGGCAAATTCTCCTACATCGAAGTACCCAAAGATGATGCCCGACGTGTGATGGAAGCCATCGATGGCGTGCGTTATAAAGGACGCAACGTGAGATGTAACGATGCCGAACAAGGCAAAAGCAGTCGCGGCAAGCAGCAACAAGAGGGCTTTGCCCGCCGTTCTGCCAACGTGGCAAAAGGAAAGAAAGCCAAGCGAAGCACCGTCCGCGAAAACGACAACGACAACAATGGTGACTGGAGGCAGTTCTTCAAAGGTTACAATGGTCCGCTCAAGGGCGATGAACCCAACTTTGAAGAAGAAGGATGGGCACGCCGCCGATGATACCTGTTAAGCTCTATCGATCCGCTCAATGCACAAGAATACTGTCTTAGCTACCCGATAACCGATATATCTCAAATCGATCATTACATTGCCAAGTTCAATTTTTCATGATGTTCATGAAAAATCCCGGATGTTTTTAGTCCACTTGTCGGTATCTTAGTTGTCCTTTCTATTCGACGTAGTCCGACATACTTTCGACTAAAAGGCAACCCATCCGGCCGACAATCGAACAATCCCGGCCCGATCTCTGATAATCGACCCGGGAAAATCGGGAAATCCTCAAGGTCAGAACTGACAATGAAACAAGAAAAGTCCGTCACTCCGATGAGAGCTGACGGACTTTTCTTGTTTCATTTTTTTACAGTCTCACCAAGTTTTACCGGCATCAGACTATCCGACAGATATACAGTTCATGCAATCTTGATGGTCTATCGGTTATTCTTGAAGTAGATGTTGTCGTCATAATATAGGGTATCGGCAACTATTTTCCCTTTTCTTGTTGTCAATTTATCGGTCTTATCGTCAAAGGTGGTGAACTTCACAATCGGTGGTTCGTATATATACGTTCCTGTTGTTTCCTCACAACTGAAATCGTCTCCGGAAAAGCGAAGTGTGAAACCGGCTGTTCCGAAAATGATTCTTGAGTTATGGTCTTCTGTTTGCCAGATGGTGTTGTTCAAAGGATAATCCTTTTCATCTTCATTGTTTGAACATCCGATGAATGCAACCGCAAAGCCGACGAATGCAAGAGTTGTCAAGATGACTTTTTTCATGATGGTATGGATGTAAGATAAATATATTTTTCGGGTCACAAAGATAGCATGTTCGAGATGATTGTCAAAAGAATTACTTCTTTTTTTCTTCACTGCATGGCCGAAAGGGCTTCGAGCAACAGTTCGAAGAGACGCGGTTTGCCATAATCGTCGATGTCGCATTCGTCGATATACCGATAATCGGCAGGCAGCGACAAGCGGTGTGGCGTTTCGAGCAGGTAGAAATCGGCCATGATGATGCGGTGTGTGAGTACGTGCTTCACACCCTTCCGGAGCAGTGTGAGGGGCAACGACCGCATTTCCGGCGGCAACAGTGCAAACCATTCGGCCTCGTCGGGCATACAGACGGAGGCAGGTTGAGGTGCGGAAACCGATGTGACCGATGCCGAAAGAGACTTTGTTGCAGCAGGGTTTTCGTGGAGTTCGACGACGAACGGTTCCCACAATCCCTGCCAGATGTCGCCTTTCGGTCGCTTGCGAATGACGGTCTGTCCGTTACATCGGATGTAGACGTATACCATGCGCCGCGTTTTCACCTTGGTCGTCTTGAGCTTCACGGGCAGCACCGATACCGTTCGGGCGTGCCATGCCTCGCAATGTGCCGACAGCGGACAGTCGTTGCAGCCCGGTGATGCGGGCGTACACACCAAAGCACCGAAATCCATGATGGCCTGATTGTATATCGATGAGGGCGATGCCGGTTCGCAAATGCCGCGCGGCTTGCAACGGTCGGGATAGGCATGCGGCAACAACGAGTCGGCAAGAGCGGCAAAGAGTTTCTTGCCTTCGGTGCCGTTGATGGGAGTGTCGATGCCGAAATAGCGTGCCAACACCCTGTAAACATTGCCGTCGACCACCGCCACGGGGAGTCCGAAAGCTATCGAGCCGACGGCAGCGGCCGTGTAATCGCCCACACCTTTGAGCCGGCGCAACGCGTCGAAGGTGTCGGGAAATCCGCCGTTTTCCACAATCTGACGGGCTGCATGGTGCAGGTTGCGGGCACGCGAGTAGTAGCCCAGCCCCTGCCAAAGGCGCAACACCTCGTCTTCCGAAGCCTCGGCAAGGTCATCGACGGCAGGAAACCGCTGCATGAACCGTTCCCAATATGCCTGTCCCTGTGCCACGCGCGTTTGCTGCAGGATGACCTCACTCAGCCAGACGGCATAGGGATCGCGGGTGTGCCGCCAAGGCAGATCGCGTCCGTTCTCGGCAAACCATCGCATCAGGGTGGCAGAAAACTCGTGAAGAGGTTGTTCGTTCATAGGTGAAGAAGCAAGATTAACCCCAATCGGTCATTAGAGCGTTTGGTTATATATTCTATGTCGTTCATATCACTTTCCGTCCGCTTTCGTCCGCCGGACGGCATCTTGTCTGTCGTTATATTTTGCCATGGTCCGCGATGCCTGCAACAAACCGACAAGCCATCTGCCCGACCACCAAACGAAACCGAACCGGAATCTGATGACCGATTTGGGATTAACGGTTTTAACGTGGCAGAACCTGTCGGACGATGCTTGTCATTCGCCATGACAGGGGGCAACAGAATCATCATCGGGCATCCCATTCGCGCAGCAGCTCCTTGGCTTTCTTGTAGTGCTTGCGGTCACGTCGGTAACGCTTGTCGAGCATCTTCCCGAAGTCAAAACTCAAGCCCGAAACGATGGGTTGGTTGAGCATGGCTTCGTGGTTTTTCTTCATGTTGCGTTTCAGATCAGGATCGACGCCCGTCACGACCACCTCTCCGATGGTGTAACGCAGCGGCAACAGATACATCGTATCTTCAAGTTCGGTCCATACCAGCTTCTCTTTGGCATATTCGATGTGCGAGAACGTGATTTCCCTGAAAGGCTCTTTGACAACCACAAAGCCTTGTGCATCGGTCTTTCCCACCAGAACCGAGTCGGTACGCACGTTCACCCCGATAACGGGCAAATGGGTTTCGAGGTCGAGTACTTGTATCTTGCGTTGGGCCGACATCTGTTGCCACAACAGGCAGGTGCCGATGATGATCATGATTCTTAGCGTTGTCATTCTGCAATGGGTATGATATGCAAAGATAATCATCTGCATTTACAACGGCAAACGGGGAAAGAACGATTATACCTAATTGATAAAATATAACAGAAATCGCAACGTAAATCCCACCCGGTAACGAGCCGGACTGACTTCTTTCCTATCCTCCTGATGACACGACCGGCCGTTTGAGGATGCAGACCATATGGAATTGACTCCCCGACTTTCAGAAACGCACGCACAATTTACACACGAACTCTCTCGTTCGCAGCCGACTGACGGTGAGTCGCTGTTCAAAGGCAGTCATGAATCTTCTTTCATATCGGGAGGTGCCGAAGATGTTGTTGCAGTCCAGACCAAGCTCAAAATCCTTGCGTCGGTAAGCAATCGACACATCGGAAAAGAAGTTGTTGCTCACCGTTTTGTCATTGCTGTGATACCATTCGTTGCTCCATTCTATCTGCCAGCATCCCGGCATGAAATAAGTCTTGAGCTGATGAAAGAAGTATCGGAGCGACGAATGGAAGCCGGTGGCGGCACTCTCCTGCTCCACATGATTCATCGAACTCTGTCCGCTGACGGAAAAGAAATCGACCGGATGGAAAGAGAAATCCATGCCCAGCAGAGCGTTTCGTTTGTGAAATTCGGCCGGTTGGCCGTTGACCAGCAATTCGTAGGTTCCCCATCCGTAGACGGCCGATGCCGACAACGACAGCTTACCCCAGCCGAACGACTGTCCTATTTTTCCGCTTACCTGTCGGTCCGACACCCGGCTGTGCCTCTCCGTGGCTTCCCTTCGATAGAAACCGTCCTTCATGCTGCTTGCATACAAAGTGGCATTGGAGAGCTGCCTGGCCGTGAAACCGGCATTGGCGAAGAATCCTCCCAAGACATCCCGGTAGCTCCAGAAGTTGCTGAAGGTGTGCATCCTCATGCTTTCGGGCTTTCCGTTACCCTTTGTCATGGTGATATAGCCGGTGTATATGGGTGCTTCACTGAGCAAACCAAAGCTGTTGGGAATCGTGACACCTGCGTAAGTAAGGGTCGTGTTGAAGCCGGAAGTGAAGTCATACTTGCCATACAGGGATGGGTCGAAAGTCATTTCGTTTTTCGAACGTCCGTTGATGCGCCGGTACAGCCATCCCGTTTTGCCGGCCGCCGTCAGGGTGAGGCTTGCATTTTTGTAGGAAACCGACGGCGTGATGTAGGGCACCAGCTCATCGTAGCTGTCCCGATACCATGTTCCTTCGTCATCCGCCTGCATACGGTTGGTACGCATGTCGACACCGCCGCGGTAGGTGATGTTGAACGATCCTATCTTGTGACGGAAGGAAGTATAGGTGTTCCATTGCGTGGCGTGCAGTCCGAGGTGTTGCGAAAGACCGTTGCTGAGCAGTATCCTGCCCGGCAGGTAGTTATAGATGAATTGCGAAGATATCGAGATACTGCGGTTGTTGCTCAGTGTTCTGACAAACTCGAGGTCGTCGGCAACATATCGTTTTCGTGGCAACACCTCCCGCCGGGTGTACCGTCCGTCGAGTATGGAAGCACCCTTTGAGTAGTCGAAGTTCATGTATCCTGTGAGTTTGTTGGCGAGATAAGTCTTGCGGTCGTTCACCTTGTAGAGCAGTTCGGCTTTCCATTCGTTGCGTCGGGCATGAGCCTCGTGGTCTTCGGTGATGAGAATTTCGTCTGTGCCGGTGTCAAAATAGGTTCGTTCGCCATGCCCGTCCATGGCGGTTTTGTCAATGAACGTGCTGAGCTGTATGCGCAGATTGTGATTGCGGACAGTCTTGAACAGCCAGTTAGTCGCCACGACGTGACTGTCGTTGAATCTGTAACGATGAGAACCGAGTGACGGAGCGGCAGGCTGAATGTGCTGCAAGAACCCCTTTTCGGGCAACAAAATGCGTTTGTTTGTCACAAGGTCGGCGATTTCGTGTTCGATGTCCTTGCCCGTATTATTGGTTTTCAGGAGCGAAATGCTTTGCATCTTGGGCGATATATACATCTCCATGACCCGTGCATCGCGCAGCCACCGTCCCTTGCCTTGCAAGGATTTGCCGGCACCGAGGTCGGCAATGCCTTGCCAGATGTTCTTGGCATCGTCGCGCAGCACGATGTTCAAGGCGGCTTGGTCACTGAACCGGATGCCTTTGAGGGCTTGGATGGGCTGATGGTTTTGGATGACTTCAACGCTTTTCACCTTGTCGGCACTGATGTTTTCGTTTGCCAGCGCATATTTTCCGCCGAGCAAGTCCAGCCCTTCGATGTAGTAGGCATTGATGGCTTTGCCTTCGTAGGAAATCTTACCATCGGCATTGACCGACAGTCCCGGCATCTTGGCGATGACATCGGCAATGCTTCTGTCCTGTTTTTGCTTGAATGCAAGGACATTATACGACAGGGTGTCGCCTCGCTCGCGTATCTTCCGGGCTTGCACCCTAACCTCCTTCAGGGTGTAAACCTGCTCCTGCAGAACGTAATCGGTATGATTCTTGAACTCTCCGACGGGGATGGTCAGGGCTTTATATCCCATCATGTTGAAGAAAATCTCGGCGGCTTTCTTGCCGGCAGGCACGTCAACGGCAAATCTTCCCACGCTGTCGGATTGTGTGAAAGCCACCGGTCTTTTGTCCGAATTGCGGAGGACGACCGACACCATCCCGATGGGTTGTCCGTCTTCATCAATGATACGTCCCGATAAGGTTTGCGCTTGCAGGGCAGTGCCTGCCAGCAACCACATCACCATGAGTGCGAGCCATGAGCAGACCCGAAGCCGTCGGGATGTGCGAAGTCTGTGGATTGAATCGCGTTTGGTCATCATCGTCGGTTAGTTTAAGGAAGATACTCGAGCAGACAGGCCGTCGAGCTGACTGTCTTCACGGGTCTCCCTTGGGCATCCAATGTTTGGATGGGACGCTTTCCCCACAGTCTTGCCATCAGTTCGTCGGGATCTTTGAAATCCAACAGCCTCAGTTCCTGCATCTCCTTGGCCGTACATTTCGTGTATTTTTGCTTGCGGAGTGCGATGGGGCGAACCGTTCCCTGCCTGATGCCGATGCAGTCGAA
>JALETQ010000065.1 GCA_022781445.1 Prevotella sp.
CATCTTGATTCATGATGCCCACTGCGAGGACAACACCCTGCAGCTCAAACTGGCCATGATGGATTTGGAAGAGGGATTCCCCGTGGCATTCGGCGTCCTTAGAGACGTGGAATCGCCCACTTACGAAGAAGCCATGCAACAACAAATAGAGGAGGTGAGTGCAGAAAAATACTATCACAATTTCAGCGAATTGCTCGAAACTAACGACATCTGGGAGGTTGGATAGACGACGCCATTGCCTGGTACTTCATCCACCGACACCATTACAACATATTGTGGGAACAACATCTTTTGAGATGATTGCTCCCCTTTTTTTGCTCTTCCGTTCATGCTGCTGGTAGACAGCATCATGTAATCCGAGGCGTTTGTCATCAAGTGGTCATTCGACAGCGGGTAGGTTTCGTGTGATGTTTTGTTATATAGATGCAAATATTAACAATCAATGATTTGCACGTTTTGCACGCATTATGTACTTTATAGGGGAATTTATTTGCATAATAACTTCTTTTGTGTATATTTGTAACCGGATAGCTTCCAATCGATCAATCAATGAACAAAGCGACATGAATGATTGTCTATCGGTTGTGTTGTAGGCTTGTTGCAGACATACCGGAATGGCAAAGATCGATCGAATACGAGATAAAGAGAAGCAACCATATAAGATCGGGGAAATTTTAACAGAAAGAAAAAGTTGACATTTTCAAGCTGATGACCATTCGGATATAATCATTTTTTTGTGAGGATGGGACACCGTCACCATAAGAAACAGGTTTAATAAACAAATCATTAACAACATGAGTAAGAATTTTACACGAGCGTTGCTTGTCGCAAGTTGGGGTCTGATGTGGTCTTCGGTAGCGGCAGCACAGACGAACGTACCCTATTCGGAACCGTTCGACATTCCCGACCATTTCTCCGCATTTACAGTGGTTGATGGTAACCATGATGGCACTTTGTGGCAGTATGACGATTTTGACCGTCAGGCCGTTTGTCAGCGTAACAGACTTGCCGACGACTGGTTGATTACGCCCCGATTCGGGCTGGTGAAGGGCAAGACGTATAAACTGAAGTTCACGAGTAAGTCGGTTTTTGACCAAACCGAAGAAACTTTTGATGTGTTGCTGGGTACGGCTGCCGACACCGTGTCGATGGGTACCGTCCTTCTCAAGTCACAGACGGTGAGCGAGAACTACAATTCCAAAGAATTCACCTGCGACTTTACCGTTCCTGCCGATGGCGACTATTATATAGGTTTCCATCTCAATACCACCGCCCAATTCCTTTCTGGCGGCATGAGCATCGACGACCTGTCGTTGCAGGGAGTGGAGGTGGCTACCGAGGTGCCGGCTCCCGTGACTGACGTGAAGTTCACCTATGACTATGACTCGGGGTTGGCAAAGGTTACTTGGAAAGCTCCCACCACAACCAGCGAGGGTAATCCTCTAGATCCCACGGGGTTGTCGTATGCGGTGCATCGTTTGTTTTATGACCAGCCTCTCGTGACCGGTTATCCTGGTACCACTTATCGTGAGGAAGTAAAGTTGGCAAATCTCAACCCCAAGAACGTTTTCTTCGGTCAGGGAATCGTTCGCTACTATGTCATTCCAACCAATGCACAGGGCAGTGGCGAGCGCGCATATTCCAACTTCCGCGTCATCGGCACCCCCGACAAGTTGCCCTACGTCGAGTCGTTTGCCGGTGGCAAGGTTACCCACTTTATCGGTGAGTCGCATACGAATATGGGTCGCTGGGAACCCATGCAGGTTAGCAACAAGTTTGCGCAAGACGGTGACGAGGGCTTGTATAATTTTACCACGGCATCGGTAGGTGAATCATCGCAGGGTTTCACCGGATTGATTGACTTGGGAGGGGCTTCCAATCCCATGCTTACCTTTTGGTATCACTACACCCAGCCGACCGACGACGACTTCCAAATCATGATTTCTGTTGATGGCAACGATTATCAGACGCTCTGCAAATTAGATGTCTCTTCTATCGACAGCCTTCGCAAATGGATCTTCGTGTCCGTCCCGTTGAAAGACTACGTCAATTCAAAGTTCATCCAGATCGGCTTCAACGAAACGACGACGTCCGAGAACAATCTGCTCTATGTGGACAATATCCGCATATTCAATCAGGTCGACCGAGACATGTCTGTCAAAATGCTGACCTTCCCTGCCAACCTCAAGGTTGACGAACGCCGACAGGCAAAGGTGAAAGTCGTCAACCGCGGTTCACTCGATGTTGCCGGTGCGGACTATAGCATAGATTTTTATGCCGACAATCAGGTCTTCGCCAAGTATAACGGCGTGGACATCAAGTCGGGTTCGGAAACCGACTTGACCTTTCCCGTTGTGGCATCGCGTTTTGCTGTCAATGACAGTGTGAAGTTCTATGCCCGTCTTGTGTTCGATAGCGACGAGAATCCGGCAGATAACGTGACCGATTCTACAATGCTCTTCGTGAAGTACCCGGACTATCCGCGTCCGACCAATTTGGCTGTATCGCCAGTGGGTAATACCGATAAACTCACTTGGCAGAAACCAGCTGACCCGCGCACCGAGAGTATGCCCGTGACCGACAGTTTCGAAACCTATGATGATTTCACCATCTCCAACTTCGGACGATGGACGCTTGTTGACCTCAATAGCAAACCTGTGGTAGGCATCAACGATTACGATTTCCCCAACAGCGGTGTTCCGCAGGCATATACTGTCCTCAATCCCGAAGTGGCAGAGCTTACCGACTCGTGGAGTACACACACCGGCAGCAAGGAGCTGGCAGCCTTTGCCGTTCCGTTCGACGTGAAAAACGGATGGATCATTTCACCCGATCTTTCGGGCGAAGCCCAGACCATCAGCCTGTTTGCAAGGGCTTACTCTACGTCCTATCCCGAACAGTTTGAGGTCCTCTACTCCACCACTGATACAGAGACGACCTCGTTTGTCGCCACCCCTGAGGGCACCATAACTCCCAACAAGACATGGCAGGAGTACAAGTTTGCCATACCAGAAGGTGCGAAATACTTTGCCATCCATGCCATTTCCAATGATGCCTTTGCCCTCCTCATCGATGATGTGACGTTCGTACCCGATACCACCGCTCGTCAAAACATTGTCTTTATGGGTTATCATGTCTATCGTGACGGCATACGGGTGACGGATGTCCCCGTGACTGCCACATCGCTTGATGTTGCTTCCGATGCCGGAAACCACCTCTATTACGTTTCGGCGGTCTATGATGCCGGTGAGTCGGCTCTATCCAACCTTGCCGTCACGCAGCCCACCGTCATCAGCACTGATCTGAAAGCTACCACGAGAGCCGAAGAGTACTATGATCTTACCGGGCGCAGAATACTCAGTCCCACTCGAGGCATTTATATCTCCGGCGGCAAAAAGATAGTAGTAAACTGATCCGAAAAGTCAGGCGATATCCGCCGATGCTGCTTCTGCCCGTTCCGGCTGTTATTCTTTATGGTGTCAAGACATCTGTAAATCGGTATCACGCCTCGGGCCATTCGGACAAACATACCATCGGCCGGTGCCGGTGGTATGACAAGCCGATGTGACAGCGTGGACATCCGTCCCTTTCGGCCTTTTCCGCACGAACAAACAACACTGCATCCCTCCACGGATGCACACCCTTCCGACAAGCGTGAGCATTTCCCGGCCATCGGGATTGCCCACGCTTGTTGTTTTCACCCGTGGGGGTGATCCCCCAATCGGTCACGGCACCGTTGGTTCTGCATTTCATGCCGTTTATGACACTTTCCGTCCGTTTTCGTCCGCTTGCCGGCATCCCTGTCCGACCGGCAATCAAGCGCAACCGATTCGGGCTCCGATGACCGATTTATGTTAAAAATAGAGTAGGAATGAAAGATTCTTGCTTGAAAGTTTGGAGCGTATATGAAAAAGAAATACTTTTGCGGTGTACTATTCAAGTAATACGCTATAACATAATAACAGAATATGATGAAAACAATAGTAGAAGTGAACAACATTACCTTCAGGTATCAAAGGAAGGGCCAGCCGCTATTTGATAATTTCAGCATACGGCTCGAGGATGGCCATGTGTATGGTCTGCTGGGCAAGAACGGTACGGGCAAGTCGACCTTGCTGTACCTCATCAGCGGCTTGCTTTATCCGCAGCGCGGTGACATCCGCTTCATGGGCAATGACGTGCGTAGCCGGCTGCCCGAAAACTTGGGCGATATGTTCATTGTGCCTGAGGAGTACGACCTGCCGCCGATGTCGCTGAGCAACTACATCCGCGCCAACCGTCCTTTCTATCCCAAGTTCAGCGACGAGGTGTTGCGCAGTTGTCTGGAAGAGTTCGAAATGCCTGCCGACCTGAACCTCAAGGAACTTTCGATGGGTCAGAAGAAGAAGGTGTATCTCAGCATTGCCTTGGCAGCCGGCACACGCCTGTTGCTGATGGATGAGCCTACCAACGGCTTGGACATACCGTCGAAGATGCTGTTCCGTAGGGTGGTAGCCAACCACCTGTCCGACGAACGCACGCTGCTGCTTTCGACTCATCAGGTACACGATGTCGAAACACTCCTCGATCATGTGATGATCCTCGACCGCCGGAATCTGTTGCTCGATGCGTCGATGGCCGAGCTGACAAGCCGTTACCGCTTTGTTTACACCATGCCGGGCGAATCGGCCGGTGAGGTGCTTTATGCCGAACCCACTTTGCAGGGCAATGCCTCCTTGTTGCATCGTCGCGATGGCGATGAAGAAACACAGGTCAATCTCGAATTACTTTTCAACGCTGTCAACGAAGGCAAGTTGAAGCATGACAGTTTATCCCCCCAAAACATTTAACCGAAAGAACCATGAATACTTTCAATTTCCAACGTTTCACCCGTATGTTGGTATGGGACATCGCCACCAATCGCCAACGCATTATCAAACAAACAATCACTTATGCAATTATTTTGCTTACTTTTGCCTTGTTCATCACCCAAACGTTTTCGCTGGTCGACTATCAGAATGAAGCTGCCAGGGTGGCACAACTCGAGCAGGTAGTGTCGTTGTCGGGATTTTTCTTCTTTATTGTCGTTTCAGCGGCACCGAGTTTGATTTTCGACGGCGTGAACCGAAACAAGCAGACGCGTCTGAGCTTCCTCATGATGCCGGCATCGAATATAGAAAAGTATGTGTCGCGCATCATCACCACTTTCATCGTGTATGTGCTGACCTACATCGTGGCCTTCTTCATTGCCGACCTGGCCCAATGGCTCATCTCGTTCATTCTCCATCCGTCGCAAAAGATGTTCATGTCCGGACTGATGTTCGACTACAATTTGCTGTCCATCAACTATAATGGCTCCGAAACAACCACTTTTCTCGACTGGTACGGGATGATGGCTTTCAATCTATGGGTCATTTCGCTCTACATGTTGGGCGGTACGCTGTTCCGCCGTTACGCATGGCTGTTTGTGAGTGTGATTGTCTTCCTGGGCGTCATCTTCGTGATCAGCCTGATGAAAGAAATGGGCGTGCTGTATAACTGGGACTGGCATTTCACCAGAGAACAGATATTGGCAACCGTCAGCGGTCTCTGCACCGTGTTTGCCATCCTCAACATTTTCTTGTCGTTCAGACTCTTCAAGCGTCTGCAACTCATCAATAACAAATGGATCAACTTATGATTTTCGACAATGACAAACCCATCTATCTGCAAATGGCAGAACGGCTCGGCGACGACATCCTTACGGGTGTTTACGGTCCCGACGACCGTGTGCCGAGCATCCGCGAATATGCGGTGCTGTTGCAAGTCAACATCAATACTGCCATGAAGGCCTACGAGGAATTGAGTCGTGCCGACATCCTTTACAACAAGCGCGGACTGGGCTATTTCGTCAAGAGCGATGCCCGTGAGAAGATTCTCAAAGACCGCCGTCGGCATTTCATCCAGTCGGTTTTGCCCGGTTTGTTCCGCAACATGCAGCTGCTCAATATCGGCATCGACGAGATCGATCGGTTGTGGACGCTCCATGTCCAGGCCGGCGACAACACCGATGCTTCTCCGGGTGTTTCCCACTGACTCTCTCCCCCTCTTGCCGGGCGCGCTAAGCCTTGCGATCCTTGCCGTTCGCCGGCGTACCGTCTTCGGCACCTCCCTCCCTCCTTCCGGAAAGCTTTCGCAGTATCGGCGGAACGGAGGGCAGGTTCAACCCAACGACATTTCTCAAAATCAATCAATCATGAATCGTTTCAAAATTCTATGGATGGCATTGCTTCTGTTTTCTGCCTCTGCCATCCACGCCCAGACCACAACCCTGCTGGGCATCGTGGCCGACTCCCTCACCCGTGAAGGTGAGCCTTATGCCACCATCCGTGTATTCAAACAGTCCGAACAGACCAAGCCCGTCGCCATGGCACTCACCGATGCCGAAGGCAACATGAGCATCGGCGTACCCAATCGTGGCGACTTCGTTGTCGTGATTAGCTCCGTGGGCAAGGAAAACATCAGCAAACCCGTCACCATGCGCGGCGAGTCATCCCTGTCGTTAGGTACCATCCTCATGGCCGACAGCAAGCAGATGCTGCAGGAAGTGGAGATCGTGGGCCGGAAACCGCTCGTGAAGATGGAAACCGACAAGATGAGCTACAATGTGGAGAACGATGCCGACGCCAAGTCGTCGACCGTCCTCGACATGCTCCGCAAGGTGCCTATGGTCACCGTCGACGGGCAGGACAACATCAGTGTCAACGGCTCAAGCTCCTTTCAGGTGTATGTTGACGGCAAGCCCAACATGATGATCAGCCAGAACCCCTCGATGGCATTCAAGAACATGCCTGCCTCGATGGTGAAGAACATCGAGGTCATCACAGGTCCCGGTGCGCGCTATGATGCCGAAGGTGCCACGGGCATCCTCAACATCGTGACCCACCGGCAGCAAAGCGGCTCGCAGAACATGGACGGCATCAACGGCAACATCATGCTCATGGGCAGCAATAAGATGGCAGGCGCATCGGCATCGGTGAGCGGACAGAAGGGCAAGCTCTCCTTCTCTGCCAATGCCGTGTATAACGACAAGTGGTCCGACGGAACCCTCGTGAGCGTCGACCGCCAGCAGTTCTCACCCGAAGGTACCTCTTCCGTCCGGTACTTCCAGGACGGTCGTTACGAAAATCCTTTCGCCATGGCGAGTACGGCACTGGGTTACGAAATCGACTCGGTAAGCTCCGTCAATGCTTCGGCAAGCTTCATGCAGTGGAAGAACATCAACAAGGGCAATCCTTCCACCACCATCGGCAATCCCGACGGCAGCAGCTACACCTACAACAACCGTATGCGGCAGGAATCCACGGGCACTTCGTGGAGTGCCGGACTCGACTACCGCCGATATTTCGATGCCGAACGCTCGCGGTCGCTCACCCTTGCCTACTATTTTTCCTACAATCCGCAAGATGAAGACAACAAGACACTCTTTGATGAGCTGTATCATTTCCCGCTCGATCTGCGCAGCCGGCATTCCATCAACCGCAACATCGACACCGACCATACCTTCATGGCCGATTACACCACTCCTTTGGGCAAAGGACAGAAGCTCGACTTCGGTGCCAAAGTCATCGCCCGCCGCAGCAAGGCGGATGCCACCTACTATCTCGACAACGGCGAAGGGCTTGCCCTGCAGCCCGACCTCGGACTCAATTATCACTTCGACAATACCATTGCGGCTGCCTATGCCGAGTATGGCCTGACACTGCCCGCATGGAGCATGAAGACGGGACTGCGCTATGAGCACACATGGCAGAAAGCCGAATATAAGGCCGGAAGCGGCGAGGATTTCAAGAAGAACTACGGCAACCTCATCCCTTCGGCGACGCTGACCTACAACTTCGCCCCCACCACCAACATCGGCCTCAACTACAACATGCGCATCTCGCGTCCGGCCATTTCGTTCCTCAATCCCTACGTCGATCGCTCTTCACCCGTGAGAATCGCCTATGGCAACACCGAACTGGAAGTCGAAAAGACCCACAATGCCGGACTGGTGTTCAATCACTATGCCAACCGTCTCATGCTCAATGCCACCCTCAACTTCAGCACCTGCAACAACGGCATCGAGAACTACAACTTCTATGCCGACGGCATGCTCAACAATACCTACGGCAACATCGTCAAACGGCAGACGACATCGCTCAACATCTTTGCCAACTGGAACATCACCCGAAGCACGCGCCTGATGATGAACGAATCGCTCTCATACCTACACGCCGAAAGCAAGGCACTCGACATGCAGAACTTCGGATGGAACCTCTCTTCGATGTTGTCGGTACAGCAGCAGCTGCCTTGGAACATGAGCCTCAGCCTCATGCTCATCAACCGCACCAAGAACTACTCGCTGCAAGGATGGACGTCGGGATTCAACATGATTCACGGAAGCATCAACAAAAAACTCCTTGGCGACAAGCTCAACATCGGCATCATGGCCATATCGGGTCTCGGTCATGGCGGCAACTTCAATTTCGACACCTATAGCCACGGCAAGGATTTCACCGATTTGCAGAACATCACCGTGCCTGTCAAGTTTGCCATGCTCACCGTGAGCTACAGCTTCGGCAACACCAAGGTTAAGCAACCCCAACAAACCAATAAACCCGATAATGATTTCAAGGAGAAGGAGAATCAAAACATCATTCCGGGCATAGGTATGGGGCAGTAGGCATACCGGCGGAGGCGTGCCTCCTCGGGGAAAACCTTTCCCGGAGACCGCGCCTGCCACAAGCCGACCTTCCGACTGTCCGGCAGTCGGCCGAAACCGTCTTGGGCTCTCATGACCGGTTCGCCCCAAGCCGCCACACATCGCGCAGGCTCTCCCGCATGGATGCCTGCCTGTCAAACCGAGAGGGTATCGTCGCCAAGGCGACGATACCCTCTTTTCAACCCCAATCGGTCATGAGATTCCGAGTCGGTTTCGTTTGATGGTCGGCAGATGTCTTGTCGGTTTGTTGCAGACGTAGCGGGCTACGGCAAGACAAAAGGACAGGCAAGATGACGGCCGGCAGACGAAACCGGACGGAAAGTGATATGGAACGACAGTCAATGTATAAACAAACGCTCTTATGACCGATTTGGGTTCAATCCCAATCGTTCCTGAGAGCGTTTGGGTCTGCCTTTCATGGTCTCTGATTCCCCGTGACGAGGCCGGGAAGAGAGGCCGTAAAAGGGGGCGCTGACAACCTTTGGACTTCTGCCCGAGAACCTTTGGACTTGTGGGGCACAACCTTTGGACTTGTCGCCCACAACCTTTGGACTTCTCAACGCCCCCTTCCGCGGTTCCTCTCCGGCATGGTGCGGCATGGCAATTCTCCATCCCTGAGAGGCGTCCGGTGCAGGTCGGTCGGGTTTCAACCGGTGGTGTGTCGACCCACTCTCCTGCAACCATGTCGGCCGGGTTTCGTTTCGGCAGCTTGCCTCGTAAATCCGGATCGGACTTGAGGGTTTGGTTCGGGTTCGGTTGATTGCCGGGCAGGTTGACCGCCAGTTGGGGACAGGCCTGGCGGGCTACGGCCATGCGAAACGACGGTCAACCTGCCGGCAGGCAGACGGAAACGGACGGGAAGTGCCGTCAGTGGCATGATAGGCAGGACAAGACGATCCGGATGGGCGATTGGGGAAAAAGCCGGGCAAAACCACACCCATGGTTTTGCCCGGCTTGTGTTGTCGGGAAAGTCCGCGAAAGGAATCAATAGTTTACGTCGGTGCCGTATCCTCCGTTGGGATCGGTCTCTTCGTCGCTTTGTCGCTGATTGTTGGCCGGCTTCTTCTTTTGGTTCATGTTGCCGAAGTTCCATGTGAGGGTAAGGCTGGCTCTGCGTCCGCCGCCCCATCTCTCCATATACCGGTCGAAGGTGTCGTTGCCCGTATGGATTTTCCATTTCTGGCTGTCGAGGAGGTCGCGCACGTTGAGAGCCACGGTGAATTTCTTGTCAAAGAAGTTCTTTCTCACTCCCAGATCCACCGAGTAGCCCGGTTCGCGATAGCCCTGCGTGATGACCTGTTTGGCTGTGTAGCTTGCCGAGGCTTGGAAGGTGATGTCGTAGGGCAGGATGAGGCTTGCCCGGGTGCGTGCGTTCCATGTGAAGTTGTTGTCGCTGTCGCCCGTGACCGTCTGTCCGTTGATGTTGTAGGTGAATCCGTCGAGATGGTAATGGTAGGCGTTGAAGGTGGTGGTGAGGTCCAGAATCTTCCAGAACTTGTTTTTGAGTACCACTTCCAGACCCGTGCTTTGGCTCTTGGTGACGTTGAGATTGGTTTGGTACATCATGCCGTCGGTGCTGTCCTGCCATCGCACACGCTGAATGACATTGGTTGTCGGGCGATAGTAGGCACTCACGAGCAGCGAGTGTTGGGGCCACGTCTTGAGGTAGTTGAGCGAGAACGAGTTGGAGTACTCGGGTGCCAGTTCGGGGTTGCCGAAACGGATGTTGGTGGCATCGCGCGTGTCTCTGAACGAGTTGAGCTCGCCGCCCCACGGTCGCCTCAAGCGACGGGTGTAGTTGAGTTGCAGCTGTTGCGATTCGGTGAGCTGATAGCTGAGGAACAAGCTCGGGAAGAGTTGGAAGTTGTTGGTCTTGTATGGCTCAACGCGTTTGGAGGCATCGTGCTCCTGCTCCCAGTCATAGCTGTCGGACTTGACCCTCCAGTATTCTCCGCGCAGACCTGCCATGATGCCGAGTTTGCCGATGTTGTAGGTGGCAGTGGCATAGAGGGCGTGAATGTCGAGATTGTAGATGAACCGGTTGAAGAACGCCTTGTCTTCGACAGCGTTTTCACCGTTCCATGAGTAGTTGTCGATCCACGATTCCTGCGGAGTGTTCTCACGCGAGAAATTCCCTTGATAGCCCGCTTGCAGCTTGCCTTTGTCGCCCAGCGGCTGCTCGTAGTCGAGTCTTGCTTCCCATGAGTGGTTCTTGATGTTCATCGGTCGGTACTGGTAGGCATAGGTCGTGGCAGGTGCATCGGCGCCGAAGTAGGTCGTGGAGTCGCGATAGTAGCTGTCGTTGTCGGAGTTCCAGCTGTTGTATCCGAGGCTAAAGTCGATGAACTGCTTGTCGGTGAAGGAATGTTTGTAGCCCAGTTCGCCGTGCCACATGTTCATATCGCCTCCGCCGCGGGTTTTTCGGGTGAGCATCTTGGTATCGGTTTCGGTGCCGAGGATGCCGTAATGGTAGGGCGTGAGGCCGGACTCGTTGCGTCGTCCCGTCATCATCATTCCTGACAGCGAAAATTCGTTCTTCTTGTCGGGATGCCAGGTGAGACCACCTTGTGCAAAGACATTGTTGCCCATGTTTACATCGGTGCTGCTGTAACGCTGATACTCGTTGGTGAGGAAGTTCTGCTGGAAGCTCGAGCTGCCGCCTTTGCGCTCGCGGTGACGGTATGCCACGTTGAGGTTGGCATCTATCGTAGATGAGCTGTAGTTGATGGCGGTTCCGACGTTAGCCCCGCCGTTGGTGTTGCCCCCGGCACTGACCGAACCGAAATAACCCGCCTTGCGGTTCTTCTTCAAGATGATGTTGATGATGCCTGCGCTGCCTTCGGCAGAGAATTTCGCGGAAGGGTTGTCGATGACTTCCACGCGCTCGATGCTTTCGGCAGGCAGTTGCTGCAGCACCAGGGCACGGTTGTCGCCGGTCATGCCGCTCGACTTTCCGTTGATCCACACCTCGACACTCGAGTTGCCTCTCAACGACACGTTGCCGTCGTTGTCGACCTCTACCGAGGGGATGTTGGCAAGGACCTCGTCGGCAGAACCGCCGGCGTTGGATATTTCCTGCGACACATCAAACGACTTGCGGTCGACTTCGAGCTTCACGCCCGAACGCTGCCCCGTGACAACGACCTCTTTGATCTGCCGGGCATCGTCGGCCATGTAGAGAGCGTTGTACGACTGCTCGGTGTGGCCGGCAGAGATGGTGAACGAACGGGTCAGCTCTTTCATCCCCACGAACGTGGCACTCAGCACGTAATCGCCGTCGGGAAGGTCGCCGATGGTGAATGAACCGCTCTCGTCGGTAATCACACCTTTGAATATCTTGTCGTCACCTTGTTTTTTCACAACCACATTGACATACCCTAAGGGTGAGTCGGTGGACTTTTCCAATACTTTGCCTTTTACCGTTCCCTGTGCGAATGCTAAGGCTGCACACAGGCATAAGGCTGTCATTATCCAGAATCTTTTCATGCCCTTTTAGACGATGAAAGTTGCCCTTTCGTTTAATCGATGCCTCGCTTATTAGTGTTAAACAATCTTGTCGTCACCGTCTTGCCGGCATCCTGCTCCCGGGAGTGTGTACACGGCTGCAGGCTCCGATGGCGTGAATCGTGCCACAAATCAAGCCTTTTGTTTTGTGGTCTTCTCATTTTGCATTACCTTTGCAAATCATTCCACACAATAATATATAGTAAAGGTATATGATTTTTTTCTTCCTCACTTCTAACCGCAGTGTGATGGCTGTCGATGCCGATCACGCTTTCAGCCAAGACGAAATCCATAAACTGAGCTGGCTCTTCGGAGAAGCACAACTCCTCGAAAGCGAGCGCGTAGAAGGGTTTTACGTAGGTCCGCGTCGCGAAATGGTCACCCCTTGGAGTACCAACGCCGTTGAGATCACACAGAACATGAACCTTGCCGGCATCGGCCGCATCGAAGAATATTTTGCCGTCGACGATGCCGAAGCCGGTCACGACGTGATGCTGCAACGCCTCTATCGGGGACTCGACCAGGAGATATTCACCGTGCATCACAATCCGGAACCCATCCGTGAGGTGGAAGACCTCGAAGCCTACAACGAGCAGGAGGGACTGGCACTGTCGGCAGAGGAAATGGCATACCTGCACGAAGTCGAAAGACAGCTGGGTGGCCGCAAGCTCACCGATTCCGAAATCTTCGGCTTCGCACAGATCAACTCCGAACACTGCCGGCATAAAATCTTCGGCGGTACGTTCATCATCGACGGTGAAGAACGCCCGTCGTCGCTCTTTGCGATGATCAAGCGCACCACCGCCGAACACCCCAACCACATTCTCTCGGCTTACAAGGACAATGTGGCGTTCTCGCAAGGTCCGCGCATCGAGCAATTCGCTCCCGTGGAAGCCGACAAGCCCGATTATTTTGCCGTCAAGGAGATCGACAGCGTCATCTCCCTCAAGGCCGAAACCCATAACTTCCCCACCACGGTGGAGCCGTTCAACGGTGCCTCGACCGGAACGGGTGGCGAAATTCGCGACCGCATGGCAGGCGGTACCGGCTCGTGGCCCATCGCCGGAACGGCGGTTTACATGACAGCCTATCCGCGGCCTGTCGACGACGACAACGAACCTCTCCCTTGGGAAACAATACTGCCCGTGCGCCAATGGCTCTATCAGTCGCCCGAAGAAATCCTCATCAAGGCATCCAACGGTGCGAGTGACTTCGGTAACAAATTCGGCCAGCCGCTCATCTGCGGCTCGGTACTCACCTTCGAACACCGTGAGGCCGATACCGGTCAAACCACTTCGTATGCCTACGACAAAGTCATCATGCTTGCCGGTGGTGTGGGATACGGCAACAGGCGCGACTGCCTGAAGAAAGAACCTGCCAAAGGAAACAAGGTCGTCGTGGTGGGTGGCGACAACTACCGCATCGGACTGGGTGGCGGAAGCGTCAGCTCGGTCGATACCGGACGCTATTCAAACGGCATCGAACTCAATGCCGTGCAGCGTGCCAACCCCGAAATGCAAAAGCGCGCCTACAACCTCGTAAGGGCGTTGGCCGAAGGTGAGGACAACCCTGTCATCAGTATTCACGACCACGGTTCGGCCGGTCATCTCAACTGTCTCTCGGAACTTGTTGAGGAATGTGGCGGAAAAATAGACATGACGAAGTTGCCCATCGGTGACAAGACCTTGTCGGCAAAGGAAATCATCGCCAACGAAAGTCAGGAGCGCATGGGACTCCTCATCGACGAAAAGCATATTGACAAGGTGAAACGCATCGCCGAACGTGAACGCGCTCCTTTTTATGTGGTCGGAGAGACAACGGGCGACGCCCACTTCTCCTTCGAACAGGCAGACAAGAGAAAGCCTTTCGATCTCGATGTGGCGCAGATGTTCGGACACTCACCCAAGACCATCATGCGCGACAACACTGTCGAACGCCGTTATGCGGCTCCCGTATACTCCCAATCCGAACTCGATGACTACGTACGTCGTGTACTCCGTCTTGAAGCTGTGGCTTGCAAAGACTGGCTCACCAACAAGGTGGACCGCTCGGTGACGGGCAAGATTGCCCGCCAACAATGTCAAGGCCGCTTGCAGTTGCCCCTCAGCGATTGTGGTGTCGTGGCACTCGACTATCGTGGCGAAGCCGGTATTGCCACCGCCATCGGTCACGCTCCGCAGGCAGGCCTCGTGTCGCCGGGGAGCGGAAGTGTACTGTCGGTGGCCGAAGCCCTTACCAACCTTGTGTGGGCTCCGCTCGGACGCAAAGGCGAGGACAACTCGTCGCCCCTCGACTATGTGAGCCTCTCTGCCAACTGGATGTGGCCCTGCCGCTCGCAGGAAGGTGAGGATGCCCGACTCTATGCAGCCGTCGAAGCCTTGTCGGACTTCTGTTGCTCCATCGGTGTCAATGTACCCACGGGCAAAGATTCCTTGTCGATGTCGCAACAGTATCCCGATGGCAACAAAATCATCTCTCCGGGAACGGTCATCGTCAGTGCCGGCGGTGAGGTGAGCGACGTGAAAAAGACCGTGTCGCCCGTCGTGGTGAACGACAAGCGGGCATCGCTCTATCATATCGACTTCTCGTTCGACGAGCAGAAACTGGGCGGAAGTGCGCTGACACAGTCGCTGGGTTTCCTCGGTGACGAGGTGCCGACGGTGAAGAATGCCGAATATTTCGTGGACTGCTTCAACCTCATCCAAGAACTCGTGAACCGCAACCTCATCATGGCAGGCCACGACATCAGTGCCGGCGGTATGATCACTGCACTGCTGGAGATGTGTTTTGCCAACACTGAAGGCGGTCTGCACATCAACCTGCACGACCTCTGTGCCGATAAACTTCCCGACGGAACGCCCGACATAGTGAAACTGCTGTTTGCCGAAAATCCGGGTGTCATCATTCAGGTGAGCGACCAACACAAAGACCAACTCTTCACCCTGCTGGAAGAGGCCGGCGTGGGATGTGCCAAAATTGGATATGCCACTCCCGACGACCGTACCCTGACCATCGTCAAAGACGACTTTGAATATCGAGCAGACATTGATGAAATGCGCGATGTATGGTATCGAACTTCATACCTCCTCGACCGCCGTCAGAGCATGAACGGCTGTGCTGAAAAACGCTTCAGGAACTACAAGTGGCAACCCGTAGAGATGGTTTTCCCGGCCACTTTCAAAGGCACGCTCCGTTCATTGGGACTGAATGCCGACCGAAAATATCGCTCGGATATCAAGGCGGCCATCATTCGTGAAAAGGGAACCAACGGCGAACGCGAGATGGCTTATGCCCTCCATCTGGCAGGCTTCGACGTGAAGGATGTGGCCATGACCGACCTCATCAGCGGGCGGGAAACGCTCGACGACATCCGCATGATTGTTTTCTGTGGCGGTTTCTCCAACAGCGACGTACTCGGATCGGCAAAAGGATGGGCAGGTGCCTTCTTGTTCAACCCCAAAGCCAAGGAAACCCTCGACCGTTTTTATGCCCGTCCCGACACCCTCTCGCTCGGAATTTGCAACGGCTGTCAGCTCATGGTCGAACTGGGACTTATCCGCAATGAAGCGGGCAAGCCCGTGGCAGCCAAGATGCTCCACAACGATTCGCACAAGTTTGAAAGCAACTTCGTGTCGCTTTCGATCCCCCGCAATAACAGCGTGATGCTGGGTTCGCTCAGCGATACCCGACTGGGCATCTGGGTGGCTCACGGAGAAGGCAAGTTCGCGCTCCCCGAGGAAGAAAGACACTACAACATCATTGCCCGCTATAACTACCAAGGCTATCCTGCCAACCCCAACGGATCGGACTACAACACCGCGGGCATCTGCTCTGCCGACGGTCGTCATCTGGCGATGATGCCTCACTTGGAACGCGCCGTCTTCCCATGGCAGAACGCATGGTATCCCCTCGATCGCAAAGCCGACGAGGTGACGCCTTGGCTCGAAGCCTTCGTCAATGCACGGCGCTGGTTAGAGCAAAATAACTAATCGTACCCAAGGCAGGGTGAGTGGAGGACTGTCTTCCACTCACCCTGCCATCAACATCTACGGAATGGATCGGATATATTGGACTTGTTTTAAGACGTTTTTCAAGATCGGGCTGTTTACTTTCGGCGGGGGGTATGCCATGATACCGCTGATAGAGGCAGAGGTGGTGGACAAGCAGAAATGGATAGACCGCACCCGCTTCACCGACTTGATTGCCATCGCACAGAGTTGCCCGGGCGTGTTTGCCATCAACATCAGCATCTTCATCGGTCACTCGCTCCGCAAGACCAAAGGAGCACTGGTGGCATGTCTGGGTGCAGCACTGCCGTCGTTCATCATTATCTTGCTCATCGCCATGTTCTTCAAGTCGTTTGAAGACAACCCTGTCGTGGCTTCAATGTTCAGGGGCATCCGTCCTGCTGTGGTGGCACTCATTGCCGTTCCCACGTTCAATCTGGCAGTGCGGTCGGGCATCAACCTCGCCAACTGCTGGATACCCGTCGGAGGGGCATTGCTGATATGGTTGCTGGGCGTCAATCCCATTTTCATCATCATCGCGGCCGGATTGGGCGGATGGCTTTACGGAACCTTGGTCAAACCCACCGAATCATGATTTTTCTTCAGTTATTCATCACTTTCTTCCAAATCGGCCTTTTCGGCTTCGGCGGTGGCTATGGCATGTTGTCGCTCATCCAGGCTCAAGTGGTGACGCACCACCATTGGATGACCATGGGTCAGTTTACCGATATTGTCGCCGTGTCGCAGATGACTCCCGGTCCTGTGGGTATCAACTCCGCCACCTATTGTGGCTATGCTGCCGTACACAATGCCGGCATGGGCAATATGGCGGCCATCGCGGGCAGTGCCCTCGCCACCTTTGCACTTGTGTTGCCCTCGCTGATACTGATGCTGGCGATCTGTAAACTGTTCATGCGCTACATGAACACGCCGGCAGTGCAGAGCATCTTCGCCGGCCTGCGGCCTGCCGTGGTGGGTCTGTTGGGAGCTGCCACGCTGTTGTTGATGACTGCCGACAATTTTTCCACTCCACAAACCGACCCTTGGCAATTCTGGATCAGCGTTGCCCTGTTTGTCGTTACCTTCGTGGGGACGAAGTTCTATAAGGTCAATCCCATCCACATGATTCTGCTGGCAGCCTTCGCCGGCTTGCTCCTGCTGTATTGAAACAGCCGTTAGAGTGGATGAGTCGCTCTTTGCATCCGGTGACTATTTTTCGTCATGTGTTTCAATATGCAACCCGGGCCTGACGGATTGTCTTTATTGCTGCTTGCAACGGGTTGTTCCGGTCGGACTGTTTCTTTCCAAACGGTCATGAGAGCGTATGGTTCTGCCTTTCGTGCCGATTGTTTTGCTTTCTGTCCGTATTCACTTGCTTTCATCCGCTTGCCGGCATCTTGTTTGTCGTTAAGTTTTGCCGTAATCCGCTACTCCGGCTCCAAACCGACATCCCGTCCGCTCGGCAATCAAAAGTTTCCACTCCGGACTCTCGTCAACGATTCGGGGGTTAAGAATATGGGATTATTACTGTCCGTTAAACTTTAGGGTAAGATACAAATTTAGGGCTGACACTTCTCACGAGGTATCATCCCTTTTTGTTATCTTTGCTTTTGCTTCTAAACTCAGATAACATGAGCAAAAGTACACATTTCTTCGGACAGCCGGTGTATGGTCAGTTGATAAAATCACTTGATCATGATAAAATTGTTGAATTGAGCCGCAAGAGTGGCGGTGAGCGGTATGTGAAGAGCTTTGACGGCTTCACCCATCTACTTACAATGCTGTATGCCGTCATCATGCGCTTCGACTCCCTGCGCGAAATCGAGGCGGCCATGACAGCAGAGGTGCGCAAGCTTCAACACATAGGCATTGACAGGGTTCCTAAGCGCAGTACCCTGTCAGACGCAAACGCCAGACGCTCGGAGAAGTTCTTTGAGGCCGTGTACCACGACCTTTACAAGTCCAATAAGGACAGACTTTCTTCGGACAGCCGACGCTATGGTACGGAGGAATGGATAAAACGTCTGAGAATCATCGACTCCACAACGATAACCTTGTTCTCCAACGTCATCTTCAAGGGCGTGGGACGGCATCCAAAGACGGGAAAGAAGAAGGGTGGCATCAAGGTGCATTCCGTCATTCATGCAAACGAGGGAGTACCTTGTGACGTGAAGTTCACCTCTGCCGCTACCAACGATTCCTTCATGCTCGCCCCCGGCCATTTCAAGCATGAGGAGATCGTTGCCCTGGACCGTGCCTATATCAACTATGAGAAGTTTGAGGAACTGACCCAGAGAAACGTCGTCTATGTCACCAAGATGAAGAAAAACCTCAAGTACGAGGTGTTGGCAGACTGCATGGATATGAACGAGGAGGGACTGATGGAATACCGTGAGCAGGTGGTGGTGTTCAGGAAGGGCGGTATCAACCATATAGCGCGTATCATCACCTATGTGGACATCAAGAAGGGAAAGATGCCGAAGTTGGTGTCATTGCTCTCCAACGACTTCGACATGCCCATGGAGACGATCGTAGCCATCTACCGCCGCAGGTGGCAGATAGAGTCTCTTTTCAAGCAGATAAAGCAGAACTTCCCGCTTAGATACTTTTATGGAGAGAGTGCCAACGCCATCAAGATACAGATTTTGGTCACGTTGATTGCGAATCTGTTGCTTTCCCTGCTTCAAAACTCCTTGGAAAGACGCTGGAGTTTCTCGGGGCTGGCTACTATGGTGCGAATTGTACTTATGGAATACCTCAACATGAATAATTTCTTCAACATGCCCGATGCCGACATGAAACTGATGCTTGAAGCGGCAGCTGAATCGCCACCGGAGGCAACAGAAAACTAATAAGGGGGCTTGTCACTAACATGCTGTTACCCAAATTCCTATGTGTCAATGAGTTGGGATGGAAGTTGCTATGTTTAGCGGACAACCCGAATTCGGGATAAGCCGCGCTTGTTTTTTTCCTTAAAATAGTTTCAATAAAAGCCCAAAAAGAGGATTGTTTTTCGTATATTTGTTGTTGAAAACCAAACAGATAACAAAAAAAACAATCCTCAATGAAACTTGTCAGCAAAGTTACGGAAATATATTGTATTGCAGATGATTTCTGCAAAGAATACGAGTTGGAATTGAACAAAAAAGCACTTTCACTTTCAAATCCCTCTCCAAACAGCCCTAAAACGCGCAATCGGAAAGGAAGAATGAGCGATGCCGAGATGATTACCATTCTCGTGTTGTTCCACGGCAATACGTTTCGGAATTTCAAACATTTCTATCTCTTCTACGTCTGCCGGGCGCTGAACAAAGAGTTCCCCAACCTGCTTTCGTATACCCGCTTTGTGGAACGTATGCCCCGGGTGGCAATCCCGCTTTTGCTCTTCCTTAAATTAGCCTTGATGGGAGAATGTACGGGGATTACCTTTATCGATTCGACTCGTATTCCCGTGTGTGAAAACAAGCGTGGGTATTCCAATCGTGTCTTCAAGGGGTATGCCCATAAGGGAAAAAGTACGATGGGATGGTACTATGGCTTTAAGCTGCATCTGCTGTGTAATGAACGAGGAGAATTACTCAACTTTGCACTCACCAAGGCCAATGTGGATGACCGTAACCCAAAAGTATTCAACAACTTGACTAAGGATTTGTTCGGAAAGCTCTATGCGGACAAGGGATACATCTCACAGTCTCTTTTTGCTTCACTTTTCGATAGGGGAGTCCACATTGTCACGGGAATACGCACCAATATGAAGAACCGTTTAATGGGGGTGCACGACAAAATCATGCTCCGTAAAAGAAGCATTATCGAGACCATTAACGACATGCTCAAGAACGTGGCACAGATTGTTCATACCCGCCACAGAAGTATCTCAAACTTTATTGTCAACCTTTTGGCAGCAATGGCTGCTTATGCTTTCTACGACACAAAACCCTCTATCAATATGGAATTTGAGATGGAGGACGAAGCAGAAGTAAGGCAGCTCTCACTTTTCTAAACCTATTGGCGTGAAACAATGATTCTTCGACCTAAAACGAGGAAGAAGCGTTGTGGACTATAATCCGGACGAAAAAGAGATGCCCTTAAACCGAATTGGGGTGGACAGTAATAGATTTTTATTGCCACTCCAGCCCCTCGAACATCATGCTGTGACCTCTCCCTTTGTCAAAGGGCAAGTATCACCCGGTAAAAGGGCAGCTTTGGCATGATAAAAGGACAGGTTTTACAAGTCAAAAGGACAGGTTCTGCATCATCTCGAAACCACACGGTGACATGAAAGGGTTTGGGGTTCATTCCTCAGACAGCTCCATTTTCTCTCAGACTGTATACGATCGCTTTCCAGCGGTTGGGTCGAGAAGAACGCAAACGTAGCCAAAACGAGTAAAAACAAGCAATCTTGTTCGTGAATAAGAATGGATGTCTGCTAATGAAACACCGTTTGGTACGAAAAAACCGTTGGTCGATGGAGCCATGAATCAATAACGGGCAGGATTCCTTTTCTTCGGGAATCCTGCCCGTTTCTTTGGATGCGGATGCGAAAAAAATCGGCATCTGTCACATCGTTTTCACCGATCGGTCATCTGAACCGAAACCGATTAGGGTCGGTTCGTTGACCGGATTGATTGTATTTATTGACAACAGCTCATACCACATTGTGGCAAACTGTGGTTGAAACTACCACCAAGCGGACTAAAAAAGTGGAGAAAAGCATTGTCAATAGGTTGAGAAGCATTACCCGACTGTTTTACTCCTACCGGGGTTTATTTCACCATGACTTTCATGGTCTTGCCGTTGGCAAACTTCAGAATTTGCAATCCGAGGTGATCTGCATTCACAGCCTGACCATCGGCACCATAGCGAGCCACAACGACCGAGCCGTCACCGGCAGTTGTTTCGAGTTCATTGACTCCGGCGGGATCGAGTTCCTTCACGGTGATGGAGGTAATTTGAATCATCGAAAAGTTGTTGGCAGGATAGGGGGTGACAAGGTGAACACCTACACAACCTGCATAGTCGGCAGTAACTTGCTGAAGGGTGGCGACATAGTCGACAAACGGGATGGCGCTGACACCGTCGTCGGTATCGGGGTCATATTTGAGTGTGAGGTCGTAAACTTTCGATTGTTTTTCGATTTCGTTGGTGAGTGAGGTCGTGATTTCAATATTCTCGGTGGATATAACGCGGGCACTCAGCACGATTTGATAGGTCGAACCTGCCTTGAAATTGAAGGGAGGAGAGATGAGCCATTCATCGGCAGCATTACCCAAATTGGCGATACCGGGATTGACAAAGTACTCTGCACCGGGTACAGTACTTCTGAACTGATAGGTAGGTGCCATGGTATTGAATGTCCACGAATAGGCATCATTGTTGCCATCTTTCACCGTCCAATGGTTGTAAAAGAGATTCTTGTCGTTGAAATCAAGCGAATAGGGCAGGTCGACTGAAAGGTCTATGGCCTTACCGATGATATAATAGTCGGGGGTATAGTCTGCCGACTCACCGTAAGCATTGACGGCATATACCTGATAATAGTACTGGCCGAGACGTCGAACGCTGGTATCGGTATAGGTGTTGTCGGTGATGTTTGACGCCACTTCGACTTCATCGGGATAACGTACAATACGATAGGTTAAACCATCGGTCGTGAAGTAACCATCGTGCGCACCTTTAACGGGAGGTTGCCATGTGAGGGTGGCATTTGAGCAGCCATCTCCCAGAGCCACATGTATGTTCTTTGGCACGTCGGGCATATCATTTCCGACATAAATGAAGGCTTCAGACTTAAGACCTTTGCCGGCTGCATTGGTTGCCAGCACGGAGTAACGGTATTCGCCACGTTCAGGAACGGCGGCATCTTCATAGGTCATGTATCCACCAATGTTAGCAGGCGAGAGGGTAGCAATGGTTTCTCCGTTACGCAGAATTTGCACCGAGGTGATGCTTTCAAGCGGATCGCCACCGAAAGTCTGTACGGGATTGGTCCAACTGAGCGATGCTTTGTGAACACCTTGGGCAGCGGGTCGCACTATCAGTCCCACGGGTGCATCGGGTGCATTGTCACCATCGAGTACGTAGGGGATATACAAACCTTGGATGGCTGCTTCTGAGCCAATGGGTCCAAGTTCGGTATGAGTAATCGGATCGTGAGTCATGTCAATCTCAACGAGATAGGCATTGCCATCGGTCTGAAGTGTTCGGGCTGCCCAATAGAGCTTGCCGTTTGTGAGGTCGAACTCCATCGACTGAGCACCCATCAGCCCCGAAAACTGAGTATCGTAGACCAACGTGCATTCACCGGTGGTTTTGTTGATTCGATAGAGTTTGCTATCTACGGCCATACCATAAAGCTGACCACTCTTGTCGCAAGCCAAGGCAAACATATTGCTCACTTTCAGATCGACCACTTTGGAGGGTTTACCCGTGGTGAGGTCGAAAGTAAAAAGTGATGAAAGTCCCATTTCGAAACCTATGGCATACATCGTTTTGGTGGTGTAGTCGTAGGTCATATCTTGATACTTCAGATAGGGATTCATCGTTTCGTCCGAATAGCTACCCACGATGGTGCGTTTGCGATTCGTGGGGTTGTAAGCCACGAAGGCCGAAGGCACAGGACCGCTTGTAGGACTGTAACGATATTCACAGGTGTAGTAAATTCCATCTGCTGCTGCACCGCAGAATACACCGGTTTCGCCATCGCCGGGTTCCAGAATCTGTATGTCTTGCAGGTTGTCGGCATAGAACTGACCGAAGCCGTAGCCCGCATTGCTATACTGAAAGAATCCACATATCAAGCGATGGGGAACCTTTGCTGACAAGGTTGCCGGTATGAAAAGAACCGACAAGAATAATGAAAGGATAATTTTTTTCATTGCTAAAACAGATTTATAGTTAGTATTTGTTGTTATTCTACATTGATTTTCCGTGAGTAACCGTCAGTGGCAACGATGTAGGTTGCACGAGGTAGGCTCAGACTTACTGACGATGCCTTTGAGCGATACACAAGTTTGCCTGTCACATCGAACACACGCACCTCGGTTTTGGCAGGATTGGCAATGAGGAGTGTTCCTTCGGTGGCGACCATGGTGGGCATACTGGTTGCCACTTGTTCGGATACGGCGGTTTCATCACTCTTGAAGTCAAAAAGAATGATACCGTCTTGCTCGCGAATATTTGTGAGGGGTGCATTCACACCGGCTGCACCCACATGCCAGAAGGCTGCCGGAGAAGATTGATCAGTGAATGCCACATTATGGGAAGTTCCCGGGAAGGGATCACCGGCAAAGGTTGTACTCGACTTATTGTTGTCGGCAGCCATCAGAGCCACATGTTCATAGCCCGAATTGGAGGCATTTACACGGTTGGCTCCCCACAGACTGCGCACGTAATGCACATGAGAAATGATGAGGCCATGTCCCGGTAATCCTTTGTCCCATTTTACAGGTTGGCGGTTTTCGAGCGTATAATATTCGTTGCTCTCGGCCGGATTGACGATAAAAAATGCCTCATTGGAAGTAGAGAGGGCATTGAGACGATAGTCCTTGGCGGCATTTTCAAGAACGACAGGAGTGAGCCAGCCCACGGTATATTTGTCCATGGCGGTGTAGCCGGAGGGCGTTTTGGAATCGTCATTGTAGCAACCATGATCCATTACGTCCCAATCGGACATTCCGAAACCCGACCCGGCTCTGTTGGTGTCGTAAATATCGGCCAGTCCCAAAATATGACTGAACTCATGAACAAAAGTTCCGATACCATCGAGCAGGGTACCTTGGTTGCCATGAAGTTCGCAACTGCAAGCCGACTTTCCAAGGTATAGTCCGTCATAAGTCTTCCAACTTTCATAGGTCAAATCGACTGCACTGGGCCAAACCGACTCAGAGGGGCCGCCCTGTGCCTCGCCATAACCGGCATAAACCACGAAGACAAAATCGACATTGCCATCGTTATCGGCATCAAATTTCGAGAAATCGACCCCCTGCAGTTTGGCTTCTTCACAGGCATCGATAATCATTTGGGCATTCTTTTCATCGATGCCGTAGTAGGCACGGTCATGGGGCAAGGTCACAGGTCCCACTACGGTGAAGTGAGGCTTGAACAATCCCGATGACTGATCGACAAAATAATCGCGCACACTACCCGAAGCATAAGAACCGGAATAGTTTTCTTGATTGGCAAGTTGTGAATAGACATCACCAATGTCGGGAGTAGAGAATTTCACATCCTGATATTCGGCAAGAATTACGAGTCCTTCCACCTCACCGGTGGTAGGGAATATGGGGGTTATCTTGCCGGGGGCTATTTGTCGCATGGCATTACCGGCACGGCAGACAGCTTCTTTGCGTTGGCGTTCGAAAGCCTGTAGGATGTCCGTTCGATTCTGCGAGGCCACAAAAAGGCGTTCGCTTTCACTTCGCAAGGCACTTCCGTGAGCAATCCGGTCAGTGGCTGAAAGCTTTCCATCGGCATCAACGGCAGCATAACACAAAGCTCCATCGGCTCCTGCCAAGAGGATGGCATCATCATCACCGAGATAATAATGGCCGAACTCATCGCCGACAATACGCACCACGATGGTTGAACCATCGGGTTGTTTCATGGTTACAGAACCGCGATAGGCCGGAACGGCACGAACGACAGCATGGCATATCACGATGGCGACAACCAGAAGGTAGAATTTTACTTGTTTCATATCCTTTATCTGTTAATGATTACTTTTTGTCCGTTTATGAAATTAATGCCCGAGTAAGTCTGTGAATATAGTTTCGAGCTTGTTTCCGTTGAGAGTATTCACGCTGTCGTTTACCGAAGTTATATCACGAGGATATTATCAATCGAGTTGTATCACGCCATCGATCGCGAGTTATATCATCTGAGTTACGGCATCGGCATCCAAAGCTGACAAAGTTTAGCTTCATTACTGCCATACACTTCCGCACGAAGTTAGCAACCTCGATTGCAAAATTATGGACGAAGCAAGAATTCTGCACAAAAAGTAGGGGGACAACAAGGGGACAAGTATATTAAAATAGTCGCAAACCGTCAAAAACGGGCAGAAACCCCTTAAATAATTATAAACCTATGACATATTCATAGAGTTTCGATGAAGACTCAAGACCAAGTTTCTTACTGATTCGGGTGCGACGTTTTTTAGAGGAATCGGGCGTTATATTCATCAAAGAAGCTATATCTTGATTGGACAGATTCATACTGACATAAGCCAGAAACTGCAAATCGGATGTCGTTAGACCGGGATGGAGCTTCTTCAATTTGTTCAGCAAACCGGGATGGGAGGCCTCGAAATGGGTGATGTATTTGTCGCGGTCGTTTACCTGTTTCAGCATATCGCGCAAATGCAAAACAATGTCGTTGACCTCTTTCACGCTCCGCAGGCTTTCGATGCTTTGCAACCGTTGCAACAAATCGTTGATGATAAGGTTGCGAGATGATAAAAAAACAGACATGGCCGACAGTTCATGGGTTTGCTTGTCCATTTCCATCTTCATCAAACTTTTCTGATATTTGGTTTGTAGTTCGGTTTCGCGCATCTCCATTTCAAGCAACTGGTGTCGTTGTCGGCTTCGCTGACGCTGTAAAACAATAAAAAGAAACGCCATCACGATGACCAACAGACACAAAGCGATGAGTAAGAGATAAATCTTTTGGCGATATTGAGCAGAGGCAACTGCCTTATCAATACTCATCATGGCTTGTAGCATTTCGGTGCGATATTGCAAATTTTCTGCCTGCTGCCGATTGTATTTCTCTTGTTGGATGGTCAAAGACTGTACGACCGAGTCGGACATTTCAAGAGCTTTCTCTTCATCACCCAACCCACGATAGAGATCGGAGAGCCAACTGAAAATCTCCGTGCGATTCTCATAAACCGAGTTAGATAACTCCTCATGTGCCAACTTCAAGGCTTCTTCTATCATACCCATGGTTTTGTATGCACGAAGCAAATTGAGAAGAAGTTCATCTTTGTCGGTCTGCATAAAACTCTTTTCATGTAACAACGGTGTAGCAACATCTACAAACTGGTGATAATGCTTCTGATGGTATAATATGTTGGCTTCCATGAAGCGTATAGTAAGATGAGAAACATCCTTGCGTCCTCCGGCATATTGTCTCACGATGTTCATGTAATGCAGGGCTTGAGAAATGTTGTTCATCTTCAAATTTACACGCACCAAATTGAGCGCATAAGCAATAATATCGGCCGAAGCGGCATGACTGATCGCTGCCTTGAGACAAGATTGGAGCATGATGGTGGCTTGCTTATAATTACCATGCTCGTAATAAACACCGGCCAAGGCATTCTTTACACGCGTATTTTCTTCCCATCCGAGCCGATGGTCAGAACTGATTTTCTGTGCAGCATAGAAATGTGTCACAGCCTGACCGAAATCACCAACGCTGCTGTAACATATTCCGAAGCCCATTTCGGCTTCAAAAAGCGTCCGATAGTCGTTCGATGCAAGGGCAGCATGGCGCGCTTTTGAAAAATAGGTGATGCCTTTCGTGAAATTTTTGGCTTTCATCTCTTGCTTGCCCTTGACGATAAGAATATCTTCTGCTCGCACTTCAACTATTGGCAACAACAAAAGAACCACATAAACAAAACTCAATCTATACCGCATAGGTTGGCCATCATGACGTGAGAAGAACTCCATCAACCGGATGATAAACCTCGATAAATGTGGCTTGCTGAAAGATATATTCCTGAAATACAAATATTTTAGCATACAAATAATCCCTGAAATAATAAACGCTCACACATAAAACCGAACTTAGATCGATTATACGGCAGGCAACATCCTCTTTCATAGAGCCCATTTATACTTGCATTCACTAGAAATGAATACCCGAAATGGTGTATTCCGTAACGATTTTCATCAATATGAAATAACATCATCACATCTATAAACGTACCAAACAATATCCTTAACCATTAGTTCGGTCACCCTATGTGGGATAGAACATCCATGAAAGTTGCTCCAAAGTTACAAAAATTAATATGATCTTCGCAATTTCTTGGACTAATTTCATGACAATGAATTACAAGCGATGATGAAATAAACAAGTCATTTTACAAATAAGAAACCATACGGACTGAGATATCATGAAGAACGTAGCCCACAATCGTATATTACAGACCTTCTATTCACAAGAGCAACACAAGTTTCCACTCCGGACTCTCGTCAACGATTCGGGGGTTAAGAATATGGAATACACTTATGAGGGGAAGCTACGCTGATGGAGCGGTATTCGGGCGAAGCTGATTGTCATAACTTTCCAGAAAAGAAAGATGGAAGCCGGTGAAGGCTTCCATCTTGGGAATGACGACAAGCGCATGAGGCTGTCGTTGTGAGAGTATGTGGGACGTGTCGTCCCCTTGCACATGGGGCAGAAAGATGTTCCGTGGGGATGTCGTTATGACAAACCGACGATGACACCGTCCACCACGTCGATATGTTCGGCTTGCGGTGTCTTGGGCATACCCGGCATACGCATGATGTCACCGGCGATGGCTACGATCATTCTGGCACCGGCATTGATGACCAAGTCGCGGATGTGAAGGTGAAAGTCGGTGGGCGTTCCGTAGGCGGTGGCATCTTCCGAGAACGAATATTGTGTCTTGGCGATGCACACAGGCAGGTTGGTGAGTCCCAGTTCTTCGATTCTCTTGAGCTTCTTCTTGGCTGTCGACTTAAGCTCGATACCCTTCGCACCATAGATGCTGCGGGCAATCTTGTTGATTTTCTCTTCGACACTGTCGGTCAGTTCGTAAGCCATTTGGAGAGGTCTTGAGGGAGTTTTCTCGATGGTGTCCACCACGAGACGGGCAAAGTCGATCGCACCTTTGGCTCCTTCGGTGAACGCGTTGTTGATGGCGAAGGGTACTCCGTTGGTTTCGCAGTGAGCTTTGAGGAGGTTGATCTCTTCGTCGGTATCGGTGTTGAAGCGGTTCAATACGACCACGACCGATTGTCCGAACTTCTTGAGATTGTCCACATGTCTGTCCATGTTGGCAAATCCTGCTTTCACACCCTCTTCGTTCTTCTCCTTGATGAGTTTCACGTCGACACCGCCGTGCATCTTCAGTGCCTGCAAGGTCACGACGACGACGGTCAGTTTGGGAGCGATGCCGGCTTCACGGCATTTGATGTCGAAGAACTTCTCGGCACCGAGATCGGCACCGAAACCGGCTTCGGTGATAGCATAGTCGCCGAAGGTCATTGCCATCTTGGTGGCTTGGATGCTGTTGCAGCCGTGGGCGATATTGGCAAACGGACCACCGTGGATGATGGCAGGCGTGTTGTCGATGGTCTGAACAAGGTTGGGGTCGAGTGTGCCGTTGAGGATGGCCATGATGGCACCGGCGATATTAAGATCCTTGACCGTCAGGGGCTCGTCTTCAAGAGTGAAACCCAGCACGATGTTTTCGATCCTTGTGCGGAGGTCTTTCTCGTCTTTTGCCAAACAGAGGATGGCCATGATTTCCGATGCCGCCGTGGTGTCGAAACCGCTTTCGCTGATGACACCGTTGGTTCTGCCGCCCAGTCCGGTCACGATGTTGCGCAGGTTGCGGTCGTTCACGTCGAGTACGCGTTTCCACAGTACCTCCTTCATGCCCTTGCCTTCTTTCTGGCGTTGGTAGATGTAGTTGTCGAGCAATGCCGAGATGAGGTTGTTGGCTGAGGTGATGGCGTGGAAGTCGCCGGTGAAGTGCAGGTTGATCTTATCCATCGGGAGCACCTGTGCATATCCGCCGCCGGCAGCACCACCCTTCATGCCGAAGCAAGGGCCGAGCGAAGGCTCTCGGAGAGCCACGATGGCGTTTTTGCCGATGGCGTTGAGACCCATTGTAAGTCCTACGCTGATGGTCGTCTTGCCGTTACCAGCCTTGGTCGGTGTGATGGAGGTCACGAGGATGAGGTTTGACTTTTTGACTTTTTCGTCGTCAATCAGTGCCGAAGGAAGTTTGGCTATGTATTTTCCGTAGGGTTCCAAGTCTTCTTGTTTGATGCCCACTTTCGCCGCTACCGCAGCAATGGGTTCCAATGTTGCTTCATGTGCAATTTCAAAATCTGTTTTCATTTCTTTGTCATTTGATTTGATGAATACCTATTATATAATAGGGAAGTTTGTCGCAGATGGGTTGTGAACGCTGTTCGTGGGAGGGTAATGCCGTACCTGTAAAAAATAAGGGTCGGATTGTTGTTTTGCCTGCTCGAACATACCGTCTGTCGTTAATACCTATCTGAAAACATGCCAAAGTTACTTATAATTTTTACAATGTACAATAAAAAGCCTCGAAAGTTTTTCTTAAAAAAGCGTAACCGATTATTGCCGGCCGCTGTATTTTCTTGGTTTTGCTGACAGAAGGAACGGTTGGCGTATGACATTCGGCGGGTGCGGCAGGATATGGCTGCAGTTGTTGGATGCCGTGGTGTTTCCTGCACCGTGGTTTGTATCCGTCTCGATTCTGCCGATGTCTGCCGGAAAGAAACCTGCATCGTCACCATTTCATGCGCAACTGCAGCACCACATCGGTCTTGGTGGATGAATCGATGCGCTGCAGGGCGGTCGAGATACTGCTGCGGTCAAAGTAATGTGTGGCACCGATGTGGGTCGTCAGTTCCCAGTGTTGCCCGAGATGTAAGCCCATCAGCACCGATGTCCGTATGCCGTGACCCTGATAGGAGGAGAAGCCGAAACTCTTGCTTACGCTCTTTTCGTAAAAGTAGATGCGTGCTTCATAATCTTCGATATCGAAGTAAGCCCCAACGCCTTTGACAAACCATCTCTTCGACGGACGGTAGGTCACTTCCTGGCTCAACATCAGTCCTTTGGCGTGTTTCGGCCGGTTGACGAAGCTCAGCTCGGCACGTGTCCGCCATTGCCAGCACAGCTCCGAAAAGTCAGCGGTGACACGTGAACGGTGTCGTCGATGTTTCACGAGTGCGGTCTTGTCGTCATTGTCTTTCTCCCTGATTTGCAGGCGTTGGTAAAAGGTTATCGCCCCTTTCGGCAGCCTGTATGTCAATTCGGCCATGAAATCTTGTGCCGTCGACGACCGTGACGCCTGATAGCGTTGCCACGCATGATAAGCCATGTCGGCATAGACCGTCAGGGCCACCTTTTCCGTCGGCATCCATTTGGCACCTGCCATGATGCCGCTTTCGTTGCGTGTCATGCCGCCCTCGCTCATCGCGTTGGCATGGAGAGCATGGTATTGATAGGAGAAGTAGCGTTGTTGAACCATGAACCTGAAACGCGACGAAGGCTGAAAGTCCAGTCGGTTGGCAGTTGCAGGGTGTCCGTGGGTATCGATGGCGGTCTCGCCACACAGCAACCAATTACCGTGGGCGTAAGCGTAGTCGGCCGAGACGTTGAAGAAGTGGCTGCCCTCGGGGTCGTAACGCTTTCGGACAACCGATTTGTCGGGCTGCAATGCCATGTTGAAGCCGTTGCCGACGGCTGTGATTCCCATGTGAAATCCTCCCGTTCCGAATGCCATGTTGGCACCCATGAGCCATTCGCTGTTGTTGTTCTTTCGTGCCATCTCCCGCACAGTACGGTGGTAGCCCGATGACTGAATGGACAAGATGGCGTTGTCCTCTTTATTTCTGAGAGCGTCGATTGATCTGTAGGAGGCAAATGCCGTTACCATCCACTGCCTGCCCATCCGCAGTCGGACGGCGGCTCCTTGCAGATAGTCATATGAAGAGCGCGACGCATGCCCCTTGATATCGGGCTGCCTTGTGGCCGAAGATGCGGTAAATCCGCCTTTGCCCGGTCTGAACTGCGTGTTGATCACCAATCCCTGTCCGATGTTGATGCGGTAATGTCCGATGGTGATCTGTTGTCGGCGACTGCGGGTGGTGAGTTGCAGATAGCCGGCATAGTGGTCATAGCCCCATGAGTTGTTGCCGGCAAAGAAAGGCTCGCCCGCATCTTGCGCCCCGATGAAGGCAGCTTTGACCATGTTGCCGTAATTGAAGGTATAGCGCAGGTCGTGGCGATAAGGGTAGCCCAGATAACCGCGACGGTCGCCCTCTCTTCGGTAGAGCGGAAGATGGAAGGTGAACATCGCGTCGTGATGACCGTAAGTCAGTAGATTTTTGACTGAGGGCAGTGGTGACGGCACAGGCTGTTCGAGGGTCACGAAGTGTGACAGCAGTTCGATGGTCGGCGCGTCGAGTGAGGCAATCATCCGCCATTCGCCCTCCGTGCGTATTGCTCCGTGGCGATAGATGTAGGCACAGATGTCTTCCACCTGGTGAGGTGTCAGGAAAGGCAGCTGCTCCCAGGTCTCGCGTTCTGCCGAGACGGAGCTGATGCGGTTTTGTTCGAGGTCGGTCAGCCTTTCGATGATGTTCGTCTGGCTTTCGGGGTCGTCATCGCCCACGAGATGTAAGTCTGCCAGCTGCTGTTCCCAAGGGCGTTGGTTCTGTGCCGACAGAGGCGGACAAAAACCGATCAATCCGATCAAGAAGCATCGTATGAGCCATGTTCGCATAGGGTAAAACCGAAAGAAGTGTATCTGTTTAAGGTTAAAATCCACTGCAAAATTAAACAAAATCATCGAGTTCCGACATATCCTACGTCCTTGAAATATCAAAAAAGGTAGATAACCTTCCTGATGTGATTTCCTTCGAATGAGCAGTATCAACGAATATCACAGACTGTTTGAAGTACAATCGGCTTGTTTGTCCCAAATCTGTCATGAGAGTCCGGGTCGTTCTTGTTCGCCGGGGAAGTGCTGTCGTCGAATGAAATGTAGGAACAAATGCTCTCATGAACGATTGGTGTTCAAGTAGAAAGCACGCAAAACAGGTAGAATCGTTTGTTGATGCCATGATTTTTTCGTACATTTGCATCACGCTTTACCCCAAAAAGTCAAACTTCCACCTGTGCGATGATGACGCACTTTCGGCATTTTTCGTAAACAAGTGGTACTGATTGTGGCAAGCGACGAAAGCTGTTGGGTAACTGAAATATAACATGAAAACTACCATTCCGTATACCATCAATGTGCGAGGCAGGCTCATCGACCTCTCGCAACCCCAAATCATGGGCATCTTGAACTGTACGCCCGATTCGTTTTATGCCGGCAGCCGTGTGCAGACCGAGCGTGAGATTGCGCTGCGTGCCCATGAGATTGCCGAACAACAAGGCGATATTGCCGACATCGGAGCGTTTTCGACGCGTCCGGGGGCTGCCGTCATCAACGGGCAGGAGGAGATGGAACGCTTGCGTTTTGCGCTGTCGATTGTGCGTCGTGAGCGTCCCGACCTCATTCTCAGTGTCGATACTTTTCGTCCCGATGTGGCTCGGATGTGTGTCGAGGAATGGGGGGTCGATATCATCAACGATGTGGCTTTGGGCTTGAGCGATCGCCCTTCGGAGCTGTCAATGTACCGTTCGGGGCCTTTGGTTGCCGGCGGTTCGGGTGCCGGCCATGCCTCTGCCGCACCGACACTCTCCGAGCGCGGTGCCGACGAGGCCTGCGAGATGTTTCGCATGATGGCACGTCTGAAGGTGCCCTATATCCTCATGTCGCTCAAGCCCACCCTCGAATCGATGCTCATGTCGTTCTCGGCAGATGTGCGGATGCTGCGTGACTTGGGTGTGAAAGACATCATCGTTGATCCCGGTTTCGGCTTCGGCAAGACCTTGCAACAGAATTATGAAGTGCTTGCCGGCATGGAACGGCTCTCCGAACTCGACGTGCCGGTACTCGTTGGTGTATCGCGTAAAAAGATGATTTACGAGCTTATCGGCACCGATGCCGACGGGTCGCTCAACGGCACGAGCATTCTCAACACGATGGCACTGCTCAAAGGTGCAGCATTCTTGCGTGTCCACGATGTCAAAGAGGCTGTCGAAGTGCGACGAATCGTGTGCCAAACTCTCAATAGCAATCCTTTCCCCAACTCTTCATCCCTCTAAAACACCGCTTATGCTTCTCGATTTCGGATTGAAAGACTTCATCGACATTTTCCTCGTCGCCCTGATGTTGTTCTACATCTATCGACTGATGAAGGAGTCGAGATCGATGAATGTGTTTGTAGGCATCATCCTCTTCGTCCTTGTCTGGCTGTTCGTGAGCGGCATTCTGGAGATGAAACTGCTCGGTTCCATCCTCGACAAGCTGGTGAGTGTGGGAGGTATTGCCATCATCATCATCTTTCAGGACGAGATCAAGAAGTTCCTTTACAATCTCGGAACGCAACAACACATCCGTCGCTTCATGAATTTCTTTCGTGACGAAAAGCGAAAGGAGGTCGACAAGTCGGCCATCATCCCCTTGGTGATGGCGTGTATGAGTATGGCGAAAAATAAAGTAGGTGCCCTCATTGTGGTGGAAAGGGCAGCTCCGCTCGATGATATTGTGGCAACGGGCGAAATACTCGATGCCGTCATCAGTCAGCAACTCATCGAAAACATCTTCTTCAAGAACTCACCGTTGCACGACGGTGCGATGATCATCTCGTCAAAACGCATCAAGGCGGCAGGCTGCATCCTGCCCGTGTCGCACAACACTAACATTCCCAAAGAGTTGGGCTTGCGTCATCGGGCCGCCATGGGTATATCGCAGGAGAGTGATGCTATCGCCATCGTCGTATCCGAAGAAACGGGGCGAATCACTGTTGCCCTCAAAGGACACTTCCATCTCCGTCTCTCTGCAGAACAATTGGAGAGCCTGCTGACCAAAGAAATGACCGATGCCGAGGAATAATTTCCCCAAACTCTCATGACTGTCTGGAGTTTGTCTCCAACCGGCCATGAGAGCGTCTTGTCCTGCATTTCACGCCGATGACAGCACTTTCCGGTCAGACATCGTCCGCTCCGACATTCTTGACAAACGCTCGGTCTTGTTGCAGCCGCTGTGCCTGTCACAAAACGCAACCCTTCAGCTCGTCAATCGTAAATGCCCCGGACTCGCCCGGCCGATTCGGACTCAAAAAAGCGTACTTACGGCAGGACTGTCCGTAAGTACGCTTTATGGATGAGAACGCCGGCAGAAAGATCTTTGCCGTGTTCTTTGTGATCAAGGACGGATGGTTATCGGTTCATGTCGAAACCGATGCGCACACCGTCGTAGTTCTTGCTGATTTCGCCCACCATTTCGAGGTTGGCGTTGCCGCTCATGGCCGACAGTGCTTGCAGGACGGTGAGGAGCTTCTTCGACTCGAAGAGCAGTGAAACGCCATTGACGCCGTTGCGTTTGACATGTCCGTTGAGGGTGAACAGCAGGGTTTGCATTTTCAGCTCACCGTTGCTCTCGTCGAGGGTGTAGGTTCCCCGCACGCTTTTACCCATGATTTTTCCTGAAAAGGCATTGTCTTCACCAAACACGATGCGGGTGTTTTCGCGACGGATGCCCACACTCCGGTAGGTGTCTTTAAGTTTGTCTTTCAGTTGGGAGGCAGCCACTTCGCCTCCGGCTTTCGCCAAGAGGTTCTCGGAGGTGAACGCCACGCCGGGTGCCGTGTAGTTCCATGTACCCACTAAGTTTTCTTTGATGAGCTTGTCCATGCCGATGACGCTCGTGATGACGTTGGCAATGGTGTTTTGTTCGGTCACCACGCCCAGTAGTCCACCCAGAATGCCTGCGTCATTGTTGGTCGAACTGCCTTTGCCGGCAGTGATGCAGCCTTGCAGTGTCACGGCAGCCGCCATCAGTGCCAATGAGTGCTTGATATACTTTGAACGTTTCATTGTCAGAGTTTTTTGAATGATATCGGTTCTCCTGCCGTGGAACGACAGATTCGTTTCGGTCGTGTCATTTAACCTGAATCGGTTCATTGGATCGTTTGACCCAACATTTCTTGCCGTTCATGGCATTCTCCGTCCGTTATAGTCCGCTTGCCGGGCATCGTGACTTTATTGTTTGAGCAGTGTCATGGTGTCGCTGGCAATCATCAGTTCCTCATCGGTCGGAATGACGCACACCTTGACTTTCGAGTCATCGGTCGACAGGATGACTTCTTTTCCGCGCACACCGGCGTTGAGCCTGTTGTCGATTTTGACACCCATCCATTCCATGTCGCGGCACACTTCTTCGCGCAAACCGGGCTGATTCTCACCCACACCGGCAGTAAATACGATGATGTCCACACCACCCATGGCGGCTGCGTATGCACCGACATACTTCTTGATACGATAGAAATACATGTCGAGTGCCATCTTGGCTTTGGGGTCGTTGTTGGATTCGGCTTCTTCGATTTCACGCATGTCCGACGAGATACCGGTAATGCCGAGTACACCGCTCTTCTTGTTGAGCAGATCGGACATGCCGTCGGCATCCAAACCGAGCTTTTTCTCGAGGAACATCACGGCACCGGCATCAATATCGCCCGAGCGGGTGCCCATCATCACACCTTCGAGTGGGGTGAGCCCCATCGAGGTATCGATACATTTGCCATACTTCACGGCTGCCACTGAGCCTCCGTTGCCGATGTGGCAGGTGATGATGCGTTGTTCTTCGGCTTTCACACCAAGGAAGTCACACACGCGTTGTGCCACATAGCGGTGACTCGTACCGTGGAAACCGTAGCGGCGTACGCCGTATTCTTCGTAGAGATTGTAGGGAATGGCATACAGGAATGCGTGTGCAGGCATGGTCTGATGGAACGCGGTGTCGAAGACAGCAACCTGCGGCAGGTCCGGCATGATGTCGCTCACGGCATGCACACCCTTGAGGTTGGCAGGGTTGTGGAGTGGTGCCAGATCGATGCATGATTCGAAAACGCGCAATACCTCGTCGTCGATGATCACACTCTTGTTGAACTTCTCGCCGCCGTGAACCATGCGATGGCCTACGGCATCGATTTCGTCAAGACTCTTGATGACGCCGATTTCGGGGTCGGTGAGCAGAGAGAAGATGAATTTCACGCCTTCGGTGTGTTCGGGAATGTCGTGCATGATTTGGCGTTTCTCGCCATTGGGCAGCTTCACTTTCACAAAAGCATCGTTGAGTCCTACACGTTCTGCACCGCCCGATGCCATGACCGAACGGTTGTCCATGTCGTACAGGGCATATTTGATGGAAGAGCTTCCGCAGTTTAATACTAAGATTTTCATTTCATTATGGGTTAGTTGTTCAAGATTCTTTCTTTGCGTCCATGGCTTGGCAGGCTGTGATGGCTACCAAATAGTAAATGTCGTCGACCGAGCAGCCTCGGCTCAGGTCGTTGACCGGACGGGCAATGCCTTGCAGGATGGGCCCCACGGCGATGGCATCGCCCAAACGTTGTACAAGCTTGTAGGCGATGTTGCCCACTTCGAGTGACGGGAATACCAAAACATTGGCATTTCCGGCAATGGTGCTGCCCGGTGCTTTGCTCTTTCCTACCGACGGAACGAGGGCGGCATCGGCCTGCATCTCTCCGTCGATTTTCAACTGTGGATAGTTCTTTTGGGCAATTCTTGTGGCTTCGACCACTTTGTCGACCACTTCATGCGAAGCACTTCCTTTGGTCGAGAAACTCAACATGGCCACACGCGGATCCTTGATGGCTGCCACACTTGCGGCCGTCTCGGCGGTGCAATAGGCAATTTGCGACAGTTCTTCGGCATTGGGCATGGGTGTCACTGCCACATCGGCAACCACGAGCGTACCGTCTTGCCCATATTGTTTCTGCTTGGTCATCAACAGCATGGCACCACTTACGCAGGTGATGCCGGGTTTGCACTTGATGATCTGCAGGGCGGGGCGCAAGGTTTCGGCAGTGGTACTGAGGGCACCGCTGATTTGTCCGTCGGCACCTTCGGTCTTGATGATCATACATCCCAGATAAAGCGGGTTCTTCAGCAGCTCGCTTGCCTGTTCGACTGTCATGCCCTTCTTCTTGCGGAGTTCTGCCAACAATCGGGCATACTCTTCCGAACGAGGGTTGTTGTCAGGGTCTACGATGGTGGCTTTGCCAATATGGTTAAGTCCCCATTCATTCGCAAGGCGGTTGATTTCCGCCGGATTACCAATCAAAATCAGATCGGCCACTTCATCGGCAAGCACTTTGTCTGCCGCTCTTAACGTGCGTTCCTCGGTAGCTTCGGGGAGCACTATGCGCTGCTTATCACTCTTGGCACGCGCAATAATACTTTCTAATAAATCCATCGTGTATGTATAATAAATCGATTTTGCAACTTCGACTTTGCAAAAGTACAAATAATC
>JALETQ010000036.1 GCA_022781445.1 Prevotella sp.
AGCCTGTACTTTACTGCCATATTCGTTTGATTTATAAGGGTTTGTGTTCTCTTGAAATAAAAGCTGTGCTTTTGACCCTAAAAAGCATAGTTCTTTAGCGACAAAAGCATAGCTTTTTACGATAAAAAGCATAGCTCTTTATGAGAGAGAAGAGTGCTTTGCGACTCCATTCTTAGTCATCCCATTCATACTCGAAGAATCCTTGTTTGGCATCCGCATCTTGGCCACCGGGGCTATCACCACCGATTCCCATATCGGGAGAAGTTTGTCCGTTCTCGGTTACGCTGATTGGATTCATCATGGACTCTGTGTTCACATACAATAACTCTGTATGCGGAGCCATATAATCTTTTCGTTTCATATGTCACTTGATTAAGATTTTTTTATTCCCCCGAATATAGATACCTTTTCGCAACTCTTTTGCCGAACCAACCTTCTCAAGAAGCAAATGTCCGCTTATATCGTAGATGCCGGCAGGCTCATTTTGTCGAATGTTGCTTATTCGGGCAGCATCTGCAGTAGTTGAAGAAATCGTGAACTCCATCTGCCTTGTTCCCTTTCCACCGTTCACAGGTGTAATGTAAGCACGATAGCCTTTCAACTTGTCTGTCCCGTCAACTGCTTTGTAAAAGAAGTTGTTGCTGATGAAATAAGAACCTGTCGGCACATAACCATAAGAGTAGTTACCTGTGAAATCATAATTTATTCCCGGAACGGCCAAGCTACCGGACGGGTCAATGGTCAGTTCTTTGAAAGTATAAGTATTCCAGCCCTGCACAGGATTGATAAGGCATGGTTTGTTGGCAGTAATGCCCACTGCATCTATAAAATTCAGCGTCGTTTCTGTTGAAGTGGGATCAAACTCCAATATGCGCGTTCCTTTGCCGAAGACCGTCACGATATCCTCAGACGACAGGCTGAAAGGTACACAGAAAGAGTTCCATTTTCCACTTTTTATGCTACGATTGAAAATAGTTCGGATGTTCTCGACACGATTGGTGAGCGTGAGCGTTTTGGTCTCGTCGAGTACAAGGAAAGGCTTGACGGTAAAGTCTTTCCATCCATAAAGCGTGGCGTACTCATCTTCAGTCCCGTAAGGCACAAAGAGCGTGGCTTTTGACCCAATCAGCTCGAAAGGGTCATTTCCCGTTATACCCCGTGGATCGTCATCATAAAGATAGACTTCCGTAATATTCTCACATCCTTTGAAAGTTTCTTTTTCAAAATACAGTGTGCTGATAGGGAAAGTGATAGTTTCGATGCCCGTACAGTTTTCAAAAGCATATTTGTATATGCGGGCCGTGCCTTCGCCCAATATTACCGACTTGAGTGAGGTACACCCTGAGAACGTGTATTGCCCTATTTCCGTCACAGTCTTTGGAATACTGATGGAAGTAATGTTCTTGTTATTCATGAAAGCCTCTTTGTCTATCAGGTCAATGGTATACCCCTCGCCGTCATCGGTGATTATTTTTTCCGGAATAACAATATCCCCACGATAATCGGTCTCCGCACTTGCATGAACCTGAGCTGTCTTCCTCTCCGGATCTTCCACCTTCAGGTAGAATCTTGTTCCATTGGCAGTTCCCCATTTGTAAACATCTATAGCCGATGCACTTAGCGAACACAGTAGACCCAATCCTATAAGAAAGGAACTAATCCCCAAAGACCTTTTGCTGCAACAAATGTCTGGTCTGTTAATTTCAATTGCTTTGTATTGCTTCTTTTTCATAGATAAATAATTATTTTTTGTTACTAATACCTTTCGATAAATTATCATATCTTCTTGGTAAACTTGAAGAAAAAGGGATACGAAAATCTGCATGGAAATCTTATGAGATACCCATATACACAATAGTTTCGTAACGCTGCGCGCGCGCGTACGCGTAGTTTACCGGCGGTGAGCCTAGAGAGAGAGAGAGAGAGAGTGTGTGTGTGTGTGTGTGTGTGTGTGTGTGTGTGTGTGTGTGTGTGTGTGTGTGTGTGTGTGTGTGTGTTAGCAAAATATTCGAGCCAGCCAAACATGACACGTTAAAAGTCGCAAAGAAATCAAAGTTTCTTCGCAGACAACTTACACCTTTATTATTATAGGAAAGGGAAAGACAATACCTGTTATTATAAATCCTTGTCAATTATTCTTTTATGGTTCGCGGGCAAAGGTAAACAAAGTTTTCGGATTACACAAGCAAAATGGATTCTTTTCTGTTTTACGACAGAATCGCGGAAGGATGCCGATGCCTTGACTCTACAACTATATGTCGGTCCGTTCTAACGTCATCTCGAACAGAAGATGACCGTTTGTTATGGAGCTCGCCGTCCTATTCGTTCAGAACGAATAGGCAAAACCGATGGAGGTGAACTCCTTGAACTGCCAATATCCGTTGTTGCCATCGCGCGAGGCTCCGTCGTCGAAACGGGGGAAGACGAAGATGTTGGTCGAGATGTACCGGTTGAAACGGAAGGTGAAAGTGTTTTCCCATTCCAATTCGACGCGGTCGTAGGGCGTGAAACCGTAGAGGCGGCTTTTCCATTCGATATCGTCACTGAATTTCCAAGCCAGTTCGACCGTGAACTGCGAACCGATGTCATGAAGCGAATGTTTGCCGGCTTTCAATCCATAGCGTTCGGAAAGTGCCAGACGATCGACGTATTTGAAGTTGTACGCAAGCGGAGCAAGGTGTACGTTTCCCGTGAGTTTCTTGTTGAAAGCCTCGACGGTGTAGTCCATACCGGGAGAGATGTTGAAATTGAAGGGAGACATGATGTCGCTATAAACCGTCTCGTCATTGCTCTTGTATCCCCTGCAAAACTGTGTATAGGCAAGCACCTGCATGGTGTAATACCACTTCTTGGATGCCTGCAGTCCCAGTTTGCCGGTGTATCTGATGATGTCTTCGGATGTCTTGAGCGAGTGCAGGCTGTCACTTCGGGAGGTGAGAAAGCCGAGTTTCACTTCCAGCTTGTTGTCCCACTTCACCTTTTGTTTGTTGTTGTAGTTGGCTTCCATGATGAAGCTGCCCAACATCGAATAGGTACTTTCGCCACCCTTGTACCAGTTGTCTGTAACGAAATTCTGCAGGAACTGCAGGTAATAGTCACCCTTGACGGTCCAGAAGTTGGGCTGTTTAACCAGAATCTTCACCGTTTCTCCCTCCGGCTCGATGGGCACGGGTGCCACTTTGCCGATCAGTTCCATATCGTTTCGCACAGGATTCTGTATCCCGGGCAGGATACGCCCCACCCTGTCGAGCCGGTTATCGCTGTTGTCCACCAGGTCGGGCCTTGCCAGATAGACGTGCATCAACGCCTCATCGACAGCCTGCGTCCACGCATCGGGAGCCGAATCGGCAGCCGGAAGCGCCATCCTTTCCCGGACGACGCTGTGGTAAAAGGTAGGCGGAGCAAACAGCCGGAAAGCATTGTCGTTGAAACGCGGCAAACAGCCGTTCGTCAAGTCGCCGGCTTCATTCCTGCCCGCACGAGGCCTGTCCTTCACGTTTTCCCATCTCAACGAGTCGGTGTATGCGGCTATCATTTTGTCCGTCTTGGGCATCCGGTGGTTCATGAACGGCAGGTAATGGCGTTGGGCCCGGACTTGGCACACACAAGCCGATGCCAACAACAGCATGATGATTTTGGATTTCATATTCTTTTGTTTATCTATGACTTTGCAAACGACCCGCAAGGCGGCTTGCCAAAAGGTTTTCTGACCGGCTGATCATTCGAGCGAATATACCTTGCCGGGTACTTTTCGCTTCAGGACATCAAACCCGAAATGGATTTCTGAGGGCATCTCGCGTTCGCGGAGAGCCTGTTCGAGTGTCTTTCTTGCCAGCTCGGGATGATTGTTTTCCTCACTCAGATGGCACAGCCACACATGTCTGAGCCTTGCCGTGGCATGAGTCACGAGGGCATTGGCACAAGCGGCATTGCTCAGATGTCCCGTACCGTTGCTGATCCGTTCTTTCAATCGCTTGGGATAGTGCCCCAGCCGCAACATGTCTTCGTCATAGTTGGATTCGATGACCAGATAGTTGGCTTCGGCAATATAGGCCTTCATTTCGTCGGTCACATGCCCCACATCGGTCATCATGCAGAACACGATACCGTCATATACGATTCGGTAGCCCACATTGTCCGAACTGTCGTGGGGAATGGTAAAAGGAGTCACTTCAAAATCGCCGGCCTTAAAGGCCGTGCCGGGTGTGACATGGCGCAACAGATTTACCGGCGGCTTTTTGTGGACACAGAAATTATTGAAGATTCCCTTATGCACTTTCTCGGTGGCATAGACCGGTACTCCGTAGTCGTTGCTCACCACTCCGACGGTCTTGACGTGGTCGGCATGGTCGTGGGTGACAAGGATCTGCTGTATGTCGTTGAGAGAAAAGCCGTAGGTCTGGAAATGCTTCTTGAGGGTTCTGATGCCGATGCCGACATCGATCAGCAACCCTCCGTGTTCGGAGAACAGATAATAGCAATTTCCGGAACTGCCGCTTCCTAATGAAATAAACTGAAACATTGACTTGAAATTTCGTGCAAAAGTAGCGAAAATATCGCATATTGAAACCATCGCAGCTGCTTTTTGTGAGAACAAACATACAGGTGGACGAACCCGACGGAAAGGACAAGCGGGCGTTTCGACAGCCGTAACATCAAACTTGCGATACACGCCGGGAGGCATTCGATGGAAAAGAAGGGAGGTCAGAAAGGCAATCCCACCGCAAAATGGAACGCGAAGTCGCGACTGAACTTGGGATGAAGGATGGCATAATGCTCTTCGTCGGTATCATAGACGGGGTTGACGGCCTTCATGCCCATGTCGAAACGCAGGATGAAATAGTCCAGATTGAAACGGATGCCCAATCCGTACGACACAGCAAACTGCTTGTAGAAGTCCTTGAAACTGAACTGACCGCCGGGCTGTTCCCTGTATTTTCTCAAAGTCCAGATGTTGCCGGCATCAACGAATAGGGCACCATTGACTTTCCAGAACAGCGACGTGCGATACTCCAAGTTGAGATCTATCTTCATGTCGCCCGTCTGGTTGATGAAGTCTATCTCACCATTGGTATTCTGATATTTGCCCGGCCCGAGCCGTCTGACTCCCCATCCTCGCACCGAGTTGGCTCCGCCGGAGAAGTAACGCTTCTCGAAAGGCAGAATCTTGCTGTTGCCATAAGGATAGGCAATGCCGAAACCTATATGCCAGACCATCGTGTTCTTATTGTCGATCTGCATCATCCGGGTGTAGTCTATATCGGCTTTGACATACTGGGCATAGGCGATGTTGAAGAGTTTGTAACGCCCGTCTTCCTTCTTCATGGAAAAAACGCGGGCCGACAAATCCAGCAAGTTGCCGGCGGTCTCGATGTTTGTCTTCAACGCCTGCTTGCCGTTGTTATATGTCACACCGAATCCGATGCGGGCGATAAACAGGTCTTCATAGTTGAAACGCAAGATGGTGTTGCGCCGATCAACATCTTCGAGATAGTCTTGCCTGAAAGTTTCGGATATCCAAGGCATGTGAATGTAGTTCAGATCGAGCACGTCGAGACGGTAAGACGAATGATGGCGGGGTTCGCTCCACCGGTAGTTCCATCCCGCAGAGAATACTCGCCTGTGGAATTCGGGACGGTTCTGCAGGTTATAACTCACTTTCAACTCCGATGAAGCATTGATGTTTCTCACGAACGAGCGCGACAGGAACGGTGCCACGAAACGTGGAAAAGACAGCCCCACTTCCGTTCCATATTCCGTATAATTCCTGTTTTGATAGCCTTCCAAGCCGGTGATGGCCTCATAAGCCGCACGAACCTGAATGCTCAACAACTCCGAACCATTGAAGAGATTGTGGTTTTCGTAGGTCAAAGAGGCTGCCGCTCCCAAGTCGCCGGCAGTGTTGGTACCTTCCGGCTGGAAGCTGATGGAATGTCGTTTGACGTTACTCATCTCGATACGGCAGTCCAACAGGTTGGTGTCGGGAACCTCCTTGAACGTGATGCTTGTATGACGGATGGCCCGCAAACGCGCGAAATTATTGTAGGTTTTTTGGAGTTTATCGACATTGAAAGGCTTTCCTTCCTCCAAGGCCGTACTGTTATCGAGGATTTTACGTCGCAAGAAAGCATCCCTGTCGTCAACGGTGGTATAGCGGATGTGGCGGATGTAATAGCGCGGATGTGCCCTACGCTCCTCATGGTTATGCTCCCTGTACTTGAGCAAGCGCAACGTCAGATCGACATTCCGTTTGCCCGCCGCCGTGTCGGCATCGAAAATGATGAAATCTTTGTGGAACTTGTAGAATCCTTTTATCTGCAAATTGTTCACCAACCGCTTGCGTTCGTCATCAAGATTCTCGATCGTAAAAGGTTGATCTGCCTTCAAGGCATGCTCGAATACCGGCTTCTCTGCCAAAGCCTCCCGCACTGCCGAATCTTCAATCAGGTAGTCGATGTGACTGATGCGATACTGCAATCCGGGATGGAGAAGGTAGGTCACCTCTATCTTCCTGCCTTTGGTCTTGGTTTCAAGCGACGACCATGCGTTCAGATAGCCCATGTTTCGCATGGCCGACTGCAGTGTATTGCAGGTTTGCAGTGCCATGACCGAATCGTAAATCATGGGCTTCTCGCCCAGTTTCTTCAAGGTTCGGTTGATCCATTTGGTCGAATCTTTGCCGGCCAACGAGTAGGTACCCAAAGGTACTTTCAGAAGAGAAAACCAGCGGGAATTGCCTTTTTGACGGATGTAGGGCAACAAGGGTGCGGGATTGAACGAAGAGTTGTCGGACCTGACATTTACTTTCTCGAGCAAAAAGCTGTTTTCGGGAATATGGCGTGTGGTCGAACAAGCGGTCACACATACCCATATCAAAAAACAAGCGATGACTTTCATCATCGTCTTCTTGAGGGTTGTATGTATCGTTCTCCTATTGTTCATATCTGTTCGCAGGGTTCAGGCGGCTGTTCTGCCGACAGTCTTGCCTCCGAGGAATGGTTACCGACACTGCCTTGGCTATTTTTCTTTTTCCTGACAGTCCGGTACCAACGTTCCCGTCGCAGTTCTCCGTTTGCAGTCTTGACTGCCATTCATGGTCTTGACGTGACGCGCTTGATGCCGCAAGGGAAACGGCATCCGGATGCACCTCCTACCCGATGACTTCGACCGGCATGTCTTTCAGTTCGAGCAAGTCAATCGTCATGCCGTTGCCTTCGTACGGTTCTACCTTTTTATCGTCCGACAATACTTGATATCCGTGGACATTCAACTCCATCACCGGTCGTTCGGGCGACAGCAAGGCTTGTATCATCACAGGACTTACCCGCGCTTCATCACCTTCGTTTTTCCAAATACCCGATATCTGTTCTCCTGTCTTCGTTGCCGAATGTGCTTTCAGTACCTCGGGCAGTGATATACGTTTCAGACCCTGCCATGAGGGGGTGCTGACATAAACTTCACTTTCGGGCAAGGGCGAAAGAAAGGTTTTGACGACAAAAAGCAAAGTGTCGCCGGACGACGCGACAACGACTTTCATTTCGATGGTGGAAGATTCGCTCAACCTGACTGACAAATAATCGCTTGTCAGCCTTACCAGCCGGCTCTTCTCGTGCAGCAATCCGATGGCCGAAGCCGAATCGTTCTGAACCAATTGGCGTCTATGCTCTTGCTGAAGATAAGGCAACAATGAGTCGGGCATGTTGATCCAACAGTCCTTGACAGCCGTCTGTGCCGACAAAGAACAGAAACTGCATACGAAAAGGAAACAAATCAAAGCCTTTTTCATCACGACCGAAAATTAAAATTTATGAGATGGAAAACTGAAACGACTCACACACTTGCTTTCCGACGGCAGCATGAATACCGGGACGAATAAATGTCACAGGGCTTCATCGTCGGGTTTGTCGATGTTTCGCCTGCCCACTTGCACGCGACGATGTCCTTTCTGCCACGCCTTCTTTCTCAGTTCGTAGTCTTCGCGCTGCCTTTCAAGAAAGTTATCTGCCATGAAGCGTCACTGGAATTTACTGTAAATCACATGGATCTGCAAATTATCGCGCATCAGCCTCGTCGTCGACAAGGTCATGTCGTGTACCACCTGATAGAGCTTGTTGGTACCGCTCGATGTCTTATAATTGGCTGTCACGGGCACAAGGGTCACTTTGTTCCAATCGGGATGTTTTTCGACCCAGGCCGGGTCTTGACGCAATCCGTCGGTTTTCTTGCGATGCAGGAAAGCTATCAGCGAACTGATGTTGTTGAAAGTATAGGTGTTGGCATCGGCATTGACCGAGTTTGTGGCAGCATAAGGAGCCAGATAAGTATATTTGGCATCGGCTATTTTACCCCGTTCAAAGAAGCTTGAGAGGCTGTCGGACGAAACCATGAGCAACACCTGCGGGATATTCCAGTTATTGCTGTTCTGAGATTGGTGGTTGATACGCGGCAGGATGAGTTTTGCACTGTTGATGGAGTCGGTTTCGTGGTTGAGATAAATCTCATCGACCGGCAATGTCAGCCGGGTGAAAATGCCAGCAGGCGAATTGATATAGGTACACGAATTGTCGGATAGCATATGTTGAATGGCTTCCCGGTCATTTTGTATGCGGGTGGTTTGCAGCACCTCTTCCGTACCTGCAAACGACAGGTTGCCATTGATGATGCTGTCATTCTCTTTATATTTGAATGAAACATTCAAGAGCGTTGAACCTATCTGAGCCATCGAGCCTACACCTCCGACGTGTTGAACCATGAATCCGGGTACTACACGATGAATGAACGAATAAGAGTTCTTGAAATATTCGGGATGATTGTAATAGGTTCGGAGAATGTATGTACCATAATTATTATAGGTAACCCCGGATTTGTCGGTATACGGTTGGTTGAGTTTGACGGTGACTTTCCTTTTTCCGCCATTGTCAGTTTTATTTGCCATGGCATAAATCTGTCCCACCTTGATACCATCGCTTCTGACCTTTCCGTCCGCAAAGGGATCGTAGTTGGAGTAATAGTTCACCCCCTCTTCGATGGGGGAACTCATCTCATAGACCATCATTTTCATGGTAGCCAGGGAATCACCCGCCAACTGATCGCAAAAAAGCTGTATTTCGCAGGAGTCGGCTACGATCTCGCCATCCATGCGGCTCTCGATCTTTTCCTTGGCAGGGAATTGGTAATTCTCAAGAAGATTGAACTGGGTAACGAAGTCGGCAGTGACACGAGAACCCGTTTCGGAATCGATCATGCAACCGAGATAAGCCTTTGTGCTACGTGAAAGGATGGAGTCGGCTTTGACCGATTCGCCGGGCAATAAGTTGAAAGACTGGGCCGACACTTGCAGTTGGTCGGACTGCCCGGTTATGAAGGTTCCTATGGAATCTGTCGTATCGTCACATGATGATAAAGCCAATGCAACCAACAAGGCACCGGTAAATGATTTGTAACTCATCGTATAAGTATTTCCAAAATGATAAAATGAGGCACACCGCCTCTTACTTCTCAATTAAACAGATAAGATTTGTTCGAAAAAGTCGCGGTATGCCTCCACTTGTCCTTCGCCCTCGGTAAACGGAAGCACGGGCTTATTCTTTCCACCGGCATAAGCGATCAGGGAAGCCTCTACGCCGGGAGTGGCTTGAATGATGCCGTCGGAATAATCGATAGCCATGCGAGTGAGGTCTTCGGCAGAGAAATCATCGCCATATTCATTCAACGAATCCTCGTTGATGTCCCTGAAAGAAACGGCACTCTTGAAATGCTCGCCCAAACTTTGCCTGATGTTTTGATCAAAAAGCGAAGTGACGACCTTGGCATTGGCAAACGACGGCTCGTCATAATAGGCTTTCTTGACGTATAATGGAACGACGGCACCCATCCATCCTTGGCAGAGTATCAAATCGGGTGTCCATCTGAGTTTCTTGACGGTTTCAAGCACACCACGCGCGAAAAAGACGGCACGTTCGCCATTATCCGCATACTCCACACCTGTTTCATCTTCCGCCATCATGCGCTTATGGAAATAATCATCGTTATCGATGAAGTAAACCTGAATGCGGGATGTGGGGATGGAAGCCACCTTGATAATCAGCGGATGGTCGGTATCATCAATGATCAAGTTCATTCCGGACAGGCGAATCACCTCGTGAAGTTGTCCGCGGCGTTCATTGATTATACCCCATTTAGGCATAAAAGTTCTTATTTCGTATCCACTTTCTTGTATTCCTTGAGGTAAGATTTTCCCCAAAACCGACAATTCGTTCTCGGGCACGTAAGGAGTAATCTCTTGATTGATAAATAATATTCTTTTCGCCATTATTTGTAAATTTACTTTTGCAAAGATACAAAATAATATGGAGAACAACGAATTATTTGGTAGATTTAACCCTAACCGTTCATGATGTCGCTTATACTGTGATTCGATGCTTCATTCTCTACCGGTTGAAGCATCAGCATAGGATTTATTATGTGCCATTACCCCGATGGTGACCTTTGCAAGTTATCGTCTGATAACGATTTCCATGAAGACAAACGGATCAAACCTTAGTCGATATACACGTTTCGATTAACGGTTGCATTGATGGAAAATACTATCATTGTCTGATTATTATTTGGCTTCACCGGTTCTGGGGGGGGAGAGACTACCATGAAACAACGAAAAGTTTATTGGGCAACTTACAGAAGCCAAAACGGAAGGTGGTATCGATGGATGACACAGACAAAATCGCTACAACAAAGGACGGCCGGAACCAAAATCATAACAACTTATTATACAGAAACTTATTAGCATGTGGGTTAAAACAAGCCCTTTTGTCTGTCAAAACGTTCCCTTTTACCTCGCAATACATTCCCTTTTGTTTCGTCATTCGGCATGTTTGGTATATTCATTTCAGCGAAGGTGAATTGGAAGATGATACCACACCATACAATCCCCCACCCTCTTCTGTCCGCCATCGTGGCTCCTTAGAGAGGCGAGAACAAAAAAATTATCACCAAAACCTTTATTCGCAGAAAGGCTTTGGTGATAACGAAACGGCATTGGGATGATGAGCCGGGCCGTAATAACATATTTCTCAGAACGGCAGGTCATCGGAACTATTGTCCGATACAGTGCCGGCAGGGAAAGGAGCGGCAGATGCAGAAGGTGCAGCCGGTGCTCCGGGAGTCGCTGCAGGCATGGGGGCGTCCGTAGACATGGGTGCCGATACGGCCGACCGGACATCAAAAGCCCTTACGGTGTTGTACCAACGTCCTTGATATTCGTGCGCATCGATGTCAAATGACACCAAGACTTCCTGACCGGCCTGTATATTGAAACGTTCGAGTCTTTCTGCACCGAAAACGTTGAACACCATTTTCTTGGGATAAGCATCATGAGTCTCCAACACAAAATCCTGTGTTTTCCAGGCTCCGCGTGCTGATTCTCCACTTCTTTCGGGTAAAACGGCAATGATTTTTCCTTGTAATTCCATGAGATTTTTATGTGTGATATATTATGTTTACTGCGTTGATTCGGCATTTCAAATCGTTTGCGAAGTTACATAAATAGTTCTACATGGAGAAATTTTTGGTTGATTTTTTTGTGTAACACGACGCTTTTATGTAATTTTGTCCACACTTGTCGACAGACATCCTGCAAGAACAATAAAAATAATATATAAGATTATCAGCTCATGAAATTTACATTGTCAAGCACAGCCTTAAGCAACCGTCTCTCTTCGTTGGCGAAAGTTATTGTCAATAAGAATTCCCTTCAGATATTGGAGTGTTTTTTGTTTGAGATCAAGAACGGAGAACTCCGCATCACGGCTTCGGACAGCGAAAACGTGATGTCCACGAAAATGGCTTTGGAAACCTATGAAGGTGAGGGCAGTTTCTGTGTTTCGAACCGCACGATCATGGATGCCGTACGTGAACTTCCCGAGCAACCGCTGACATTCTATATTGATTTGTCCAACTACAACATCGAAGTAACCTATCTCAATGGTCACTACAGTTTCACCGGACAAACCTCGGAATCGTTCCCGACAATGAACCCGATGGGAGATGGCGTGACCGAGCTGGTATTGGATTACAAACAGTTCAATGCCGCCATCGCGCGTTCTATTTTCGCCGCCGGCCAAGACGAGTTGCGCCCGGCTATGAGTGGTGTGCTGTTTGACCTCAACGCCGATGGCTTGTCAGTGGTTTCGACCGATGGGCAGAAACTGGTTCGCAGCCGTATATTAAATGTAAACAAAGAGGAACCCACTTCATTCATCCTTCCGAAAAAGCCTGCCACCCTGTTGAAAAACATGACTTGCAAGGAAGATACCCAAGTGGTCGTGAAGTTTGACAGCCGCAACGCCGAAATCACATGGGCAGACAACGAATTGATGTGCCGACTGATTGAAGGAAGATACCCCAACTATCAGGCGGTCATCCCGACCGACAATCCCAATCAGATCACCATCGACCGTAAGGTACTCATCGGTGCATTGAGACGTGTGCTGCCCTTTGCCAACGAGGCTACGCAGGTGGTTCGTTTCAGAACCGACATCGGGATGCTCGAACTGTCATCCGAAGACATCGACTTCGCCACAAGTGCCAAAGAAACCATCGCCTGCGACTACAACGGCCGACCGATGAGCATAGGCTTCAAAGGACACAGCTTTGCCGAGATCCTCAACAACATCGAGGGTAATGAAGTTGTCATCGAACTGGCAGACCCCAGTCGCGCCGGCGTGGTATTGCCTGCCGAGCAGCCCGAAAACGAGCATATACTGATGCTCATCCTGCCCGTGCTTCTCAACAACTAAGGACAACATCGGGATGACCGATGAACACGACATGTCAATAACAAGGGTGAAGAAGATCGACCTTCCGGGTCTTTCTTCTTCAACTCATAGAATAAGCCAACGGTTGAAGTATCTCCAAGAGAGAGACAGACCGTCCCGACGCGGTCACAAGGCAGGCTTCATAACGGTTTTGACCTCCCTCCGCATGCAGATTTCAAGAAGACAGTCCCCCACGGGTGACAACACCTACAGATACTGTCGCATATCATCATCAATAACTTTCAAGAATGAAACTCAATCTCACAAAACCTTTGGTTATTTTTGATTTGGAAACAACGGGGCTTGACCTCGTTAACGACCGAATCATCCAAATATCCTACATCAAAGTATTTCCGGACGGCAAAGAAACACGTGCCAATCATTATATCAATCCCGGCAGACCCATCTCCCCCGAGTCTGTGGCTCTGACAGGCATCACCGACGAACAGGTGAAAGATGCACCGACCTTCAAACAGCTTGCCGCCTCTTTGGGAAAAGAATTCGAGGGATGTGACTTCGCAGGTTACAACTCCAACCACTTCGACATTCCCATGCTGGCAGAAGAATTCCTGAGATCGGGCATAGATTTCGACTTCGCCAAAAGCAGGCTGGTAGACGTGCAGACCATCTTTCACAAGATGGAACAGCGTACACTGGCGGCAGCCTACAAGTTCTATTGCGGGCGAGACATGGAGAAAGACTTCGACGCGCACAAGGCAGATCAAGACACTGAAGCCACCTATCGCGTATTGCAGGGCGAACTGGACATGTATTCCGCCGAAAGACAAGAAGAGCCTTCCCGGCGTTTGGAAAACGACATCGAGGTGCTTGCCAACTTCTCCAAGATCAATCAGAACATCGATTTTGCAGGCAGAATCGTATGGAAAGAAAAAAGAAATGCCGCAGGCGATGTCATGACCGACAGCAATGGGATGGTTCAAAAAGAAGAATGTTTCAATTTCGGTAAATATAGAGGACAGTCGGTACGTGAGGTGTTGCAAAAAGATCCGGGCTATTTCAGCTGGATGCTCAATGGAGACTTCACCTACAACACCAAGCAGGTACTGACCCGGATCAAGCTCCAAAGTCTGACGCAAAAGTAAAGGCAAATCACTCCCCGTCACATCGGGTTCGTTTTGCAGGCATCAATCATTGAGAAAACATCGTAATATGTTAGAAGGAAAGAAAATCGTTTTAGGCATCACCGGTTCCATCGCAGCCTACAAGTCATGCCTGATCATCCGCGAGTTTATCAAGAGGGGGGCTGAAGTACAAGTGGTCATCACCCCTTCGGGCAAGGAGTTCATCACCCCGATAACTCTTTCAGCCCTGACGAAGAAACCGGTCATCAGCGAATTTTTCGCCCAAAAGGACGGCACATGGAACTCGCATGTGGATTTGGGACTGTGGGCAGATGCCATGATTATTGCTCCCTGTACGGCAAGTTCGCTTGCCAAAATGGCATATGGCGTGGCTGACAACATGCTGATCACAACTTACTTGTCGATGAAAGCTCCCGTCTTTGTAGCACCGGCAATGGATCTGGATATGTTTGCACATCCTTCGACACAAAACAACCTGCATACCCTGGAACAGTATGGCAACATCATCATTCAGCCCGGACAGGGCTTCTTGGCAAGCGGTTTGGAAGGAAAAGGAAGGATGGAAGAGCCGGAAACCATCGTCAAAGCCGTCGACGACTACTTCAATCAACAATTATCCCTGAAGGGGAAAAAGGTGATGATTACCGCCGGCCCCACTTACGAGCGTATCGACCCGGTGAGGTTCATCGGCAATTTTTCCAGCGGGAAGATGGGCGTCGCCCTTGCCGAAGAATGTGCAAAAAGAGGAGCTGAAGTCACATTGATAGCCGGTCCGATGAGCCTCGGCAGTTCTTCAGCCATCAAACGAATCGATGTGGTCAGCGCAGAGGAAATGTATCATGCGGCACACGAGAACTTTCCTTCGGCGGATGTCGGTATCTTATGTGCCGCCGTAGCCGATTACCGTCCCGTGATAACTGCCGAAAAGAAAATCAAGCGGGAAGGCGACAACCTGAACATATCGCTGCAACCCACACAGGACATCGCGGCTTCACTCGGAGAAATCAAGCAATCAAATCAGATACTGATCGGATTTGCCCTCGAAACCGACAATGAAGAACTCAATGCCAAATCGAAACTGGAAAGAAAGAACCTCGACTTCGTGGTACTCAACAGCATGAGGAACAAAGGAACCTGCTTTCAAAATGATGATAATCAGATAACCGTCATCAATAAAATGCAATCCAAAACGTTTGACAAGAAGAGAAAGGAGTTGGTAGCCCGAGACATCATCGATGAGCTGGAAGCCATCCTTTGAACTTCGGGGCAGCCCGAGCCATCATTCATTAAAGTAGATTGAAGCATGAAAAGATTTCGTTTATTCCGCAAGACAGCCCTGACATTGGCCTGCTTACCGTTTGCCCTGTTGTCCCACGGACAGGAATTGGCAGCAAAAATCAAACTCAACACCAACCAGATTCAGGGTACGGATGTGAGTGTTTTTGAGAACCTGCAACAGACATTGGAGCAATTTGTCAACGACCGACAGTGGACAAGTCTTCACTTCCAAAAGAACGAACGAATCGTCTGCAATTTCAACATCACGGTAACCAAGTATGACAAGTCGACCAACACGTTCACTTGCTCGGCCCTGATACAGGCAAACAGACCGGTGTATAATGCCGCCTATACCACCACCATCTATAACAATAAGGATGCTGACTTCAACTTTCAGTTTGCACAATTCGACCAGCTCGAATTTAATGAAGACAACATTGACAACCAGCTGACCGCACTCTTCGCCTACTATGCCTATCTCATCATCGGCCTCAACCTTGACAGTTTCGCACCGATGGGCGGCGAGGACATTCTGCAACGCTGCATGAACATCACCAACAATGCGCAGAATTTGGGCTTCCCGGGATGGAAAGCCTTCGACGACAGCCGCAACCGCTTTGCCATCATCAACGATTACCTCGACAGTGGCATGAAACCTTTCAGACAACTGCAGTACGACTACTATCGCACGGGACTCGACGAAATGGTCAACAATCCCGAAAGAGGCAGAACAAACATCAGCACCGCCATCGAGGAACAGCTGAAAAAATGCCGCGAAAACAAGCCTCTCAGCATGCTTCCTCAAATATGGACAGACTTCAAAAAGGAAGAGTTGGCAAACCTATATAAAGGAAAAGGCACCCAAAAGGAAAAACAAACGGTTTACGACATCCTCTTTTCCATCAACGCTTCTCTGAACAACACCTGGGAAAAAATCAAAGAATAATGCTCAATCGGCTATACATCAAGAATTACACCCTGATTGAAGAACTCACCATTGATTTCCGACAAGGGTTCTCTGTCATCACCGGCGAAACGGGAGCGGGCAAGAGCATCATCCTCGGGGCATTGGCCTTGATCGCCGGACAACGAGCAGATGCCAGACAAATCAAGCCCGGAGCCGACAAATGCACCATCGAAGCCCATTTCGACTTGAGCCGCTACAGATTGAAACCCTTCTTCGACACTCACGATATCGAGTACGACGAAGCTGACTGCATCCTCCGACGAGAGGTTGTCGCTTCGGGGAAAAGCCGGGCATTCATCAATGACACCCCCGTTCAGCTGACATTGATGCGTCAGTTGGGGGAACAGTTGATTGACATCCACAGCCAACATGAAAACCAACTTCTGAACCAAGAGAACTACCAGTTGGGCATCTTGGACCGGTTTGCCGACCATCATGCACAATTGGAAGAATACCGTGCGAGCTTCGCGACCTATCACGAGGCCAAAGAAACGGTGCGGAACATCAAGAGGGAAATCGAGGAAAGCCGAAAGGAAGAAGACTTCCTGCGGTTCCAATTCAACGAGTTGAACGATGCCAAGCTGCAAGCCGATGAACAAGCTCAACTCGAGGAAGAAAACCGTATCATGGGTCATGCCGAGGAAATTCAAGAGGCTCTGAACGATGCCGATGCCCGCCTGAGTACCGAAGAAGGAGGGTTGGACAGTCTGAAACAAGCCATCAGAAGCATCCGACGTGTATCGTCCTATTATCCGAAACTGGAAGAACTCTCCTCGCGGATGGACGGTCTGTACATAGACTTGAAGGACATCGCTTACGAACTGGACGCCGAGAAAAGTCAAATCGATTACGACCCGGAACGACAAAAGGAAGTGGAAGAAAGACTGGATCTGATCTATCGCCTGCAACAGAAATACCGTGCGACAAGCATTGCCGAACTGTTGCAGACACAACAGGAAATAGAAGAGAAACTCGTTTCCATCGATACCGGCGACGAAAGGCTGCAACAAGCCACCGAGTCCTGCCGTCGACTTGAGGAGCAATGCCGCAACATGGCAGCCCGTCTGACTGCCGACCGCACCCGGGCAGCCAAAGAGGTGGAAGCCAAGATGAAAAAGATGCTGGCCGTGCTGGGCATACCGAATGCACAGTTCGACATTGCTTTCCAAGCGAAAGAACCGGGTGCGGACGGTGCCGACCATGTGGAATTTCTCTTCAGTGCCAACAGGAACATGCCGCTCAGCCCCATCTCGCAGGTGGCTTCGGGCGGTGAGATTGCCCGCGTCATGCTCTCCCTGAAAGCCATGATCGGCAAAGTGATTCAGCTGCCGACCATCATCTTTGACGAGATCGACACCGGTGTGAGCGGCAAGATTGCCGAGAAGATGGCTCAAATCATGCAGGAAATGGGGACAGGTCACCGACAAGTCATCAGCATCACCCACCTGCCTCAAATCGCAGCCATGGGGTCGGTACACTATAAGGTCATGAAAAAGGACACGGCACAAGGCACCGTCAGCCAAATGTCAAGGTTGAGCGAGGAAGAAAGGGTCAACGAAATAGCCCAGATGTTGAGTGGAAGCGAAGTCACAAAGGCAGCCATCGACAATGCCAAGGAATTGCTCAAACAAGTATGAACCAATCTGTTCGCGAAGTGAAAGACAACAACACGGATCTGAAAACCGAACGGAGACTGCACCGGAGGTTCTACAAAGCCATCGCCGACTATCGTCTGATAGAAGACGGAGATAAAATCCTCATCGGCTTGTCGGGCGGCAAAGATTCGCTCTGCCTCGTGGAACTCCTTGGCAAGAAAAAACGAATCAACCATCCGTCTTTCGAGGTTGAAGCCGTCCATGTGCGGATGGAAAACATCCACTATGAGTCCGACACCACCTATCTGAGCGATTTCTGCCGTTCGTGGGACATTCCGCTCCACGTCGTCACCACCGCTTTCGACCTGTCGACCGACAAGCGCAAGTCGCCTTGTTTCCTATGCTCGTGGAACAGGAGAAAACAGATGTTCAATCTGGCACAAGAGCAACACTTCAACAAAATCGCTTTGGGGCATCACATGGACGACATCCTGCACACCACGTTGATGAACCAGTTTTTCCAAGGACATTTCTCGACCATGCCCGTGAGACTGAAAATGCGCAAAATGCCTCTGACCATCATTCGTCCGCTGTGTCTGGAGGCGGAAGCCGACATCAGACACTATGCAGAGATGAAAGGATATGTGGGACAAAAGAAGACCTGCCCCTACGAGAAGGACTCGTACAGGTCAGCCATCAAGCACATCTTCGAAGAAGCCGAGCGGCTGAACTCCGATGTGAGACACTCCATCTGGAATGCCCTCGAGAGCGACAACAAACTTATCGAGGACGAGAACGAAGCCGGATCCGTCTGACTACCGGGACAATGGCAACAGCAAACATTCCATCGAAGACATCGCCCATGACCAACATCCACATCCACCAACAGGCAGAAGCATCACGGCCGACATCCTGCCAATCATCTTACCTTCGTCCTCCCGCCACATCAAACCCGGGGGCATTTATCCGACATGAATAGAAGTATCGCAACAAAAGCATGGACGCTCGCATTTCTGGCAGCCTTGTTACCGGTGATGTTCTTACGGGACTTCACCCCCTCGAACGAGTTGCGCTATCTCAGCATAGCCGATGAAGCACTGCGCAACCACACCTTCTTCACCTTCTACAATCACGGCGTGCCCTATGCCGACAAGCCGCCACTCTACCTGTGGCTGGTGATGCTGTGCAAATGGCTCACGGGAACGCACCGGATGTGGCTGCTGTCCCTGTTCTCCGTGCTTCCCGCCATCGGCATCGTGTACCGGCTGGACAGCTGGACCCGCAAGGAGAGCAGGGAAAGAGGACTCGAAACCGCCCCTATCCTACTATTGTCGTGCGGCTTCTTCATCGGCACTTCACTTGTATTGCGCATGGATATGCTCATGACCTTCTTCATCGTCATGGCACTGCATGCCTTCTGGAAAATGTTTAATCAGAAGGAACCGGGCAAGTCCTATGGATGGTTGTTTCCGATGTACCTGTTTCTGGCTGTGTTTACCAAGGGACCTTACGGCATACTCATTCCTTTGGTATCCACGACAGTGTTTCTGCTCCTCTCGGGCAGCATCCGTCAATTCTTCCGCTACTGGGGCATCCGAACATGGCTGACCCTGGCCGTTCTCTGTGGTATATGGTTCGGAATGGTCTGCCTTGAAGGTGGCAATGCCTATCTCAACAATCTGCTGTTCCATCAGACCATCGACCGTGCCGTCGACTCTTTCCACCATAACAAACCTTTTTACTATTACGCTATCAGTATATGGTATGTATTGGCACCCTGGTCTTTGCTCGTGGTGGGCATCATCGTGGCAGCCCTGCGTCCGAGGGCAGAACGGCGCACGCTACAGGTTTACTTTCTGACCATCGTCATCACGTCGTTTGTCCTCATCTCCTGCGTAAGTTCAAAGATAGACATATACATGCTGCCCACGATACCTTTCATGGTATATGCAGCAGCCCTTTCGCTTTCAAAATACGAAAGCCATCGTCTGACGCGCATGGCCGTATCGATACCCATATCCGTGTTGACGCTCACCTTGCCGCTTCTGGTGGCAGCCGTCCGCATGGATTATATGCCCATGCCCGTCCCGCCCATGCTCTATGTGGCAGCCGCCATCCTGTCGGTGGGCAGTATGATAACGCTCATCATGTTGTGGAAGTCGTACCGACACCGGTCGTTCCACCGGTCGGCGAGCTGCATGGCAGGCACGCTCTTCCTGGCCGTCTTCACCGGCGGATGGGCGGCAGGCGACCTCAATGCCCATATAGGTTATGGAACCCTCTGCGAGAAAGCCTTAGAACTGTCGGCCGGGCATGGCATCGACGACATACGGGTGTGGGACATTTCCCGGCCCGAGAACATGGACGTTTACCTGCACCGCCCCTTCAGGGTAATCGAGGGCGACTCGCTCCCGGCGTTCGGGAAAGACGGGCCGTGCCTGCTCCTGCTGCCCAAGGACAAGGCCCCGCTCCTGCCCCACCGTCCGCGAGCCGACGTGGGTTCCAACAGCATCATCATTATCCAAGCATCAGAAAACAAGAAAAAGTAAGCCATAACCATGAAGAACAGAACCGCCATGTACGATTTCACCATCATCGTACCTGTCTATAACGAAGAAGACAACATACAGGCCATCGAACAACAGCTCGCCGGCTATCTCCCCCATGCCTTGCGCCCTGCCTGCGTGCTCTTTGTCAACGACGGATCGACCGACAAGAGCCTGTCCCTGATCGAAGAGGTGTGCCGCCGCCGGCCGGATTTCTTATATATCACGCTCGCACGCAACGGCGGATTGAGTGCCGCCATCAAGGCCGGCATCGATGTAACGCAATCGCCTCTGGTGGGATATATGGATGCCGACCTGCAGACGACAGCCGAGGATTTCAACCTGCTCCTGCGCGACATCGACGACCATTCGTTGGTGACGGGCATCAGGGCCAACCGCAAGGACACGGGGTTCAAGCGACTGCAGTCGAAGATTGCCAACGGTTTCCGCCGCATGATGACCCACGACGGCGCGGAAGACACCGGCTGTCCGCTGAAGGTGCTGCACACCTCCTATGCCAAGCGCATGCCGTTCTTCACGGGCATGCACCGCTTCCTGCCGGCACTCATCCTGCTGCAGAACGGCACGTTCAGGCAGGTACCCGTGCGGCATTTTCCCCGCACGGCAGGCGTGTCCAAGTATCATCTGTGGAACCGGCTCGTATCGCCATTCATCGACTGCTTTGCCTACCGGTGGATGAAGAAGCGTTACATCAACTACAGCATTGCCGGGAGCAACCTCAACGAGCGGTGACCCATGGGCGACCACTGGTTTGTCATTGCCGTCGGATTTCTGGCACAGGCGTTCTTTTCCGCCCGCATACTGGTGCAGTGGATTGTTTCAGAGCGGGCGCGCCGCGTACTCTCACCTTCCATTTTCTGGGTGCTGAGCCTTGCCGGTGCATACCTGCTGTGCCTTTACGGATGGATGCGAAACGACTTCGCCATCGTCCTCGGGCAGTTTGTGTCCTACTACATCTACATCTGGAATCTCAAGGTCAAGGGTATCATGCGGCACCTGCCTTCTCTGATGAAAGTGCTGCTGCTCGCCACGCCCGTGCTGCTGCTCGTCTTCGTCTCGGGACATGCCGCCGAACTGGACCGGCGTTTCCTGCACAACAGCGAAATCCCGCTGCCGCTGCTCCTTTTCGGTTCGGCAGGGCAGCTGATATTCACCCTCCGTTTCGTCTACCAATGGTATTATTCCTACCGAAAGGGCGAATCGCACCTGCCTGCCGGTTTCTGGATCCTGAGCCTCGTAGGGGCGGCGGCCATCGTCACTTACGGCATCGTGCGACACGACATCGTGCTGATTGCCGGTCAGTCGTTCGGTGTCGTGGCCTACAGCCGGAACCTTTTCCTGCTGTCGCTTGCCAGACGCGGAAAAGGCAGGGCAGACACGACTGGAACGGGAATACGTCACACCTGAAATACAACATCACATGAAAATACTCGTCACGGGAGCCGCAGGCTTCATCGGCGCGGCCGTCGTCCGATCGCTGCTGCCCCACGGTCACCGGGTTGTCGGACTGGACAACCTCAATTCTTACTACGATCCCCGGCTGAAGGCCGCCCGTCTTGCCGAGGCGGGCATCGATGCCGAACGGGCGGAAGCCGAAACACCCGTCGTGAGCCGGCTGACCGACCGTTACAGCTTCGTGCGCATGGACATCTGCCACCGCGAGGCCCTCGAACATTTATTCGACACCGCGCACTTCGACGCCGTCATCCATCTCGCCGGGCAGGCCGGCGTGCGCTATTCCATCCGCAACCCCTACTCCTACGTGGAGAGCAACGTCCTCGGATTCCTCCACATCCTCGAAAACTGCCGCCACCATCCCGTCCGCCATCTGCTCTATGCCGGATCGAGCAGCGTCTACGGCATGGCCAACAAGGTGCCTTATGCCGAAAGCGGCAACACCGACGAGCCTGTGAGCCTCTATGCGGCCACCAAGAAAAGCGACGAACTGATGGCGCATGCCTACAGCCACCTGTACGGCATCCGCGCCACCGGCCTGCGCTTCTTCACGGTCTACGGTCCGTGGGGCCGCCCCGACATGGCTCCCGTCAAGTTCATGGACGCCATCATCGGGCACCGTCCCATCCGGGTCTTCAACCACGGCAACCTCAGGCGCGACTTCACCTACATCGACGACATCACCGAGGGCATCATGCTCCTGCTCGACAATCCGCCGGCCACGCCCGTACCCCATGCCGTCTACAACATCGGCCGTTCCGAGCCCGTCAGGCTGACCGACTTCATCCGCACCATCGAGGAGGTGACCGGCACGCGGGCCATTATGGAAATGGTGCCCATGCAGCCGGGCGACGTCTACGAAACCTACGCCGACACCACGCGCATCGAACAGGCCGTGGGCTACAGGCCGCACACTTCCATCCGCGAAGGCATCGAGGCCCTCCACCGATGGTACACGATGCACAGGGACATCGTCCGGGCCTGCCTTGCCGACCCCGACTGATGCCGCTC
>JALETQ010000048.1 GCA_022781445.1 Prevotella sp.
AATGACATCAGAGCCAAACTTGACGACACGGCTGACACATGGATAGGAGCTTGCTTCTTCGCCAAAAACGTAATGAAGTTCCTAAGGGGGCTTCTTTGTCTCATTTTCGCAAAATGGGGCTTGAAGGCTCTCAAAAACAAACTAAGCGACACCCTCGGTAATCCCGTGGAAGTTTTAACCTCTTCACGAGGTAGCACCGTCAGAATAACTTAGTAAACCCTAATTCACTCGTAAAGGCACCCTTCGTCAAGGCGGAATTTACCTGCTCCTATGCTGAAAGTCTGCAAGGAAGTTGTATTGCTGTATAGTTACCTTCCGTATTCTCTATGTTATTTTTTGCAAAAGTGTACAGCATTCGAAAGAAAAAAATCATTTTTTTGTTGTTTTATCCAAACATTGTCATAGTATTTACATGAAAATCAAGAAAGAAAGTAATTTGTTAAGGAAAATTGCTGTGGAATGATTACGACCGATTCTGATTGATGTTTTGTAAAAATGAAAAATAAGCGATGTGTATAATAAAAACATTTTCCTGTCGTTCATCAAATAAAGTAATTCAGAAAAAGCCTATGAAACATTCTACACCTAACGAAAATCCTTCGCAAAAGACCTTGAATTTCATCAAGCAACTCGCTTATACATATAGAGTCGTAAATATAAAAGGGAGAAATGAAACCTTTTGTCTCAATTAAATTCCCATCAAGATGAGTACGATAATTTCACCTTCCCTGCTGTCTGCCAATTTCGCAGACTTGGAAGCAGACATTGATATGATCAACCGGAGTGAAGCCGATTGGTTGCACTTGGATGTCATGGACGGCATCTTTGTACCCAACATCTCGTTTGGCTTCCCCGTTATGGAGGCTGTCTCAAAAATTTGCCAGAAACCATTGGATGTGCATTTCATGATTGTTCATCCCGAGCGATACATCGCTCAGACGGCCAAATTGGGTGCCATGATGATGAATGTTCATTACGAAGCATGCACACACCTGCACAGAACCGTGCAAGAAATTCACCAAGCCGGAATGAAAGCAGGCGTAACCATCAATCCGGCGACACCGGTGTCATTATTGGAAGACATCATCGGTGAAGTCGAAATGGTGCTGCTCATGAGTGTCAATCCTGGATTTGGCGGACAAACCTTTATTGAAAACACCATCAACAAAGTAAAACGATTACGGAAGATGATTGATGATGCTTCACTTCAAACTATCATTCAGGTAGATGGCGGTGTCATTGAAGACACCGCCAAGCGTCTGGTCGATGCCGGTGCCGATTCGCTCGTCAGCGGAAGCTACATATTCAATTCTGCAAACCCACTTGAAACAATCGCCGGACTGAAAAGAGGATTTAATCCGGATGGAAAATGAAAGATTAACCGAAACAGGAATATAGACATTCCTTTTCATCTTGTTCATTGAATTGATAACTTTGAATCGGTCATCAGACCGTTTATCGTTCATAACACTTTTCTCTCGGTTTCGTCGATTGTCGGAAGGATTGTCTGTAAGCATGTTTTGCCGTTCACCGCTATGCCTTCAACAAGCCGACACCCCATCCTCTACAAACAAACTGATAATGACAGATTTGGGATAAAAGCGATAACGATGCAAGCCACAATTCCAGAGATTTGTGTCGTTATCGTTTTATCAAAGAACTCAACTGAGCCATAAACAAGTCTGTGTTCACCACACTACATCTGATTTTGAGTTTTCTGCCGAGAATTTCTGAGGAAATATGCAACTGAAGTACGGTTTGACCTCAGTCACTGTAGCACAAGCCAATTTCAAACTGGGGGCTTTGTATACGAGGAATATAATCATTAACAACCATCATCTCTGACAAATTTTGCTGTTCAATTTATGATTTCTGCACGAAACAACCAACATGTATTTCCGAATGATAATGGATTATACTTCTGAGAATCAAATAGTCTTGAATAGTTGGGGCATACATTCAAGACAGGAATTCCACAAAATATCATCTTCCGGAACAGATGAATGGTGTTTGTAAAACTTGACCCGTTCAAGACGGACAAAAGACGATCGTCCAATTTTCAAGAGATAGAGCATCTGTTTGACAGGTTCATGTAATTTGCTTGTAATCAACATGTTGCCAAAACGTCTACGTTTGTTGGGCAAAAGGACATGTTTTACATGGCAAAAGGGTACGAATTGATGCTCAAAAGCTGTCCTTCTGAAAATCGGATAAAGAGAACTGCTAAAATGATTGCTCAAAATCGGAAGGAAACAGTATGCCATGATTGATACCGAAAGTTTGTCTTTATCCCTTATCCTTCGAAGACAAATCCTTCGGTTTGCTTGTCGGAGACAAAAATAATCGCCATCTTTGAATAGCTTTCCAACTAATCTTTTTATATTTGCATCCCAATATTTGACAGTAAAGACATCGGACATCTGTAAAAAACAGCAAGTGACCGTTTCATGTGAGATGCTTTCGCATCATTGACCGGACAGGAACCTCATACAAAATCAATTATCCAACACATATACCAAACAAGATTGGACTATGAATATCGACTTCAAGAACATCGAAGAAAATCTTATTGAGAAATTTAAGGGCGGTGAAGGCACCATGACTTCGCGCAGTATGACCGACAAACATAACAAAATCATGATGAACAAACTGAAGCCCGGTGCAAGCATAGGTTACCACAGTCATGACACCAATTCGGAAGTGATGTATTTCTTCAGCGGCAAAGGTCATGTAGATTACGACGGGACACGCGAAGAAATCTTGCCGGGCATCGTGCATTATTGCCCCAAGGGTCATTCTCATGCCTTGTATAATGACGGTAATGAAGACTTGGTATTCTTTGCCACCGTGGGGGAACATTGAGAAAACGGCTCTAACAACACATCCTCAACATGGCTGTTTAACATCTTCTTTCAGCAAGCCATGCCATTCCGGAGAGATTCGTTCTTGCGAGACAATCGCATGACACCTGTCTCACAGGCTTTTTATCCCAAATCGATTGTCAGATTCCGAGGAAGTTTCGCCCGCATGACAGCTTCTTGTCTAATGGCTTGTTTTGACACAACTCCCTACACCTGCAACAAACCGATGCCCAATCCGTTCGGCCATCGAACAAACCGCCTCGAACTCTGACAGGCGATTTGGCTTGGAAAATCATGTATATGAAACAAATACACCCCGACTCACCTATCCGAAACCGAGCATATTTATCTATAATACTGGGCAATAACCGTCAATTACGATACAGATAATTGACGGTTTATGGCAGGAAAGCCTATTGAACAAAGAGAATGTCGAACTTTGGAGCCGGACAATCGACTTGTGGGTTATCAATCACTGAAAAGAATTAGTTTTATCGTTGGAAAAAAGTGACAAGAATGATACAAGTCTGATTGCTCAATATATCATCCATAATTGCATATTGATTTTACTTTCGATTGGCCTTCACCTATCATATTATTCTTCATCCGCCAATCATTTTTCCGAACATCATCTCTATATGGGAGTTTCATTTTATCGTTTACTACCATAATGGCAAAGGTTTATTTTGCTCATTCGGATGATTTGTTCTATCTTTGCAGAAGATAGGCTGCCACCACAGGCTTACAGGCCGGCCCGGATCGGGTCGGAGTATGTATCCCGAATCAGGCACGACAATACAGATTTAAGTAAGCAACAGAACTTTCCCGCATGGTTTAATTGTCATGGAACGAATACCATAACAAAAGGAAGAGCCAATGACATAACAAGAAAAAGAATAAAATGCTCATAGATTATAATAAGGTAAGTATATCACACGATGATATTTGTGTGTTGAAAGATATAGATTTTCAGGTAGATGGAGGACAGATGGTTTATATCATCGGAAAAGTCGGATCGGGAAAAAGTTCATTGCTCAAGACCATCTATGGTGAACTGGACATTGAAGCATGCGAATCTGCCACCGTCTTGGGCAGGAACATGGTTTCGCTGAAACGAAAAGAGATACCAGCACTGCGCAAGGAAATGGGCATCGTGTTTCAAGATTTTCAATTGCTTCACGACCGAAGCGTACGCGACAACATGTCTTTCGTCTTGAAAGCGACCGGATGGAAAGGAAAAAAGAAAATCAATGACCGCATAGATGAAGTTCTTACGCTCGTCGAACTTGATGACAAAGCCGAAAAGATGCCGCACGAGCTTTCAGGTGGCGAACAACAAAGGGCAGTCATCGCACGTGCCTTACTCAACAACCCCACCATGATTCTGGCAGACGAACCCACAGGAAACCTGGATCAAGAAACCGCCAGATTCATCTTTGCCCTCTTCCTTCGACTCAGCAAGGAAGGTACCACGGTGGTGGCAACAACCCACAATGTGGGAATGACAGAAGAATACCCGGGGCTGATTTTCAAGTGTGAAAACAAGAAAATCTTCAGAATAGAGAAAGCCGATCCACAACAAGAAACACCGAAAAATTAGTTGACGATGATAGTAATGAAATTTGGTGGCACATCGGTAGGCTCTGCCGAGCGTATCAAGCATGTGGCCACATTGGTCAGAAAATCCACACAACCCGTATTGGTGGTTCTCTCAGCCATGTCGGGAACAACAAATACCCTTGTAGAAATTGCCGAAAACTTCTATAAGAAGGATCGACGTAAAGCCCTTTCCCTCATCGACGGTTTGCAATGCAAGTACAACGCAGTCATCAAAGAGTTATATGACACGGAAGAATGGCAAGCCAGAACAAATTCACTGGCATCGGAAATATTCGACCATCTCCGATCGTTCGAATCGTCGCTTTTCACATCTTTCGAAGAAAAGGATGTGATAGCGCAAGGCGAAATACTGAGTACCAACATGATGAACAATTACCTGCACGAACAAGGAGTGGATGTGTCATTGTTGTCGGCACTCGATTTCGTCAAGACTGACAAGAACGGTGAACCCGACATGGTTTATATCACAGAGCGGTTGAATGCCCGCATCGGCCGTAAGAAAACTCACGATATATATATCACACAAGGCTTTATCTGTCGCAATGCCTTTGGTGAAATCGACAATCTGTTGAGAGGCGGCAGCGACTATACGGCTTCTTTGCTGGGTGTTGCGCTACAGGCAGACGAAATCCAGATATGGACCGACATCGACGGTATGCACAACAACGATCCCCGCATCGTAGACAACACCCGTCCCATTCGCCAGCTTTACTTCGACGAAGCTGCCGAACTTGCTTATTTCGGTGCCAAAATACTACATCCCATCTGCATCCGCCCTGCCAAGAAAGCCAATATCCCGGTACGTCTGCTCAACACGATGGAACCCGAAGCCGAAGGGACTTTGGTAAACGGAACCTTCGAAAGGGGGAAAATAAAAGCCATCGCTGCCAAGGATAATGTCTTTGTGTTGAAAATCAAAGGGTCGGGACGACTGATGGCTTCGGGCTATCTGAAGAAAGTGTTTGAAGTGTTTGAAAGCTATCAAACTGCCATTGACATGATCAGTACGTCAGAGGTGAGTGTGTCGGTGAGTTTCGACCGGGCTACTTATCTCAACGAAATCGTCGGGGAACTGAAGAATTACGGTGAGGTGTCGCTCGACGATCACATGTGTATCATCTGTGTAGTGGGCGACCTTGAATGGATCAATCTCGGTTTCGAGGCGGCAGCTACCGAGGCACTGAAAGACATTCCGCTCCGCATGATTTCGTATGGCGGTTCGAATTTCAACATCTCTTATCTCATTCAAGAGACCGACAAGAAAAGAGCTTTGCAACAACTGAGCCAAGCACTCTTCAACACTTCCTCCACCGGAGTATGCGAATAACTGTCGGAAAAGACTGATCCGGACATAAAATTATATCGGTATTCATCATGATTTCAATCGAAATTACCTATATCATATGCGGTATATTGCTGGTGTTGTCAATGGTAACGCCTTTGTTCAATGTGTTCTTCCGGAAAATCACACCTACACCCTCAAACATCGATGAGCGCGACCTCCCTCCGGTATCGGTGGTCATGGTCGTCGAAGATGCCGACACCCTCGAACGTAATCTGCCCGTATATTTACAACAGGAGTATGCCCCCGGTGTAGAGTATATCGTGGTTTTCAAAGAGGGCGACAAAGATACTTCTGACGTGCTGAAACGTTTCGCCTCTCACGAAAATGTGCGAAAGACGTTCGTTCCCGACTCTTCTCGCTACATGAGCGACAAGAAGTTGGCGGTGACGCTGGGTGTCAAGGCTGCCCGGACGGAATGGATTGTGCTGGTGGAACCAGCCTCCCTGCCCACCGGAAACGATTGGCTCGAACGGCTGGCATCGCACTTTACTTCCGAAACAAATCTTGTGATGGGATACACGAAGATCAAGGATGCCACCGATTTCATGAACTTCTGCCATCATCATACGGCAAGTTATCTCATCCGTCATGCCCTCAAGGGAACCGCTTTCCGTACAAACATGCACGAGCTCGCTTTCCGTAAAGACGAATTTATCCGAGAGGACGGATACCGTGGTAATCTGAAATACATTCGTGGCGAATATGACTTCCTTGTCAACAAGTTTGCCAAGAAAAACCAAACGGCAGTATTCTTCGACCAAGAAGCCTATATCGAGGAGGATTTCTCTTCAGACCAAACGTGGCAAAGATGCCGTCTTTTCTACCAATCGACACGCGAACATCTCCAAAGGAGGGTCGTTCACCGATTGGTAACGGGATGGGACATGGCATGGATGCTGATTGATTATATCGCCATCGTGGCCGCAGCATCTGTCGGTGTCATAACCCGTAACACGGTGTTGGGCGTCGCTGCAGCCGTGGCTTTCATGCTCACATACATATTGAGAGCCGTCATCGCACATCGTTCCTTCAGACAATTCGGATATGATATGCCGGTTTGGAAGCTGCCTTTGCTCGAAATCGGCATGATTTTCGTCCGTTTGCTCGACAACATCAGGTATCGGAGAGCCGACAAATACGACTTCATCACCCACAAATTATGAAAACATTGCACTTCATCCCCAACTATCTGACCGATATCGGCATCACGCTTGATGCCGAAAAGACGGTCATGGTGTTAGCCGAGCGGATGGAAGTGCATGTCGTTTCGTTCAAGAAGTTGCCGACGACAGACGGCAATCCCCATATCAAGGTTCACCTCATCGGATTCAAGTCTTCCATCGTCGAGACACTGAACGTGAGAGACCACTACCTGCAGATACTATATGATGTCATGCCCGATGTCGTCCATGTGCACGGATGTTGGAATTATCTGGGGGCAAAAGTGATGAAATGGTCTGCCCAAAGAGGGTTCATCACAGCCATGACCCCCTATGACATGCTCCACGCTTATCGTTTCTCGCCCGATTATCTCAAAACGCGTTGGTGGTCTTCATGGTTCTTCCAACGAGCAATGAACAAGCGGGCTGACATGATCTTTGCCGGTTCGGAGAAGGAAGCCGGCGACATCGGCAAGCTGACGAAACATCCGTGCATCGTTACTTTTCCACACCTCACTAAAGATCAATGGCTCGATGAGATGGAAAAAAGATACACATCCATCCGTAACAGCCGTATCAGAGTGAACCTTTCACGCCGAGAAGGCAAAATCATCAGTACGTTGCTCCATGCCGCCACGGCTGGCAACCAATGCAGAATCAACGACACCGGTCACCGATTGATTGCCAATATAACCGCTGACCAATGGCGGAACATTTTGTTGTATGCCAAAGAAGAATACATCGTTACCTTGCTTCTGAAAGGAAAAGACCAACTGAATGCAGATCTTCCGCCGGTCAACGAACATTCGTTGTCGTCATTCAAACCACTCCATCCCAAGAGTTCGAGCGGTTTGGAAAGTAAAGACGGACTCTTGTCCATGCTATCCGATGCCCGACAGCGTGTCAGAACAGGCAAGTTCAGCCTTTACAATCTGTCAGAATTGTACCGGTTTTTCCTGACGCTCGATACCGACGAGGATGCCCTGACAGAACAACTGAAGAAGAAGAATCTCCTGAAATTCACGGCAAGGATGGAACAGATTATGCGTGAAACCCTAGCACTGACCGAAGGATTCATGCCCGTCGAACCCATCGACGACCGAAAGACGGAACACATGCGCAAGCAGATCATATCCTGACTATTAACAACATATTCTATTAACCTATTAAACCACATGATGATGAAGAAACCATTTGAAGACGAATGCGATTTGAGATACCTCAAACTCCTTTCCCAAAGTTTTCCGACAGTTGCCGATGCAAGCACCGAAATCATCAACTTGCAAGCCATCTTGAACCTTCCCAAAGGAACAGAACATTTCCTGGCAGATGTTCACGGTGAGCACGAAGCCTTCCAACACGTGCTGAAAAATGCTTCGGGCAACATCAAAAGGAAGGTCAACGAACTGTTCGGCAACGAACTGAGAGAGTCCGAAAAGCGCGAATTGTGTACGCTGATTTACTATCCCGAGGAAAAGCTCGAACTTGTGAAACTCAGCGAGAAAGAACTCGACGACTGGTATCACATCACATTGCACCAGCTCGTAAAGGTGTGCAGGGACGTTTCGAGCAAGTATACCCGTTCTAAGGTAAGAAAATCATTACCCGGCGACTTCAGTTACATCATTCAGGAATTACTCCACGAACGCACCGACGACGTAAACAAAACGGCCTATGTCAGTGCCATCATCGATACCATCATTTCCACCGGAAGAGGCGACGATTTCATCATCACCATAGCCAAGGTGATTCAGCGTCTGGCCATCGACCAGCTCCATATTCTTGGCGACATTTACGACAGAGGACCCGGAGCGCACATCATTCTTGACACGTTGGAGAAGTATCATTCGTGGGACATTCAATGGGGCAATCACGATATGGTATGGATAGGAGCCTGTGCCGGCAACGATGCCTGCATCTGCAATGTCATCCGCATGTGCCTGCGATATGCCAACCTGCGCACCCTCGAAGAAGGATACGGCATCAATCTCATGCCGCTTGCCACCTTTGCAATGGACAAATACAGCGACGACCCGTGCGACGTGTATGAGCCGAAAGTTACATCGGAGAGCGCAATGATCGACGAGAAAACTCTCAAGCTCATCGCAAGAATGCACAAGGCAATTACCATCATCCAGTTCAAAGTGGAAGCAAAGCTCATTGCCAAGCATAAGGAATGGGACATGGACGACCGTTTGTTGCTCAAAGCCGTCGATTACGAAAAAGGAACGGTCATGGTTGAAGGTGTCGAATATCCCCTCAAGAGCTGCCGTTACCCCACAATCGACCCCAAAAATCCCAACGAACTGACCAAGGAAGAGAAGACACTGATGGAAAGACTGCACCACTCTTTCGTGGAATGTGAGAAACTCCATCGTCACATCCGCCTCCTGCTTTCGCACGGATGGATGTATGCCGTCTACAACAACAACCTGCTTTACCACGCTTCCATCCCGCTCAATGAAGACGGTTCGATGAAGAAAGTCAGGCTCAACGGCAAGTATTACGCCGGTGAAGAGTTGTTGCAGAAAATCGGCATGATGGTCAGAACTGCCTTCCAAAGCAAGGTAGACTCGGCGGAAAAGAAATATGCAATCGACTACTTCCTATACCTTTGGTGCGGCAAGGATTCTCCTTTGTTCGACAAGTCCAAGATGGCGACCTTCGAGAGATACCTCATTGCCGACAAGAACACCCACAAGGAAAAGAAGGGTTACTATTTCCAAATGCGCGATAATGAAGAGGTCTGCGACAGGATATTGGATGCCTTCAACGTCAAAGGTCCCAACAGACATATCATCAACGGTCACGTTCCGGTACATGTGGTCAGCGGAGAAAACCCCATCAAGGCAAACGGAAAGCTGCTTGTGATTGACGGCGGATTTTCACAGGCCTACCATAAGGAAACTGGAATTGCAGGCTATACGCTTGTCTATCACAGCCGTTCGCTGGAGCTGGTTCAGCACGAGCCGTTCACCAGTGCGGCAGATGCGGTGGCCTCGGGAAGCGACATCAAGAGTACAACCCATCTGGTGGAACTTTCCGCTCACCGGATGCTGGTTGCCGACACCGACAAAGGAACCGAACTGCGTGAGCAGATAGCCCGCCTCGAGGAGCTGCTCTACGCCTACCAGCACGGTTTAATCAAAGAACAAGACAAGGTATAATTACTCCCTTATCGGGGTGCCTTATATCCTTACACACAGGCACAGGCATCGGCATTGTTAACCGGCCGGACACGGAGAATAAAAACGTTTCCCGACACCGAACGCGACAATGCCGATGTTTCAGACTTCCCAAAGAACGGGAAAAGGACTTTCCAACGGGAGAAAAACAACTAACGTGAGGGGGAAAAACAACGATCTCCGGCATGAAAGAAGAGAAATGATCAGCAAGAACCGCATAAAATACATCAAGTCTTTGCAGATGAAGAAATTCAGAATGCAAGAACAAATATTCGTCGCCGAAGGTCCGAAGGTGGTACACGACCTAATGGCTGTGTACCGGCCACGCACTATCGTTGCCACCGACGCATGGCTGAACAGGCAGGCCGGTCTTGCCGACCTCGATATCGTGTGCGTCAGCGAAGCCGAACTAAAGCATATCAGTTTTCTGCAACACCCACAATCGGTGATGGCTTTGTTTCCCATCCCCCAACCTTCGCTTGCACCTCATTCGATATCGACGGAACTCTCGTTGGCTTTGGACGGCATCCGGGATCCCGGCAATCTGGGTACCATTATCCGTCTTGCCGACTGGTTCGGCATCCGTTCCGTCTATTGCAGCGAAGACACGACCGATGCTTTCAATCCAAAGGTCGTACAAGCCACGATGGGCAGTATCGCTCACGTGTCGATTATCCGCACCGACCTGAAGCAACTCATCGAAGGATTGCCGGCCGACACGCCGGTCTACGGCACTCTTCTGGATGGCGACAATCTCTATACGCAACCGTTGGAAAACCGCGGACTGCTGATCATGGGCAACGAGGGCAACGGCATTTCACCCGCCATCTCCCGACTAATCACACAGAAACTGTTCGTTCCGCCTTACCCGGTGAATCGTCAATATGCCGAAAGCCTGAACGTGGCCACGGCAACTGCCATCGTCTGTTCCGAAATACGACGAAGAAGTGTTGCCGCAAAGCCTGCCCAGTAACCCGCTGCAGGAGCATCGTTCATCTGTTCCATACCCATCAACATATCAAGGAGGTTTCATCATGAATCAAGAAAGACTATACAAAAGCAGGAGTGCCAAAGCCTGTCTCACGGCAGCCAACACCGTCTTTGTACACCGTTTCAAAACCATCTTCAAAGCAACATGGATCCGTGTCGTGCTGTTTGCTCTGACAACAGCTCTTTACCTTTCATTCACCCGCCTGTATCTGCCTTTGCATGGTAGTGCCGACGATCATTCCCTCGTTCACCTTTCGGCAGCAACAGTGCTGTTGCTTACAGTGTTGTTTGCCTATCCCGCCGGCATGAAAGCCTACGTCGAAGCCATAGGCGGCAGCCGATCATGCCTGATGTACGGAGGGATGGTACGGTCGGTGGTGATCCTCTCGCTTTTGGTGATCGGCATCGCCTCCGGAACATCTTATCTGTCCGACCGTCTTTTCATCACCAACAAAGAGCTTGCCCTGCTTACCCACACAGGCATCTTCGCCTTTCTCATCGGCATCCTCGCACCACCTTTGCTCTTCATCTGCATCCGTCATCTCGTGTTGCGCCACCGCAAGAAGCATAAGGTATCACTGACATCTTCTCTGGGACGATGCTTTCGCTATGGCGGAATCCTTTACATCACCTTCATTCTTGCCGCCCTCATGACATTGCTGGCTGCCGCCTTGCCCTCCCTGCCCATGATCGTCATCGGTTTGGCACGCCATGCTTCCATTCATGGCATGGAGTCCGGTGATGCCGCCGGGTTCACGACTTCCTTCTATTATGCCTATTTCGGCACCACATTCCTCACGGCATTCCTCCTCGCTTATCTGTCCTACTGGTTCTTCACGGTCAATGCCTACTGCTTCGGAGCCATCGAATATGATGAACGCGAACGTGTCAAAGCCGACAGGATGATGCCGCGTGCCAGACAAAACACGAATGTTTAACTGCCGATATGCCCGTCTTCAGCTGGCCGTCGGACACAACCATCGCCCCATAACCTCTCATGGACAACAGTTTCCTATCTCACGTTGCAGATGATTTGTTGCGAAAACACGCCGACAACCTGTCTGACTTGGTCATCGTTTTCCCCAACAAACGCGCTTCCTTGTTCCTCAAACAAGAACTGATGCGCCGATCGGCAAAGCCTGTTTGGAGTCCTTCATACATGACCATCGCCCAACTCTTCGAACAACAATCCGGCCGACGCATAGCCGATTCGCTCCGGCTGATTTGCATTCTCCACCGGGTGTACTGCCGATGCACCGGAAGCAGTGAGCCGCTCGATGCCTTCTTCGGTTGGGGACAGATCATGCTGTCCGACTTCGACGACATCGACAAGAAACTCATCGATGCCCACCAGCTTTTCAGTAACGTGAGCGGACTGCGCGAAATGGATGACATATCCTACCTCACCGAGGAACAACGCCAAGCCATCGAACACTTCTATACCAACGTGTCATTGCCCGATGAATCCCGGTTGCGGAGTAATTTTCTGAAAGTGTGGGACAAGATGGAGGACGTGTATTCCGCCTTCAACGCCGAGCTGAAACTCAAAGGCATCGCCTACGAGGGCGCACTTTACAGAGAGGTGATGGAGAACGAACATCTGTCGTTCGGTGACCGGCAGTACATCTTCGTGGGATTCAACTTTCTGCAGGAGGTCGAACGCCGCCTGTTCAAACATTTGAAAGCCGAGGAACAAGCCCGGTTCTACTGGGATTTCGACAAGACTTTCATCGATCATGCCGACCATGAAGCAGGCTTGTGGATGAGACGGAACTTGAAAGAGTTTACCAATGAGTTGGACGATGACGACGGCATATACCGTAACTACGAACGTCCCAAGCAGATCAATCTCATGAGCGCACCGACGGAAAACCTTCAAGCCCGCTACATCACAGAATGGGTGAAAGAAGGAAGTCGCATCGCCGACGGCAATCAAACCGCCATCGTATTGTGCGACGAGAACCTATTGCAAACGGTCGTCCACTGTCTGCCTTCCGAGATCACCGATGTCAATGTCACAACGGGCTATCCGCTACGACAGACGCAAGTGGCATCGTTCGTGGAATGTTTCATCGACATGCTCTCGATGGGTTTCAACAAAGAACGCTCCCGTTTCAGGGCCAAGTACGTTCACATGCTCCTGAGCCATCCATACGCCGCGTTCGTACTGCCCGACCGCAGCGAACGACTTGCCGAACTCAGAAAAACCAAGCATCTGTTTTATTCTTCCGACGAGCTGTCGACCGGCGAAGCAACGGCAATGCTCTTCGGTAACCCCGACTCTTTGACGGACTGTGTATCGTTGGCCGAACGGTTGGCTGCCGTGGTGCGCACCATCGCCGAATGCGATGCCCCCGAAGCAAGGCACGACTCGTTGTTCCAGGAATCGGTGTTCCGCATGTTCACGCTCCTCACCCGTCTGGCGGACATCTTCCGCACAGAGGAAGCCGCTGTCGATATCATCACGTTTCAACGATTCGTGCGGCAACTTCTCAATGCCACGACCATTCCCTTCCACGGCGAGCCGGCGGTCGGCTTGCAAATCATGGGCATGCTCGAAACCCGTAATCTCGACTTCAGGCATCTCCTTGTCCTCTCGTGCAACGAGGGAAACATGCCCCGTGTGGAAACCGACACGTCGCTCATTCCAAACAACATCAGATATGCGTTCGGCTTGTCGACACCCGACGAGAAGGACAGCATCTATGCCTACCACTTCTACCGACTACTGCAAAGAGCCGACGATATCACCATCGCCTACAACACTTCGACCGAGAAGAACAAAGGGCAGATGAGCCGTTACATCATGCAGATGATGGTCGAGAGCCGGCACGACATCCGTAAGTTTGCCCTCCTTTCGGCGTTGCAACTGCCAAGGACGAAGCTCGATCCCGTCGCCAAAAGTTCTGTCATCGCCGACAAGCTGCGCACCATCGAAAAGATATCGCCCACTGCCATCGTGCAATATCTTCGATGCCCGTTGCAGTTCTTCTACCACTATGTCGCCGAACTCAAGGAAGCCGACGACAATGATGTGGAAGAAATCGACAACCGCATCTTCGGAAACATCTTCCATGCGGCAGCCCAATATCTATATAAGGACTATGCCGGCAACGGCCGAATCATGCAGGAGGCCGACTTCGAGTACCTGAAAAAGGCTGCCAAGGTTGCCGAAGCAACCGATTTTGCCTTCCGAAAGGAGTTGTTCCATACAGACGAAACAACGGGCAAATCGCAACGGCCCGACTATAACGGGCTGCAGATCATCAACCGCAACGTCATCATCCGCTATCTGAACCAGCTTGTCGCAAACGACAAAAAACTTGCCATTCACGGCAAGAAGTCCGACGGACTGATGCTTGTCGGACTGGAAAAATATGTGGGCAAGACCATCACCATCCCTCTCGGCACCGAAGAGAAACGGATCATCGTGGGCGGCATCATCGACCGTCTCGACAAGACGGGTGACCGACTGCGCGTCATCGACTACAAGACCGGAGGGAAATCAGTGGGCAACCTCCACGACATCGATGACATCTTCAACCCCGACAAGATAGCCAATCACAGCGATTACTATCTCCAAACTTTCCTGTATGCATCGATCGTGAGTGATGACGCCGAGCTCAATCCTCTCTGCCTGCCCGTCTCACCGGGCATCTATCTCGTCCAGCATGCCGGAGGCGACGACTATGACCCGACCCTCACCCTGAACAGGAAGAACGTCGACGACATCGCCGGACACCGCGATTTGTTCGACGACAAACTGCGAGAGCTGCTCACCGAGATATTCGATCCCGACACAGACTTCCGTCCCACGGGCAACATCAAGACTTGCCTGTCGTGTCCTTATTCCCGACTGTGCCACACCAGATGATGCCATCGGGTTCGTCTTTCCGAACCGAAAAGAAGGCGTGAGTGACTGGAAAGAGTGCAGTGCCATTTTAACACGATTGTAACATCCGCTTAAATCGGCTGTAACATCTTCCATCTAATTTTGTGCCCGAATTCATAGATAAAGCAGAAATTAATGGAAACCGTTTATTTGTTGATTGTCGGATTTTTGCTCCTGTTGGCAGTGTTCGACCTGTTTGTGGGCGTAAGCAACGACGCCGTAAACTTCCTAAACTCGGCCATCGGCGCCAAAGTGGCCAATTACCGTACCGTACTTTTCATCGCATCGGGTGGCGTCCTGCTGGGCGCACTGATGTCGGCAGGCATGATGGACGTGGCGCGCCACGGCATCATGAATCCGGTGAACTACACGTTTCATGAGGTCATGGTGATATTCCTGGCGGTGATGGTCACCGATGTCATCGTACTCGACATCTTCAACACACTCGGTCTGCCCACGTCGACAACTGTTTCGCTGGTGTTCGAACTCTTGGGCGGCACGTTCATTCTTGCCTTGCTGAAGATGAACACCGACGCCTCGCTGGCATTCTCGGACCTGCTCAACACAGACAAGGCGTTGTCGGTCATCATTGCCATCTTCGTGAGTGTGGCGATTGCCTTCTTCTTCGGCATTCTGGTGCAGTACATCACCCGTATCATCTTCACTTTCAACTATAAGAAGCGTCTGAAATATACGATCGCCCTGTTTGGCGGCATTTCGTTCACCTGTCTCTCCTACTTCATCTTCATCAAAGGCATGTCCAAGTCACCCTTTATCGGTGCCGGTGCCAAGGAGTGGATCGAAGGCAACACGCCGATGCTGATGACAGGCATCTTCATTGTGTCGACGATTGTGATGGAATTCCTTCACCTGCTGAAGTTCAACATCTTCAGGTTTGTCGTCCTCATGGGTACTTTCGCCCTTGCGATGGCGTTTGCCGGCAACGACCTCGTGAACTTCATCGGTGTGCCCATGGCGGGTCTGGATGCCTACCAGACGTGGCACGCTTCGGGTGTGGCAAGTCCCGACAACTTTCTGATGACATCCTTGCAGGAATCGGCCAAGACCCCCATCCTCTATCTGATGATGGCCGGCGGTGTGATGATATTCGCCATGATGACTTCCAAGAAGGCGCAGCATGTGGTCAAGACGTCGGTCGACCTGAGCCGTCAGGACGAAGGCGATGAAATCTTCGGTTCGTCAAAAGCCGCCCGCAGCCTTATCAGAGCCGTACAGGACGGCGGATCGACCGTTTCGCGCTTCATTCCCGGAAGGGTGGCGGCATGGCTCGAGACCCGTTTCAACAAAGAAGAAGCCATCGTCGAAGAAGGCGCGGCCTTCGATGTCATCCGTGCAGCCGTGAACCTTGTCCTCTCGGCGATGCTCATCATCTTCGGCACGAACTACAAGCTCCCCCTCTCGACGACCTACGTGACATTCATGGTCGCCATGGGTACCAGCCTGGCCGACAGGGCGTGGAGCCGCGAAAGCGCCGTCTTCAGGGTGACGGGCGTCATCTCGGTCATCGGCGGATGGTTCATCACCGCCGGCGTGGCCTTTGCCACGGCAGCCATCGTGTGTCTGGCCATGTACTTCGGAGGCATCGTCGCCATGATAGCCTTCATGGCGCTCGTGATATTCCTTCTCTACCGCAGCAATGTGAAGTACAAGAAGAAGTCGAGCCGGGAGTCGAAAGACGACGTCTTCAGAATCATGATGCGTTCGCGCGATCCGGAGATTGTCTGGGACCTGCTCCACAAGCACGTATCGCGCACGCAGAGCTTCGTCATCCGGTTCTCCAAGGACCAGTTCAACGGCATTCTCGACGGCTTCATCGACGAGAATCTCAAGACTCTCCGCAAGAGCCAGACCGAGCTCAAGGAAGAACAGGAAATGATCTCGAAGTTCCGGCGGAAAGAATTCCTCGCCATGCGGCGCATTCCGCAGAACATTGCCATCGAACGCAACACATGGTTCCACCTCGGGTCGAACAGCAACCAGCAGTTCATCTACTGCCTGAAACGTATGCTCGACCCCATCAAGACACACGTCGACAACAACTTCAACCCCATTCCCAAACTCTACCGGGACGAGTTCGAGCCCATCCGCCGCACCATCAACGAGCTGATGCGCGAAACGGAAGAAATGATCTCGACAGGCCGATACGGCCTCTACGACGAAACCCTCGACAGGGCCGAACATTGCAAGGAAGAATTGTCCGTGATCAGGAAACGCCAGCTCGACCGCATGCAACAGGCACACAACCCGGACAATTACAACGTGTCGCTCATCTACCTCAACATCCTGCAGGAAAGCCAGGAGTTCCTGAGCATCATGCGTCACCATCTGCGGGCTGCCAGAAAGTTCCTCGAGCCGGTTCATCCCGAGATGGCCGACCTCGAACAATAACCCGCCCCGATCGGCCGGAACCGATTCGGTACAAGAACATCAACAGTCCACAATGGCCGGAAGCACCAATGCTGCCCGGCCATTGTTTTTGCCGCCACAGGCCATCAGCCCGACATCACGGCACCGTTTCGCCCGGATACCTCCCCGGAACACATACCGGGCAGGCAAAACAATACCCTAACCATACCTTCATCCGTACCATAGCAATGGTATGGACTGACACTATAGCAATAGTATGGACTGACACTATAACAATAGTATGGACTGACACTATAACAATAGTATGGACTGACACTATAGCAATAGTATGGATTGACACTATAGCAATAGTATGGACTGACACTATAGCAATAGTGTGGACTGACACTATAGCAATAGTATGGGCTGACACTATAGCAATAGTATGGGCTGACATTACGGCAGGATGGCGAATGCCGATATGCCGGCACGGCGGCACGCGTCAAACCGTTGCGTCACCCCCGTCTGCCCGAAGCCCGGGTACAACACGCCACGGGATGACTCGGGGCATTAGACGGTTGAAAACTTCGCTTTGTTGATTTTTTATTGTACCTTTGCACACTCATTTAATCCTAATAAGTTGTAAACAGACATGATAACTGTCACTAATCTGGCCATTCAGTTTGGCAAACGAGTTCTTTATAAAGACGTAAACATCAAATTCACTCCGGGCAACATCTACGGAGTGATCGGTGCCAACGGCGCCGGCAAGTCCACCCTGCTGAAGGCCATCAGCGGCGAGCTGGAAGCCAACAAGGGAACCGTCGAGCTGGGACCCGGCGAACGCCTGTCGGTACTCGACCAAGACCACTTCAAATACGACGAATACAATGTTATGGACACCGTCTTCATGGGGCACGGGCCGCTCTGGAAGAACATGAAAGAAAGAGAGGCACTCTATGCCAAGCCCGAAATGACGGAAGAAGACGGCAACAAGGCTGCCGAACTCGAACTGAAATTTGCCGAAATGAACGGATGGGAAGCCGAAAGCGACGCCGCCCAACTGCTGCAGAATCTCGGCGTGAAGGAAGAGATGCACTACAGGCAGATGTCCGAACTGTCGAACAACGAGAAAGTGCGCGTGATGCTTGCCAAGGCCCTCTTCGGCAATCCCGACAACCTCCTGCTCGACGAACCCACCAACGACCTCGACCTCGACACCGTCCAATGGCTGGAAGAGTATCTGAGCAACGTCGAACAAACCGTGCTGGTGGTCAGCCACGACCGCCACTTCCTCGATGCCGTCAGCACACAGACCGTCGACATCGACTTCGGCAAGGTGACCGTCTTCTCGGGCAACTACTCCTTCTGGTACGAAAGTTCGCAGCTGGCCTTGCGACAGGCACAAAACCAGCGCATGAAAGCCGAGGAGAAAAAGAAACAGCTGGAAGAATTCATCCGACGCTTTTCCGCCAACGTGGCCAAGAGCAAGCAGACCACCAGCCGCAAGAAGATGCTCGAGAAACTCAACGTGGAAGAAATCCGCCCCTCCAGCCGCAAATATCCCGGCATCATCTTCAGCATGGATCGCGACCCGGGCAACCAGATACTGGAAGTCGAAGGACTGAAAGCACTCGACACCGACGGATCGGTACTCTTCGACAACGTGTCGTTCACCATCGAGAAAGGGCAGAAAACCGTCTTCCTCAGCCACAACCCCAAGGCCATGACCGCCCTCTTCGAAATCATCAACGGCAACCGTGAAGCCGAAGCCGGCACCTACAAGTGGGGCGTCACCATCACGACGGCCTATCTCCCCCTTGACAACACCTCCTTCTTCGACAGCGAGATGAACCTCGTGGAGTGGCTGAGCCAATTCGGGCCGGGCAACGAAGTGGCGATGAAAGGATTCCTGGGCAGAATGCTGTTCTCGGGCGAGGAAGTGCTCAAGAAGGTCAACGTACTCAGCGGAGGCGAAAAGATGAGATGCATGATAGCCCGCATGCAGCTCAAGAACGCCAACTGCCTCATCCTTGATACACCGACAAACCATCTCGACCTCGAATCCATCCAGGCCTTCAACAACAACCTCATGGGCTTCAAGGGCAATGTGCTCTTTGCCAGTCACGACCACGAGTTCATCAACACCGTGGCCGACCGCATCATCGAGCTTACGCCCCAAGGAACCATCGACAAGCTGATGAGCTACGACGACTACATCTACGACACGCAGATCAAAGAGCAAAAGGCACAGATGTACTCCTGATGCCCCGAAATCCCGGACGATTTAAGATTAAACAACCCGCAAAGCTGTATTCATGAAGTGACTGGCAAGGTTTTTGCTTGACATTTCGCATCAACAAACAAAAGATAACGGACATGAACAAGGAAGAAGAAAAGGATTTGGAACTCAACGACACACAGAGTGAAGAAGCAGTGAACGACACCAATTCTCAAGACGGAGCCGGCGGACAACAGACAGCCGGTGACGGCAATGACGTTCAGGACGAAGCCCACAAGACCGACGAACAGGAGAAAGACCCTCTGGAGGCGGCTCAGGAAGAAATCGAAACGCTGAAAGACAAATATCTCCGCACGGTGGCCGAGTTCGACAATTATAAAAAACGTACCCTCAAAGAGAAAACCGAACTGATCATCAACGGAGCCGAAAAGACCGTCGATGCCATCCTGCCCGTTGTCGATGACTTCGAGCGTGCGTTGTCCAACGCCGGCAAGAGCGATGACGTGGCAGCCCTCAGAGAAGGCACGGAGCTGATATTCAAGAAACTCATGAAGATCCTCGAAGGACTGGGTGTCAAAAAAATCGACACCGAAGACCAAATCTTCAACGTGGACTTCCATGAAGCCGTGGCAATGATTCCCGGTGTCGAAGATGCCAGGAAAGGCAAGGTCATCGACTGCATCCAGACCGGATACACCCTCAACGACAAAGTATTGAGACACGCCAAAGTTGCCGTCGGCGAATGACCGACGTCTTTCCGTCTCCCCCGGCAGGGAAACGGGCGGGAAAGCACATTCGCTCCTCTCACGCCCTGACAAGAACGACGGACAAACAGAACAGATATACAACCTTTCACTCCTTTAATGACAATGGCTAAAAGAGATTATTACGAAGTTCTTGGCGTCGACAAGAATGCCACGGAAGACCAAATCAAAAAAGCCTATCGCAAGATAGCCATCAAATATCACCCCGACCGCAACCCCGACGACAAAGAAGCCGAAGAAAAGTTCAAGGAAGCAGCCGAGGCGTACGACGTGCTGCACGACCCGCAGAAGCGACAGCAGTACGACCAGTTCGGCTTTGCCGGTCCAGCCGGAGCAGGCGGGTTCGGAGGTGGCGGATTCTCCATGGACGACATCTTCAGTCAGTTTGGTGACATCTTCGGCGACATCTTCGGCGGAGGCCGGGGCAGCTACAGTGCCGGCGGTCGCCGACGCCCGGCACAATACCGCGGCAGCGACTTGCGTCTGAAAGTCAAACTGTCGCTCCAAGACATCGCCACCGGCGTCACCAAGAAGTTCAAGGTCAAGAAAGACGTGCCTTGCGGACATTGTCACGGCACGGGAGCCGAGAACGGAAGCCGGAATGAAACCTGTCCGACCTGTCACGGAAGCGGTGTCGTCACCCGCACCACACAAAGCATCTTCGGCATGATGCAGACCCAGTCGACCTGCCCGACCTGCGGCGGCGAAGGCACGGTCATCAAAGACAAGTGTACCCATTGCCACGGCTCCGGCGTGCAAAAAGGCGAAGAAGTCATCGAAATCAACATTCCGGCAGGGGTGGAAGAAGGCATGGTCGTGACCGTATCGGGCAAAGGCAATGCCGGCAAGCGCAACGGAGTATACGGCGACATTCAGGTTTATATCGAAGAAGAACCCAACGACGTGTTCATCCGCGATGGACAGAATCTCATCTACAACCTGCTCCTCGACTTCCCCACAGCCGCCCTCGGCGGTAAAGTGGAAATACCGACGATCGAAGGAGGCAAGGTGAGAATCACCATCGAACCGGGCACACAGCCCGGCAAGACCTTGCGGCTGAGAGGCAAGGGACTCCCGGTATTGCGAGGCTACGGGAGCGGTGTAGGCGATATCGTGGTCAATGTCAGCGTCTACGTGCCACAGACCCTCAGCTGCGACGAAAAGAAAGTACTCGAAGAATGGCGCAAAAGCGACAGCTTCAAAGGTGATGCGACGACAAAGAAATCCATCTTTGAGAAATTCAGGAATTACTTCAGCTGACCTGTTTCGCTTTCATCAAGCAACCATCACATGCCAAAGGGGTGTCGAGTCCTTGCACCCGACACCCCTTGACCTGTCCTCCCCCGAAGCTTCTGTCATGAACAGAACCATGTTTTTGCCCACACACGGCTTCTTTCCATTCCTTCCTGCGACCGGGCATCTTCTTCCTAAGCAGTGACTTTATTTCCGGCCGATGACTTTTCACGCACTTTCCTGGCGGCAAGGCAGTCATATCTTTCGGCACGGTACTCACATTTCCGCTTCAATTCCCCGCACATTTCCTCCACCACATAATCTATTGTTCAGATGAATTACCAAGAAACCATCCAATATCTTTATAACAGCACGCCCGTATTCGAGAAAATCGGTGCAGGAGCCTATAAGGACGATCTTCACAACACACATCTGCTCGACGAACATTTCAACCATCCTCATCGCCGATACCAAACCATTCATGTGGCAGGCACCAACGGGAAAGGCTCTGTGTCGCATACGCTCGCCGCCATGTTGAAAGCGTCGGGACTAAGGGTCGGACTATACACATCACCCCATCTCGTCGATTTCAGGGAGCGCATCCGCGTCGACGGCAAGTGCATTGAGGAAAGCTATGTAGTGGATTTCGTAGAAAAAGAAAAGATCTTCTTCGAACCCCTTTCGCCATCCTTCTTCGAGCTGACCACAGCCATGGCGTTCAAGTACTTTGCCGATCGGGAAGTCGACGTTGCCGTCATCGAAGTGGGTTTGGGAGGACGGCTCGACTGCACCAACGTCATTACGCCGCGCCTCTCGATCATCACCAATATCTCTCTCGACCACACCATGTTCCTCGGCGACACACTCGCTCAGATTGCCGGAGAAAAAGCCGGTATCATCAAGTTCGGCGTACCTGTCGTCATCGGTGAAACCGTCGAAGAAACCAAAGGCGTGTTTCTGCAGAAGGCACATGCCATGCACGCTCCCATCATCTTTGCCGAGGAAGAAATCATGTCGCCGCTACCACTCGATGACTTCGAATTGAAAGGTGACTATCAGGTACACAACCTGAAAACCATTCTTTGTGCCGCCCGTCAATTGGGTATTTCTCCCTTTCACATCAAGGAAGGATTGCAGAATGTCAGCCGTTACACTGGGCTGATGGGCAGATGGCAAACCTTGCAAACCAGCCCGACAGTCGTTTGCGACACCGGACACAACGTGGCTGCATGGCAATACCTTTGTCCCCAACTGCGCAAACAGGAATGCCACAGGATGCGCATCGTCTTCGGCATGGTCGACGACAAGGACTATCAAACCGTCATGACGATGCTTCCCAAAGAGGCGGAATATTACTTTACCAAAGCCGATACACACCGCGCCGTCAGCGAAAAGGAGATTAAACGACTGGGCGACAGCCTGCAGCTCAAGAGCCGCGTGTTTGCCAATGTCTGCGACGCATTCGGACAAGCATTGGCCGATGCCGACAAAGACGACTTCATCTTCGTGGGTGGCAGCAGTTACATTGTTGCCGACCTCTTGACACACTGCCAAACACTCTTGAACACCGGCACCGCCGATTAAAGTAATTCTCATCATGTCAGTGGCAGTCATCCCGTCATACAAGACCCACTACCTGCAACGGCCGACAGTCATACCATTATATTATATATCCAACACAACAGCCGACAAGCATCAGACACATGACGACTTGTCGGCTGTCGTTTTGTTTTTTACCTCCGCATCGCAGACATATCGATAATAATTCGTATCTTTGGGGTGTTCAAAACGATTCCCGATCGGTCGGGAAACATCGCGACAGCACGAAAAGTTTTACTTATGCCCTGAAAATCGTACACATCATGAAACACCACACATCCATTCATTGCCTGTTGGTATCGGCATGTTTATCGATATGCCTGTTTGCTACCGGATGCAAGGAACACTATTCAGACGGCGAACGCGTCGGCACCGTCACCAAGTTTTCGAAAGCAGGAGTGATTTGGGATTCATGGGACGGACTGCTCAACATCACCCAGACGGGCATGAACTCCAGCGGAAGTCCTTTTGCCTTTTCTCTCGACAACGACCGCGACGATCAGGAACATCTCGTCAGGATATTGCAAGAATGTCAGGTAAAAGGTTACAAAGTGAAGCTCAAGTACCATCAGGTATGGGGATTGAAGAATGTCTTTAGCAACCGGGGAGAGTCCGACTACTTCATCGACGACTTGGAAATCATCGACCGTGATTTTGCCAATCCGCTCAAGAACAGGCAGACCGGCAGAGTCGTCGACACTGTTTATGTCGTCATCGACAAAGCCGAGCTACAGAAACACATTCGCCGAAACAAGAAATGATCCCTTCTTCCAGCCACACCCTCACACCATCCATCACCTCCCTAATCCCATTCTGTCATGAACATCGTCCTCTTCTGCGAAAACCGTTACGCCATCGACATTCTTCTGCCCATTCACGAGGAAGCTCAACGTGAAGGCGGCCATGAAGTACTATGGTACGTACACCGTCCGAGAATACCCGATTTCCCATTGTCTGAAGATGTCGAATGGACCAATGACATCGGAAGGATTTACGACTTTTCACCCCATTGCATCTTTGTTCCGGGCAACATCGTTCCCTACTATCTCCCCGGGGTCAAGATACAGGTATTCCACGGTTATGCCGCCGAGAAAAAAGACCATTGGGTCATCAGACGATATTTCGATACCTACTTCACGCAAGGTCCCTACTTCACTTCACACTTTGAAGCCTTGGCACACCGTTACGGCGACTTTGAAGTTCTCGAAACAGGCTGGACGAGACAGGATTGGGTTGCCCGTCACCGCCACGATTTCGATGACCTGCGACGACAGATGCTCGAGCAAAACCGCAAACAACGTATCGTTCTCTATGCACCCACTTTCTCTCCGAAGCTCACCTCCATTCCCCACATCAGACAAGCCTTGGTTGACTTGGTCGACAAGCGTGACGTGCTGTTGCTCGTGAAGTTTCATCCGCTCACGAAAAACGAATGGGTTGAGGAATACAAGCAACTGGCTGCCGAACATGATGCCATCAAATGGGTGGACGACTACCAAATATCCAAATACATGCTCATGGCTGACGTGATGATCAGCGACACCTCGTCGACCATCTACGAGTTTCTGTTGCTCGACAAGCCGGTTGTAACCCTGCGCGCCATCTCGAAAGAGCTGTACTGGAGAAACATCGAATCGCCCGACCAGCTCGTTGATGCGGTCGACCACGTTGCCGATGACCGAACGCTGACTGAAAAACGCAAATGGATCATCGACAACTACGACCCGCATACCGACGGACTTGTGGCACGCCGCATGATCGACGGTGCCAAGGATTATATCGCCCGTCACGGCATTCCCGAGAAGCGGAAACTGAACATCTGGAGAAAATACACAAGCATCAAGACCTTCGGCAGAATCAAACGGAAATAACCGACATTCCAATCTTCATCCAATTGTAACACATCTGAAACGAAAATAACAATGTCTCTTCGTAACTTTGCCCAAGCAAAACGAAGACGACAAACCGACAAAGTAATCACATAAAGCAATGGTAAAGGAAAAGACATACTCTATTTTGGTGGTAGACGACGAAGAAGACTTGTGCGAGATATTGAAATTCAACCTCGAAACCGAAGGCTATTCCGTCACGACGGCAGGTTCGGCAGAGGAAGCCGAGCAAATTCTGACCGGCACCACCGAAATGCCAGATGCCCCCGACACCGGGAACAATTTTGATCTCATCCTGCTGGACGTCATGATGGGCGGAATGTCGGGATTCGGACTTGCCAAAAAGCTCAAAGCAAATCCTGAAACTCATCACATTCCCATCATCTTCCTCACGGCCCGCGATACGGAGAACGACAAGCTGACAGGCTTCAACCTCGGCGCCGACGATTACATCGCCAAACCTTTCTCCATTCGCGAAGTCATCGTCCGCATCCGCGCACTGATTCGTCGCCTCAACACCAACGCCCGCACACAGTCGTCCAATCTCTTGGCCTACGACGGTCTGGAACTCAACCTCGACAAGAAGACCGTGAGTGTCGACGGACAGGACATACCTTTCACGAAAACCGAATTTGAAATACTGCATCTCCTGCTCCATGAGCGCGGCAGGGTGTTCAGCCGTCAAGAACTCATCGACCGTATATGGCCCAAAGACGTACTTGTGCTCGACCGAACCGTCGATGTCAATATTACGCGGCTCCGAAAGAAGATTGGCCGTTTTGCCAAATGTATCATCACACGGCTGGGCTTCGGCTACTATTTCGACGCCTGACACTTGCACATTTACCCGACAACCTATACATTCCATTGACGGATGAGACGAATATCTGTAGGACAAAAGCTATACTTGAGCGTCTTGCTCATTTTCCTCATCTTCGCCCTGTCGTTCATCATTTTCCAGCAACGGCGGGAAGAGAGTTTCAAAGTCCAGTTGGTACAGACGCGCCTGCAGGACTACAATGCCAGGCTGGCAACCGCCCTCGGTTACGGAGGCGGATTTGCCGGGGATGTCGTCCTGGGCTATCTGGCAAAATATCCCATCAACAATTTGCGGGTGACCGTCATCGATCCGGAAGGCAAAGTCATCTTCGACAACGAACGCAAGGATTACAGCCGCCTGCCCAACCATCTCAACCGAAAGGAAGTCGCCGATGCCATACGTACAGGCGAGGGCATCGACATCAGCCGCACCAGCGAGAGCATGGGCGAAAAGTACTTCTACTCTGCCACCTGTTTCAAGGATCTGGGATTGATCATCCGAACGGCCCTACCCTACAATGACGAACTTATCTTCTCACTACAAACAGACCAGCACTATATCTGGTTTGCCATTGCGGCAGTACTGATCCTCATCATCGTGCTTTATCGCTTCGTCAACCGACTTGGCGACAACATCACCAAGTTGCGCGCTTTCGCCTCGCAGGCCGACCAAGGGGGCAGCCTCGACACCGAAGACCTCGTGAACTTCCCGGATGACGAACTGGGTGAAATCGCCGAACGCATCGTCAAGATATACAAAAGGCTGCAATCGACGAAGAAAGAGCAGAGCAACCTTAAGAAGCAACTCACCCAAAACATCGCCCACGAACTGAAGACACCCGTGGCATCCATACAAGGTTACATGGAGACCATCATCGAGAATCCACATCTCAGGCCCGAACAGCGCGACCAGTTCCTCCAACGCTGCTATGCCCAAAGCAGGCGCCTGACCACCCTGCTCCAGGACATATCGACCCTGAACCGGATTGACGACGCACCTGAGATGATTGAATTCGGTCAGGTGGACATTGCACGCATGGTCGACGGCATCATCAGGGAAACGGCCCTGCAAGCCAAGGAACGCCGCATGACATTCCACAACGGATTGCCATCCGGCCTTGTCGTGCAAGGCAATTCATCACTCCTTTACAGCGTGTTCCGCAATCTTGCCGACAATGCCATCGCATACGCCGGCGACGACACGACCGTCACCATCACTGCCGAAAGGGATGGAAAACTGTGGCGATTCTGTTTTTCGGACAATGGAGCAGGCATTGCCGCCGTACACCTGCCCCGCATTTTCGAACGTTTCTATCGCGTCGACAAGGGACGGAGCCGCAAGATGGGCGGTACGGGATTGGGGCTTGCCATCGTCAAAAATGCCGTCATGCTGCATGGCGGCACCATCTCGGCACTTAACAACGAGGGAGGCGGCATGCGATTTGTCTTCACGATCGGTTCCTGATCGAATTGAAATCTGAAATCCATTTGCCCTACGGAAACAATGTTTGTACCAAAGAGATTTATCCCCAACCGGCCATGAGAGCTTTTGAAACCAAAGTGTTATAAAAGCCTCCCATAGTCTGCCGAAACGCCCCGACGGCCTGCCAAGCATGCCGCACTTTTTCGGGCAAGAGGAAAGTTTACCTTGTTGTCATCGGGAGGAAACCGGCCCCGGCATGAAACATGACGTCATTCCTATCCGGATATGACGTCATTTTTGCCTGAATATGACGTCATATTTGCCCGGATATGACGTCATATTTGTCGGAACATGACATCATGTTCCGACGCATCTCAGATAAACAGGCTCGTGCCATACATCAGCAACAGATATCTCAGCACTTTGCCGATGGCTACACTGATACTTGTGATGACGATATTGGCGCGCATGAAACCTAATGCCACGGAGATGGCTTCGCCGATGAACGGCAGGAAGGAAAAGAATCCCATCCATGCACCTCTTTTACCCATGAACCGTTGGGCCTTGTCGATCGATTCCCGGCTGACATGAAGATATTTGTACACCCATTCGACCTTGCCCAGCCTGCCAATGCCATAATTCAACATGCTTCCGCCCCAGTTTCCCGTTGAAGCCGCCACCAACAGACAGACGGGGTTCAAGCCTGTGGCAAGCAGACCGACCAGCAGGATCTCGCTGCTTAAGGGGAAGAAACTTCCGGCAATGAACGCCGAGACGAACATTCCCCAATATCCGTAATCCATTAAGTAAGGTATCAAAGTGTCCATAATTGAAAGCCTATCAGCGTGAATGTGATCAATATGATGGCAAGGAAAGCCAAATTGGTGAAACGGGTATTGGTAAGAGTGACGAAGTGGGCGATGAAAGGTGCCGTGTTGACGATGACGAGAGGGATGAGACAATCGGAACGGGCGGGCTGAATGACGAGCAATGCCCACAACAAAAGGTTCATCGTGGCAAACACCTGATACAACAGCCTGGTGCGCAGCTTGTCCATGTACTTCTTCCGATAGAAGTGAATGCCACCGACGGCGAACAGCAAAAACAGATATACCGTAATGATACGTTGCCGTAACGACAGCAGGTCATAATCAAAGAAAGCGCCGGCCGGGAGAATGCCGGAGAAGTGTTCAGTCAACAGACGGAAATCAGATTGATAGAACAGCCAAACCGCTCCGAACCAATAAGGTGTCAGCAACCCCAACAAGGAGGCAGTCCAAGTGCGGAAGTGAAATATACGGAGGCTGAACGCCATCATCATCCAGACGAAAGGAACGACAAAGAGAATCTGGACATAAAAGCCGGAGATGACGCCAAGACAAAGAAAGGCGAAATAGACACGCCTGATGGACTGGATGCTGTAGTATGCTCCGAACATGGCCGTGTAGAAAGCCACCAGACAGAGTTGTACCAAGCCATAAGAATAGTCCGGATACAGAAAGCTGCCGATGATCGACAGCAAGAGAAACGATGATGATATGCTACGGCTGTAGATGCGGATCAAGGCATGGGTCTTGTTCAACTCGGACATGAGGAAAACGGAAACCGCCAAGAACGGCAACTGCTTCCAGGCCTGGCTGCCCGCCAACCCCGCTACCCCGAATATGAGGAGAGCCAGAAATGAGGTCATTGGCAACAACAATCTGTTCCCGGCGATTCTGTTCTGTATTCTTTTTACTGCCATACGGTTATTTGTCGATAACATTCCGGGCCGTAATGCCCGGCGATGTCGAAAATCAGACGGTACCCGGATAGTGACTAGAGATCCGATCCGATGTCCCTACGGAAATACTTGTCCTTGAAATCAATGTTCTCTGCCTGCCGGAAGCTCTTCCCGGAAGCCTCTCCGATGCTCTCTCCGTAACTGCAGACGGCAAGCACCCTGCCGCCCGAGGTCACGATCTTTCCGCCAACCCTCGACGTACCGCTATGGAAGATGACGGAATCGGCAGCCGGTTCCAACCCCGATATGGGATAGCCTTTCTCGTATGCCTGCGGATAACCGCCGCTTACCAGCATGACACAGACAGCCGTCCGCGGGTCGAACTCAACGTCATATCGGTCCAAGTCTCCGTTGGCAACACCTTCGAAGAGATCAACGATATCCGTCTTCAGCCGGAGCATCACACTCTCGGTTTCGGGGTCACCCATTCTACAGTTATATTCGATGACCATCGGATTGCCCTCCACATTGATGAGTCCGAAGAAAATAAATCCCTTGTAATCGATGCGCTCCTCCCTCAATCCTTCGATGGTGGGAATGATGATGCGCTTTTCGACCTTCTCCATCCACTCTTTGCCGGCAAAGGCAACCGGACTTACGCTGCCCATACCGCCGGTGTTGAGACCGGTATCGTGCTCGCCGACACGTTTGTAGTCCTTGGCTTCGGGCAAGATTCGGTAATGTTCGCCGTCGGTCAGCACAAAAACGGAACATTCCACACCTGTAAGAAACTCCTCTATGACAACTCTGGCAGAAGCACTTCCGAACATACCTCCCAACATGGCTTTAAGCTCTTGTCGCGCTTCTTCGAGTGTCGGCAAGATGATTACGCCCTTACCGGCACACAGCCCGTCGGCCTTGAGGACGTAGGGCGGCCGGAGGGTCGACAGGAAAGCAAGGCCGTCCTCCAAATGCGAAGCATCAACGGTCATGTATCGGGCCGTCGGAATGTCGTGACGCTGCATGAAAGCTTTTGCAAAATCCTTGCTTCCTTCGAGAACGGCACCGGCTTTGGACGGTCCGATGACGGCAATATCCTTCGTGCGTGCATCGCTTTTGAAGTCATCACAGATGCCGTTCACCAACGGGTCTTCGGGCCCGACGACCACCATATCAATACGATTGGCAATGACAAAATCCTTCAGTGCATCGAAGTCATTCACGCCGATGGCAACATTTTCTGCCACTTCGGATATGCCGGGATTGCCCGGAGCGACATACAGTTTTTCTACTTTGGAGCTTTGTGCAATCTTCCATGCCAAAGCATGTTCGCGACCACCGCTGCCTAACAATAATATCTTCATGGGGCTTTACTTCAGATAATCTTCAAAATATTGGGTAATCCGTTCGTGCAAATGGGTGCTTTGATGCCCTCGCATGTTGTGACCTTCACCCGGATAGACATAGAAATCGGGCTGTGTACCTACGATGTTACATTCGTGGAGGAACTGAAGACAATGCTGGGGAACGACAGTCGGGTCGTTCATGCCTTGGATGATTTGCAACTTGCCTTTCAGGTTCTTTGCTTTCTTGATCAACGAAGCCTTTTCATATCCTTCGGGATTTGACAGAGGAGTGTCCATATAGCGTTCGCCATACATCACCTCATACCATTTCCAGTCGATGACCGGCCCGCCGGCAACACCCACTTTGAACACGTCGGGATAGTTCGTCATGAGCGAAACGGTCATGAAGCCACCGAAGCTCCATCCGTGAACGCCTATCCTGTCGGCATCGACGTAGGGCAGTGATTTCAAGAACTCCACCCCTTTCATCTGGTCTTGCATTTCGACCTGTCCGAGCTGCCTGAAAGTGGCTTGCTCGAAAGCTGTGCCTCTGTTTTCGCTTCCGCGGTTGTCGAGGATGAAAAGCAGATAACCCTTTTGTGCCATATAGGTTTCCCAGCCGCGGCTGCCATAATTCCAGCGCGCATCCACGTTATGGGCATGGGGGCCGCCGTAGACATAAACAACGGTGGGATATTTCCTTGAAGCGTCGAAGTCGACAGGCTTGACCATCCGGTAGTACAGGTCGGTCACTCCGTCGGCGGCCTTGATGGTGCCACACGAGAATTCGGGAACCTTATAACCAGCCCACGGATTGGGCGACACGAACAATTCTTTGGCTTTGGCCGAGCAATTATCGATTACTCCGATCTTGCGCGGCACATCGGGTTCGCTGAACATATCAAGGCTCCATGAACCCGACTTGGACAGCATGGCCTCGTGATAACCCTTTCCGTTGTCCAGACGGGTCATCTTGCCATTATTGACCTGCACTTCAAAGATGTTCTTCTGAATGGGCGATACCATATTCGAGAGGAACACCAGCGATTTGTTCTTTTCGTTGAATCCGAGCATTTCGATGACCACCCATTCCCCTTTGGTCAACTGCTTGAGTTGTCTGCCATCCTTGTTGAAAAGATAAAGGTGGTTATATCCGTCTTTCTGACTCTGCATGACGAACTTGGAATCATCCCAAGGCAGGAAGGCGATCGGGTTTTGAGGCTCGACGTATTTCGGATGCTGTTCGCGATAAAGCTCGGCAGTCTTCTTGCCCGTCACGGCATCATAGCTCACCAGCCGGCAATCGTTCTGGTCGCGGTTGAGTTCGAACATATAGACGGTCTTTGAATCGGGGCTCCAGGCAACATTGGTGAAATAGCGGTCGGTGGGGTCACCGGCCTGTAGGTAAACCGTCTTTTGCGTAACGAGGTCGTACACGCCTACCGTTACCCGATGACTGGTTTCGCCCGCCATGGGATATTTGTCAGGTTCAAGCGTGGCAATGCGGGTATCGATGTTCACTTGCGGATAATCGGCAACCATCGACTGATCCATGCGATAGAAAGCGAGCTTGAGTCCGTCGGGGCTCCAGAATGTTCCTTTGTGGATGCCGAACTCGTCACGATGAACACTTTGTCCGTAAACGATTTCCCGGCTTCCGTCGGTGGTCAGCTGTCTGATTCTGTCTTGGTATTCGACATAGAGGTTGTGGTCTTTCAGCCACACCGCAGCCTGTGAGGCGCTGCACCATTCAAGTTCCCTGTCATGGTCACCGGCATGTCCGCCGGCGATAACCTTGGCAGCTTTCCAGTCGATCAGGCGGGCGCCTTTGGAGCCATAGACCCGGGCAACGGTCTTGCCGGGATAAGGGAACGACACCTGATAGAGATGATAAACACGGTTGGCGGTATCGTTGATGCACGCATTGATTTCATCGAGCGTGAAGAGCGTCGTCTCCCTGGCGTTTTTTTTGTCGACGACCGAACAGCGGTCATAGTCTGTCCGGACCAGTTCGTCGCCCCACCATTCGTAATACCGGTTTTGGGGAATCATGTTGCGGTAGTTCGTCCCCCCGAAGTTCAGGTCTTCGAGTGTAAACTGTCTGTCTTGGGCCGATGCCAATGTTGTCACAATGGATAGTAGTAATGCTAGTTTAATCTTCATAATTGTTTCTTCTTCTGTTTTTTCCTCCCGGATAGTCCTTGAATTTCTTATTGGAATAGTCTGATCTGTCCGAATTCTGTCTGCCGCGGAACTTGTCGGCATGGTCTCTCTTTCCACGGTCTTCAAAAGCATCCGGCCTGCGGTGATGGAACTTGAAGGAGCGGATGTCCGCCGCTTCGTTTTCCTCGTCTTCCTCAAGCCGTTTCCTGAACTCACGATTCTTCTTGAAACGATGCTTTTCGGCCATGGCTTTCCTGTCTTCGTCGGTCTTCACCTGTCCGCCTTCGCCTCTGAAGACTTTCATCTTTCCGTCGAAGAGCTGATACTTGCGGAACTCGCATTCCAACGATCCGTTGTAGAGCGGAATCTTGATGGACGGCTTGAGCCCGATTTGTTCGAAGCACTCTTCATGGTAGCTCAGTATCCACGCGTCGTTGTTGACGAACTGATGCTTGAGCCGTTCGCCGATCATGCGGTATGTGGCGAGGATGTCGGGTGCGGAGATCCGTTCGCCGTAGGGCGGATTCATGATGATGATGCTCTTTTCGGCAGGTTGCCTGAAGTTCTTGAAGTCGGCTTGCTGTACCGTGATGTCCTTGGTCAGTCCGGCTGCCTTCACGTTCAGCAGCGACTTGCCCACATTGGAATATTCGATGTCGTAGCCGTAGATGTGGTGTGCAAACTCCTTCTCGCGCGAGTCGTCGTTGTATATCCTGTCGAAGAGTTCTTTGTCGAAGTCCTGCCATTTCTCGAAGGCAAATGCTTTGCGGAACAACCCCGGGGCCATGTTTCTGGCGATGAGGGCAGCCTCGACCAGGAGCGTTCCCGAACCGCACATGGGGTCGATGAAGTCGCACTGTCCCTTCCATCCGGACATCATGACCATGCCGGCAGCCAGGACTTCGTTCAGCGGGGCCTCGACACTTTCCTGGCGATAGCCGCGCCGGTGAAGCGATTCGCCGCTCGAGTCGAGCGACAGGGTGCACCGGTTTTCGGCGACGTGCATGTTCAGGCGTATATCGGGATTGGTGACGGAGATGTTCGGACGCTGTCCCGTTTTCTCGCGGAACTGGTCCACGATGGCATCCTTGACTTTATAGGAAACGAATTTGGAGTGTCTGAACTCTTCCGAGAATACCACGGAATCGACCGCAAAGGTCTTCCCGTTGTCGAGATATTCGCTCCAGTCTGTTTTCCTGACGTTTTCGTAAACCTCGTCGGCAGAATCGGCCTTGAAGTGTTTGATCGGTTTCAGTATACGGATGGCGGTACGCAGATGGAAATTGGCACGATACATCATTTCCTTGTTTCCCCTGAAAGAGACCATTCTTCTGCCAATCTGCACATCATTGGCTCCCAACTCAGTAAGTTCTTGTGCCAAAACGGGTTCCAATCCCATAAACGTTTTGGCTATGAGTTCAAATTCATTCATTCTCTTGTTTTTCTTGCTTGAGGGTACAAACTTAGACAAAAAAATCGGAATATGACCGCTCTCCGTCCAAAAATGCTTGTCCGGAGGGCATAATTTGCGGTGTCCGTCCATCTTCATGCCGGTTGGACACTGTGTCCGGGCAGGCTTTCCCGAAGAAGCCCTCGGCTGTCCCGGAAGAGGCTTACGGCCGGTTTCCGGAAAAGGGTTGAGGGTTTTTCGGAAAAGGGTTGAGGGTTTTTCGGAAAAGGGTCGAGGGTTTTTCGGAAAAGGGTCGAGGGTTTTCCAGGAAAGGGTCGAGGGTTTTCAGGAAAAGGGTCGAGGGTTTTCAGGAAAAGGGTCGAGGGTTTTCAGGAAAGGGTCGAGGGTTTTCAGGAAAGGGTCGAGGGTTTTCAGGAAAAGGGTCGAGGGTTTTCAGGAAAAGGGTCGAGGGTTTTCAGGAAAAGGGTCGAGGGTTTTCGGAGAAAGGGTCGAGGGTTTTCGGAAAAAGGGTCGAGGGTTTTCGTGAAAAAGGTCGAGGGTTTCCGGAAAAAGGGTCGAGGGTTTTCGGAAAAAGGGTCGAGGATTTTCGGAAAAAGACAATTTTTGCCCCTCTCTCTCGAAAGGGTTGCCACGTCAATCCTTTGACAATCGTTTTCAGAACCTGCTCTTTTGTTTCCTGAAAGGGCAAGTTTTGCCTCTTGTTTCTTGCCCTTCCGTCGTGCAAAAGAGCAAGGTTTTGACGGCGGCATGTTCACGCT
>JALETQ010000011.1 GCA_022781445.1 Prevotella sp.
GTCGGTAGCATCGATACCAAGTGTCGGTAGCATCGATACCAAGTGTCGGTAGCATCGATACCATGTACAGGAATGAAGAAGAATGTACGACAGGCGATTCAGGACAGGCAGAATGAAACATCAACACTGTTGATGAAAGAAGGTTTGTGCCGCAGACTTCGGGCATCGTCTGCCACAGAAAGCAAGGCTACACAAACCGGATGACAGGCGGAAAAGGCAGTGGCTGCAACCGGCAACCATACTGCCGACAGGCGGACGACAGGCGGACGGGAAGTGTCACTGTTCCCAACCGGCCATGAGAGCGTTTGCCCCCACAGCCGATCGGGGTTCAATATCGGCTCCGGCACTTCACCGCCCGGACATATCCCGCCACACCGGCGAGGATGAGCAGCAGGCCGAAACCCGTCCCCAAGTTGGTGTTGCCGCCCATGAGAAACACCACGGCAAGGCAGGCCACACCGGCATAAATCATGCACAGGGAGAGATTGCGGTAATTGACTTTTGATTTCTTCATGACTATATTCGTTATATGTTATGTTCGCTTTCGTGGTGTCCGCGCGGAAGCCCCTGCCGCGAGAGGACACGGCGGCCGGCGGACTATTCGCCGAGATTCAGCGGATGGTCTTTGAGGGCAGCCCTGATTTTCTGCACCGCATGATGATAGGATGCTTTCAGCGACCCCTCGGAAGTGTGGAGGATTTCGCTCATCTCGCCATATTTCATTTCATCAAAATATCTCAGTGTAAAGACGGTGCGCTGCACTTCGGGCAGACGGTCGATTTCTCGCATCAGGGCAGCCTGCGCCTCGTCGCCGTCGAAATAGCGGTCGGCCATCAGCCGTTCAGCCAAATCAGAGACACCGCCCCGCTCGGCCTCCAGCCGCCTTTTGTTGCTCCGCAGCCATTCGAGCGACTCGTTGATGGCTATGCGGAAGAGCCATGTCGAGAGCTGTGACTCTCCCTTGAATCCGCCCAACGACCGCCATATCTTGAGAAACGTGTTCTGCAGCACGTCGTCGGCATCCTCGTGAGCGGTCACGAAATGGCGGATTTTCCAATACAAGCGTTCGGCATAGAGCTCGACGATACCCTCGAAAGCCTCCTTCCGCCGGGACGCATCCGCCATGAGCTCCACTATCCGTTCTTGCTTGTCGCTGGTCATGGTGTGATTGTTCTGTGACATGAACCGGCGCCGGCGGACAGGATGCCGGCAGGCAGCCGGGAAGAGGATTCAGAAACGGAATCCGAAAATCTTGTAAAACACTTTCATGCCTATCATGAGTTCGTTGGTATAGATGCCGTTTTCACGACACGCCCTCACGTCGTCCCTGATGAGCGTGAGACGGCTCCTGATGTTCTTGGTGCTTGCCCCTCCCACACGCATGGTGACGAAGTCGATGGGCAGGTATCGGGCCTTGATGCGCCTGATGAGGAAAAGGCGCACCATCATTTCATAGTCGGCGCCGATGGCATAGTCGGTGCGGTAAAGGTCGGTATCGGCAAGCACCGACTTGCGGATATAAAACGAGGGATGGGCGGGCATGAAACCGAAGCGCAGCCAGCAGGGTCTGAATCGGCGTGACGAATAGTAGCGCACACACTTGTCGGGACGCTCGTCACGGATGAAGTGGATGTCGCCATAGACGGCATCGACATTCATGTCGTCGAAAGCCGTTACCATACGCCCGATGACATCGTCGGCCGTGAAATAGTCGTCCGAGTTCAGGATGCCCACGACATCGCCCGTTGCCATACGGATGCCCTTGTTCATGGCATCGTATATGCCTTTGTCGGGTTCGGAAATCCATCTCATCCGTCCGCCGAAAAGCGGTTCCTTGGCTTTGATGATATCGACCGAGCCATCTTTCGACCCGCCATCCACGACGATGTATTCGATGTCGGCATAGGTTTGCCGCAACACTGAGTCGATGGCGGCGGAAAGAGTGCGCCCGCTGTTGTAAGTTACCGTGACGATTGATACCTTGGTTTGCATTGCAGATTATTGTTATATCATTCTTAACGCAAGGGAGGGAAGATTATTGTAGGCATCGCCCTTCCAAGACGTGTTCATTGCTCATGGTTCGGCCGCATCGTCTTGCGGATGCCAGGGCCGTTTGCCCCCATCCGCCTGCAGACACCGGCCGGAGCAGAAAGACGGGGGATGACAGGAATGCCTCTCCGGGGAGCCGGCAGCCGTGGCCTTGACGGTTGCCCGGAGCGGGCCGTCAGTCGCGGCGCATGAGGCGGCGGCGTTCCCCGGGCGACAGTTTCTCGATGGCATACCGCAGCATGGTGTGCGGCATCTCCGCCCGATGTGCCTCGACAAAGTCAACGAGCCGCCCCTCATCGCGCTTGCCGGCTTCGCGCAGCATCCATCCCGTCGCCTTGTGCATCAGATCGTGGGGATGACCCATCAGGCGCAGTGCCAGCCGGTAGGTGTCTTCGAGCTGTCCGAGCCTGATGAGATGCAGGGTGGCGACCATGGCGATGCGGTTTTCCCACAACACCGGACTTGCCGCCAGCCGGTCGAGGAGGTCGCGCGGTTTGTCTTCAAGGTAGCGTCCCACGATGGCGGGTGCCGAGCAGTCCACCAGATCCCAGTTGTTGATGCAATCGGTGTGCAGCAGGTAGAAGTCGAGCATCTCCTTGGTCACTCCCTTGCGGGCCATGCCGACCAGTATGATGAGGGCACACAGCCGCATGTCGTGGATGGGCTGGCGCAACAGCCCGTCGAGAACATCGAACGAAAGATGACCGAAATGCCTGGCGACGCCGCGTATCTGCGGAACGGTCACACCCATAATTTCGTCACCTTCGCCGTATTCGCCCTTGCCGGTCTTGAAAAAACGGAGCAAGATCTCCCTCTTCTTGTTGTCCGAGAGACTTGCCAATGCCTCATGGATGTCATTGACTTCGGGGTAAACAGATGGTTTGAACATATGGCAATCACAAATAATGATGTCATGGAATGCAGGCTTCGGCCTTGTGGTCGTGCCGCGGCTAACAAGAGGAAACGGCCTTACCGGCTTCCGGCCTGTCTGGAACCGGCTCCCGGCGGCATGTCAACGGGCAAGCGTCGCCACAGCCACTTGGGCAATCGTCGCCAGCATGCCGCAAGGATGCGCCAGCGGGCATCGATGACCCGCACGTGCTCTTGCTTTCCGACAGCACGCATGATCGAGGCGGCAACATCGGCAGGCTTCATCATCAGCGGGTACGGACGACTGCCGTCGAGAAACGCCGTAGCCACGAAACCGGGACGGATGTCGGTGAACCTGATGGGAAGCCGGCGCACGTGGGCCAGCTGTTCGAGTGCCTGCAGATAGGCTTGCTGGAAAGCCTTGGAGGAAGAGTAGGAAGAGGCTATGCCGATGCCTTTCGTTCCGGCTACAGAAGTGACGGCGGCGATATGGCCTCCGTCATGGGCAGCCATATACCTGAAGGCTTCTCCCACCATGCGCGTAAACCCGCAAACGTTGGTCTCGACAGTGCTCATTTCAATGAACTCGGTGGGTTCCCGATTGACCTTGCCGATGCCCGAAGCATGAAAGTACACATCCATTCCTCCCACCTTTCCGATGAGCCGTTGAAGTCCGAGGGTTGCTTCAGGATGGCAAACATCGATGGTTTCATAAGCAACCCGATGGGGAGCCAATGCTTTTAGGACTTCCAGTCTGTCGGCACGACGTCCGGCAATGCCGATGAAACAGTCTTCATCCTTCAACATCAGTCTGAAAACCTCTTCCCCGATGCCCGATGTGGCACCCATGATGATGGCTCTTTTCACGGTTTGTCTGGCTTGGTTCATGATTGGTTGTCCTCTCCGTCATTCCGCGGGGAACATCTGCCGGGACTCAGTTCGAACAGGTGTCAAGGGATGTGTTCTTTCAAATGCAACTTACTTGGCCTTTCATCTTCAGGCGTATCATATCCGGACATGGTCACCATGCCATCCGATACGGCGGCGGCACGGCGGCTATGCCGGCAGATTGAGCGGCACAGCACGACCTTTTCGTCACAATTTCCTGATGGTCTTCTCCAGTTGCTCACCGAGACCGATGGTGTATCCTTGCGACAGATGCACTACCCTGTTGAAGGTATCGGCGATGAAGAAGACGGGCAACAGGCCGTTGTTGGCCAGTTTCATCTCCGAAGCTATCTGCCTACGGATGCTTCCGTCCTTGTCGATACCATATACGATAGTACCCGGCAGGTTTCGGAATTCGGCAGCATTGAACTTCTGTGCATCGGCTTCCGACTCGAACAACAGAATCATCGGACGGTTCCACTGTTCAAAGACATCCTTCTTCAACGCGATGTCGCGCAGGCTGTGGTTGGTCGGTTCCTGTCCCACGCCGATGAGCCCGATGGTGAAATAGCCACGACCCGTTTGCGAGAGGATGCTTACTTCCTTACGGGTGGCAAGGTCGATGTATTTGCTTTCGGAATCGAAACTGCCGATGACATACACGTCGGTATCGTGGTTGCGGAGCTTCAATTCGATGCGGGTGGTGTCTCCGGCGGCAATGTTGAATATCTGTGAGGATGACAGCACGCTGCCGTTTGCCATTCGCACACCGGTCACCAGTTCGTAGGTGCCTTCATCGAGGGTGGCGCCATCCTTGAAAGAGTTGATCCAGCTGACACCTCCGCCCATATCCACCTGGCCCTCGTCGAAGCTCAGCAGTGATGTGACACCGTTGTTGATCTTAGACAGCGTGAAATGGCTGTAGTACTTGGGGTTGTCGACCAATTTGTTGGGGGTGAAGTCGAGCATCAGCGTACCTGTTGGAGTAACCGTCTGCTTGTCGGCATTGAAATCAACGTCAATCCATTGTCCATTATGACGATATTGAACCTTCCGCGTGACCCCATCTTTCCGTGCCTCGATGCCCAGACTTCTTGCCATGGATACGAAGAAGATGTCGCGCGAACGCTCGTCGGTATAGCGCGACTCCCATACGCCCATCGGCGTTTGCGCGATTCTCAATGCGTTCTTGTCGGGATTCAGACGGATATTTTTCCTCGTCCAATCGACCAACAACGCGGGATTCTTCCGCATCTTCTCTGCCACGGAAGCCTCGAACACCCTGCTGAATTCCTGCTTGAAAGGACGGGTAATCAATTCATCCTCCACACGAGGCGACAGTTGATCGCTCGGTGCAGAGAGGTGGTCCTGTAGTATTTCGGCAGGCATGTCCCGCAAGTCCTTGTCACTGAGGGTGGCAAGCAAGGCAAGGACACGATCCTTCCGAGAGATGTTCTGCTGAATGAAGGCTTTGATTTCACGCCAGTTGCCTTTCGCCTTCAACAAGAACGGGACAGCCTCGGGCATGAACTTCCGTGCGCTTTCTTCATCAATGAATGTCTGCAAATAGGCATTGCGAAGCGAATCTTCGTAGGCCAGCCGTTCTTTATTGAGCGACTGCTGTTCAGCCGTTACCTCGGGGTAGCGTGCCTTCTCGGCCGGCGGAACGATATCGAAATCGACCGGTTCTTCAACCGACGGTGTAAGCCTGTCGGGCATTTGGTGCGACAACACCAACAGCATCTCGTTATCTTTGCCGAACGAAGCCTTGCCATAGCCGTACCATCCGTCTTTGGAAGCCCAGACAATCATGTCGCCCAAACCGGCGGAAAGGAAAGTTTCACCTTGTGCATCAGTGAATTTCGAAGCTACGGTATAGTACTCCGCATAATTGTAAAGTTTGAAATCCACACGGGCATTATCCACAGGCTGATGGCGACTGTCGACGACTCTGAAACGGATTTTGGCCGTTTCGCCATAATTGTCGATGAGATTGATTTCGGTGAAGTTCGACGTGCGGAGCATCACTTCCTCCGGACCGTCATAGTCACCAAAGGCTCTCGTGTGCATCAACATGGCCCTCGAGGCGGGAGCATTGAACCACCCGAGGTTCAACACCGGCTCCGGCTCACAGGCACCGAGGAAGTACCATGCGCCGTCTGCCCAGGCTTCCACCCAGGCATGATTGTCATCGGTGTGAGCCCAGCGAGGCGTATAGACCTGCCGTGCCGGGATGCCGACGGAGCGAAGGGCAGCAACGGTAAAGGTACTCTCCTCGCCACAGCGTCCGTATGCCGTTTTGATGGTTGCCAACGGCGATGACGTGCGGGCATCCGAAGGTTGGTAAGTAACCCGCTCGTGACACCAATGGTTCACTTCGAGAATGGCATCCTTCATGCTCATTCCCTTCACACGCTCTTTCAACTCATCATAAAAGACCATGCGCGATCTGTCCAAAGCCTCATTGTTCACACGGATGGGCAGGACAAAGTGGCGGAACAACAAGGCAGGAACCTTCTTTCCCCATGCCATTTCCTCCGTGGCTTTCAGCGAAGTGCGGACATTCTCCAAATAGAAATCAGTGGGGTAATCGGTCATGTCCGCCACCGGCATATAGGCATACAAGAACTTCAGTGCGTCGGATTCGGTGGCGGTGATACGGGACGGATTGACCTGAAAAAACTGTTTACCAACCGTTTCCAACTTGTCTTGGAACACTTTTTCGGTCTTCGTTCGGTAACTGTCATTGATAAACAGATTAAAAAGTTGTGCGTTTACGTTGAGGGTCACCATCAACGTAAACGCAACAGACATCATGGTTTTCTTCATTGCTTATTTTCGAATAGGCATATTTTCAATGCGTCGGGCGTGGCGTCCTCCTTCAAAAGTAGTCTTAAAGAACTCGTTCATGATGGCAGATGCCGTGTTGTTGTCGATAAAACGACCGGGCATTACCAATACGTTGGCATCATTGTGTTGGCGGATCATGTGGGCGATTTCGATCGACCAAGCCAATCCGGCACGAAGGCCTTGGTGCTTGTTGAGTGTCATCGTCATACCTTCACCACTACCGCAGATAGCGATACCGGGATATACTTCACCGCTTTCGATACCTTCAGCCAATGCGTGGGCAAAATCGGGATAATCAACACTTTGGTCACTGTACGTACCATAATCTTTATACGGATATCCGTGTTCTTCCAAATACTGAATCACGAATTTCTTCAATGCGTAGCCTGCATGGTCACAAGCCAATCCTACTGTTTTTACTTCCATAGTTAGTCTGTTATAAAAGATTTAACTTCTCTGTATATATTCTCTCCCGTGAATCCCAGTTTCTCGTCCAAAACTTTGTAGGGAGCAGAAAATCCGAAACTGTTCATTCCGTATACCTTACCCTTTTCGCCGACCAAACCTTCGAGGGTAACGGGCAATCCTGCAGTCAAGCCGAACTTCTTGGCGTGAGACGGCAATATCTCTTCTTGGTAAGACTTCGGTTGTCTGCGGAACAATCCTTCTGAAGGAACGCTGACGATTCTCGTCTTGATACCATCCTTACGCAACAGTTCCGCACTCTGCACCAAAGTAGACACTTCCGAACCCGATGCCAACAGAATGACATCGAAATCATGATCCGATCCTTCCACGACATAGGCACCTTTGCGTGCTTGTGAGTAATCATTGCCTGTCGGCAAAGAAGCCACATCCTGACGAGACAAGACCAGTGCGGTGGGCGTATCCACATTCTCCATCGCCATCTGCCAGCAGACGGTCGTTTCGTGTACGTCGGCAGGTCTGAATACACGTACCGAATCTTGTCCCTGATGGTTTTTGAGTTTCTCCATCAACCGGATCTGCGCTTCCTGTTCCACCGGCTCATGGGTGGGTCCGTCCTCACCCACTCTGAAAGCGTCGTGTGTCCAAATGAACTTGATGGGCACACGCATCAGGGCAGCCATGCGAACGGCAGGTTTCATGTAGTCGGAGAAAACAAAGAAGGTTCCACATGCCGGTATCACACCACCATGCAGATACATACCGATACAGATACATGCCATCGACAATTCACTGACACCGGCCTGGAAGAAGGCACCGGTAAAGTCATCGGCCGTCATATCTTTGGTTTTCTTCAAGAAACCATCGGTTTTGTCCGAATTGGAAAGGTCGGCAGAAGAGCAAACCATGTTAGGCACCTGTTCAGCCAAAACACCCAAGCAGTTGGCCGATGCGGCACGGGTGGCTGCACCGTCTTTCTGCACAAGTTTGCTCCAATCCACTTGAGGAGCGTTGCCCGAGAACCATTCCTGCATTTCTTTCCATTGTTGCGGATGAGCATCAGCCCACTGCTTTTCTGCAGCCTTTCGTTCGGCAACGATGGTTTTCAGTACTTCCTTGCGGTCACTGTATAGCTTTTGAACCTCGGGGAATATGACAAACGGCTGTTCGGGATTGCCACCCAGGTTCTTCACCGTATTGATATAGGCATCGCCGCCCAAGGGAGCACCGTGCGTTTGCGTTGTATTTTCGTAACTCGTACCGTCAGCTCTCAATGCACCCTTACCCATAATTGTCTTACCGATAATCAAGGTAGGCCGTTTTGTCTCCCGATTGGCTTCAGTCAAAGCCTTTCTGATCTGTTCGGGGTCGTTACCGTCAATATTGATTACATTCCAGCCCCAAGCCTTATATTTGGCTTCGGTATCTTCTTGCGACACCGCGTCACATGATGTCGAGAGCTGAATGTCGTTGGAGTCATAGAACATGATGAGATTATTGAGTCCCAACAATCCTGCCATTCTGCCGGCACCTTGCGAAATTTCTTCTTGGATACCGCCATCAGAGATGTACGCATAGATTTTATGTTGCATCATGACTTGTCCCAAACGTGCTTCGAGGAATTTCTCTGCCACAGCTGCACCGACGGCAAAGGTATGGCCTTGTCCCAACGGACCACTGGTGTTTTCGATCCCGCGCATGACATCTCTTTCGGGATGTCCTGGCGTAGGTGCCCCCCATTGACGGAACGCCTTGAGTTCATCGAGGGTAAACCTTCCTTGCAATGCCAATGCCGCATACAACATGGGCGACATGTGACCCGGGTCAAGATAGAAACGGTCTCTACCGATCCAGTCGGGTTGATCGGGGTCGTACACCAAAAATTCAGAAAAAAGCACGTTTATAAAATCAGCACCCCCCATTGCTCCTCCGGGGTGTCCCGATTTAGCTTTTTCTACCATAGAAACTGCGAGGATGCGAATGTTGTCGGCTGCCTTATTTAACAAGTTGTTTTCGTTCATGATTTAAGTTTTATTTTCTGCAAAGTTATCGTTTTTATTTTTAATTGCCAAATATTTTATGGGGATTCTCGCGCTCATTCATTTCATTCCGATTTTCTTTATTGCATCGACATTTAGAAGCGACCGTAGCTTCTGCCAATAATTTCTAAATCAACCATAAAGTTTGTTTTAGTCACATTGATGCAGCCAAGAATGTGGTTCATCTCCAGACTGCGTTGGTCTTATCATGCTTCCCGGGCAAAAGCAGGCTGAAGTATTGGTCATCCCGATATCCATAGGTTTTCCTTTTTGATGACCTTAGATTTGTTTGTTTATGTCCTCAAGCATGACATTAGTGACAGGTGCATCATACCAAGCCTATACGCCACAGCGTACGGCCTCCAGTGTATTGGCATTTTTTATGAACAAATGCCTCTCCCGACATGCGGCATCCTACATGCCACGACTGCCGGCGGACAGTTCTCACATCATGCGCGGGAAAGGAGGGAAAAATAAGGTTGGCAGGTCATCTCTCTGCCGATTTTCCGAACATCCACAAACCGGCAAAAGTGAATATGCCGTTGAGCAGAAGCAGTTCGTAGCCGAAACGATAACCGGCATAACGTGCCAGCGATTGGTCGATGACATAGCACAGCAGGGGCGAGAGGACGGCTATGGCGGGTGTCATCGCGTCTCGGACTTGCCGACGAGTGAGCAGACCGAAGGCGAAGAGTCCCAACAGCGGGCCGTAGGTGTAGCCCACGATAATGTAGATGGCATCGATGAGACTCGTGGAATTGAGCAGGTGAAAAAAGAGTATGAAGACAACGAATATTACCGAAATGGCAATGTGGGTGCGGTGTCGCAGGCGTTCATCTTCGGGCTTTTCGCAAATATCGACACAGAAAGTGGTGGTCAGTGCCGTCAGCGCGGAATCGGCACTCGAGAACGAGGCGGCGAGGATGCCGATGGTGAACAACACCTGTATGCCCACACCAAGATGACCCGTGGCGGCAAAGGCGGGAAGGAGTTCGTCGCCCTTCAGACCCTCCATGCCCGGAGTCTGCACAGCGAGGATTGACAGCAGCACGCCGAGTGAGAGGAAAAGCAGATTGACCGGGACGAAGGCGATGCCGTAGGTACACATATCCATGCGAGCTTCCTTGAGAGTCTTGCAAGTCAGATTCTTCTGCATCATATCCTGATCCAATCCGGTCATGACGATGACGATGAAAGCACCGCTGACGAATTGTTTCCAAAAGTTCTGTGACGAAGCCCAATCGTCGAAAACAAAGATACGACTCCGTTCGTCGGCAGCAATCATGTTTACGGCTTCCTGCCAATCGAGTCCAAGAACATTCATGACCTGAAGGATAATGAGCAGCAAGGCAGCAAGCATACAGAAGGTCTGGAAAGTGTCGGTCCACACGAGTGTCTTAATACCTCCTTTGCGTGTGTATAGCCATATCAGTGCCACCATCAATGTGGCGGTGACTACAAAGGGAATGCCAAGCCGACTGAGTACGAAATTATGGAGGATGAGGCACACGACATAGAAGCGCACCGCCGAGCCGGCCATTTTGGAGAGCAGAAAGAACCATGCACCCGTTTTATAGGATTTCTTGCCAAGCCGTTTATCGAGATAGGTATAAATTGTGGTGAGATTGAGCCGATAATAAATGGGTAACAATACGAAAGCTACAATCAGATACCCCACGATGAATCCCATACACGTTTGCAAGTAGGTCATGGCACTGTGATTAACCATGCCGGGCACACTCACGAATGTCACTCCTGAAACCGAAGCACCAACCATTCCGAATGCCACCATATACCAAGGCGACTTGCGTTCTCCTCGGTAAAAGGTCATATTGTCGGCACGAGGAGCAGTAAAACGGCTTACGAGGAGCAAAATTGCAAAGTAAATCAGAATGGTGGATAAAATGATCATGGCTGCAAATGATATATGACAGGTTTGAAAATTAAGAGTTTAGGATAAGTGGATGCTTCATTGGCTTGAATGGGCATGGTAGCAAGATGAGACGGGCACGCAACGTCAGCATCATTCTGTTTGTATCATAGCCTCCATGCCTTTCAACACGCCGACGGCATCTCCAACGGTCGGCACCTCAAAGACGATGATTTTACGCTTGCCCTTCTCATCGGTGATATTGCATCGTCGGGGATTCGACGTGATGTAGTTCAACATGGCAGAGAACTGTTCGCTTTGATAATATCCGTTTTTGGCATTGTCGGGCAGAAGAAGTTGCAGACGCTCCTGCCGGAGAATGATTTTCTCACATCCCAGCTTCTTGCCGATGCGTCTGAGCGGAACGACCGACATGAGTTCCACGCCTTCGGGAGGCATCTTGCCGAAGCGGTCTTCCAGCCGATGCCTGTAGGCTTCGAGTTCGGCATCTTCCGTCAGGTTGTCCAGCTCACGATAGAGCAGCATCCGTTCGCTGCTGCCGGGAATGTATCGGTCGGGGAAATACATTTCGAGATCGGTCTCGAAAACACAATCGTCTACATATCCGGCATCGTCTTCCCCGTAAAGGGTCATGCCGTTACCCTCTTCCTCCATCTCGCCACGCAACTCCGCCATGGCCTGACGGATGATTTTAAGGTAGGTTTCATAGCCCATCTCCTCCATGAAGCCGCTCTGTTCGGCTCCCAAGAGATTGCCGGCACCGCGGATGTCCAGATCCTGCATGGCGATGTTGAAGCCGCTTCCGAGATCCGAAAACATTTCGAGGGCTTCGAGCCTGCGTCGGGCCTCGGGAGTGAGCAACGACTTCGGCGGAGCCAACAGGTAACAGAAGGCTTTGCGGTTGGAACGCCCCACCCTGCCACGCATCTGGTGAAGGTCGCTCAAGCCGAAGCGGTGGGCATCGTTGATGATGATGGTGTTGGCATTGGATATGTCGATGCCGTTCTCGATGATCGTCGTGGAGAGCAGCAGGTCGTAGTCGTGACTGATGAATCCCATGAGGACTTCCTCGATCTCTTCGGGCTTCATGCGGCCGTGGGCAATGGCGATGCGGCAATCGGGAACGTGCTCGAGAATGAATTGCCTGATGTCGGGCAGGCTGTTGATGCGGTCATGCACGAAAAACACCTGACCGTTGCGACTCAGTTCAAAACCGACGGCATCGGCAATCACTTCATGGTTGAACGTTGAGACTTCGGTCTGAATGGGATGACGATTGGGAGGCGGTGTGCGGATGATGCTCAGGTCGCGTGCGCCCATCAATGAAAATTGCAGGGTGCGGGGAATGGGTGTCGCCGACATTGTGAGGGTATCGATATTGGTGCGCAGCTGTCGGAGCTTTTCCTTCACAGCGACACCGAATTTTTGTTCCTCGTCGATGACCAACAGTCCAAGGTCTTTCCATTGCACCTGCTTGCCGATGAGTTTATGGGTTCCGACCAAAATGTCGATTTTTCCTTCCTTCAAATCAGCCAGCACTGCCTTGGTCTGCCTGGCAGAGCGTGCCCGCGACAGATAATCCACCCGCACGGGAAAGTCGCCCAGGCGTTCCTTGAAGGTTTGATAATGCTGGTATGCCAACACGGTGGTGGGTACGAGGACAGCCACCTGCTTGTTGTCGCAGGCTGCCTTGAACGCCGCTCTGACGGCGACTTCGGTCTTTCCGAATCCCACATCACCGCAGACGAGGCGATCCATGGGCAACAACCGTTCCATGTCTTTCTTGACCTCGGTCGTCGCCTTGAGCTGGTCGGGCGTGTCCTCGTAAAGGAAACCGGCTTCCAACTCATGTTGCATATAATTGTCGGGACTGAAGGCAAATCCTTTTTCCTGTCTTCTCTTGGCATACAGACGGATCAAGTCGCGTGCGATGTCCTTGATGCGTGCCTTCGTACGCTCCTTCATGCGCTCCCATGCTCCCGTCCCGAGCGTACTCAGGCGCGGTTGTTCGCCGGCGGTGCCACTTCTGAATTTAGCGATTTTGTAGAGCGAATGGATGGACACGTCTACGATGTCACCGCGTTGATATATCAGCCTGATGACTTCCTGATAGCCGGCTTTTCCGTCCTTTCCGGCGGTATGCAGGGGTACGCGCACCAATCCGCCGAACTTGCCGACGCCGAAGTCGATGTGGACAAGAAAGTCTCCGGGCTCGAGTTCCTGCAGTTCCTTCATCGTTAATGCCATTCTGCCGGCCCGTGCCACATCCGACCGAAGTTGGTATTTGTGATAACGGTCGAAAATCTGGTGGTCGGTAAAGACTGCCAGCTGCAAATCGTGGTCGATGAAACCCTCGTGCAGGGGAACGCCCGGCGACAATTCATCCGAAGCATCCGTCACAACGGTATCGAAAGCCATATCCGTTCGGGTACTTTCATTTTCCTTCCCGCCGGCATCCTCGTCAGCATGGAGGATGTCTCTGAGGCGGTTGATTTGTTTTCGGCTCTCGGCAAGTACCATCAGCTTGAAGCCTTTCAGACGGAAATCCTCGAATGATTGCCGCAACAAGCTGAAGTTTTTGTGAAAAAGCGGTTGGGCTTCGATGTGGAAATCCAGTACCGCCTGATAACAAGTGTGGGGATGCGGTGCGAGTTCCACCCTTCGGAAAGACTCCACGTCTTCAAAGAAACGACGGCCGCCGATGAGGTTCAGCTCCTTTTTCAACGACTTCATCACTTCCTTTTGCTCCATCTCGGTCACTCCTTCCATCTGCTCGATGACAGCCTGAGAGGAGAATCCCTCCTGATATATCTTATCCATCGTGTCGCGCAGATATGCAAAATCCTTATAAACAAGAAAACTTCCCGATGGCAACAGTTTCAGAAACGAGCCATTTTCACCGGCCATTTTGGTGGGTTCGGGCAATATCTCCACCTGTTTTTTCTGCCGGACAGACAGCTGATTCTCCACGTCGAATGTTCTGATGGTATCTATCTCGTCACCGAAGAAGTCGATGCGGAACGGCAGTTCGCAACTGAAAGAATAAACGTCGACGATGCTTCCGCGAACGGAAAACTGCCCCGGCTCGTACACATAGTCCTTCTCCGTGAAACCCAGTTCGCGCAAACGGCTGACAACTTTCATGATTTCGATTTCATCGCCCACACTCAAGGACATCAGATTTTCGGTTAGGCTATGACGCGATACGACCGTCTCGCACAGGGCCTCGGGAGAGGTCACTATATATAATGGTGCCGTTTCCTGCTGCCCTGCCTGCATGGACGGCTGCTGATTCCGGTTCAGGCGTGCCATCACCTCGGTACGCAAAATCTCATTGGCGGCATCCTTTTGTCCGAACTTCACCGCCCTTCTGTACGACGAAGGGAAAAACAGTACCCTTTCCTGTCCGAGAAGATTCGACAGGTCTTGGTAGAAATAGCCGGCCTCGTCGGCATCTTGCAGGATGAAAAGGACGGGATGCAGGAAATCATCCGCCACAGCAGCAAAGAAAGCGGGGGTTGCCGAAGCCATCAATCCTTTCAGCGAAACGGTGCGGATTTCATGATTCGACAAGACTGCCTTAAACGCCTTGCATTGTTGTTTGGATTGATATAGACGTATAAAAGAATGTAAGTCCATGGTAGAATAAAGAAAGTTGGGATGGCGGCACTCATTCCTTGCATCGGGTCAAACGGCAAATCAACAACAAGCCTCCGACACCATCCGGTTCATCTGTCAGCCGTCAGATGGTCGATACAAAGTTACAGCCTGACGGTTTGTCCGTAAAAACGTGGGAAAAGGATTCGTCATGACCGGGGCATGGGCGGATACTTACGGAACCATCCGTCCCAGCGCAGACGCATCACACCAAAAAAGGCTTCGCCGAATATGCCGCCGCTCATCTTGCTCGTTCCTTCCTGCCGATTGACAAAAACCACGGGCACTTCCTTGATCTTGAAGCCGATCTTATAGGCAGTGAACTTCATTTCGATCTGGAAGCCGTAGCCCTTGAACCTGATTCTGTCGAGATCGATGGTCTGCAACACCCTTCGACGATAGCATTTGAAACCGGCAGTCGTGTCGTGTACCTTGAAACCGGTGACAAAACGCACATATTTGGAGGCGAAATAGCTCATCAACACCCTGCCGATGGGCCAGTTTACCACATTCACGCCACTGACATAGCGCGAACCGATGGCTACATCGTAGCCTTCATCGTGGCATGCGGCATACAGACGCGGCAGGTCATCGGGCGAATGGGAGAAGTCGGCATCCATCTCGAAGACATATTGATAGTCGTGTTCCAAGGCCCATTTGAAGCCGGTGATGTAAGCGGTTCCCAATCCCAGCTTTCCGCTGCGCTCGATGATAAAGAGCCGATCGGAGAAAGACCCGTCCATCATTCGCTTCACGATGTCTGCCGTTCCGTCGGGACTGCCGTCATCGATGACAAGGATGTGAAAACATTTATCCAAGCCGAAAATGGCATGAATGATTTTTTCAATATTCTCTTTCTCGTTGTATGTCGGGATGATAATGATGCTGTCGCTCTGATTCATGACATGAAATTGAATTAAACCCCAATCGGTCATCAGACCGTTGAAGTTGCCTGTTTCTTTGCTGCAAATATAGACAAATTTCCGCAACTAACGCCCGATACACCCCAAAACAATCGTATTTCCATTCCTATTTTCGCTTGCAGGCAAGTGATTCGACACATCGGCACAGGTTCTATCATAGGGCACAGAATGTACCCCAAGGCATACAGAACCTATCTGCAGAACCCTATATCAATGAAGCTCCCAACCGTATCTTGATGAAATTCCCAACCTGTTGGGAAATATTTCTCAACCCGTTGGGAAATATTTTTCAACCCGTTGGGAAATATTTCTCAACACGTTGAGAATTCGCAAACCATTAGCAGACGGCCATCGGTCGGCCACTGAGGAGAGTGTTGAACCATAGGGACAGCGGGTGTCCTAATCCGATTCTTGCCCGGAATCGGTTCCGGGCCGGCCTGATTCGCCAAGCCGATCATCGGCACAAACAACTTGTGCCAAGAAGTCCGCCAAGCATCCTTTCTACAGAAAAGTGCTGCCTGCCCAGCGATTCACGTTCAGAATTGGAAATAAATGAAAGGTTGGATGCCGCTGCCTTTCACTTGAATGATGACATAAACAAGGAGTGTGAACAGAAGAGCCAGAGCCGGCAAGGGTGTTTTGCCCAAGGTTTTGAAATAGACTTGATTCCACGACGAGGGCAGATAATGAAGCACAAAGCCGAGAACGATGAGGAAGAAAGTGCTTCCGTAGCCGGCGATGACACCGAAAAAGATTTCGGGATGGAACGCCGTGAACAACTGCCGGAACTGAATGCCGATACTTTCAAAGGAGGAGTTGCGGAAGAAGATGCAGCTGAACGCCCAGAAATGAACGGTAAAGACGATGGCAAAGACACGTTTGACGCCTTGGCTGTGGTAGTGGGAAGGATGGCGGAAAATGTATTGTCGCCCCATACGATGAACGACACATGCCAATCCGTGAACGGCCCCCCACACGACAAAGTTGAGGGCAGCTCCGTGCCACAGGCCGCAGACAACCATCGTGACAAAGAGATTGGCATAACCGCGCCACCGTCCCTTGCGGTTGCCTCCCAGCGGAATGTAAACATAATCCTTGACCCACGAAGACAAGGATATGTGCCAACGCCTCCATAGATCCGAAATGCTGTCGGCGCGATAAGGCGCATTGAAGTTGAGCGGAAACTTGAATCCCAAAAGCAGTGCCAAGCCGATGGCAATGTCACTGTAGCCGCTGAAGTCGCAATAGAGCTGCAGGACGTATCCGTAAATGCCGAGCAGGTTTTCCACGCCGGTATACAAGCCCGGATTATCGAAAATCCTGTCGACAAAATTGAGGCTGATGTAATCGGATATGACGGCTTTCTTGAACAGCCCCATCAAGATGAAGCCCACGCCGCGGCTGAACATCTCCCGGGTGACGCGCAAGGGCTTGTGGATTTGCGGCACGAAATCACACGCACGCACGATGGGACCTGCCACGAGCTGCGGAAAGAACGACACATAGAAGGCATAGTCGAGCAATGACGGCAGGCGATAGAGCCTGTCACGATACACGTCGACAGTGTAACTCATGCTCTGGAAAATGAAAAAGCTGATGCCGATGGGCAGGAAGATGTCGAGCGGATCAAAGCTGCGGCTGAAAAGGGGCGCGATGAGCCCGCCCAAAAAGTTGGTGTACTTGAAATAGCCCAACAGCGAAAGATCCGTGACTATGCTCGCCATAAGCAACAGCCGTGCCTTCAACGGCCTGCGGGGATGGAAGGCGCGCTCGTGCCGGATGAGCTTGGCAAGACAGTAATCACTGACGGTCACGAAGGCAAGCAAGCCCAAATACCATCCGCTGCTCTTGTAGTAAAAGTAATAGGAGAACAGCACGACAAACACCATCCTTGACTTGTCTTGATGACGGAGGAAGTAATAGACGAACGTGAAACCGAGGAACAGGAACAGAAACAATCCGCTGTTGAACAGCAGAGGCTCGTCAGGATGATAGGCCAGACGGTCGAGCAACCTGTCAAGAACGTCATTCATGGTCATGGGATTGTTGGCGTTGATAACTGTCACAGCTCTTGACGAAGGCACGGAAGATGTAACCGGCTATGATTTTCCCGCCCTTGTGATTAAGATGCGTGTAATCTTTGTTGGCCAATCCCTGACGGGTCAAGGCACTCATGCTCCCCCTACCTCCCATGGCGCGGAAGAGATTGAAGAAGGCTGCATCACTCTTTCTTGCCACATCCGTTTGCACGGACACCATTTCCTCGATGTTCTTCATGGTGGAAATGCCGTTCTCGTCGCGACAGGCCCGATCGGGAACACTCATCACAAGGACGGGAACATCCGGAAAGGCCTCCCTGAGATGACGAATGACGCGCTGCATCCGCCTGCCATAGTTCTCGAGTTCAAGCCGGTTGCTTTGTTCGCTGACGGCATTGAGTCCAAAATGCAGCACGATAAGGTCGGCCGGACGTTGTCGGGCAAAGGATTGCAACACCGACAAAGGGATGTTGGCTATCGAGTGGCCGGAAGACCCACGCATGCTGTAGTTGTCGAGAATGACCCCACGCTTCGATTCCAAAGCCACGCCATAGAGTACGGCTCCCGCTCCCACTCCCGTAAAACGATAGCTGATTTGGCGGTTACTCTTGTCGCAGTGCCACATTCGTATGTGGTCGGAAGGTTCAAAAGTCCGCACCATTGCTTCGCCATCATCTCCCCGGGCGGTGACGGTAATGCCGGCCGGCGATTTGAAAAACAGGGCGGCTGTTGTCCATCGTGATGCGTGAGGGAACGCACCCGTGGCAGCAATGGAGACAGAAGCATGTTCAGAAGGTATGAAATAGCGTTGCTGCAACCCTTGTCGTTGAGAATCGAAAGGCTTGCTTACTACCTGATACGCTTCAATGCCTGAGAATGATTGTCTGATGGTTCGTCTGAACCCTCTATTGACTTCGGAGGCAGCATCAATCCATCCGGGTCCCTCACCACCCCACCGGCTTTGCATCATCTCTCGCAACTCATCGGTCATGATGTCACCCTCGATGAACGAATCGCCGAAATAGGCAATACGGACGGGACGCGATGAGCCGCCGGCTTCGGAGAGTTTTCGGAAGAAACTGTCAAGGTATTCCTTGCCTTCATCGGAAAAAGTCTCGATGGATTGTCCCCCATCGGCGATGCTGTCGGTGGTCTTCTTTTGTTTCTGCACCGTTATACAAGGCTGTTGACCGTCGACAGACACACTTTCGGAAAGGATGTCTGACGATGCAGGTGCTTCAAACAAATCGCTCAAGATATTGACAGGACGCAACCGATAACCGAAAAGTGACATCGGAGGCAGCAAGTGCAGCAGGAGCAGCAGGATGACGATCAATCCGATGAGTACAAAAGTTTTTCCGATAGGATTCATGGTTTCAGTTGTTCTGGTCGGTAGAGATATAGATTATTTCTCGGCATTTCTTTTGAGAATGCTGTACGCTTGGTGCAGCCCCAACTCACCGGCTCTGCTCATATCCTTCATCCCGATGTCACGTTTCTCGATGAAAGTGTAGACTAATCCCCGATTGTAGTAGGCTTCGGCCATATTGGGCTGTAGGGCAATGGCTTTGTCATAATCGGCAATGGCTGCCTGATAATCTTTGTTGCGGGCATGAATGTTGGCCCGATTGTAATATAGGAACGGATTGTCAGGCTCAAGTTTGATGGCACGATTCACATCTTTCAAAGCCTTCGCCAGTCGGATTTGCGATTCCATCCCTTGCGAAAGACGGAAATCGGACGAAAGGTGCAGACACACGCTCCGCTGCCAAAGGGCAACGACCGATGCGGTATCTATCTCCAGATAGGTATCAAGATCGGCTACGGCATCGTCGTAATTCTGTACGATGGCGTAGGCTACGGCACGCATAAGGGTAATATCCTTGATGCGTCCCATCTCCTTTTCGTTCTCAAGTTTCACACTCAGACTGTCACACAGGCGAAGATAACGATCGGAAGTCCGGTCGTCGAGAGCTGTGGGATTGCAGTTGATATAGTATCGAAGGTTCAAAGGCAGTTTGCTGCCGGCCCGGTCTACATGGGCATCAAACCACTGCGAGGCTTGCAACACATTACCATATGGTATATAAGAAAGGATGAAATCGGGCATCAATACCGTCTCGACCTTCCTGTTTTGCACCCGACCGCGATAAATACTGGCGTATTCGCGTTCCACCGTTTCCTCTTCGTCGGCAACGACAATCTGGTTATACTTGCTCATATCGACTTCGCTTTTCTTGCGGGTCTGTTGGCGTTTCTCCTTGGTCCATCGCGGTTGGATACCGAGATGTTTGTCCATTTGCGCCTTGAAAATACGGAATTCGTCTTTCTCGGCCTGCGCTTTCATGCCCAGTTGCCGATAGCACCGGGCGCGTTGCTGCAAGCCGTACCAAAAGTTGGGATATTGATTGATGACGGTCGTGTAATCTTTGATGGCCGAGCGATAATTTCCCGTTCGGTGATAGAGCGTTGCCCGGTTATAGACAGCCATGAGATTATTCGGCTCCATTTTCAAAACATAGTTGAAATCCTCAATGGCGCGGTTATCATCTCCCACCCTCACCCTGAGCAAGCCACGGTTGTAGTGGGCAAGAAAGTTATTGGGGTCGAAATCAATAGCCATGTCGTAGTCGCTCATGGCCCCTCTCAGGTTGTTTGTATTGAGACGCGCTAAAGCCCGGTTGATGTAGTTGGCAACGATTTGCGGCTTCAGATGAATGGCTCTTGACAATTCTTTTTCGGCATCTTTCCATTCGTCTCTGCTCATACTCAGCCCGGCTTTGGTCATCCACGCCTCAGCGTCATAGGGATCGGCCTGAAGCGACTTATCAAGCCATTCGGCAGCTTTGACGGTATCGGCCTGGCGCAAATGTATCTCAGCCATTACGCTGTATGCCCTCGAGAAGTCCTTCCATTTGGCAATGATGGTATCGGTTTCTGTCTTGGCTCTATCATAATCTTTGATCTCCATCCGGCACAACACCCTGTTGAACCAATAGTCTTTGTGGTCAGGTCTGAAAGCGATGGCTTTACCGTAATCTTCAATGGCTTCCTGATACTTCTGAAGACGAATCTTACACAGCCCTCGCAACTCATACAATCCTTCGATATACGGATTCAGTTCGATGGCTCGGTCACAATCGCCTTCTGCGCCATAGAAGTCCTCCAGATAGAATTTTGCAACGCCTCTGTAATACCAAGGCTCATAAAGATAGGGCTTGTAATTCAACACTTTGTTGAAATACTGTATCGAGAGTACATAGTCTTCATAGTAAAGAGCACTTCGGCCGTTGATGATTAACCGCTCAATATTGTATTGGGCAGTAACGATCGAAGGGATGAACAGACAAAGGAAGACTATTATTTTCCGATACATAACGGCATCATATCATGATACGTAGCATGAATGCTTTCATGATGTGGCAGGAAAGAAGGGAAAGAAAGCATTGTCTTTTTCCCAATCATCACTGCCAAAGAAAAGCGTTCATCACAGAGAATGACGGTTTGTGGAAAAGACCACCGGCAACACTGTGCCCAACCAAGGAAGACAAACTATTTCACGACCGGCTTTGTGCGATAGTTACAACGGTATCTGCCCTGAGTAAAGCCTTTGAGTTTGCTTTTGACCAACTGTTTGCGAAGGGGCGAAATCCTGTCAGTGAAGACTTTACCATCCAAGTGATCGAACTCGTGCTGCATGACGCGAGCCAGATAACCATCCACCCATTCATCGTGTGCATTAAACTCTTCATCGGCGTATTGCACCCGTATACGGGTGGGACGTGTCACTTTTTCGTGCAATCCGGGAAGCGAAAGGCATCCCTCCTCCATCGTATCGGTTTCTGTATCGTCGAATTCGATGATGTGCGGGTTGATGTATGCTTTCTTGAAGTTTTCATATTCGGGAAAATCCTCTTTCAATACATCAAGGTCAATGACGACCACCCGGATGGCTTTACCCACTTGCGGCGCGGCGAGACCTATGCCTTCCGAGTGGTAAAGTGTTTCAAACATATCTTCAATGAATTTCCCCAATTCGGGATAATCAGCCGGAATGTCCTGAGCCACTTTCCTCAAAACGGGCTGACCATATACATATATAGGCAGTATCACTTCTTTATCGTATTTATATTATTTATGGTATTACACCGACAGGAACCGGTCTATGATGCCATGAACGGAAAAGCCATGACTGAAAATCTTTTGATTCAAAGGATGCTTCAAACGGATGATGTACTTCCGGCTTGTTTCTGTCATCTTGGTTTTAGCCCATCAACATGCACAAAGACTCATATGAGCCTCGATGAATCGGTTGTTCAATCATCGGTCGGGAAAGCCTCATCTTCCTTGTCCGTAGGTATATGCGACACTCAACCTTGAGTTGTCACCTACACTGACGGCAAGGGCGGCTTAGTCATCTGTTCCTTTTGTTCCTCATCGCCTCCATGTAGCTCTGCAACAATATGGTGGCACTGATTTCATCCACCAAAGCCTTGTTTTGCCGTTCCTTCTTCTTCAATCCTCCGGTCAGCATTGCCTGATGAGCCAAGACCGAAGTGAACCGTTCGTCGTATGTCTCGATAGGAATGTCCGGAAATGCTGCTCTCAATTTCTTCAGCACTTCCTGTACTCTGGCATAGTTCTCGCTCGGTGAGCCATCAATCTGTCGAGGCTCTCCCATGATGATCCGTTCCACCTTTTCTTGTTGCATGTATGTTTTCAAGAACTCCGGCAAAGACTTGCTCGCAACAGTGGCCAGTCCGCCTGCAATCAGCTGAAGCGGATCGGTAACAGCCAATCCCGTGCGCTTCTTACCATAATCGATGGAGAGGATTCGAGCCATATATAGTTGTAAATGTCATGCGAAGCAACCGATGGTTACCACGCATGACATTCGAGGATGATGAACAAACTTATCTTTGGTTATACAACAACCATGCATCGGGATAAACCGTGCGGAATTGTGTTCTGCTTTGAACGGCATCATACTTGCTGTCAAATGTCGATGCAATGACGCGATACATATTGCGTTCGGCATTGTATGCTATCTGTGCTGCATGACCCTCAGAAGCCAGTTTGCTCTGTAATCCTTCAGCATTTGCCTTGAGAGAGAACGAGCCTACGACAACGCTGAAGTCTTTCAGTCCGGCACCACTGACAACCGTGAGCTTCTCTTCACGGACAGAAACGTTATCGACATTATCGACAACCTTGCTGTCATTAACCGGTGTACTCACGATGGGAGCTACCACGGGAGCATCACCCCAAGTGTTGTCTTCACCTGTTTGAGGATTGTTTTGAGCTTTCTCGTAAGCCTTCTTATAAGCACTCTCTTTGGGCTTACAGCCTGTAAAAGCAAGCGCAAGACAAAGTCCTGCACATAATAACATGGTCTTCTTCATAATTGTAGTGTTTTGTTTATCAATTGAACTTCATTTTCAAATGTTCATAATGCGAAAGTACATAAAAACAAATGAACTCAAGAATATTTGCCACACAATTTTTGTTAATTGACCTTTCCGGCCGAATAAATGAAAAAAAAGAGCCCGTTTGCTTGCCATTTTGACAAAGAAACTGTATATTTGCTACTGAAACATCAACTACTTCAACGTAGCAGTATTCATTTAATCAATTAAATCATGAAAGCATTAGGTTATATTGGAGCATTTTTCGGCGGTGCAATTGCCGGAGCAGCTCTCGGATTACTCTTGGCTCCCGAACGAGGCGCAGATACCCGCACAAAGATTGCAGACACGGTAAACGACTTCTGCAAGAAACACAATCTCAATTTGAATCGCAAGGAGATGGAAGATCTCGTTGACGACATCAAAGAAGCCACAGAAGAAATGTAAACTACAACTCTTTTTAGGACATCATCATGTTTTCTAATGAAAGAAATGTAGAAACCATTACGCAACTCATTGAGGCGTTAAAACGTTACATCGGGCTTCAATCCGACTTCTTGAAGCTCGATGTAATCGGTAAAGTTGTGAAGATTCTTACAGCATTGGTAGTCATGGCTGTTGTATTGCTGCTTTTGCTCATCATGCTGATTTACCTCTCTTTCACACTTGTTTATGCCATGTCATCATGGGTTGGACTGACCGGCTCGTTTGCCATCGTGACCGGTTTGTATCTCCTTGTGCTCATCATCTTCATATCCAACCGCAAACGTTTGATTGAAAAACCTTTGGTGAAGTTCTTTACAAACATCTTGCTCAACAACTGATTTATGAACCAAAGAATACCCCAACACTTCCAATCGCTTGATGATCTTCAACTGAAAAAAGAAGAAATCAGAGCACAGATCAGGGAAAACAATGTTCAGATACAAACCATGTGGCAAGAACTGTTTCCCAAACAGACACAGACCACTCCCACTTCCAAGTGGTCGAATGCCATGACAAAAGGCTTCGGAGTGGTAGACGGAGCTATTCTGGGCTGGAAAATATATCGCAAATTCTGGGGTAAAAAGCCCCAAAAGAAGAAGAAAAAAGGATTCCTTTCGTCCATCTTCGGATAATAAACTTCTTCTTATACGCATTTTTCCTCTTGTAGAATATTCCCCCTATTCCCCCGATCAGTCAAAGAGAGCCTTCAATTGTTGGACTGTCACACCTCTTTATTAATTGTAGATCTGGTAGGTTTTGTTTGCCGTGACGGAAATTACACACATGAAGAACTTTTTGACTACGGCATGAGATCTTGAGCATGATTCTGATGAATAATATGGGTATAAGCATTTTGAGCCTTATATTATCCGTTTGTTTCACACATATTGTGATACAAAAACTGCAGTCATCCATTCTTATTCCAACGATCTTTCAAACTTTATCAGAAATCTATGTTTGAAAAAGAGATTACAAACATAGAACAACTCATTCTAAACGACAAACCGTCAACAGAAATAATCTTAAGCCCAAATTGGTCATGAGAGTCCAAGTTGGGATTAACTAACGAATCCGAACAAACATGATCGGCCCATAATCACGGCAAGACAGGTTAGTTTCCAACATTTTGTAATGTACCGCCCACGCAAATTCTCCAAGGTCGACAAGTATAAATTATCAAGGTAAACTAAAAGCCATGCACACATAGAAGTATCGGCTGTCTCAGTAAGGAGATGATAACACCAATAAGACCCTCCATCGGATATGAATCAAAAGGGCAGGAATCAGGATGTAAAAGAGAAACTTTCACCGACCGAAAGGGCAGGTATGAGAAGGCAAAAGGGCAGGGCAAAACGCTCTCATAACCGATTTGAATTAAAAGGTCGAATGCAGGAAGTACCGCCTACAAAGCAATTCAACGGAATCTGTTTGGTGTCTTCAGAAATGAGTAGAAAATGGAGTGCGCCTTGCAATAACAGCAATACAACATAATCATTTTGCTACTCTGACACAACATTTGGAATGATACAGAGACCTGTTTCACACCCAATCACACACCATTGTCTCTCAGAACAACCATATTGGGAGCAATCCGGTTTGTGAAAACGATAAATCAAAGATATGTCAAAGCTTGATCCGACCAAATCATTTATTCTTGGGCACAAACGATTCGTAGGTCTGGTCATCAAAGAACACTCGTATCTCGGTTATCTTTCTGACCACACGCTCAGGCACAACATAGCGTTCCGAATGGGACACTTTCGTAGAATCGACTTTTGGCTTGACTGCCGTCGGGGTAGAATAGGTCGCAGGCCGGGTATGCAGATCTGTATCGAAATCAAATTGAAGTTCGGTAGCCGAGGTAGAGCCACTGCTCTCTTGATGAGCATCACTTCCTTCATCGGCAAACATAGAGCCCTTGCCAAACATCAACCAGTCGAGGTTCACACTCGGAATCTTTTTGATGATGGCTTCCACTAAATTGAGAGTCGGCTTGGTTCTGCCCGTGAAAATACTACTCAATGTTGCCGGAGAGATTTCTACAAACTGGGCGAATGTTTGCTGGGTCATGCGCTGCGCTTCCATCAATTGACGTATTCTATCTTTCATGTTTAGTCGTATTTGGAGCCGATTTTTCGGATTTTCGTTGATTTTACAAAGGTAAATGTAATATTTGACATACGCAACAATCGTATAATCTTTTTTCTGTTTGACGATTTACGTTTACATATCAGAATTTCAACAAATATATAATACCTCGTCAGTTTGCACGATTTACATTTACAAACCCACACAACCGGTTACAGAAACGGCAAAATCCTTATCTATAACAGAAAATGATTAAAACATGGTTATCATATAGTTATATATCATCCATACAGCTGTTTTTAGGCAATTATACATCCATGTATTGGCAAAACAACATCAATAATGAAGAAAACACTTAACCGTTAAGCAATAAAACTCTGATTTTCAACATTATAATGTCATAATAACATTCCGTATCCATATGCGTTTGAAAATTGATTGTTGGATATTTTGGTTTAGAAATTCATATTTTTATATCGAAACAATTTGCAAGACACAAATAAACCGGTTTACAGTTGTGGATTATTTGTTTTGGGTTTAATAATTCGGTTTTGTTGAATTTGGAAGTCAAAACATCAATAAACCATAATAATAAATCGTGGAGTGAAAATCAAAAGAAAAACGTTCGTTTTTAGCCGATGTTGAAACGATGTACGAAAAGGTCAAAAAGACGTGACATATAAGCACGAATAATCGGGCTAACTCACTGAAAATCCCATCTGTTATGTCTAAAAATTGTATTTGATTTTTCTTTTGTTTTAGCGAAAAACGGATAACAAAACATCCTTTTTGCCCTAAGAAAAGGCTCTTTATCAACAAAGATAAAGTCCCTAAACGAGCATAAACAGGAGGTCAAATGGGTTATTTCACTCTCAATTTACAGATATAAAATCTCTTTGGATTACCTCGAAAACCAAACGTCATGCAAACGTTCCACCCTCTTTCGATTCGTAAATGAAATTTGGAAAATGAAATATCGCGACACAAGACCATTGCTTGAACCTGAAGAAAAGTACATCATTTTTTGCGGAACGCAAGACTGTCATCGGAGAAATACAAAGCTTTCATCAGACAATAACAAGCCTCTATCCGGCAGAAACAAAACCTTCATCCGGCAAAAGCAACAATATCGTCCCTAAAAAGCAAAACCGTCTTTTGAAGAGATCCATCATATCAAAAAGCAAACAATCATCAATCGACACCTACCCCATTCCATTTCAAAGGACAAAGATTGAACTTCCACCCACCAACATCAATCCGTTCTTTTAACGGGATTTTCAAGATCGGATTGCCGACCCTCCATAAGCCCCTATCGGCTTGAAAGCATTTGGTCCTACATTATCATGCCGTCCATGGCATTTCCATCCGGTTTCGCATGACCGATGTGGGAAGAAACAAAAACATTCTCTCTTGAAAGCCCTGCCGTCTCACCACACAAGCAAAATCGAGACTCCACCACTCCATTCCATTTTGTTGAACTATGGAAGAAGAACATGAACGCCATTGATCATTCCCCGGAAGAAATCAACGAGGAAACAAGCCGCAGAGGAGATAGTTCATCCCAAGGGATGCGCGTGACATTCATCCATGAAAGGAAAAAACCCCCGATGCGCGGAGAAGATGAAACGACGAAGATGAGGGATTGGGGCTTCCATCACGAGGTAATCACCGGAGAAAGTTGCAGTTCCCCAACGCGAAACAAACGAATCGTTCGTTCAATAACCGGATGAATATCAATGGAGAATGAAGAAGACAAGTTCTTTCATCAGATCGCCAACCGATGTATTCGGATTATCGAGACCTTTGCTCTTGGCATCTATTTCGCGCATCTTGGAGATGATTTGAAGAGTCTTGGAAGCCGAAAAATTGTGCATACCGGTCATATAGTCCCTAGCTCCCCACGCCGATTTCATCTCGAGGAAGTGTGCCAATTCTGCCTCATTGGTTCTATTGGGAGCATAATAGGCTATCATGAGGTTCTGGAAATAAGAGAAGAGCAAGGGCAAAAAAGCGAAGATCGATCCCGATTTGGGATTGTTGTCGAAGTACTTGATGATTTGATTTGCCTTGAAGGCATCGCGCCGGATGATGGCAGCTTTGAGTTCGAAGCCGTTGAATTCCTTGCTGACCCCAATCTGATGCTCCACCATTTCGGGTGTTATCTGTTTGGTTTGCGGGGGAAGTGAAATAGCCAGTTTATCCAGTTCGGAAGTCAATCGATGCAAATCCGAACCGATGGATTCGGCAATCATTTGGGTGGATTTGTTGTCGATGGCAATCTGTCTCTGCCGTAAATAGCCTTCGATGAACGACGGCAACTCGCTGTCGCGTTTCTTCTTGCTTTCGAAAACTATTCCTTTCGCTTCTGCCTTGGCCACGATTTTCTTCCTTTTATCAATGGTTCCGTTCTTGTAACAAATCACCAAGACGGTAGTCGGCATGGGAGTTTCAACATACTTTTCTATCGCATCCCATGACCTTATGTTCTGTGCTTCTTTAACGATCAGCACCTGCCGTTCGGCCATCATCGGATAACGCTTGGCCATATCGACAAGTTGCGCCCCGGTAATGTCCGACCCGAACAAAGTCATCTGGTTGAAATCGCGTTCTTCTTCTGTGAGAACATTTTCGGCAATGAAGTCTGATATTCGGTCAATGAAATAGGCTTCCTCACCCATTAAGATATAAATAGGTGCGTATTCGCGAGCTTTCAAACTCTTCATGATGCCTTCGAAGGTATGTCCGGACTTCTTTTCTACCATCTTTTTTCAAAATTTCGGCATTGCTTTCAGGAAGAAATTAGTACTCGTTCGGCTTGTTTCGTCAAAAGAATAACACTACCTTTGCAATGCACCTGCAAAGATAATAAAATGTATCGATTAAACCTTCCTCCTTTTCAACTAAAAGTCACAGAAGCCAAGGGACGGCGGATGGTATGGGACATGCTGCGTAGAAAATACGTTGCCCTTACCCCTGAAGAGTGGGTTCGTCAGCATTTCGTGCATTATTTGGTGGAAGAAAAAGGGTTTCCGGCTCCGTTGCTGATGAACGAAACCGAATTGAAAATGGGTGAGAAGAAACTTCGTTGCGACACGGTTTTGTATGACAAAACGCTCAAACCACGCATGATTATAGAGTACAAAGCCCCCACCATCGCACTCACACAGCACGTTTTTGATCAGATCAGCGTCTATAATTTATTACTGAAGGTGGATTATCTGATTGTCAGCAACGGCCTGCAACACGTTTGTTGCAAGATGGATTACTCTCAACAGCGGTACGCTTTCATCGACCACATTCCCTCATACGACGAACTTTAATCCAAATCGGTCATGGGAGCGTCAAGCATCCTACATACGATGCCGACTATTGCACTTCCCGACCGGACATCGTCCGCCTGCCAACGGTAACAGAAAGGATGGAGAGAATCATGCCTCGAGCGTGCCGATGATATCGGTCACAGAAGCACAACCATGTTGATCCAGCCAATCTTCAATGCCATCTCTGATCTTCAAAGTAACAGAAGGATCGAGGAAGTTTGCCGTGCCGACCTGTATGGCTGTGGCACCTGCCATCAGAAACTCAATGGCATCGGTTGCCGAACTGATACCGCCCATACCGATGACGGGCACTTTGACAGCGCGAGCCACCTGCCAAACCATGCGGAGTGCCACCGGCTTGACTGCCGGACCACTCAATCCGCCGGTATTGATGCTCAATAACGGTTTGCGTTTCTCGATGTCGATGGCCATTCCCATCAGCGTATTGATGAGCGAGAGGCTGTCGGCACCTTCGGCTTCGCACGCCTTTGCAATCTCGGTGATGTCGGTCACATTGGGCGACAACTTCACAATCAGCGTTTTATCGTAATGCTTTCGCACTTCGCGCACCACCGATGCAGCTCCCTGACAGGTTACACCGAAAGACATTCCGCCCTCCTTGACGTTGGGACAGGAGATGTTCAGTTCGATGGCAGGTATGTTTTCAAGTTCGTTGATACGACCTGCACAAGCCGCATAGGCGTCAATTGTCGAGCCACTGACATTTACAATCATGTTGGTATCGATGTTTTCGATCATCGGATAGATGGTTTTGCAAAAATAATCGACACCTTTGTTTTGCAAGCCCACACAATTAAGCATACCCGAAGCCGTTTCTGCCATGCGCGGATACGGATTTCCGCTTCGCGGTTCAAAGGTAGTTCCTTTCACGACAATGCCTCCGAGTCTGTTCAGAGGAACGAAATCGGCATATTCAAGTCCGTATCCGAAAGTTCCGGAAGCCGTCATCACCGGATTCTTGAGCGACATTTGCCCGATGCTTACACCTAATTGTGCCATAATAATTTCTTGCTATTGATGACCGGTCCTTGCGTACACACACACACATGACCGTCGGTTGTATTTTCCACACAGCATAAACAAGCTCCCAATCCGCATGCCATCTTGTTTTCGAGCGACACCTCGCACTCCACATCAATCTGCTTGGCATAGGCAGCCACGGCAGCCATCATGGGTTTGGGGCCGCAAGTGGCTATACGATCGAAATGCTCCTGCATCAGGATGGTATGGTTCGTGACATAGCCTTTCTCACCCGACGTACCGTCTTCGGTGGTTACAAAAACGCGTCCGACAGCCTTGAAATCATCCATTTCGAGTAAATCTCCTGAAGAACGGGCACCCAAAAGGAACGTAGGTTCAAAACCTTGTTCTTTCAATCTGTGCCCGAAGAAGAGTAGTGGTGCCACTCCTACCCCACCACCTATCAGTAAAACCCTCTCTGAGGGTGAAGCCGGCATGGTGAAAGAATTACCCAAAGGCAACACACAGTTGAGCTTATCGCCAGGCCGCAGTCGTGACATGGCGCGAGTACCATTGCCTACGAGAGCCACCAGCAGCCACATCTCGTTTTTCTTCCCGTCGAAGAAATTGACAGAAATGGGACGTCGCAAAAAAGTCGTAGCCGAACCGTCGGGCCGCACTTCGACAAATTGTCCCGGAAACATGGTCGGCAACGGTGCATCGTGAGTCAATCGAAGACGCACATAACGTTCGTGAATGCGTTCGACGGCCGTGACGGTTAAGTCAAGAATTTGTTTCATGCTGTGAGCGTTCATCATATCGGCAACAAAGTTAGTAAAAATAATTCAAACCCGATTCGCCCGACGGCTATTTTGCCTTTCTCCGACAAATCGCGTCCGTGCAGACGCATATCCCGCCATCGCCGATCCCATATTGTGGTTCGCCGGGCGACATCCGGTGTCCTCACATGCCTACATGTCTTTGCCCGTCTCCTGACAAACTCCTTATCCTCAAGACATTCCGGACGCATCAAACGAAGGGAACCATGCGGCAATCCGGGCAATAAGGCCGGCTGAAAAGATGAACTCCGCTTTCTGAAAAGAAGCATTCATTCATGGATGACAACAACATTCATCTGCCACAATGACCGGTATGCGGGAAAATATCTCTCATTCTATACCATAATAATATATATGGGAGGAACAGATCTTAGAGAGTCACCTTCCTTGGCATCGGCATCCTTACCCCCTACAGGTCATCTGCCCGATAAAAAATCTTTCATGTCGTTCACGAATCTTCCCGACCTGATACTGTCCGTTTGGCGACCGGCAGACAAAAGGGGAACTTCCGACTGACAAAACCTGCCCTTTTACCTTCCGAAAGGGGGACTTCCGGTATGCAAAACGGCCACTTTTGCACACCATTTCATGACATCCCTCAAGTCGTTTGCTAATTTATTGACATACATCAACTTGCAATCCGCACGCAAGAACCGGCCGAAAGCGTCATTATGAAATGTCGGGACACCGAAAAAGAGCAGATGTTTGACAGACAAATAATAAATTATTATTATCACAAACAAAAATCAAACAAAATGCTTGTTCTGAACAAACAATCCGTACTTCTTGCATAGAAAAATATCATTTTTATAGCAAAATATTTGGAATAATACGTCAGAATACTTATTTTTGCATTACACGAATACGCAACTGTTACGAACTAAACTTATATATTAAATGAAAATTGGTCTATTTATCCCTTGCTATGTGGATGCTGTGTACCCCGAGGTGGGTGTTGCCACATACAAGTTACTTAAACACTACGGCCTTGATGTGACTTATCCGCTCAACCAGACATGTTGCGGACAGCCTATGGCAAATGCCGGTTTCCAAAGAATGTCGGCACCGCTTGTCGACAAGTATGAATCCATGTTTAAGGGTTTTGACTACGTGGTGATGCCTTCAGCATCTTGTGCGGCATTTGTTCGTGTGAACTATCCCGACATCATGAAGGGAAAACATGAATGCGAAGCGTCCAAACACACCATGGATGTGGTGGAATTCCTCCACGACGTGCTGAAAGTCAAGGAAGTTCCGGGAAAATTCCCCCACAAAGTGAGTGTTCACAACTCTTGTCACGGTGTGCGCGAGTTGGGACTTTCCACCCCGAGCGAAACGCAAAATCCCAAGTTCAACAAGATAAAAGACCTCCTTCAGTTGGTAGATGGTATCGAGATTGTTGAACCCGAGCGTTCTGACGAGTGCTGCGGATTCGGCGGTATGTTTGCCGTTGAAGAAACGGCCGTATCGGTTCAGATGGGAATAGACAAGATCAAACGCCACCAAGCCACCGGTGCAAGCTACATAACGGGTCCCGACTCTTCGTGCCTGATGCACATGCAGGGCATCGCCAAGCGACAGAAGGCTCCCATTGAGTTCATTCACGTTGTTCAAATTTTAGCAGCAGGATTATGAGTACGATACATTCAAAGAAAGCAGAAGAGTTCCTGAAGAACGTCAAGAAGATAGAACGACACGACGAAACTTTTTGGGGCGTGAGAGTCAAGCGCGACCTTCAGGCCGAGACATTGCCCGAATGGGAAGACCTTCGTGAACTGGCAAGCAACATCAAGAAACACACCATCACGCACTTGGATCACTATCTGAACGAGTTTGCCACCAATTTGGAGAAAAACGGCGTACACGTTCACTTTGCCAAAGATGCGCTCGAGTTCAACGAAATCACTTATCAAATCCTGAAAGAACACAACGTCAAGAAATTCGTGAAGTCCAAATCGATGCTCACCGAGGAATGTGAAATGAACCCATACCTCGAAGAACGCGGCATTGACGTGGTCGAAACCGACCTTGGCGAACGTATCATCCAGCTTCTTCATCAGAAGCCCAGCCACATTGTAATGCCGGCTCTCCACCTCACTCGCGACGAAGTGGGCGAAATGTTTGAGAAGAAAGACATCTCGAAGGAAATCGGCAACCATGACCCGACGTACCTCACACGTTGTGCCCGCTATCATTTGAGAGACGAATTCACAAAAGCCGATGCCGGAATGACGGGCTGTAACTTCGGCGTGGCTGCCACAGGCGATATCGTGGTTTGCACCAACGAAGGCAATGCCGACATGTCTACCTCCATGCCCAAGCTCCACTTGGTAGCCATGGGATTGGAAAAGGTGGTTCCCAACTACGACTGTCTGGCCGTATTCCAACGCCTCTTGTGCCGTTGCGGTACCGGTCAGCCCACAACAACGTTCACGGCTCACTTCCAAAAAGCTCGTCCGGGCGCAGAGATGCACGTCATCCTCGTCGACAACGGACGCAGCAACAGCATTGCCGACGAGAACCATTGGGAAACCTTGAAGTGCATTCGTTGCGGTGCATGTATGAACACTTGCCCTGTATATCGTCGCTCAACGGGTTATTCCTACACTTATTTTATCCCCGGTCCCATCGGTATCAACCTCGGCATGCTTAAAAATCCGCACAAGTACCACGACAATGTGTCGGCATGTTCGTTGTGCCTCTCTTGCTCAAACGTATGTCCCGTCAAAGTAGACTTGGGCGAACAGATTTACCGTTGGCGCCAGCAGTTGGAAGAATTGGGTCACGAAAGCAAAGAAAAGAAAGTGATGTCGAAAGGCATGAAGTTCTTGTTCAATCACCCGGCTCTCTACAACACATCCCTCAAATTCGCACCCTTGGCAAACGTCATGCCGCGATTCCTTATGTATAGCAAGCTCAACGCTTGGGGTATGGGTCATGAAATGATGAAATTCCCGAAGAAATCGTTCCAGGCAATGTGGAGAAGTGGTGAAGTACAAAAATAAGTATAGGAGAACAAGTGATGAAGAAAGAAGAATTATTTGAAAAGATTCGCAAGAACACCAAGCGAAAATTCGATATGCCCGACCTGAACATCAAGGCGGTCAAATATCCCGATACTGTCGAACATTTCGTCAAAATCAGTGAAGTTGTCGGCGGAAAAGTGAAACGAGTGAAGAAAAGTGACGACCTCAATGAGGTCATCAGGCAACTCTACCCTGAAGCAAAGGTCATTGCTTCCGACGTGGAAGGCATCACCATTGCCACGATCAACCCCGACACCGTGGCCGAAGCCAAAGACCTCAACGGCACTGATGTTGCCGTTTTGCAGGGACTCATCGGTGTTGCCGAAAACGGATGTATATGGGTTCCGCAAACGATGAAAGAGAAAGCCGTGATGTTCATCAGCGAAGATCTTGTGATTTTGATCGACAAAGAAAACATCGTTGACAACATGCACGAAGGATACAAGAAGATTCAGGTGCCCGAAAAAGGATACGGATGCTGGATCAGCGGACCGTCAAAGACCGCCGACATCGAGCAAGCCCTTGTCATGGGAGCGCAGGCTGCCCGAGGTGTTACCGTGATTATCCGGGAATAACACATTCAGATAACCCATCATGAGGATGTGTCGCAACCGAAAGTACGACACATCCTTTTTCGTTTTCCCATCCTACCATGCTCGTCTCACCCTTACCGAGCATTAAGATTTGACACAGTTTAGTTTGATTGTCAAGCAGTTTGATCGTTCGGTTTATGACAGCCATAGCCGGGCTACGGCAAGACAATACGACAGACAGGATGCCGACAAGCAGACAATCCGGACGGAAAGTAGCATGATCTGCGGCCTTGCAGGGTTGAGAAAGGACAGGGATACAGACAAACATCCTGCCGATCCTCGGAAGGTTTCGGCAGGATGTATGGGAATTTGCGATATGACCGGAAGCGTTTTGCGAGCCGGCAGACCGCTAAGATTTGGCAAAACGGTACAAGATGCGTATCATTATGTGGTCGACGACTTTTCGCTTCGGTTCATCTTGATAAGCAGAAGTCCGATAGCGGTCCATATCAGTTCACGAATACGCACGATGAGTGCCACGAAAATGCCATCGCTCACGGTCATCGACAATCCTTTGACCGACATCATGAAGCCGCCTTCGCGGCCTCCAATTTGCAAAGGCATGAAGAACAAGAGATTGGCAAACAACGTCGTAAATGCAATAACGAGGATACAAGAGCCGTAATCGACCCTCGGATAAAGCACCAGCAGGATGAAATACACCTCGAGTGCCGACAGAATGCGGCATGAAAGTTCGGAGAAGAACGCCAAAAAGAAAGTTTTGGGCGACTGTTTGTGCAGAGCTGCAATCTGTTGATCGATGTGGTCGAGTTGTGATTTGTGCCCTTCGATGAAGCCTACCGCCCATTTCCGAATGGGACGGAACAACTTCAAGAGTTTGATCGAGCGGTTGGCAAGTCCTTTTCGGTAACCCGAGATGAAGAACCAGATGCCCAGACAACAGAAGACGCCACCGGCCGAAAGCAGACAAGCCATGAAAAACGACACATGATGCGTGACTATATAGAGAGGAATGGACAACAACCAGAACCAGAAATGGCTGAAAATATGGGTCATGGCGAACAAAATGACCGACGAAGACGCACGTTCGGTGCCTATCTTGGGCGACAATTCCATGATGCGATAGGGTTCTCCGCCCATCAATCCACCGGGCGTTGCATAGTTGAGGGCAAAGCCGGAAACCGTGATTTTGTAAAGCCATGCAAACGCTACCTTGCCTTCACGCCTTGCCTTTCCGCCCTGTTCGTCGGCATCCGATTGCGATTGACCGTCCCTATGCCGTCCTTCTCCCGATGCTTTGACGATGACATACCATGTGAACGTATTGAAAAGGTAGAGAAATGCCCAGAGTGCCACAACGGCAAAGAACCAATATCCTGCTCTGCTCAAGCCTTTCCACACTTCCGAAAAGTCCAGTTGCGACAACATCAATGCCAGCAACAAGATGCCGAAAATGAAAAATCCGTTCTGATATTTACGCTTCATCAATCCTTGGATTCTTGTTTTTTCGAGACATTGAAACGCACCTTTTCACTGTCATCCTTCCTTTCATGATACAGTTTTTTCAGGGGTTCGGCAAAGGGTCCGTCATAATCGATGCGGTTTCTGAAGTTGTCTATCGCCGTGTAGATGGCATTCCGCAGACGATTTTCGCAGCTTTCGGAATCTCTGCAGCCTTCTTCGGGCATTGCAGAGGCATAGATCGACGTATGGACGAGCGACAAACCGGCTGTCACTTCCAACCCCATGTCATCGGCAAGGAGTTTGAATGGAACGGTGGCTTGTTCGCCATACATGGCCAAGACTCCATCAAAATGATGATAAAGCCGGCGACTGAAGAAAGTATCGGCGGCATAAGGACCGAACACATAGGCTTGTTTCTCGTTGAGTTGCATTACCGCCGGCTTGATGACCTCAGTCTCTTCGTTGCCTCTGAAGCCGCCGTCTTCATTACCAGGGTTGAGTGCCAGCAAGGCAATGCGTGGATTTCCGACCCCGAAATCGCGTTTCAAGGTATTGAAAAACAGCAGTGTTTTCTCCACAATCGCCTCGGTGGTGATATGCTTCGACACCTCCGTGAGCGGCAGACAATGGGTCATCGAGGCTATGCGCACGTCATGATAAGTCATGATGTTGAGTGTATTGCCCTTGCGATTGAGAGCGTAAGAGATGAAATCGGCTTGATTGCAAAACTTGAAATGCTCGTTTTGCATCTTCGAAACATGTACCGGCAAGGTCACCAGTACATCAAACATTTCGGCATGGTAGTCCGTCATGGCTCTTTCGAGTGCCTGTTGGGCAGCCCATCCCGATTCTTCTGTGGGTTGACCTAACTCTACTTTGACTTCTTCATCGAATGCCGGGAGGATATTCAGTTTGCCGTCTTGCGCCTCATCAGCCCTGTGAATGACCGAGAACGGAGTATTCAGACCGAGCGATTTTCGATGGTATGCGGCCACTTTTGCCGACCCATAGATGATGGGGATGCACAATTCGAACATCGCCGGGTCTTCAAAGGCTTTGAAAATCATCTCATATCCGATACCGTTTGTATCTCCGTGAGTGATTGCCACGCGTATTTTTCGATTTCCTTTCATGGTGTTTATATTCGTTATTTAGGTTTGTATGATATATAAGTGCATTATTTTCGTATCGTATAGAGCGATGCTTCGACCGCTTTAAGCAGGTTGCGCTTTCGGCTTTCGGGGGCATAAACAAAGGCGATGACAAAGAAATCGCGACTGCCTTCCGTCCAATATCGCATGACGAGCGGCCCTCCCATTGCATCACCCTCCATCTCCCACAAGCCGACTTCAGTCGTGACGTGTCGTCCTTGTTTCAGCGTTTGTTTGCGAGTCATCGACTTTGCCACCGTTTTCATCCACATGGCATCAGTCTCCCCTTTGATGTTGGCCTTCAAAACGCTGTCGGCCGAAGCAAACTTATCTGCCGAAGCAGGACATGAGAACACACAGATGTTCTTCATTCCGGTGAGAGTGTTGTTGGAAAACCATACGAAATCAACTCCTTTTTTCATGGATGACAACTCGGTCGAAACCCATATATCGAAGCCGAACATCTGCCGAACGGTTCGTGAGGCCTTGAGCAGATGGCGTTGCCCAAGCTGTCTTACCTCCCGATTAAGTTCGGCTCCGGCGAACAGATTTCTGAGCGTTTCACCTCCTCCACGCTGCAAAAACATGTTGAGTTGGAACGTCGTGGGACTTTGGACGTAAACGATGAGCTGTGGCCGGGCGTACCGGTTCTTTTCATATCTGATGTGCGAACGGGTGAATCTTTGTTCATCAACCTCAACGACAACGATGTTCCGTGCCGTCTGTGCCACTCGTGGGACTTCCGAAAGATTCACGGCAGAGATGTCAAATGCCGGTTCCGGTTGTGGCAAACCGTCGACCGGACGGCTGAGCTGTCTGAAGACCACGCTGTCGGAGTCGTTCACCAACAACACCTCAAAAGGTTTTCCACCGCTTTGGGGCTGCAAAGACGGACGACTGTTGCAGGCTGCAAGCATCATCACGGCGGTCACCATCCAAGCCCATTTGGTCATCGTTCGAGTTTTTTCGATGTGGATAACAAGCCGCAAGCCGCAAAGATATCCTGTCCGCGGCTCGCCCTGATGGTTGTAAAGACACCGTTACGGGTCAGTTCGTTGCGCATGGCTTCCATCTTTTCCATATTCACCCCCTTTAGATTCACGCCGGGAACGGGATGGAAACTGATGAGGTTCACCCTGCATTCCAGTCCCTTAAGCAACCTGATGAGTTCCTGAATGTGAGCCGGAGAGTCATTCAATCCTCCGAAAACGATGTACTCGAACGACAGTCTTCTTTGGTGAGTGAAGTCATAATCGTGCAGCAAGTCGATGATTTCGTCCACCGACATGGCCTTCTCGGCCGGCATCAATCCTGCCCTTTCTTCGTGGAAAGGAGAGTGAAGGGAGATGGCAAGGTGGCAAAGACTCTCGTCGAGGAATCGCCTGAGCTTGTGTTTCAGTCCGACAGTACTTACCGTTATGCGTTTGGGACTCCACGCCCACCCTTCTTCCGAGGTAAGAATGGAAGTCACTTTCAGCACGGCATCGAGGTTATCCATCGGCTCTCCCTGCCCCATGAAGACAATATTGGTGAGCCGGTCACGTTCGGGCAGCGCATAAATTTGGTTGAGGATGTCAGCCGGTTCGAGCTGCCCTTCGAATCCTTGTTTGCCGGTTTGGCAGAACAAGCAGTTCATTTTGCAACCCACTTGCGACGAAACACACAAGGTTCCGCGGTCACCATCGGGGATGAAAACCGTTTCGACAAAGCGTCCGTTTCGGGTGGGAAAGAGATATTTGACAGTGCCATCGACAGACCGTTGGCAATCGGCGGGCGGCCGATGCCCCACCTCATGCTCCTCCATCAGCTTCTCTCTGTTGGCTTTCGACAGATTGGTCATGTCTTCAATACGCTCCACCGGATGTTGATAAAGCCATTGCGCCATTTGCTTTCCGGTAAAGACGGGCATGCCCAAGCTACTCGCCAACTCTTTCAACTCGGGCAAAGTCATTCCCAGCAGCGGTTTCTTTGTGATGGATACCATGTTCATTCGATTGATTATCATGCAAAATTACATAAAAAAATCCGACCGCCCAACATCGCTCCGCAAAGAATTGGGACACGAGATGAAATTAATACGATGGTGATGCCGTTGAAACCCACCATGCAAGTCGGGCATTCCGTTCCGGATGGGTCGCAGATGAACGGAAAGACATGTCACCGTTTGCTTTGCACAAACATCGGAAAGGGGGATGAAACGCATGGTTTCATCCCCCTTGGAGTATCATCGCGAGCGGCAACACCTCAAAGGATACCACTCTCCGGACGTATGATCACAACATCTCTACCGAGCGTTTCAAGAACGCATCAAGGTCGGCTCCCTTGAGCATACCGTTCTGAAGCAGTGCCAGATCCACCAGTTGATGAATCAACGGATTGGCTTTACCAAACTGAGCCAGCACGTCGCGACGTTGGTCTTTGAGCTTTTCCAGCATTTCTTCGATGCGTTTGGTTTCGTCTTTCTCTTCCTGCGTCACCTCATCGGCCTTCTTTTTCTCCTGTATTTGTCGCACGGCAGCCAAACGGGCCTCATTGCCTTTCAGTTCGCTGTCGATGGGTTTGAGCGACTCTTCGCAATCTTTGGCCATCTCACCGACAATCTTTCGGATGAGCGGATGGTCATGATTGAGAACCATGCTGAACGTATCGGGCATCTGAGCGTAGAAGCTCATGCCGCTTTGGAAGCGACTCATGTCTTTCATTCTGCGCATATATTCACTTTGGGTGATGACCACCGGGAAAGCATTCTCTCCGAGAGCACTCACCGAAACCATGAATTGCGCCTTGTCGAGTTTGGGCAGTTGGGATGTAAACACCGCTGACAAGTTGTCACGCTCACCCTCGGGAATATCGGCATCCTTCTTGTCTTCCTTGACTATCAGTCGGTCGATGACATCTCCATCGACACGGGTGAAGCGACTTTTTTCAAACTTCTGTTCGAGCATCGACACGAGCGGCGTATCCAAATCGCCATCCATGAGCAACACGCTGTAGCCTTTTGCCTTGGCGGCTTCGATGTAGGCGTATTGTTCTTCGGCATTGTTGGCATAGAGATACACCAGTTGTCCGTCCTTGTCGGTTTGATTATCCTTGATCAATGTTTGGTATTCCTCATAAGTAAAGTATTTGCCATCAACATCTTTCAGGAGCGAAAACTCTTTGGCACGGTCATAGAAGTCTTCCTGAGACAACATGCCGAAGTGGATGAAAATCTTGAGATTGTCCCACTTGGATTCATAATCCTTGCGGTCTTCCTTGAACAAAGCCTTGAGACGATCGGCAACTTTCTTGGTGATGTAGGTCGAAATTTTCTTCACATTGGCATCGCTTTGCAGGTAAGAACGGCTGACATTGAGCGGGATATCGGGGCTGTCGATCAAGCCGTGCAACAGCGTAAGGAACTGAGGAACGATACCTTCGACCTGATCGGTGACATAAACCTGATTGCAATACAGTTGCACCTTGTTGTGTTGCAAGTCGATGTTGGAATGCACTCTGGGGAAATACAAAATACCGGTGAGGTGGAACGGGAAGTCCACATTGAGGTGAATCCAGAACAACGGTTCGTCCATCTGCATGGGATAGAGCGTGCGATAGAACTTCTTATAGTCTTCATCCTTCAACGATCCGGGTGCTTTCGTCCACAGAGGTTCCTCGCTGTTGATGATCAAGTCTTCGTCGGTATCGACCTGCTTGCCGTCCTTCCACTCCGTTTTCTTGCCGAAAGCCACGGGCACCGCCATGAATTTGCAATATTTATTGAGCAGGCTGTCAATCTTTTGTTTGTCGAGAAACTCCTTGCAATCATCATCGATGTGGAGGATGATGTCACTGCCCCGGCCTTCCTTTTCAACGTTTTCGATGGTAAACTCCGGACTTCCGTCACAACTCCACTTCACGGCTTGCGAACCTTCACGGTAGCTCCGCGTCACAATTTCGACCTTCTTGCTGACCATGAATGCCGAGTAGAAGCCCAGTCCGAAATGACCGATGATGGCATTGGCATTGTCTTGATATTGAGCCAGAAAGTCGTTGACACCCGAAAAAGCAATTTGATTGATATATTTGTCGATCTCTTCATCGGTCATACCCACGCCCCTGTCGCTGATGGTCAGTGTTCCGGCTTTCTCATCAAGTTTTACGCGCACGGTGATGTCGCCCATGTCACCCTTGAACTCACCGCGTTCGGCAAGGGTTTTCAACTTTTGTGTGGCATCAATGGCGTTTGAAACCATCTCGCGCAGAAATATCTCATGATCCGAATACAAGAACTTTTTGATGACGGGGAAGATGTTCTCGGTCGTAACCCCTATATTTCCAGTTTTCATATGTAATTAAAGTTTTATTCCATTCTTTTGCAAAACCCATGCCAAACACGAAAGAATGACATTTTTTCGCTTCCGCACCACTGTGTAAAGACGACATGACCTCCGTTTGTTCAAGTCCGATTTTGTATGCAAACGGTAACTGATTGACGGCTCATCCGGCTTATAGACCCGGCATGATGTTTTCGGCTGAGCCCGAATCGGGCAAAAATTCCGAGGCGGTTCGGCTTGATTGTCGGGCAGACGGGTTACCGGTCGGGTGCAGGTGAGCGGCTACGGCAAGACGAAACGACAAAAAAGATGCCGGAAAGCGAACGAAAACGGACGGTAAGTGTCATTATCGACATGAAAGGTAGGGCCAAACACTCCTATAGGCCGATTGGGATTGAAACAACAATGTTATTCCATCCTGACATATAATTAAGGTATCTTCTCCTCTTGTTCCTTCCCTTTAAGGAGACTTTCGTACAAGGTTGTCAATCCCCGGCGGGACAACCGTTTTCCAAAAGGGGTACTTTCGGTGTGCAAAAGGGCAGGTTTTGCCGTGCATTTCCTGCCCTTTCAATGATCAAAACCGGCCCTTTTGCAAGACAACCAGACACATTTCCAACAACCATCTCACAACCAACAACTTGACATACATCTAAAAGGCATTGCCGGAAGGCCCGGTAACGGACAACCTCCGGGGAACAAAAAACAGACAACCGACGAAGCCTGCAAAATCATAAAAGCACTTGACTTAAGTCACTTTTAAGCAAAAAAAATGTTGCCCTTCCCTTTTTATCCAACCTTTTTTGTAACTTTGCAATCTTAATACTGACATGTAAGCAAAGTAAGATGACAAATACGAAGAAGATAAAGACCGCCCTTGTGTCGGTTTTCCATAAAGACGGGCTTGACGAAATCCTTGCCAAACTCCACGCAGAAGGTGTGGAATTCGTTTCAACAGGTGGCACTCAATCGTTTATAGAATCCCTTGGCTACCCCTGCAAAGCCGTCGAATCCATCACGTCGTACCCCTCTATCCTCGGCGGAAGAGTAAAGACACTTCACCCTAAAATCTTCGGCGGCATTCTCGGACGTCGCGAATTGGAAAGCGATCGGGAAGAAATGGCCAAATACGACATCAGCAACATCGACTTGGTCATCGTCGATCTGTATCCCTTCGAACAAACGGTTGCCGACCCGAATGCCACCCGTGAAGACATCATCGAGAAAATCGACATCGGCGGCATATCCCTCATCAGAGGTGCAGCCAAGAACTTCAACGACGTGGTGATCGTGCCGAGCAAAGCCGAATACGGCATGTTGCTCGACATTCTCAACCAAAACGGAGCGGCAACGACGCTGGAACAAAGACAGCAATTCGCCACAAAGGCATTCGGTGTGAGCAGCAGCTATGACACCGCCATTGCCCGATGGTTTGCCTCGAAAGCCTGAAAAGACGGACGGTCGACACAGGAGGACGCATCCGATATGACACGCCGACAGAGAACTCCTTGACATTCAACCGCCATCCTGCAAACGACCGCCTCCCCAACACGACAATTATATATAGCTATCATATAACAAACAGAACATGGGATTTTTCTCTTTTATCAAAGAAATCGCGATGGATCTCGGCACAGCCAACACCATCATTATCAGTGATGATAAGATTGTGGTAGACGAGCCATCGGTAGTTGCGCTCGACCGGCGCACGGACAAGATGAAGGCTGTAGGCGAAGAAGCCAAAATGATGTACGAAAAGACACACGACAACATTCGCACCATACGTCCGTTGCGCGACGGAGTCATTGCCGACTTTACGGCTTGTGAACAGATGATGCGCGGACTTATCAAGATGGTTCACAAAGGGAACCGTTTCTTTACGCCTTCACTCCGCATGGTCATCGGCGTTCCTTCGGGCAGTACCGAGGTCGAACTCCGTGCCGTTCGTGACAGTGCAGAACACGCAGACGGACGTGATGTGTACCTTATCTTCGAACCGATGGCTGCCGCCATCGGCATCGGTATCGACGTGGAAGCACCCGAAGGAAACATGATTGTCGACATCGGTGGCGGAACCACCGAGATTGCCGTCATCTCTTTGGGTGGTATCGTGTCAAACAATTCCATCAAAGTGGCAGGCGATGACCTCACCACCGACATTCAGGACTACATGAACCGCCAGCACAACGTCAAAGTCAGCGAGCGTATGGCAGAACGCATCAAGATCAATGTCGGCTCCGCACTGACCGACCTTGGCGATGATGCTCCCGAAGACTACGTGATTCATGGCCCCAATCGCATCACTGCACTTCCCATGGAGGTATCGGTGTGCTATCAAGAGATTGCCCACTGTCTCGACAAAACGGTTGCCCGCATCGAGACGGCAGTGCTTTCAGCACTTGAAAACACACCGCCCGAACTCTATGCCGACATCGTTCACAACGGCATTTACCTCACCGGGGGCGGTGCTTTGCTGCGTGGTCTGGATAAACGTCTCACCGACAAAATCAACATTCAGTTCCATATCGCCGAAGATCCTTTGCACTGCGTGGCCAAAGGTGCCGGCATCGCGCTCAAGAACATCGACAAATTCTCTTTCTTGATGCGATAAAGCCCGTGGGTCTTGCCTGCGAGCCACCTCTTTATATACCTGTTTCAGTACATCCTTCACCGCCAAGAACGTGTCGGTCATTCCACCCGCTCTTGTCATCGGCGAACGGATGTGCCGGAAACGAGGTCATCTCTTATTGAAGAATCGCGTATCGTGACAGAAAAACGATGCAACGATTTCATCCGAAACACCCATCATCAAATGGTCAGACCCGTGCCAACGGCTTGCGGTTTGCGGGTTTAATCCGCCGACGACGGCCGCAAACCCTCCGGAAAGTACGGGATGGCAAGGAAACGGTATGCGCAACCTCTTAGCATTCTTGGCGAAATTCAACCATTGGTTCGTCTTCATCATCCTTGAAGTCGTATCTTTGGCATTGCTGTTTCGTTACAACAGCTACCAAGGCAGCGTATGGTTCTCGACTGCCAACTACGTTGCCGGAAACATTCATGAGCTGAACGCCGGTGTGGAAGCCTATTTCCATTTGAACCAACTCAACCGGCAACTCACCCAACGCAACCTGCAACTTGAGCAACAAGTCCGAATGCTGCTCGAAAAACAAGCCGACTCAATAGCTGCCAACGACACTTCTGCCACCCGACGGGCAGGTTACGAGATGCTGAAAGGACTTGAGTTGATATCAGCCAAGGTCGTGGATAACTCGGTAAACCGCTCGGACAACCTGATTACCATCAACAAAGGCGAAGCCGACGGTGTGAAAAAAGACATGGGAGTAGCCTGCGGCACAGGGGTCGTCGGTATCGTTTATCTCACCTCCAAGCATTTCTCGATTGTCATTCCGTTGCTGAACATCAAGTCGAATGTCAGTTGTTCGATCAAAGGACGTGGCTATTTCGGCTACCTGCATTGGAAGAATCCCCCGGCAGACATAGCCTATCTGGATGACGTTCCGCGACATGCCAGATTCAAAAGAGGCGACGAAATCGTTACAAGCGGTTACTCTTCGGTATTTCCTCCGGGCATCAGGGTGGGCAAAATCATCAATGCGTTCAACTCGCCCGACGGGCTTTCGTATCGCTTGCAAATCAGACTGTCGACCGATTTTGCCAAGTTGCGCGATGTGTGTGTCATCAATGACAACTCCATCATTGAACGATTGGAACTGCTGAGAGCCGCGCAAGACTCCATCAAGCCACAAGGGGAATCAACCAAACGATGAGCAAGAAAGGAACAACATGAAACCGGATTTCTTCAAACGCATAGCAGGTTTTATCGCCATTTGCCTCATTCAGGCTTTGGTCTTGAACCATATCCACCTCTTTAATTGCGCCACACCATTATTATATGTGTACTTCGTGACTCTCTTCAGACGTAACGATGCTCGATGGTCTGTCATGGTTTGGAGCTTCCTGATGGGGCTTGCGATGGACACCATGAGCAATACCGCCGGATTGACGGCGGCCTCGCTGACTTTCATCGGATTCGTTCAGCCGATGGTGTTCGGCCTGTTCATTCAACGCGACAGCCCCGAAGACATGAAACCGTCCATCCATTCACTGGGCAAACTTTCATACTTTCTCTATGCTACATTCTTGGTCTTCACCTTTTGCGTGGTATATTTCTCATTGGAAGCATTCAGTTTCTTCAACTGGCTGCAATGGATTAAAAACATATTGGGCAGCAGCATCATGACACTTGTGCTGATTTTTGTCATCGAAAGCGTCAAAAGCAACCATTGAACATGAAAGATTACGAACTCGATAAACGACAATATGTCATTGCCGGCGTTACTATCGCAATCGTAACCATCTATATCATACGTCTTTTTGTACTCCAAATCATGAGCGATGACTACAAAAAGAACGCCGACTCGAATGCCTTTCAAAAGAAAATCGAATTTCCTTCGCGAGGAATCGTGACCGATCGAACCGGAAAGCTGCTGGTCTACAACCAACCTTCCTATGATCTGATGGTCATCATGAACGAAGAAAGCGGCAGACTGGACACACTCGAGTTCTGCCAAACGCTCCATATCACCAAGGATTTTTTCATCAAACGGATGAACGAAATCAAAGACCGCGAAAAAAATCCGGGCTATTCGCGATATACGCAGCAACTATTCATGGGCCAATTGTCGGACAGAGAGTTCAGCGTATTTCAGGAAAAGATGTTTCGCTTTCCGGGATTCTACATCCAGAAGCGCAGCATCCGCCAATACACATTCCCCTATGCGGCACACATTCTGGGCGATGTCGCCGAAACTTCTGCCGAAGATATCGAGAACGACAAGTATTATCAACCGGGCGATTACATAGGGAAGATGGGCATAGAGCGCAAATACGAGAAGGAATTACGTGGCACAAAGGGTGTCCAAATCCTCCTCCGCGATGCCCACGGACGTATCCAAGGCAGCTACCAACATGGCAAATTCGATACCCGGCCCATACCCGGCAAAGACCTGACGTTGAGCATCGACATCCGCTTACAGGCCTTGGGAGAGCGTCTGATGGAAGGAAAACTGGGCAGCATCGTTGCCATCGAACCCGAAACGGGCGAGGTATTGTGCATGGTTTCTTCGCCTACCTACGACCCGCGCATGATGATTGGCAGACAGAGAGGCAAGAATCATATCGCACTTTCGCGCAATCCTTACAAGCCATTGATCAACCGTTCCATCATGGGACTTTATCCGCCGGGGTCTACTTTCAAGACTTCACAGGCACTGACCTACCTCTCCGAGGGAATCATCACGCCTGCTTCAATGTTCCCATGTTCACACGGTTTCCACTTCAGGGGACTGCATATCGGCTGTCACGGTCATGCTTCGCCCATCAATCTGGTTCCGGCCATCGCCACTTCGTGCAACGCCTATTTCTGTTTCGGACTGTATTACATGCTGGCCAATCGCAAAAAGTATCCTAATGTGCAAACGGCGATGAACACCTGGCGCGACTACATGGTGAGCATGGGCTTCGGTTATCCGCTCGGGATAGACCTGCCGGGCGAAAAAAGAGGATTGATTCCCAATGCGGAATACTACGACAAGGCATACAAAAAACGCTGGAACGGACTTACCATTGTCAGTATCTCCATCGGACAGGGTGAGGTGAACCTCACACCTTTGCAGATTGCCAACCTCGGAGCGACCATTGCAAACCGAGGATACTATATTGTTCCTCACGTAGTGAAGAACATCAAGGGACAGAAATTAGACACCGTCTACACCAAAAGACGATATACGAAAGCCGCACGGTGGGCATACGAGAAAGTCGTGGAAGGCATGAGGAGAGCCGTAACCAACGGAACCTGCAAGTCGGCAGACCGACCCGACTATGCCGTTTGCGGCAAAACGGGAACAGCCGAGAACAAAGGACGCGACCATTCGGTCTTCATGGGCTTTGCACCGATGGAGAATCCCAAAATCGCCATTGCGGTTTATGTAGAGAACGGCGGCTTCGGTGCCGACATGGCGGTACCCATCGGTTCGCTCATCATGGAGCAATACATTCACGGCAAGCTCTCAGAAGGCTCGAAAGCAAGAGCAAATGCCATGCAAAAACGACACATCGGATATGGTAAACAGAACAGATAGACAAGGAGGAGTGTTGCGTTCGCTCGACTGGTGGACCATCGCCATCTATATAGCCCTGCTGATTTTCGGCTGGGTAAGCGTTTGTGGCGCCAGTTATTCGTATGGCGACTCCGACATTCTGAGCTTTTCTTCACGCTCAGGCATGCAGATTGTGTGGATAGGCACGTCGATTTGTCTCGGCTTTGTGTTGCTGATGCTCGATGACAGGATATACGATACCTTCGGATATGTCATCTACGCGGTGATGCTGTTCCTGCTTTTTGCCACGATTTTCAACCCCCACGAAATCAAAGGGTCAAGGTCGTGGCTGGTATTGGGTCCTCTTCGGTTGCAACCCGCCGAGTTTGCGAAGTTCGCAACGGCACTGGCAATCAGCAAGTTCATGAGCACCTATGGATTTAACATCCACCAATGGAAACATTTTGCGGCAGCCATTGCCATCGTGATGCTCCCGATGTTCTTCATCATCATGCAGAAAGAAACTGGTTCGGCATTGGTTTATCTGGCTTTCTTTCTGATGTTCTATCGAGAAGGTATGACAGGAAGCGTGTTGTTCACGGGCATTGCCATGGTGGTATACTTTGTCGTCGGTATCCGCTTCGAAGATGTTTTTCTGTGGGGAACGCCCACATCAACAGGTAAATTTGTCGTCTTATTGCTCGTACAAGTCTTCACCGCAGCTTTGGTACACATCTATTGCAAAGACAAAAAGAAGGCAAAACGAATAGCCCTTTACACCATCGTGCCAAACATAGCGGCCCTGCTCATATCCAAATTCATCATCGAGTTCGATACCCTTTGGGTTCAGATATCCCTCTGTTCGGCACTCGTCCTCTATCTTTTTTACCAAGGTTTGGGAACACGTATCAAGAATTATCTCCTTATTTCGGCATTTACTTTGGGTTCCATCCTGTTCTTCTTCTCCGCAAGCTACGTCCTCAACGAAGTGATGGGTGCGCATCAAAGGGTGCGTATCAACGTACTTTTGGGGTTGGAAGATGACCTTGCCGGTGCCGGCTATAACGTACATCAGAGCGAAATCGCCATCGGATCGGGCGGATTGGCAGGCAAAGGATTCCTGAACGGCACACAGACCAAACTGAAATTCGTTCCCGAACAGGACACCGATTTCATCTTTTGCACAGTAGGAGAAGAAGAAGGTTTCGTGGGTGCGGCAGGCGTTTTGCTGCTCTTTCTGGCACTCATCCTGCGCCTTATCAAATTAGCCGAGCGGCAACCGTTCCGGTTCGGGCGCATCTATGGATACTGTGTTCTCAGCATTTTCCTTTTCCACGTGTTCATCAACGTCGGGATGGTTCTCGGACTGACACCCGTCATCGGCATTCCTTTGCCCTTTTTCAGCTACGGAGGGTCGTCCCTTTGGGGATTCACCATCCTGCTGTTCATCTTCCTTCGCATCGACGCCGGACGAAATCTGATCAGGAATTGACGCACGATTATTAACAGGAAAGACACGCCTTTGTCAGGTAATCATTCGTTTGTTTCGGCAGTTTTATGTAATTTTGTACACGAAATATTCAATCAACAACAAGAACAATTATATGACTATCGACCAATTTAATTTCGAAGGCAAAAAAGCCATCGTGAGAGTAGACTTCAACGTGCCTCTCGACGAAAACGGAAAAATCACCGATGACACACGTATCCGTGGTGCAGTGCCCACCTTGAAGAAGATATTAGCCGATGGCGGAGCCCTGATTATCATGTCGCACATGGGCAAACCGAAAGGAAAACCAAACCCCAAAATGTCGCTTTCGCAAATCACCGATGCCGTCAGCGATGCGCTGGGGGTGAAGGTTGCCTTTGCTCCCGACTGCACCAAAGCACAAGATATGGCAAAAGATTTGAAACCGGGACAGGCGTTGATGCTCGAGAACCTGCGTTTCTATGCTGAAGAAGAAGGCAAACCTGTTGACATCGACAAGGCCGATCCGGCATACGAAGAGGCTAAAAATGCCATGAAAGCCAAACAAAAGGAATTTGCAGGCATCTTGGCAAGCTATGCAGATTGCTATGTCATGGACGCATTTGGTACGGCACACCGCAAGCATGCGTCGACCGCCGTCATAGCAGATTTCTTCGACAATGACCACAAAATGCTGGGTTTCTTGATGGAAAAGGAAGTGAAAGCCGTCGATAACGTATTGAGCAACATCAACCGTCCGTTCACCGCCATCATGGGAGGCTCGAAGGTTTCGACAAAAATCGGTATCATCGAGAACCTTCTCGGCAAAGTGGACAACCTCATCTTGTGCGGCGGAATGACCTACACCTTTGCAAAAGCACTGGGCGGAAAGATCGGCGATTCGATCTGTGAGGACGACAAACTCGACGTGGCTCTTGACATTATCAAGAAAGCCAAGGAAAATAACGTAAACCTTGTATTGGGAAGCGACTGCATTGCTGCCGACAAGTTTGCCAACGATGCCGCCACACAAGTATGTCCGGCCAACGACATTCCTGACGGTTGGCAAGGACTTGACGCAGGTCCCGAAACACGAAAAGCATTTGCAACGGCCATCGAAAGTGCCAAGACCATCCTTTGGAACGGTCCTGCAGGAGTATTCGAATTCGATAATTTCGTGGGCGGTTCAAAAGCCATCGCCGAATCTATCGTGAAAGCAACTGCCGAAGGTGCCTTCTCTTTAATCGGCGGCGGTGACTCGGTTGCCTGCATCAACAAGTTCGGAATGGCAGAAAAAGTGAGCTACATCTCCACCGGCGGCGGCGCACTGCTTGAAGCCATCGAAGGCAAAACATTACCCGGCGTGGCAGCCATCAAGGGCTGATACGCAAGGAATCCATATGCCACAGACGCAAACCCGACAGCATCGGGTTTGCGTCTGTTTTTGTTTTCCTCTTCTCATGCGTTCATTCATCCTCCCAAGGACAATGACATACCGGACCGCAAGTCCGCCTTTTTCACCCTATCCTGCAGGCAATCACGAGGCTCTATCCAACCACCGTAATCCAAACTCGTCACGAAAATAGCGTCGGTATCGTTCGATTCTCAACAAATGGGGAGTCGCTTTGATGCCGGCGTAGCAGATTATGGCCAAACAGGATGTCAGTCCGAATGCCGGCAAGCGGACGAAACCGCACGGGAATTGTCATGAACCCCAATCGCTCACGAGAGCGTTTCGACCTGTATTTACCGTCGACAACAGCACTTCCGGTTCGGATTCTCATAACCGATTTGAGGTGAACGGCATGAAAAAGAGAAGACAATGCGAGCCGATGATCGATTGGGGTTCAATCAATCCTTCTTACATCCACCACACAATACATGTCCTTTCAGAAGACAAAAGTTGCCCTTTGGTCATCTGAAAGGGCAACTTTCACGGCACATTCCGGGCACTTTTGCAAAGTCGTTTTCAAAGAATTTACAAACAACTTATAACCAATAAGTTACCCAAACCATCAAAAACATTCGATTGCCATGCGGTTTGACTGTCGTTTTGTGCAAGAATAGAGAGCCTATGCAAGAAAAACCGACAGGCAAAATGCCGACAACCGGACGGAAGAACTGATGGCCAATACTTATATGTCGAACGAAGGGTATGATGACTGATTGGGATAAATCGGACCATTTCTCTCATATCGACCACTCATCGTTTACGAATCGGTGACGAGTTATCGTGCCTTCGCAAACAAACTCATGCACAAAATAAGCAAAACGTTCAAGAAAAACAACGCACATCTGTATATTTATGCCATCAAATTCACCTATTCTTGTCACCAAAACAGCACGTCCCGTCCCCAAGATATGGGTAGTCAGAAAGGGATTGAAAACGGGATTGAAACCTTCGGAAAAGGCAGTGCAGACAACTGAAAGAAAAAATCTGATGTACTTGTGTACGTTACACTTGCAAATCATTAGACAATAGCTCACTTTCCGTTCTTTTTTTTTTAGAAAAACAAAAAAAATACGTACCTTTGCCGTCCATAGAAGTATGTTCAAACAACTTATATAATATAAAACGTAACATTATGTCAAACAACAAGGAAAAACTCTTTACCGAGTTTCAGGCTCCATCAACTCAAGAATGGCTTGACAAAATTCAAGTCGATCTGAAAGGTGCCGACTTCAACAAAAGACTCGTATGGAGAACGAATGAGGGTTTCAACGTACAGCCTTTCTATCGCCGTGAAGATGTATTGAACCTAAAAACACCGGATGCGCTGCCCGGAGAATTTCCTTTCGTGAGAGGAAACCACAAAAACCACAACCGTTGGTATGTGCGTCAGAACGTTTCGGCAGACGATGCCGCAAAAGCAAACGAAAAAGCATTGGATCTGCTGAACAAGGGCGTTGACTCTCTCGGCTTCCACATCCATGCCGAACATGTAAATGCCGCACACATCGAAACACTTCTGCGCGGAATCAAATGCGAAGAGGTGGAACTGAACTTTAACACCTGCAAGCGCCACACGCTCGAACTTGCTCAAATCCTTGTTGCCTACTTCGAAAAGCAAGGATATGACAAAGAAAAGGTTGTCGGTTCTATCGACTTTGACCCTATCGAGAAAATGATCCGAAACGGCAAAGACGTTTCAGATTTGCTGAGCATCATGCCCCAACTTGTTGAAACATTCAAAGATTACCCCCATTTCCGCTGCATTACCGTCAACACCGACAAACTTAACAACGCCGGTTCGTACATCGCTCAAGAGCTGGGATATGCTTTGGCCTGGGGTAACGAGTACTTGCAACAAATGACCGAAGCCGGAGTGGACGTTGACTTGGCTGCCAAGAAGATCAAATTCAATATGGGTATCTCTGAAAATTATTTCATGGAACTCGCCAAATTCCGCACCGCTCGTATGTTGTGGGCACAAATCGTAAAACAATACGAACCCAAGTGCGACTGTGCTTGCAAGATGATTGTCAATGCAACCACATCTTCGTACAACCTGACATTGTTTGATAGCTATGTAAACCTGCTCCGCACCCAGACCGAAGCCATGAGTGCCACTCTCGGAGGCGTTCACTCCTTGGTGGTTTCTCCTTTCAATGAAGTTTACGAAGATCCGACCGACTTCTCCGAACGCATCGCTCGCAACCAACAGCTTCTGTTGAAAGAAGAATGCCACTTCGGACAAGTGGTTGACCCGGGTGCAGGTTCTTACTATATCGAATATCTCACCAACAGCCTCGCCACCGAGGGATGGAACCGCTTCCTCAAGGTAGAAGAAGAGGGAGGATTCCTCGCTGCCGTTAAAGCCGGTACCGTTCAAGACGACATCAACGCCACCAACCTCAAGCGTCATGACGATGCCGCCAAACGCAAAGAATTCCTCTTGGGTACCAACCAATTCCCCAACTTCACCGAGAAAGCCGAAGAAAAACGTGCACGCGCTTGCAAATGCGGATGCAAAACCGAAGAAGGAAAAACCATCAAGACAATCGAATCCACCCGTTTGGCAGCCGACTTTGAAGACCTTCGCATCCATACCGAGAACGCAAAGACACCCGTTGCCTTCATGCTCACCATCGGTAACCTTGCCATGCGCCAGGCCCGCGCTCAATTCTCTTGCAACTTCTTGGCATGTGCCGGTTACAAGGTAATCGACAACCTTGGTTTCAAGACCGTTGAAGAAGGAGTTGATGCAGCTCTGAAAGCAGGTGCAGACATCGTCGTACTCTGCTCGAGTGATGACGAATATGCCGAATATGCCGTACCCGCTTTCAAGTATCTTGACAACCGTGCCATGTTCGTTGTAGCCGGTGCTCCTGCCTGTATGGAAGACTTAAAGGCTGCCGGCATTGAGAATTTCGTTCACGTGAAGTGTAACGTTCTCGAAACTTTGAAAGAATATAACAAGAAATTAGGTATTTAATGTTGGAGGAATTATCAGATGAGAAAAAACTTTAAAGACATCGACATATACGCCGGTATCAAAGCCGAAAACGGTAATGACTGGCTGAAGGCTAACGACATTAAAGCCGACTGGAAAACACCCGAACTGATTAACGTTCGCCCTGTATACACAAAAGAGGACTTGGACGATATGGAACACTTGGATTTCACTGCCGGTCTTCCTCCTTTCCTGCGTGGTCCTTATTCAATGATGTATCCCTTCCGCCCGTGGACCATCCGTCAATATGCCGGTTTCTCCACCGCTGAAGAGTCAAACGCATTCTACCGTCGCAACCTCGCTTCGGGCCAGAAAGGTCTATCCGTGGCATTCGACTTGCCTACACACCGTGGTTACGACCCCGACAATGCTCGTGTAGTGGGCGATGTCGGTAAAGCAGGTGTGTCCATTTGCTCGCTCGAAAACATGAAGGTTCTCTTCGCAGGCATCCCTCTCAACAAGATGTCTGTGTCCATGACCATGAACGGTGCCGTACTTCCTGTCTTGGCATTCTATATCAATGCCGGTTTGGAACAAGGTGCCAAGCTCGAAGAAATGGCAGGAACCATCCAGAATGACATCTTAAAAGAGTTCATGGTTCGTAACACCTATATCTATCCTCCTGCATTCTCCATGAAGATTATCGCCGACATCTTCGAATATACTTCGCAGTTCATGCCCAAGTTCAATTCGATTTCTATCTCGGGATACCACATGCAAGAGGCAGGTGCCACAGCCGATATCGAGTTGGCTTACACCTTGGCTGACGGTATGGACTACCTTCGTACCGGTGTCAATGCCGGTATTCCGGTCGATAAATTCGCTCCCCGCCTGTCATTCTTCTGGGCCATCGGCATGAATCACTTCATGGAAATTGCCAAAATGCGCGCCGGTCGTCTGTTGTGGGCCAAGATTGTGAAGAGCTTCGGTGCCACCGACCCCAAGTCAATGGCACTCCGTACCCACTCACAAACGAGCGGATGGTCGCTCACCGAGCAAGATCCTTTCAACAACGTAGGCCGTACTTGCATCGAAGCCATGGCTGCCGTGTTGGGTCACACCCAATCTCTGCACACCAATGCGCTTGACGAAGCCATCGCACTTCCTACCGACTTCTCGGCTCGTATTGCACGTAACACCCAAATTTACATCCAAAACGAGACCAAAGTTTGCAAGCAGATCGACCCGTGGGCAGGTTCTTACTATGTGGAAACCCTCACCAACGAACTCGTTCACAAGGCTTGGGAACACATTCAGGAAATCGAGAAACTCGGTGGTATGGCAAAGGCCATCGAAACCGGTCTTCCCAAGATGCGCATAGAAGAGGCCGCAGCCCGCACGCAGGCCCGCATCGATTCGGGAGTTCAAACCATCGTCGGTACCAACAAATATCGCCTCGAACACGAAGATCCCATCGATATTCTCGAGGTTGACAACACCGCCGTTCGCTTGCAACAGATCGAAGGATTGAAAGAGGTTAGAGGTGGGCGCGACGAAGCAGCCTGCAAAGCTGTCCTCGCCGAAATTACCGAATGTGTCAAAGAATTCAATGAAGGCAAGAAGTCAGACAAAAACTTGTTGGCACTTGCTGTCAAGGCCGCAGGCTTGAGATGTACGCTGGGTGAAATCAGTGATGCGTGCGAAGCCATCGTTGGCCGTTATAAAGCAGTCATTAGAACTATATCAGGCGTGTATTCATCAGAAAGTAAAAGCGACAGCGATTTTGAATTGGCATGTCAGCTGACAAACGAATTTGCGAAGAAAGAAGGCCGTCGTCCTCGTATCTTTGTTGCCAAAATGGGACAAGACGGACACGACCGTGGTGCTAAAGTGGTTGCTACCGGTTATGCAGACTGTGGCTTCGACGTAGATATGGGTCCCCTCTTCCAGACTCCGGAGGAAGCCGCTCGCGAAGCAGTTGAGAACGACGTACACATCGTTGGTGCTTCTTCGTTGGCAGCCGGTCACAAGACATTGATTCCTCAACTCATCGAAGAGCTCAAAAAGCTCGGTCGTGAGGATATTATGGTCATTGCCGGTGGTGTAATTCCTGCACAAGACTATGACTTCTTGTACAAAGCAGGCGTTGCAGCCATCTTTGGTCCCGGAACTTCCGTAGCCAAAGCAGCAGTCGAAATGATGAACATCCTTCTTGAGAAATAATTTATTTATTTCCTGATCCACCGACAGGAGGGAAGTATTCCCATGCGGAATTACTTTCCTCCTGTTTTCTTTTAACCCAATTCAGTCATAAAATTCCGAGTCGGTTCCGTTCGATTGCCATGTAAAGGGATTGTCAATTTGCGGAAGGAGTAGCGGGCTACGATAAAACGAAACAACAAACAAGATGCCGGCAAGCCGGACGATATCGATTGGAAGTGCTATAATCGGTACAAAATGTAGGATCAAACGCTATTTTGACCGATTCGGATTAATACGTCATTCATTTGTTTTCTACGCTGACCGGCAAACATGGGTTCGCTTGTCGGCATCCAATCTTTCTACTTATCTTGCCGTAGTCCGCTACTCCTTCCGCAAATTGACAATTCATTTACATGGCAATCGGACGGAATCTCAAAACCCATAATTATCCGGTTGAAGTTTCATCAAGAATAAGAAAAGCAACAAATCGCAAATCCATTGTAACCCATAGCGCAATCATTGCATTATTTATCGAGTGACATCTTTGGAAAAACGGAATATGAAATAAAAAAAGAGGACTTGTCATTCAGACAAATCCTCTTTAAGAAGTGACTCCCGCGGGATTCAAACCCACAACCTTCTGATCCGTAGTCAGATGCTCTGTCAGTTAAGCTAGGGAGCCTTTTCTGTTTTGCGAGTGCAAAGATAGGGAGTTTTTTTGACTCTGCCAAACAATCAAGGAGTTTTTTCTTGATTTTGATGAAAAAACTATTCGATCGCAAAATAAAAACTTAAAATTACCTCACTCGGTACTCATGACCGATTGGGGATAAGAAAAAGTCTGTCGTGTAACGAGTAGAAAGTACAGCAGGAGAAAACGTTTTTTACACCTTCTCGAGGCATACTTCCGCCGATTACACGACAGATAAAGGATGCTCAGCCGCCTGTCGGAGAAGAAACTTCCGACACCGGTCAAGAGAATTTACTTGTTGACGATGTGAACAGGATTGCCTTCGATGAATGTTTTGACATTATTGACCGCGATACCCATCAGCCTCGTGCGCGCTTCGAACGTAGCCCAAGCCACATGTGGGGTAACATACGCATTGGGTGCTTTGAGAATCGGGTTGTCAATGGCAGGCGGTTCCGCCGACATCACGTCAGTACCATAGGCTCCCAACTGTCCGCTTTCCAAGGCATCGGCCACGGCCTGTTCGTCTACCAGCGGCCCTCTGCCCGTGTTGATGAGAATGGCACCCTTCTTCATCTTACTCAAGCTCTCGGCATTGATCATCTTTCTGGTCTCATTGTTGAGCGGGCAGTGCAGTGTGAGTACGTCACTGATGGCGAGCAGTCCTTCGAGTGTCGTCTTGCGAATACCCTCTGGCAGGTCAGCAGCATTTTTGCTTGTAAAGGCAAAAACGTCCATTCCGAATTCCAAGGCCACCCTTGCCACTTTCAAACCGATGGCACCCAGACCGACGATACCGATGGTTTTGCCTGCCAGCTCAACCAGCGGTGTATCCCAATAACAGAAGTCCTTGCTGCGACTCCATTGTCCTCTGCGAGTTTGGTCGGCATAGTGTTCGATACGGTTGGTGATATTCAAGATGTGGGCAAAAGTCATCTGCGCCACACTGTCGGTGCTGTATGCAGGGATATTCGTCACGATGATACCTTTGCTTTTGGCATAATCGGTATCGATGATATTATATCCGGTAGCCAACACACCGATATATTTCAGTTTGGGCAGGGCATCCATTTCTTTCGATTTGAGCGCAACTTTGTTGGTTAAGATGACATCTGCATCGGCAGCGCGCCCGATAACCTCCTCGGGCGTAGTACGGTCATAAACCACCAACTCGCCCAATTGACCCATTTCATCCCAAGACAAGTCGCCGGGATTGAGTCCATAGCCGTCTAAAACTACAATTTTCATACTTACTTTCTTTTCATTGATTAGTCATTCGGCACGCGATCCGTGACGGTTGTTGTCGGATACAGGTATCTTTCTCTTCCATCCGGCTTGTGCCGTTTAATATATTGTTTATTCAGGTTTCGCCTTTTGAGTACCTTTCTCCCCAGCATCTTCTCATACGCTCATGCAATTTATCCTCCACAGGCGATGATTGTGGAAACCAAATGCGCTCCTTTATCAAGTCGTCGGGCATATATTGTTGGTTCACGAAGTGGTCGGGATAGTCGTGCGCGTATCGGTACCCGTCACCATAACCGATGTTTTTCATCAGCGATGTCGGTGCATTTCGCAAGTGCAACGGCACAGGTTTGTTGCCGGTAGCCCTCACCATGTCGATAGCTCTGTCGACGGCGAGATAGGCCGAGTTGCTCTTCGGGCTGCCCGCAAGGTAGACGGTTGCCTCGGCCAAAGGTATTCTTCCTTCGGGCCAGCCTATCTTGATGACTGCCTCAAAGGCTGCATTGGCCAGCAAGAGGGCATTGGGATTGGCCAATCCGATGTCTTCTGCAGCACTGATGACCAGCCTTCGGGCAATGAATTTCGGATCTTCGCCACCTTCAATCATTCTTGCCAGCCAATAGAGAGCTGCATCGGGGTCACTGCCTCTGATGCTTTTGATGAAAGCCGAGATGATGTCATAGTGCAGTTCGCCGTCTTTATCATACGCCTGCGGATTTTCCTGCAGTCTTTCCACCACCATTCTGTCGTCAATCTCCACGTTATCGCCCTCTTCGGCATCAACGACGAGTTCGAGGATGTTGAGGGCTTTGCGGGCATCGCCTCCGCTGTATCTCACCAAAGCATCGGTTTCTTTGAGTTTGATGTGTCTCTTCGACAGTTCCACATCCGTATCTATGGCTCGTTCCACCAAGTCGATGATGTCGGTTTTCTCGAGCGGCTTGAGCACATAGAGCTGACATCGCGACAGCAAGGGGCGTATGACTTCAAACGAAGGATTCTCGGTTGTGGCACCGATGAGGGTCACGTCGCCCCTTTCCACGGCTCCGAGCAGAGAGTCTTGTTGGTTCTTGCTGAACCGATGAATCTCATCGATAAACAAGATGGGCGAATGTTGGTTGAAAAATCTGCCCTTGGTGGCTCGTTCTATCACATCACGCACGTCCTTCACGCCACTGGTTACGGCACTCAGTGTGAAGAAAGGTGTTTCCAGTCTGTTCGCAATGATTTGTGCCAAGGTGGTTTTCCCTACCCCCGGAGGCCCCCACAGAATGAAAGAAGACACCCGACCCGTGTCGATCATCTTCCTCAGCACCGAGTCTTTACCGACCAAATGCTGTTGTCCGATGTAATCTTCCAACCTGCGAGGTCTCATTCTTTCTGCCAAAGGTGCTGCCATATATATAAGGTATTCGTGTGGATTTGATTCAATACTGTCCTAACGGCTCTCCTTGATATTGTCGTGCCGCCGCATGTTCCGTCAACGATAATCTCTCTCTTTCCACCTTCACGTCAAGTCACGGAGTCACCATTTGTCTCTGACGAGTCAACGGTTGAGCATCTATAGGGTTCTCGATGGCAAGCATATCGTTTCCGAAGTCATGTCCTTGCTTTTGCAAAGATAGTCCAAAGAAGTGACAATCCAAAAAGAACAGCTCCCTTTTTTATCGTCTGTCCCGACACCTTTTTACCCAGATCTGACATCAGGCCGACTTGTTCGACATGACATGAGGTTCATAACACTTTCCGTCCGGTTTCGTCCGCTTGCAGGCATCTCTTGACGGTCGTCTTATTTTTGCCGCAGACCACTACGCAAGCATCAACCCGACAGCCATCTGTCCGGCAATAGAGAAAGAAACGATTCGTCTCCAATTTACCCCAAATCGGTCATTAGAGCGTATGGGTTCTACATATCATGCCGTTCATGACACTTTCCGTCCGATACCGTTCAGTGTCTTCAACCATCCTTTTGTTTCATTGCGGTCACCGTCAACTGCACCGTTTTTTGTTGTTTGTCGGCTGAACAGACTGTCGGTTTTTCGTGTGCGAAGCGGACTATGGAGAGGCCAATCGTGTCATTCTGAACCAAAATGTCGGTCGAAAATTTGGTAGAAACAAAATAAACAGCTAACTTTGCACCGCATTTGAGAGCAAAGGCATCGGTTTTCAACAACCGGGAAAGGAAGTTTGGGTGAGTGGCTGAAACCAGCAGTTTGCTAAACTGCCGTGCGGGTAACCGTACCGGGGGTTCGAATCCCCCAGCTTCCGCACCTTTCTTTCGTCTGTTCATCAACAAGGTCGATTCATCTAACGGTTAGGATACAAGATTCTCAATCTTGGCATAGGGGTTCGATTCCCCTATCGACTACACAAAAGCCTTGGGTAAGCGTGCTTACTCGAGGCTTTTTCTTTATACAACGGTCTTGCTTTCCATACCCGAAGTTTCCGGAATGTGTATCGTGACACCAACATGGAATCTCTTATTATTAACGATTCTTTATATATCGGCCATCAAATGCGAACCGGCTTTGAGCAATTGCCAATCAAAAGGACTTTCTATCGTTGCCGGTGGTTGGGCTACAGTCAAACAAGACTGTCGACAACCGCATACGATCAAACAAAACCGCCCCGATCTCTCATGACCAATCGGGTCAAATATCGGGCTCGGCTTTCATACAGACTGTAGAATTTTATCCAAAACAGTCATTGGATTCAGACCCTTCTCGTTTGATTGTCGGACGGAAAGTTCCATGAACGGCATGACATGTAGGACTGAACGCTCCCATGAGCGATTCGGGTTCACATATCAGTCTGATGGTCAAATGCTTACAATTTCCCGTCGGATTAAAGGCCACAACGTGCCCTTTTGTTGTGCAAAAGGGCACGTTTTATAAGGCAAAAGGGCAGGAATTGAAGTCCGAAAGGGCACGTTTGACCAGACAATCCAAATCGGTTTTCAAACCGTTTGGCTCGACATGACATGTCGTTATGACACTTTCCGTCCGGTTTCGTCCACCTTGCCGGCATCTTGTCTGTCGTTTGATTTGCCTTATCCCGCTACGCCTGCAACAAACCGACAACCGGTTCGGCCGGCAATCAAACATAACCAACTCGGGCTCTGATGACCGATTGGGGTCAAGACAAATATATCTGCACGAGAAGAGTGAAGAGATTCTTTCGCTGACAGCTCGAAAGGACATTCTGAAAAGGCAAACCATAAAAGAGAAAAAACTCGACAAGATGCCGTCATTCAACATCTTCGACCACAATCTTCTTCACTTTCGCAAGAGTGGCACTGTCTTTCATCTTCAACAAAGATTCCTTGGCATTGTTTCGCGCACGGATGATTTGGTAACGATACACCACGCACGCCACAAGGAAATACACCACCGTTTGCACCCAAAGTGCGACATATTCCGTTCGGATATCACCTATCGTTGCTCCCATGCTGTTGAGTCTGACGAAGCCCCGTACTCCGAAAGTCGACGGAAACAGCCACGACACTCCTTGCCACATGGGCGAAATGTTGCTCTGAGGCCACGAAACACCACTCAGGAACAACAGTGGGACTGACATGAAAACAATGATGAGCATGATATTTTCGCGATAACGAACAGCACACGAGATGACCATGCCGAAGAAAATCGTTGCCAACAGATAAGGTGTCGTCAAGCCTATATACTCGGAAAGGGTCAGCAACCGGGGTACATGAAAGATGCTCGGGACGACCAACAAGACATAGGCTGCCATCACTTCGTATATCATGAAATAACAGAACGACTTGCCCAAAACGATTCTGAAAATACCGTTGTAATGCGAACTGATGGGTACCAAATCGCGATAGCGGTTGTTTTCGCGCGCCGTACCTGCCGACATACCGATGCCGAGCAGGAGCGTCTGATGCAGGATGAGCATCAACACCGCCGGCAAAAGGAACGAACCGTAACCTTCTGCACTGTTGAATATCGGCACGTCCTCGTAGTCGAGAGGCTGCTCCGTTATTTTTTCGTCCTCCTTGGTATATAGTTTATGGCCTACGATCTTGAATCTGTCGCCGAACTCCAAAGACAGTTCGGTGGCTGTGAGATAGATATTCTTGTAGTGAAAGACCATACTCATATCACAGAATAAACTCACGGTGGCCTGTTCGCCACGACTGAGCCGATCCGAAAAATCGGAAGGGAAATACATGATACCGAACACTTTGTCTTTACCCATCAATTGTTTGGCTTCTTCGATGTCGGCACAGTGACAAGCCACCCGTGTGGCTGATGAAGCATCGTAGCGACGAATAAAGTCGCGCGACAGGGCCGAATGACTCTTGTCTACCACGGCAACAGGCACGTCGCGCAATACTTCATTGTTGTATATCCATCCATACAGCAGAGGATAGACGAGCGGAACGACAATGAAAAATATCAGGACACCTTCATCCTTCATCAAGGAGGACATCTCCTTCATGCAGATATAACACATGTCGTGTATGCCTTCAACGATTCGTCCGATAAGATTTTCTTTCTTTTCCTTCATCTTACTCTCCTCTCTCAAGGTATGTAAACATATTCAAGCATGGCTTTCTTAATGCGGTGAAGCACAAAGAATGGCATACAGGCAAACACAATCAGCGACAAGATGTTTACCCACGCATCGGTAAGCGGATAACCGTTGAGGACACAGATGCGGTACATCTGGAAATAGTGACGCATGGGAAACAGCATCGTAAGGGCTTGAATCGGTGCGTCCATACCTGTCACGGGGAACGTCGTCCCCATCAACGAAAAGCTCAACGATGCCCACAACGAACCGATACTCATCGACATACGCAACGACGGAAACAGCCCGAAGGCGAAGAATCCGAAACCTTGTGCCGCCAATACCGACAGGATTCCGAGGAATGCTGCCATGACCATGCTCCCTTCATGGGGGAAATCGAGTACATGGTATATATAATATTGGTAAACCAGAATGACGGAAACGAATATCATCGTTTGAGGCAACAGCTTGCCGAACATCGCCACGAGGATGTTATTGTCCGACATCGACATCCACTCCTTGGCACGGTCGAACTTCAGTTCGGTGCCGATGGAATAGGCAGTGATCAGGAAAATGAACAGCAGGATGCAGGCGGGGATGAGCGCAGTACTGAGATATACGTTATAGTCCAATCCGGGATTGGTCAGCGCATGCACGTCGATATTGACAGGCCGGACAAACGCCAATTGCTCCATCGGAGTCTTTCCGTAAGCCCGGAGCTTGGCTTGCGACACACCGGCAGAACCCAAAACCGAAATCGTCTTCAGATCTTTGAAGAGCAACGATCCGGCAGAAATCATCGACATGTTGTAGTAAAAGGAGACCTTGGGCCGACGGTTGGACAACAGTTTCTCTGTCGTACCTTCCGGAATATAGAGAAAAGCATAGACTTCATTGCGCTGAATGGCATTCCGGGCTTCGTTGACATTGGGATAATGAGCCACGACCTTTGATGTCTTGAAGGCATCGAGCATGCGAATCATGGAACGGGTCGTCGAACTGTTGTCGAGGTCAACCACTCCGACAGGCATGTCCTCAGGCTGCCCTTCCTCGAGCAACGACGTGAAAAAGAAGATGATGAACAACGGAAAAATCACCATACTGAACAGGTAAATCAAATCGGAACGTATGATTCCGCATTCCCTCAGTGCTATATGATATATACGTTTGAACATCGGTAACTTTGTTTTACTGCTTATGTGTTGCCTTTCTGTAGCGCACAAAACTGCATGAAGACGGCAACGAGGTCTTCTTGTGCCTATTTAATGACGAATGATGATGGACATCCCCGGCCGCATCCCCTCGAGTCTGGTCAGCGGTCGGGCTTTGACCTCGAAAGTCTTGAGGTCGTACTGACCGGTTTGCTTGGTGGCTTTCCATGCGGCAAAAGTGCCCAAGTCCTTGACGAAATACACTTTCATCTTCACTTCCTTGTCGAAAGCCGGCAGGTATGCAGTCACCACATCGCCAACCTTCATGCCTTTGAGATGGTCTTCCCGAATGTTGAACGTACCCCACATGTCTTTCATCACCGACACATTCATGATGGGCGATCCCGTTCCCACCAGCTCACCCACCTTGGGATAGATTTCGCTCACCTCTCCTTCCATGACTGCCAGCTGAACGGTTTCTTTCAACAACGATCTCACCACGTCGGCAGCACTACGGGCAGCGACGGCCTGCTTGGCTGCCGCCGTTCGCTCTTCACGCCTTGCACCGTTCTTCGCCATCTCGTATTGGCTCAATGCTGCCTTGACTTGTGCGTCACGGGCTTCGTATGCTGCCAAGGCTTCATCACGCTTTTGTGCGCTCAACACGCCTTGGTCGAACAGGTTTTGTACGCGGTCGTATGATTTCTTGGCGATGTCACGTGCCACGACAGCCTGCTGATAGAGTTCGTAAGCACCCTTGATTTGTTCTTCACGGGCACCGTTTTGAGCCATTTCGCTCATGGCGGCGGCGGCACCCTGGGTGGCTTCGGCAGCCTTTTCCTGCGCTACGACTTCGGGGGCTTCGAGGATAGCCAACGTATCGCCCACCTTCACATAGTCGCCTTCCTTGACTTTGATGTCGGCTATTCGGCCCGCCAGCTTGCACGACACTCTGTATTCGGTGACTTCCAATTCTCCTTGGATGGTATCTTCTTTCTCATCGAGCGTGAAATAACCGATGGTTCCCACGATGATGATTACCATAATAAATGCTATTACAGCCAATAAAATGTTGTTGTGTTGAGATTTTGCAGTCATGATTTCTTCTATTATTCTAATACACCCATTGCTTTTTCCAATGCCACTTGTGACAATTTGACGTCGATTTCGGCATCGATGCGTTGCGAAAGGGCCTTTTGCCAAGCGGTCTGCGCCTCCATCACATCAGTTGCTTCCATCACACCTTCCTTGAATCCGATATCGGCACAGCGCAGATTCTCTTCGGCACTGCTGATATTTTTACGGGCAGCCTCCAATCGTTTCTTGGCTTCGCTGACCTTAAACCTTTCTTGCGCCACCTGCAGGTCGATCTTTTCTTTGACCTCATCAAGTTCAAGTCCGGCAATGGCAGTCATGGCTTTGGCGGCATTGACCTTATGTCTGCCCTCAAACCAGTTCCACACGGGTACGCTGGCTGTGATGCCCACGTTCCACATTCCGGAAAACTTGCGTTCGAAACCGTTGAAAACATTGGGATTGGATACGAGGTATCCGCCCGTAAGTGCCACATGGGGAAGATATAAAGAGCGAACCAACGTGGTGTTATGCCGACTGACTTCCACCATGTTTTGCAACAGGTTGACTTCAGGACGGTTGTCGAACGAGAACTGTTCGTGTACGCGTGAACCGTCGATCGCCACGGAGAGACTTTCAGCATTTTCATCTGCCAGCACCACTGCCGTATCCAACGGCAGTCCACAGAGCTGCATGAGCAACATTCGCGACAGGGAAAGACCGTTGTCTATCTGCGTTATCTGCATGTCGGCTTCGTTGACTTTCACGTCCACTCTCAAGCCATCGGCACGCGTGGCAACACCTTGTCCGATCATTTTATAAACATCATCATCAAGTTTCTTGACCAAATCGCGGTAGCTTTCGGCCAATTTGAGCTTCTGTTTCAGCGAAACGACCAGCCAATAGGTCTTTTCCACATCGTAAAGAATGTTCTGACGACTCAGTGCCACCTTGTTTGCCACTATCTTTTCCTGCAAATCAGCCACTTTGTTGGCTGCAATGATGGCACCCCCCATGTAAACTGGCTGACGCAACATCACCGAACCTGCCCACATTTGCCGGGTGTCGGTGCGAAGAGCATCGACGATTTGCGACCCTATGGCGTTTCCTGCATCGGACAACGGTTTTCCAAGAGTGGAGAAAATGCCTCCCATCTGCTGGGCAACTTCGGGCGTAATGACACCTTGTTGGGCAAGCGTGGATATGACTTGTCCGAGGCCGACACCGACATTCGAACCCAAATTCTTGAGTGAATACTTTTGTTCGTCGCTCAATAATGACGCTTCTTTGCTGAAATATTGATAGCTTCCGACGGCATCTACCTTCGGAAGATAGTTTGTCCGCATGGCTTTTCGGTTTTCTTCTGCCACCACTCCTTTCAACTTTTCGGCATTATAGCTCTTGTTGTTCTGCAGTGCCAGGTTCCTGAAGTCGGCAAGCGACATGCTGTTTTGTGACAAGGCTCCGAGTGATGATAGGCAAAAGAGTCCGGAAAATATGATGATTTTTATCTTCATTGTTCCAATAATAATACAGGAAACCACCTGTTTGTTCGCTTGAAATACAAAGGTATGCGTTCTCAAATATCCGAGCAAACATTTTGATTTCTAAAATCTTTAAGAATATTAAAAGCAATATTTTTACGGAAAAACGGAACAATATCTGTTATAATTTTGTATATTTGCCAAACAATTTGAAATCTATCAATCAATATTGACTGAACATGAATAAGACAAGCTTTGCATACCGTGTTTACGATTTGTACGTAGACGGCTTCAGAAGTATGAGATTAGGCAAGACATTATGGAAGATCATCCTCATCAAATTGTTCATCATCTTCGTGATTCTCAAGCTGTTTTTCTTTCCGAACTTTCTGAAGAACAACGCCAAGGGAGGCGATAAGGCCGGATATGTTTCCAAGGAAATGATCCAAAGAGCCGACTGACCATTCTGCCAAACGCCACAGTAGCTCTCTGGGAACAAACCTTTACATATATAATATGGTATAAGAATTATATGTAGAAGAATACTAAAGTTACGAGGAAAAGTCCATATATTTGCAAACGAGCCATCAAGTTCTCTCATCAATCAATACCCGAATGACGGCCGGAAGGCGACCCGAAGCCATGTCACGCCAGAACTCTTCGCAAGCAGGATCGTGCCGGCCATTCCCTAAAGCGGAATCGCATCGTCACCTTCGGGAACACGATAAACAACGGGAAGCCATAAATGATCAAGACAAGGAATATGAGTCAGAACGACAAGGAGGATGATTCCAATCGACAAGAAGGATGATTCCAATCGACAAAAAGGATGATTCCAATCGACAAGGGGCATGAATCAGAAAGACAAGAAGAATGATTCTAAATTGACAAGAGACATGGGTCATGAACGACAAGAGGATGCCCGGATAAAAAAGAACATTATATAAATTATCAAATAAACTAACCTTTATGAACGAATTGTTATTAAACATCGATTCCGGTATGGTGGATTGGGCAAGAGCGCAGTTTGCGCTGACAGCCATCTACCACTGGTTGTTTGTCCCACTCACGCTGGGACTGGCTGTTGTGATGGGCATTGTGGAAACATGCTACTATCGCACACGAAACGTTTTTTGGAAAGATGCGGCGCATTTTTGGCAGAAGCTCTTCGGTATTAACTTCGCGATGGGTATCGCCACGGGCCTGATTCTCGAATTCGAGTTCGGCACCAACTGGAGCAACTACTCGTGGTTCGTGGGCGACATTTTCGGTGCGCCTCTTGCCATTGAGGGCATCATCGCATTCTTCATGGAGTCTACATTCGTGGCGGTGATGTTCTTCGGATGGAAGAAGGTGTCTGCCGGGATGCACTTGGCCTCGACCTGGCTCACCGGCCTGGGCGCAACCATCTCTGCATGGTGGATTCTCGTTGCCAACTCGTGGATGCAATATCCCGTGGGATGTGAATTCAATCCCGACACGATGCGCAACGAAATGGTTTCGTTCAGCGATGTTGCCCTTTCACCTTACGCCATTGACAAGTTTCTCCACACCGTCACTTCGTCGTGGATCATCGGTGCCATCTTCACGGTCGCCGTATGTTCTTACTACCTGCTTAGGAACAGAGAGCGCAAGCTCGCCGTCGAAAGCATGAAGATCGGTAGCATCGTGGGTCTGGTAGCTTCGCTTTTGGCCTTGTATACCGGTGACAATTCGGCTTATATGGTGGCAAAGACACAACCCATGAAGCTCGCTGCCATGGAGGCTCTGTATGAAGGAGGCACGTCGCAGGGCTTGACGGCATTTGCCGTACTGCCTTTCTCACAGCCCGACTATGCCAACAATGAAAAGCCGGCCATGAAGGTCGAGATTCCCGGCATGCTCTCATTGCTGGCCACCCGCACCACCGACGGTTATGTTCCCGGCGTGAACGACATCATCCGTGGCGGCTACACGATGCCCAACGGCGAGGTGGCACTGTCGCTCGACGAGAAGATCAAGCGTGGCAAAGAAGCCATTACCACCTTAGGCGAGTATCGACAGATGAAAGAATCGCTGAAAGGCAAGCAGGCCACTCCCGAACAGGAAGCCTTGCTGAAGGCGAAATCCGACCTCATCAAGACCAACATGCCCTACTTCGGCTATGGCTACATCAAGTCTGCCGACCAGATTGTACCTTCCATTCCGCTCAACTTCTATGCTTTCCGCATCATGGTGGGACTCGGAACCTTGTTCATCCTGTTCTTCATCATCAACCTTTTCTTCCTTTATCGCAAAGATATCAGCACCCAACGCTGGCTCTTGATGCTCGGCATCATCCTCCTGCCGTTGAGCTATATAGCCAGCGAATCGGGATGGCTGGTAGCCGAATTCGGCCGTCAGCCTTGGGCTATCCAAGACATGATGCCCACATGGGTGGCAGTGTCGAAGCTCAATTCTGGCTCGGTGATGCTCACTTTCTTTATCTTCCTGGCACTCTTCACCACTTTGCTCGCCGTCGAACTCAGCATCTTGGCCAAGCAAATCAAGAAAGGTCCGGAATATTCTGTTCAATCATAATACCAACGTCTTAAACACAGAATGATATGACATACGAATTTTTGCAACAATACTGGTGGTTCCTTGTATCGCTTTTGGGCGCACTCTTGGTGTTCCTGTTGTTTGTGCAAGGCGGAAATTCCTTGATTTTCAGCCTCGGGAAGACTCCCGAAGAACGCAGAATGGTCATCAATTCCACGGGCAGGAAGTGGGAGTTCACCTTTACCACGCTGGTCACTTTCGGCGGAGGCTTCTTCGCTTCGTTCCCCTTGTTCTACAGCACGAGCTTCGGCGGAGCCTACTGGCTGTGGATGATCATCCTCTTTTCGTTTGTTCTGCAAGCCGTCAGCTACGAGTTTCAGAACAAGCTGGGCAACCTTCTCGGCGTGAAGACCTTTCAATGGTTCCTCATCCTCAACGGCGTTTTGGGTCCGTTGCTGCTCGGCGGTGCCGTGGCAACGTTCTTCAACGGCTCCAATTTCTTGGTCGAGAAAGCCAATCTGACCGACTTCAGCCAGCCGGTCATCAGTTCATGGGCAAATGCGAGCCACGGTCTCGATGCCCTTCTGGACCCGTGGAACCTCGTTCTGGGCCTTGCCGTGTTCTTCCTTGCCCGTATGCTGGGCACGCTCTACATCATCAACAACGTGGCCCACGACGACATCCGCAGCCGCGGCAGACGGCAGCTGCTCGCCGCAACGGTGCCTTTCCTGATCTTGTTCCTTGCGTTCCTCGTCCGCACCGTGCTGAAAGACGGTTTTGCCTACAACCCGCAGACCGGCGTCATCTTCATGGAACCCATGAAATACCTCCACAACCTCATCGACCTCTGGTATCTCACGGTCATCCTGCTCATCGGGGTGGTACTGTTGCTCTTTGCGGTCATCAAGACCATCATGCGCAAAGACTTCATCCACGGCATCTGGTTCGGCGGTGTCGGCGTGGTACTCGTGGTACTCGTGCTGCTGCTCATCGCCGGCTGGAACAACACGGCCTACTATCCGTCCAACGCCGACCTGCAAAGCTCGCTGACCATCCAAAACTCCTGCAGCAGCGAGTTCACCCTCCGCACGATGGCGATCGTGTCGCTGTTCATCCCCTTCGTGCTGGCATATATCTTCTACGCGTGGCGTTCGATCGACAAGAAAAAGATCGACAGCGAAGAAATGCGCAGCGGTGAAGTTTATTGATTCCGAACCCTTTTCATCCCTCTCTCTCCGTCTTTTAGATGGAGAAGAGGGATTTACCTTGACCCAAAGTCAAAAAACAAACCATCCTGATTCTACCCGATCAACAATCTACCATGACATGAAAACAAAACACCTATCCCTCACCCGTCACCTGTTTCCGGTCCGACCGATGGCGACGCTGCTCCTGATGATCCTTGCAACGCTCGGCACTACTGCCCGGGCAGACAACCGCACCCGCATTGTTTTCCACACCGACAAAGGCGACATCCGCATCGCCCTCTACGACGAAACGCCCCGACACCGCGACAACATCGTGAAGCTTGTCGGGGAGGGATTTTACGACGGACTCCTTTTTCATCGCGTCATCAAGAGTTTCATGATTCAGGGGGGCGACGGCGGAAGCCGTGACGCCGCACCCGACAAGATGCTCGGCGATACGCCCGAGAGCTACACCCTGCCGGCAGAAATCCGCTACCCCACCCTCTTCCACAAGCGCGGCGTACTGGCAGCTGCACGCGAAGGCGACGACGTGAACCCCGGACGCGCCTCGTCGATGAGCCAGTTCTACATCGTTTGCGGCCGGAAATTTACCGATGCCGAACTCGACAAGATTCAAGAACGCATCGACCGTGCCACGCAAGGCACAGTGAAGCTCACTCCCGACATCCGCAAGGTATATCGCGAGGTGGGCGGCACGCCCCATCTCGACGGGCAATACACCGTCTTTGGCGAAGTGATCGAAGGCATGGAAGCTGTCGAAGCCATCGAAAACGCACCTACCAACGATTTCGACCGTCCCCTCGAAGACATCAGGATTATCAAGGCAGAAGTAGAAAAATAAGCCCTGCCGTTCCTGAAAGCCGACAGGAAAACACCGGCAGAAGCCGCCTGCCCCCATCGGCCATGCAGGCGTTTGATGCCGCATTTCAGGCCGTTCATCGCTCTTCCCGTACGGCTTCGTCCGTTCCCGACATCCGTCACGCCCCGACAGCACCGTTTGCAGACAACGTTCCTTGCAAACGGTGCTGTTGCTTTTGTCCCTTGCATCCTGCCGAACCGGGCATGCGCAACCTCCCTCCTGCCACGCACCTGCACGTTCGTCGGGCATCCGTCGACTTCCCGGCCTTCGCCACATACGCCTTGACCTCCACAAACGTGCCAAGCCAACCGGCATAACCCTATGGGATGAAGTTCCCAACCGTACCTTGATAAAGTTCACAACTGTACCTTGATCAATTTCCCAACCTGTTGGGAAATATTTCTCAACACGTTGGGAATTCGCAAGACATTAGCAAACGACCATCAGGCGGTCACCGAAGAAGATATTAAACCAGAGGGCTGGCGATGGTTTCCGTCTGCTTAGATCATGAAAGCCCGAAACGGAATGGTCCGAATGCCGGTTGAAGGGAGATTAAGCCCAAACCGGCCAGGAGAGCGTTTGTTTATCCCAAACCGGCCATGAGAGC
>JALETQ010000017.1 GCA_022781445.1 Prevotella sp.
GGCCTGCTGACCATTTTATAACATAGCCGAAGCAGAATTGTACGGACAAGAAAGTCATCCCTGCCAATTGGCAGGGATAAGGGACTTATATCCTTACGTCAAGAACAGAAGATAAGGGGAACTTATCCCGAACTCAGGTTACAAAGAAGAAGGACGGGAAGCGACGGCCTAAAACCCGGTTTGCAGCATCAGCCGGTACAGGAAGCCCAGTTTATAACACTTGAAAACCGTCATCGAGGGGACGTTGCGCACCAGACGACGGCGGAAGTAACCACCCAGCAGACGGTGTGCCAGCGTGACGAATGTGCCCAAATGACGACGACGAAGAAAGGACACCGTCGACAATAGTCTCGAATAGCCCTGCAACTCCCCGGAAAACTGTGCCAAGGTTTGGAGTGCCTCCTCGGTCTTGGCAAGGAAATCGGCATTGGTCTCATAACGGTCGAAGAGTGTCGGGTTGTCGATATGGTCAATGGGAATGCCGGCATCTTGCAGCATACGGCCGAAAAAAACATCTTCGTATCCGTAGTGTCTGAAGCGTTCGTCGAAAGGATAAGCCAACATCACCTCACGACGAATGAGGAAGTTGGAGGTATGGAAGTCATGGTGAGGATTGCGGCGACGCACCTCGCAAGCCCTGCCGGACTGCCCTTCAGACTCGTAGACATACCTCAGATTACGCAACAGCCCGACCGACGGAGGCAACACGATGTAAGCTCCATAGACCACCTGCGAATCACCGCAAGCAAGATACTTCCCGACGAAATCGTCCGAACACAGGTTCATGTCGCTGTCGATGAACAGCAGGTAAGCGTGACGCGCCGAGCGGGCAAGAAAATTACGGATGCCGGCCCGTCCCACATTACGCGGCCGCTCCACATAGCTGCAACCGGGCAGGTCATTGATGGGGCGGTTGGCTTTGATCATTTGCAGGTCTGAGGAGCCGTCATCGGCCACAATAATCTCGAAGCGCAATCCGTCGACTCCGGACGCTTGGCGGTGCAACTTCTTCACCAAAGAATAGCATTCGTTGTTATACGAGGGCAGCAATATAGAGAGTTCGCCGATACGCTTGGCAGGCTGATGTTGTGATGGAATGGGCTGTTCAATCATAGGCGGTGACAAATATACGAAAATTTCATGTTTCATGACCGGAAAGTAGCAGAAATGTTCACGGCAGCCTGATACCCGGGTGTCGGCGACCGGGGTTGCGGCGGCAGATTCACCATGCCGGGAAGCACTTATATTTGCACGCAAGTCCGGTGCATCTTTATCTCCAATCGGTCATCAGACCGTTTGTCCCGTATTCCATCATGTCCACAACACCTTCCCGGCAGCGAAGCAAAATAATGAGGCGAAAGTTTGCCGGGACGGGCAAAAATGCCTACCTTTGCGGCCGCCACTACGGGATAGTGGCTTATTATTCAAACCTTTAATACAACAAAAATGGCAACAAAAATCAGATTGCAGCGCGGCGGACGCAAGAGCTACGCATTCTACAGCATCGTCATCGCCGACGCAAGAGCACCACGTGATGGTAAATTTACTGAGAAAATTGGTACTTACAACCCCAACACCAATCCTGCCACAGTAGATTTGAATTTTGAACGCGCCCTCCATTGGGTGGAAATCGGTGCACAACCCACCGACACCGTTCGCAGTATCCTCAGCCGTGAAGGCGTTTACCTGATGAAGCACCTCCGTGGCGGTGTCAAGAAAGGTGCTTTCGACGAGGCTGCAGCCCAGCAGAAATTCGATGCCTGGAAAGCCGACAAGGTGAAGGGTAACGAAAGCGTACGCAACAAAGAAGAGCAGGCCAAGAAAGAGGCATACGCCAAGAACCTCGAACAAGAAAGGAAAATCAACGACGCCATCGCCAAGAAAGTAGCCGAAAAGAAAGCTGCCGAAGAAGCAGAAAAGGCGGCTGCCGAAGCTCCTGCCGTTGAAGAAGAAGCCGCAGCCGAGGCTCCCGCAGCCGAAGCCGAAGAAACAACTGCCGAGGCATAACAATCGTCAGAACCGAAAGAAGCCAAAGGGTGCATCCGCCAATGCGGATGCACCCTTTCTTTTAGCCCGAGAGTGCGGGCCGGTATCGCCGGACTGCCGGGCGGCCCGACTATCGGCTTGTCGCAGGCATGGCAGACCGTGCCAAGACAAAACGACGGACAGATGCCGGAAACGGATGAAAGCGGACGGAATGTGCCACATGAACGGCACGAAAGGCGGAATCCGACGTTCACATGAACGGTTCGGATTAGCCCAAATCGGTCATGAGAGCGTTTGTTTATACATTTACTGTTGTTCATGTCACTTTCCGTCCGGTTTCCAATGACCGATTTGGGATTAACCTGAGCATGACGGTTTCGTTCGTAACGTGACAGGTTCGGCATGACACATTTCCCCTTCTTTTTCCCATCAGTGCCACTTCCCCTACCTTACAGTATCGCCTGCCATCGTCAAGCCATAGGTTTCATGAGGGTCTTCGGGTGCTTCTGCATCGGCGTTTCGGTGAGTTGACCGAATTCCCAACACGTTGGGAAATATTTCTCAACCTGTTGGGAAATATTTTTCAACCCGTTGGGAAATTGTTCCCAACACGTTGGGAATTTGCCCGGTGTACTGAAACGATGATAAAGAAGCACCCGAAGACCCTCATGAAACCTATGGCTTGACGATGGCAGGCGATACATGTATTGAACCCGAATCGGCCATTAGATTCCGATTCGGGTTCAGGGAAGGAGCAGGCAAGGAAGGATAGCAAGCAAGGTGTGGAATGCCGAAAGGCAACCTATCGGGGCATCGAAGATCCGATGCCGGGCGAGCGGTGCTTCTCGGACGGCCGACGAGAGGTTTGCCGGTTCAGGAATGAAGGGAGGCGTGACAGAGCTCGGCACAACGTTCGCCGTCGATGGCTGCCGACACGATGCCGCCGGCATAGCCTGCACCCTCGCCACAGGGATAAAGTCCGGAAAAGCGGACATGCCGCAGTGTCCGGGCATCGCGCAGGATGCGGACGGGCGACGAGGTGCGGGTCTCGACTGCCAGAACGAGAGCTTCGCGGGTGAGGAAGCCGTGCGAGGTTTGGCCGAACTTGCGGAAAGCTCCACGCAGCCGTGAGGAGATTTCGGCAGGCATCCAGAAATGAAGCGGACTCGAGATGACGCCGGGTGCATAGGAGGTTTCGGGCAGGTCGTAGCTGAGCCTGCCGTCCACAAAGTCGGTCATGCGCTGTGCAGGCGCGGTCTGCCTGCGGTTGCCCTGCTGCCAACACATCTGTTCGAGCCGGATCTGACAGTCCATGATGCGGAAGATGTCGTCGCCGGGAATGTCTTCGGGCAGTATCTCGACCACCATGCCCGAGTTGCTCCACCGGGTGCCGCGATTGCCGGGACTCATACCATTGACAACAATCTGCTCGCGATCAGTGGCAGCAGGAATCACAACACCACCGGGACACATACAAAAAGAATAAACGCCACGCCCGTCGACACGGGTGGAAAAGCTGTACTCGGCGGCAGGAAGCCATTGTCCCCTCCCCTCCTTCCGGTGGTACTGGATGCTGTCGATGAGTTGGGCAGGATGTTCGAGACGCACCCCGACGGCAATGCCCTTGGCTTCCATCGTGACCTGTTGATCGTCGAGGAAACGGTACACGTCGCGCGCCGAATGTCCGGTGGCAAGAATGACGGGGCCGCGGAAGTTCTGTTCTTCGGCAGTGTCGGAGTTGACGGCTTTCACGCCGACGACCTCGGAGCCGCAGATGTCGAGGCCTGTGACTTTGGTACGGAACCTCACCTCACCGCCCGAAGCAATGATCTGATTGCGGATGGCTTCGATGATACGTGGCAGCTTGTCGGTTCCGATGTGGGGACGGGCATCCTGCAGGATGGCAGGCGATGCACCAAACTGACACAAGATGCGCAGTATCTTCTCGATCGAGCCGCGTTTCTTGGAGCGCGTATAGAGCTTGCCGTCCGAATAGGTGCCGGCTCCTCCTTCTCCGAAACAATAGTTGCTTTCGGCATCGACTTCCTGCCGGCGGCTGATGGCAGAGAGGTCCTTGCGGCGTTCGCGGACATCCTTGCCGCGCTCGAGCAGGACGGGTCGCAGTCCCAGTTCGATGAGGCGCAGGGAGGCAAACAGTCCTGCCGGCCCTGCACCCACGACAACTACGGCAGGTGCTTGCGACACGTCGCCGTAAACAATGGGCTGAAACAGAGGTTCGGCGGGCTTTTCGTCGACATATACCCTCACTCTGAGGTTGATGATGACATTGTGACGACGGGCATCGACACTTCGGCGCAACACGCGGATGGCTTCAATGTCGGTGATGGAGATGCCTTTCTCTTCGGAAACATGGGATTTAAGCAGTTGTTCGGTTGCCGCCGTTTGCGGACTGACCCGCAGGTCGTACTCGTATATCATGGGGAAGGGTGATTGAAAGATGAATGAAAGGCGGCGGCCGTCGGGTCGCCGCCTTGGATGGAGAAACTCTAAGAATGACGAGGAGCAGGGCGTGTCAAAGCACTTCGTCCATTTTCACGTCGTGTGCATTTGCTGGAAGACTGTCGACCTTCTGGAAGTCGAAGCACACTCCTATCTTGTAGGCATGGGGAAGCCGGGCCAACAGGCGGTCGTAATAGCCTTTACCCCTGCCCAGCCGGTTGCACCGGCGGTCGAAACCCATGCCCGGCACGGCGACAACTTCAATGCTGTCGTAGTCGGAAAACCGCTGTCCTGTCGGCTCCGGGATATGGAAAGAGCCTTCCCGAAGGTCGGAAGACTTCTCGTAGCGTCGCAGTTCGAGGTTCTCGTCGTCGATCACCACGGGCAGCAGGACGGTCTTGCCTGCCTGCAACAGGCGGTCGACGGCAACAGTGGTATTGACCTCATCGGGCAACGAATAGTACATCAGCACGGTGCGGGCTTCGCGGATGCGGGGATGGGACAGCAGCCGGTCCATGACGGATACCGACATCGCGTTGCGTTCATCGACGGTAAACCGGTTCTTTGCCCGGCGGATTTCTGTCCGGATACGGTTCTTTTCTTCTTGCAGGTTCATTTGTTCGGATGGTTTTCGGTGTTCGGCATCTCAGCCGTAAGTGTTCATCTGGTTCGACGCGAGGTCTTGTTGCCGTTGGCCGCATCCCGGTGTGCCGCCCCGGGTCCTTGCGGGAAAGCGGCTTTCTTCCTGAACACGTCGAGTGCCGCCTTGATGGTAGAGTCATCAAGATTGATATATTTCACCCATTCGTTCTCGCCGAGGAATGTGTAGACGAGACGGCTGTTGAGGAATCGTTCGAGCAATCGATGGGACTTTTGTATCAACAGGTTACGCCGCTGCAATCCGTTCTTGGCGGCATAATGCACAAACTGCTGCACGATGTTCTGACGCTTGATATACTTCAATAACTCGTCCATCGTGGAGCAGGTGCTCAGCCGGGGCCGGTTGTCATCGGTATACTGGAAAGTGAACTGCGACATGAGTCCGCTCAGGACGGCCTCTTTGTAATAGGAAGTCATGCCCAGTGTATCTTCGGGCACAAAAATATCGGGAGTGATGCCGCCGCCGCCATAGACCAAGCGGCCGTTGGCAGTCTTGTATGCCGGACCGGTGTGGCGGATGCTGTCTTGCGAGAAGAACTCCCCGTGCCTGTATCTCGACAGCAAGTCTTCCTCATAATTCTTGTCGTTGCCATCGGTATAAGGTTTCTGAATCGACCTTCCCGACGGAGTGTAATATCGGGCGATGGTGAGGCGAATCATGCTGTGGTCGGAAAACTCGATCTGCTGTTGCACCAATCCTTTACCAAACGAGCGGCGTCCGATGATGGTGGCACGGTCGTTGTCCTGCATGGCACCGGCAAAGATCTCCGAAGCCGATGCCGATCCTTCGTTGATGAGGATGACCAAAGGCAACTTCTGATAGCTTCCTCTGCCATCACTGCGGTAGTCCTGACGGGGACTCTTGCGTCCTTCGGTATAGACGATCGAGCGGTTGGCAGGCAGGAACTCGTTTGAAATGCGGATGGCTTCTTTCATCAGGCCGCCCGAATTGTCACGCAAGTCTATGATCAGATTGCTGAAACCTTCCTGCGACAGCTGTGCCAACGAGGTGAGCAACTCATAATAGGTCTTCTCGCCGAAGTTCTTGATGCGGATATAACCCGTCGTCTGGTCAATCATATACGTTGCGGCAATGCTCTTGGTCTCGATGTCATCGCGTCTGATGGTGAAGGTGTGTACCTTCTTCTGTCTGTAACGCATCACACCGATGGTCACCTTCGACCCTTTGGGGCCTTTCAGTCTGAGCTTGGCTTCCTCCTCGGTGACCATCTTGCCGACAAAAGGCTTGCCGTCGACACTCACGATCTTGTCGCCCGCCAGCACGCCGGCACTCTCTGCCGGACCGCCACTGATGACATTCTGTATGCGGATGGTATCGTCGCGGATGATGAATTCCACACCGATTCCCGAGAAAGACCCTTTCAAATCGTCGTTTGTCGCCTGAACATCTTTGGCACTGATATAAACGGAATGGGGGTCGAGTTCGGACAATATCAACGGCATCGCTTTCTCGACAAGGTCGTCGATATTGATGGTATCGACATACTGGTCGTCGATGATCCTAAGCAAATTATTCAGGCGATTGCTTCCTGAATGGATGATACTGAGCCGGTTCCCGGAGAAATGATTGGCATAGAAGCTGCCGATGACAATACCTATAACCATACTGACCGCCAACATCAGCGGCATAAAACGTTTGGATTTAATCATGCTCATTGCTGTCGATATTTAGGTGAAGAACCTCGATATTTGCTTTTTGGAGAAGCCGGATTCCATCCTCGAGACGGTAACGATCGGCATACACCACCCTCTTGATGCCGGCCTGGATGATGAGCTTGGCACACTCGATGCAGGGCGATGCGGTGACATACAAGGTAGAACCGTCGCTGTTGTTGGACGACCTCGCCAGCTTCGTGATGGCATTTGCCTCGGCATGCAAGACATAAGGAAAAGTAACATCGTCGGCATCCTCACAGACATTGTCGAAACCGCCGGGTGTTCCGTTATAACCGTCGCTGATGATCATTTTGTCTTTTACCACCAACGCCCCTACCCTGCGGCGTTTGCAATAGCTGTTTTCCGACCAGATGCGCGCCATTCTCAGGTATCTTTCATCCAAGGCTGCTTGCTTGGAGTGTTTTTTATCTCTTGATTCCATTTCGTTTCAGAAGTGCTTTGATGGTGGGTTCGCCTCCCCTGAATCGCTTGTAGAGCGTCATGGGATGTTCGGTTCCGCCTTTCGACAGAATATTATCGCGGAAACTTTGGGCTGTTTCGCGGTTGAAGATGCCGTTTTTCTTGAATACGCTGAAAGCATCTGCCTCCAACACCTCAGCCCATTTGTAACTGTAGTATCCGGCCGCATAACCTCCTGCCATGATATGCGAGAACTGAACGGTCATGCAGGTGTTGGGCAGTTGCTTGGAAAGAACGGCTTTCTTCCATGCTTTCTTCTCAAACTCGATGAGATTGTCATCAAAGGTTGCCGAGCGATGATAGTACGCCATGTCGAGCAAGCCGAAGCTGACCTGCCGCAGACAGGCACTTGCCACCATGAAGTTACGGCTTTTGACAATCCGCCTGATCAGTGTCGTCGGCAAGGGTTCGCCCGACTGGTAGTGAAAAGCAAAGGTCTTGAGGAAGTCCTCTTCAATGGCAAAGTTTTCCATAAATTGGGAAGGCAGTTCGACAAAATCCCACCATACGTTTGTTCCCGACAGGCTTTCAAAGCGTGAATCGGCAAACATGCCGTGCAGTGCGTGACCGAACTCGTGCAGGAAAGTGGTTACTTCATCAAGCGTCAGCAGTGCCGGAGTTTCATCGGTAGGCTTGGTAAAGTTCATGACCACGCTCACATGGGGTCGGTGGTTCACTCCCTTTCGATCTATCCATTGCTCTTTGAAATTGGTCATCCATGCGCCTCCCTGCTTCCCCTTGCGCGGATGGAAGTCGGCATAGAACACCGCCAGAAACGATCCGTCACGGTCAAACACATCGTAAGCCTTGACATCGGGATGGTAAACCTGAATCTCGGGATTCTCTACAAACGAGATGCCGTAGAGGGTGCCGGCAAGACCGAAGACCCCCCGAATGACTTTGGAGAGTTCGAAATAGGGTCGCAACATTTCCGAATCGATGTTGAAACGCTCCATCTGTAACTTGTGCGAATAGAATGCCATGTCCCAAGGACGCATCTTGAAATCCGGTCCATTGAGTTTTTGGGCGAGAGCGGTCACGTCTTCCCTTTCTTTGACGGCTGCAGGTTTATAGGCTTCGATGAGATCATCGAAGAGTTTATAGACATTCTTGACCTTTCCTGCCATACGCTTCTTCATCACAAAGTCGGCATAAGTCCTGTAGCCCAGCAGTTGGGCAAGCTCCATGCGCAAATTGACGATGCGGCGGCAAACTTCCACGTTGTTGGTATCATTGTCGTGCGTACAGAGGGTGTTGTAGGCCATGAAGATTTTTTCGCGCAGATGGCGTTGCGTGGAGTGTTGCATGAAAGGACCCATGCTCGGTGCGTCAAGGGTGAAAACCCAACCCTGCAGGTTCCTTTCGCGTGCAGCTTCCGCAGCGGTTACACGAATGTTCTCGGGCAGACCATCCAACTCTTTCACATCGGTCAGATGGAGAACGAAGGCTTTTCGTTCTTTCAATACATTTTGTGAGAACTTCAAAGAAAGCATTCCCAACTCTTCGGTGAGACTTCTCAACTTGTTCTTTCCATCCTCATCGAGCAGCGCACCGCTTCTCACAAATCCCTGATAGCTCTTCTCCAGCAACATTTTCTCTTCCGAAGTGAGCCTGCGATGATGACGGTGTACGGCTTTCACCCTTTCAAAGAACTTCTTGTTCAGACTGATGTCATTGCTGTGCTTGGTCAGAATGGGCTGCAGCTTTTGTGCAAGTTGCTCCATGTCGTCATTGGTTTCGGCACTCATCATATTGTAGAATACAGACGAGACCCTGTCGAGAAGCTCATAATAATCATTGTCATGCTCCTCGTCTTTATAGATGATGGTATTGTCGAAAGTGGGCTTTGCGGGATTGTTGATGATTTTTTCGATGAGTTCTTCCGAACGTCTGATGCCTTCCATGAAGGCTTCTTCGTAGTGTTCAAATTTGATCCGGTCGAACGGTATCGTTGCATGAGGAGTATCATAAACTTCAAAAAAAGGATTTGAAGATAGATTCCCACGAGGATTATTCATAGAGATGGTTGTTTTGGAGTTGATATTTCATGACTGTATGAAACCGGAAAGCATTCTTTCAACTTCCTCCTCGGAATAAAAGAATCCCGGCCGAGCTCATTTCAGACGGGGTAATCCGAAGCAGGCAATGACAAGCCATATTGAAAGTTGTTTCCGAAATAGTCGGAAAGCGTTTCTTCCCGTCACGTTCTGCCCTGCAAATCACGCCGCTGATACTCGTGCAAAGATAATTTTTTTCCGTAAGATATAGCCATGAAAACGGGATAATCAGGCGGTTGATTCATAGATTTAACATTCGTTCCGCTGATTTCCATCATCCGTTTCCGGCTCTCCGTAAACGATTCTCATCGACGGAAGCATGTCCTGTCCTGAAGAATGACAGAGACGGAACCACAAACCCGACAGACATAATGCCGACAAGCGGACGATATCCGATCGGGAAGTACTGTCATCAACAATGACATGCAGGACAAAACGCTCTCATGACCGATTGGGGGTTAAGGTGTGATCTTTTCGCGAAAAACATTCGTCTTCCTTTTACAGGTAATGTTTAACTCGGCAAAACGTCCGAATTCGGAGAAAACTAATTTTTTAGACCCGCCTTATGACCTTTTTGTCTGTTTGAAATCACATAATGAACCAGTCCGTACAACAGCACATCAAGTAGGACAATGGACGTAAAATAAACCGAAGCCACCACATAGAGAAACATGTTGAACACCGTGAATGCAATGGCAAGTGCCAAAATAACCACCAAGGTTTGATGTTGATTCAATCCGGTGTCGATCAAAAGGTGATGAATGTGGTTCTTGTCTGCCATGAACAGCGGCTTGCGGTTTTTCAGACGGACAAAGATGACTCTGACGACATCGAAGAGCGGAACAATCAACAGCGTAAACGACAACAGCAGGCTGTCTTTGCGGAACGGCATCACTTGAGGATTATCCATAGCAAATTTCACAAACAGGAAGCCGAGGATGAAACCGAGTGTCAGACTTCCCGAATCGCCCATGAAGATTTTGCGATTGTTTTCGGCTTTCCCCCATATATTGAAATACATATAAGGCACCAAGACACCCATCAGACCGGCAATCAAAGTGGCATAAATCCAAAGTCCTTCGCGCGAAAAACAATATAGAAATCCCAATAGCGACAGCATCGCCAAGCCTCCAGCCAAACCATCGATGCCGTCAATCAGATTCATTGCGTTGTCAATAAACACGATCATGAATACCGTCAAGGGCGCACCGATATAAAAAGGTATTTCGTATATACCGAAAAGTCCATAAAAGTTATTGATATACAAACCCGAAAAGGGCAACAACGATGCTGCGACGATTTGCACCACAAACTTCGTCTTGGCTGTCAGTCCGATGACATCGTCGATGATGCCTACACAATATATCAGCAACAAACTCACAAAGAAAAAGATAGACCACAGATTCACACCGATTTTCTCGCCATCCATCGTATAGTTGTAAAACAACATCGCAACGACAAATGCCAACAGCATGCTGGGCATGAACGACACTCCTCCCAGCCGGGGAACGGCATTGCGATGCACTTTACGTGCCCCGGGCATGTCGTAGAGGTTGCGTTTCTTGCAAAAGTTCAGGATGTGTGGAATGAAAACAAATCCACACAAGGAACTCAAGCCGAATGCCAGTATCATAAAAAAGATGTATTCTATCATATCATAATTCTCTTTCTAACAACCTTCGTTATAACGCACGAGCGACAGTATTTGTTCTTTCGTATGCGCAAGACCAAAAGAGGTTAAAGATTAATTTCCAAGCAGCAGTTTTTGATTGTTATATGGTAACTTTCATAAGACATCATAGCAACGGATTCTGTCTTTCTCCTCCCTACCGGTAAGGACAGATGTCTGGAGAAGACGAGGTTCACGACGTTTCAATGTCTTTCCGTCATCATGGGCATCTGTATTATTTCATTATCATCCGATGGTCATGAAGAAAGAAGGAGGTTTTCGAGGTCGAAAATCCTCCTTCCATGAGAAGCGACGAAATCAAGCCGACCTTGATCGGCATCACATTCAGTCGTTGTAGGCAGCCGTAAGCTGACAAATATTCACGATGACCTGCATGGCTTTCTCCATCACTTGTACCGAGATGAATTCGTAAGGTCCGTGGAAATTCACGCCACCGGCAAAGATATTGGGACAAGGAAGCCCCTTGAAAGAGAGCTGCGCACCGTCGGTACCACCACGGATGGGCTTCACTCGAGCCGGAACACCTGCATCGTGCATAGCCTTCAGTACAAGGTCAATGACGTGCATGTTGGGATCGATCTTCTCTTTCATATTATAATATTGGTCACTGATCTCCGCTTCACAGGTTCCTTCACCATGACGTTCGTTCATGACGGCAACACATTTCTTGACAAACACCTTCCGGTCTTCGAATTTTTCGCGGTCATGATCACGAATGATGTACGACAAGGTGGCTCCTTCGGTACTTGATTTGATGCCTATGAGATGGTAAAATCCTTCATAACCTTCCGTCGTTTCGGGACGTTGATCGGCCGGAAGCAAGGCAATGAATTCTGCGGCGAGCAAGCTGGCGTTCACCATTTTTCCTTTGGCATAGCCCGGGTGAACGCTCACGCCCTTGAGATGCACTTTGGCAGAAGCTGCATTGAAGTTTTCAAACTCCAGTTCGCCCAAGTCGCCACCATCGATGGTGTATGCCCATTGGCAGCCGAATTTCTCGACATCGAAGTGATGCGCCCCTTTGCCGATCTCTTCATCCGGATTGAATCCCACGCGGATATCGCCATGCTCGATTTCGGGATGATCGCGCAGGAAGCACATGGCCTGCATGATTTCTGCAATACCGGCTTTGTCGTCGGCCCCGAGCAGGGTGTGTCCGTCAGTGACGATGAGGTCTTCACCGACATGATCGAGCAGTTCGGGGAACTTCTTCGGCGAAGAAATGATGCCGGGTGACAGTTCGATATCTTTTCCGTCATACCCCTTGACGATGCGTGCTTTGATACCGGCACCGCTGCAATCGGGCGAAGTGTCATAGTGGGAGATGAAACCGATGGTCGGAATGTCTTTCTTGCTGTTGGCTTTCAGGGTGGCATAAATATAGCCCTTTTCATCCATTTCAACATCTTCAAGTCCTTCTTTGATCAGTTCCTGCTTGAGATATTCTGCAAAAACCAGCTGTTTTGGCGTACTGGGCACGCTCTGAGATTCCTCGTCCGATTGTGTATCGAACTTGGTATAATTGATAAATCTCTCGGTTATTTCCATTTCTTTGTGTTTTAATATCTATTGATGCAAAGATAATTATTTTTCTTCAATCGGCATCATTTTGCAGAAAAAGAATACACTTTTTATCATCAAGGAATCACAAACTTCAATCGAAAATGTTTTGTTTGGTTCAATCTGTTATGCTCGATTTCTGCACACCATTGCGTATCCTTGCATTCGTCGACTTCGCAAGCAGCAATCTTCCCGGGTTCCATCATCCCAACCGGTCGCGACAGACCTCTCCGATATTGTCCGATTGTCGATCGGAGTGGCTGCAGGTTTGCTGCTGGCGCACAGGCTACGCCGGAGCAATCCCTTCTCAAGATCCGGCAGGTGAAGACAACGATTCGGCACTGCTATAGATAATGGCATCTGGCTTTCCTAACGGCCAGCTCCGCCAGTATCAGTCCACGAACCTCCTCACGATTTGTCCGTACTCGTCTATGCGACGGTCGCGCAAGAACGGCCACCATCGCCTCACCTGCTCACAATGGTCGAGATCGACGGTCACCAACGCAGACTGTTCCTGGTCTTTCTCTGCCATGAACAGCAGTTCGCCTTGCGAGCCGGCCACGAATGAAGAGCCCCAGAAACTGATGCCCGAGAAGGCTTTGTCCGGAGAAGTCGGAGACGAGCCTCCGGCAAGGAGGGCTGTGACGGGACTGCCGTCTGCCGTGACGGGAGGAAGCGTTTCGTACCCCACGCGATTGACGGTAACGACGGGCAGTCCGTTAGCCACGGCATGTCCCCGCTGAACGGTGATCCACGCCTGTCGCTGGCGTTCCTGTTCGTCTGCCGGATCGGTGGGTTCCAGTCCGATGGCTGTGGGATATATCAGTATTTCTGCTCCCTGAAGTGCCATCAGCCGGGCAGCTTCGGGATACCACTGGTCCCAACAGACCAACACACCCAGTCTGCCCACGGAAGTATCGATGGGCTTGAACCCCAGGTCGCCGGGGGTGAAATAGAATTTTTCATAATAGGCAGGATCGTCGGGAATGTGCATCTTGCGGTACTTGCCGGCAATGGTGCCGTCGCATTCGATGACCACCGCCGTATTGTGGTAAAGTCCGGGGGCTCTTTTTTCAAACAGCGATGTCACGATCACGACTTGCTCCTCGCGTGCCACCCGTCCATAGAAGTCGGTCGAAGGCCCGGGTATCGGCTCGGCCCACTCAAAGAGTTTGACATCTTCACGTTGGCAGAAGTAGAGGGCGTTGTGAAGTTCCTGCAGGACTATCAGTCTTGCTCCCTGACGTGCCAGCCGGCGAATGTTCTGTTCCAATCGCAGCATATTGTCATGGATGTCGTTCGTGTTGTGTTGTTGGATGATTCCGATGGGTAGGTTTCTCATGATGAAGTGTTTTTGGGGAATTGAAGGAGAATCTGTTCTTGACAATAAACGGATACCGGCATTGACTACGAATGGCCCTTGGCCTTACTGCTTCCGGACATGCCGACCTCGGCGGGGAACTGCATTGTCAGACAGTGTATCGACCCGTGTTGCCGGATGATGACGCTCGAATCGATCCCGATGACGTCGCGTCGGGGAAAGGCTTCGCCGATGACCTGCAGGGCAAGATTATCTTTTTTCTCATTCCGATAGGTCGGACACACGACGGCTCCGTTGATGACCAGGAAGTTGGCATAAGTGGCCGGCAGGCGTTCGCCGTCTTGATACACGGCATCTGCCATCGGCAGGGGCAGCAGGCGATAAGGTTTTCCGTCGAGCGTGCGGAGTTTCATGAGTTGTTTTTCGAGAGCAACGAAGTCTTCATGATGTTCATCGTTCACGTCGTCACACTTAATATACAATAAGGTGTCGTCGGGAGCTGTCCGCACGATGGTGTCGATATGTCCGTCGGTATCGTCACCGATAAGGTTTCCGTGGTCGAGCCACACGATGCGCCGGGCTCGCAGGCGGCGTTTCAGTTCTTCCTCGATGCCGTCGCGGTCGAGCGGCTGGTTGCGGTGAGGGGCCAGCAGGCAATGACTCGTCGTAAAGACGGTTCCCTTTCCGTCACTCTCGATGCTGCCTCCTTCAAGCACAAAGTCGAGGTGGTCTTCATAATCGGCATCGAAGAGTCCTGCCTCGAAGAGACGCCGGTTGATGGCATTGTCATTGTGGGCGGCGAACTTCTCCCCCCATCCGTTGAATCTGAAGTCAAGATAGCGGGGCCTGACAGCCTGCACGGCAGGTCCGCCGTTTCCGTTCCCCGGCAGAAGCACGATGCCTCCATGGTCGCGGGTCCACGTGTCGTCGGTGTCGCAAGCATGCAGCCGCACCCTTTTCATCAGGCCGGGATCCTTGATTCGTCTACGGAGCATTTCCTCCACTTCAGCGGCATGAGGAGCCACGATCCACACGGTCTCGTATCGGGCAATCGCCTCCACAAGTTCGACAAACGTGGCGGTGATTTCCTGCAGGTACGGTTTCCAGTCGGTGTTTTCATGCGGCCAAGTGAGTTGGACGGCCGTTTGCGGATGCCATTCGGGCGGCAAGACCCATTGTGTCATATCGTCGGTAGTCATGATTTTGGTTTCTGTCAAAGAGAACTGGTGCCGGGACATTCCTGTCAGTCATGGGGCCGTTAGCCATTGGCTGCATGACATTCGCATCACTCTCCCCGTCATCCGGATGTCCGATCGTGGGAGTACCGCGGCTCACGGGATAACGGTTCGCAAAAATAATCATTTTATTTAAGAACCGGGCATACCCGAAACGAAAAGTAAACGGAGCTTATGCCCGTTGGTTCCCAGGAGTCTTCCGAACCATGTCCGGCATGTATAAAAGGATGGGGCGTAAAGGCGTACCGGATACATGCAAGGCGGGGCTTTTCCTTGCCGGACGGCATCTTTCCGGCTTCTCGCGGGCAAGTTCCCGGAAACATGACGTCATTTCCGAAGAAATATGACGTCATTTCCGATAAAATATGACGTCATTTCCGGTAAAATATGACGTCATTTCCGGCCGAATATGACGTCATATTCGGCAAAAAGGGTCGACGGTTTCTTCGGCTCCTCCAAAACCGCCGGTCCGGCCATCCCCTTTTCCCCGGTACGCCGGCGGTGTCAGCGCGAAGCCGGACGGCACATCCGAAAGCATGCGTCACCACCTGCCTGCGGGCTGACACGGAACCGGCTTCCTCCCATACAATGATGCGAGGAAGCCGGACAGATGCCGGATGAAGGCGGTTTTCACATACACCCACCTTGCATCTGTTTTCCCTTTACAAGGCTTTTGTCATTCAGGAACCGCCTAAACCAGCTTGGTGAAACCGTACCTGGCAACAGTGCCGAGTTCTTCTTCGATCCGGAGCAGCTGGTTGTACTTCGCCATACGGTCGGTGCGGCTCATCGAACCGGTCTTGATTTGTCCGGAGTTGGTAGCCACGGCGATGTCGGCAATGGTCGTGTCTTCGGTTTCGCCCGAACGGTGCGAGGTCACGGTGGTGTAACCGTGGCGGTGTGCCATTTCGATGGCTTCGAGAGTCTCGGTGAGCGAACCGATTTGGTTGACCTTGATGAGGATGGAGTTGGCGGCACCCATCCTGATACCTTTTTCGAGGAACTTCACGTTGGTCACAAACAAGTCGTCGCCAACCAGCTGGCAGCGGTCGCCGATGGCAGCGGTGAGCTTCACCCAGTTTTCCCAGTCGTTTTCGTCCAGTCCGTCTTCAATCGAGTCGATGGGGTACTTGGTGATGAGTTCCTCGAGATACTTGATCTGTTCGTCGGCGGTGAGTTTCTTGCCGTTGGGGTCTTTGGGCATGCCGTTCTTGAGCTGCCTGTAGTCATAGAACCACTTGCCGTCTTCGCATACGGCAAACTCGCTGGCGGCACAGTCCATCGCGATTTTCACATCCTTGCCCGGCTCGTAGCCCGCGTCTTTGATGGCTTGGATGATGGAGTCGAGGGCATCCTCGATACCTTCGAACTTGGGTGCGAAACCTCCTTCATCACCCACAGCGGTCGAAAGTCCTCTTTTCTTGAGCAGCTTGGCCAGCGCGTGGAACACTTCGGCACCCATACGGATGGCTTCGCGTTCGGTTGCGGCACCGACAGGACGGATCATGAACTCTTGGAACGCGATGGGGGCATCGGAGTGGGCACCGCCGTTGATGATGTTCATCATGGGAACGGGGAGCGTATAGGTATTGGCACCGCCGATGTAACGGTACAACGGCATGCGCAGAGCCTTGGCGGCCGTCTGTGCCACTGCCAGCGAAACACCAAGGATCGCGTTGGCGCCGAGTTTGCTCTTGGTGGGCGTACCGTCGAGTTCCAGCATCATATAGTCGATTTTCCTTTGCCCGAAAACGCATTGTCCTTTCAAGGCAGGGGCAATGACGGTGTTCACGTTTTCGACTGCTTTCAGGACACCCTTGCCGCCATAACGGTTCTTGTCGCCGTCCCGGAGTTCGAGAGCTTCGTTCTCTCCGGTCGATGCGCCCGAAGGAACGCTGGCCCTTCCCGTTACGCCGTTATCCAATGTTACCTCTACCTCTACTGTGGGATTACCTCTTGAGTCGATAATCTCCCTTGCATGTACTTTCTCAATTAGCATAATAAATGATTGTTTTATGACAAATAAACGATTGCTTGACATATCCACATCGGTGTCATCGGGTCGACAAATGACATCGGTACCATATGATGACAAACGATTTGGGATTATTTCATGCAAAGGTAAGGGAACTTTTTCAATGCACGAAATCTTAACAATTAATTATCGTTATTGACGTAAATCAAGTGGTTACATGAAAAGTGCGACGGTCGCGGAGCAGTCATCAGACCGTGGTAAAAGAAAACCGGCGGTCGCCATGTACCGTCGGTTTTCGTAAGCATGTCATCGGCAACCCGGGCAACGGGGCTTGAGTTGCTGGAAGAAGTCGTTGCCTTTGTCGTCAACAAGGATAAAGGCCGGGAAGTTCTCGACACGTATTTTCCATACGGCTTCCATGCCCAATTCGGGATATTCGACACATTCAATCGACTTGATGTTGTCCTGGGCAAGTACGGCTGCCGGACCACCGATGGAGCCGAGGTAGAAACCTCCATGCTTCCTGCAGGCATCGGTGACCTGTTGCGAGCGGTTACCCTTGGCAATCATCACCAGCGAGGCACCGGCGGCTTGGAACGGTTCGACATAGGGGTCCATGCGTTGGGCCGTCGTCGGTCCCATCGAACCGCAAGGCATTCCCTCCGGAGTCTTGGCCGGACCGGCATAGTAAACGGGATGTTTACTGAAGTATTCGGGCAGACCTTCTCCGTTTTGCAGTCTTTCGAAGAGTTTGGCATGGGCAATGTCACGTGCCACGATGATGGTTCCGTTGAGGCTGACGCGGGTCGATACGGGATATTTGGACAGTTCACGACGCACCTCATCCATGGGTTGGTCGAGGTCGATTGCCACAACATCGCCTTCTCCCTTGGCGCGCAACTCCTCGGGAATCAGCTCATAGGGCTTGTCGTCGAGGCGTTCGATCCACAAACCGTCCCTGTTGATCTTGGCTTTGATGTTGCGGTCGGCCGAACAACTGACACCCATACCCACAGGACACGAGCCGCCGTGACGGGGCAGACGAACCACGCGGATGTCGTGACAGATGTATTTGCCGCCGAACTGTGCGCCCAAGCCGATGCCGTAGGCGGCTTCGGTGAGTTCTTTTTCGAGTTCGATGTCTCTGAAGGCACGACCGGTTTCATCGCCCGTCGTGGGAAGACTGTCGTAGAAATGGGTAGAAGCCAGCTTGACAGTGAGCAGGTTGCGCTCCACACTGGTGCCACCCACGACAAATGCGATGTGATAGGGAGGACAGGCAGCGGTGCCGAGCGTCTTCATCTTTTCCACGAGGAAAGTCTTCAAACGTTCAGGATTCAGCAGTGCTTTGGTTTCCTGAAAGAGATAGGTCTTGTTGGCCGAGCCACCGCCTTTGGCAATGAAAAGGAACTTATATTCCAAGCCTTCGGCAGCCTCTATATCGATCTGGGCAGGCAGGTTGCACCGGGTGTTTACTTCCTCGTACATGGTGAGGGGAGCGTTTTGCGAATAGCGCAGGTTCTCTTGGGTGTAGACATCATATACGCCACGCGCCAAAGCCTCTTCATCGCCGCCGCCGGTCCATACCTGTTGTCCTTTTTCGCCGTGGATGATGGCAGTTCCGGTGTCCTGACAAACGGGCAAAAGTCCTTTGCTCGACACTTCGGCATTGCGCAGCATGGTCAGCGCAACAAACTTGTCGTTCTCGGATGCTTCGGGATCGTGGAGGATTTTGGCCACCTGCTCGTTGTGAGTGCGACGCAAATGGAAAGACACGTCATAGAAGGCCTGGTGCGTGAGCGTTGACAACGCTTCGGGAGCGACTTTCAAGATGGGTTGTCCTTCAAACTCTCCCATGCTTACCCCTTCTTTGGTAAGCAGGTAATACTCGGTGTCGTCTTGACCGACTTGAAACATAGGTGCATACTTGAATGCAGGAATTGTAGCCATAATGTTTTGATATGAAGGCTTCCCTCGCCGATGGAGGGAAGCCGGTTGAATTGTGTTATGTGATGGTTTCTTTTGTTATTGTCAATGATGCGGACGGCTTAGTAGCCGAAGATCTGCTCGGTAGTGAGACGGTGGATAGGACCGAGTTTCTCCAAAGACTTCATGTCAAGTTCCTTTTCGTCGCCCAGAATGATGTATCTGAAAGGCTTTTCGACCAGACGTTGCTTGCCGAATTGAAGCAGGTCGGAGAGATTGATGGCAGGCAGTGCCCTGTAGATCATCTCGTCGATATCGCTTTCAAGACCGAGTTTCTTCATTGAATAGTAAGCCGAGAGGATGTTGAAGCGCAAGGTGCGTTGGGTTTCGAGGCTCTTCTGCAGGCTCTGTTTGGCAATGTCGAATGCCTGTTGGCTCTGCGGCATGTTGGTGATGATGTCGTTGAAGACGTTCACACAGTCCATCATCTTGTCGTTTTGCGACACGATGTAGGTCTCGAAATGTTGCGTGGTGTTCTGTCTCCAAGGCTGAACATAGGAAGCGCCGGCACTGTATGCCAAGCCTCTTGCCTCGCGCAGCTCTTGGAATACGATGCTGTTCATGCCGCCACCGAAGTAGGCGTTGAACATCTGAATCATCGGATAGTCGCTGACATTCCACGGCATTCCTTGGTTGATGTATTGCACCATGTAGATGTTCTTGGCCTCGTAGGGAGCGATGAACACTTCGTTTTTGTCGGCAACCTGGTCTTTATACTCCTTGGCCTGAACCGGATCGGCGAGTTTCTTGCTCACCTTGTGGCCTTTGTTCAGCACCTTGCCGAGTTCGGCTTCGCTCATGTTACCGTAATACATCACGGTATGTTTGAGTTGTCCGAAGAGTTTGAGATGGTCGAGCAGGGCTTGTCCGCCCATCGTCTTCACTTCGTCGATGCTCATGGAATTGAGGAAAGGATTGAATGTTCCCTGCTCGGCATACGTCTTGAGACGGCTGAAATTGTCGCGCTGATTCTTCTTCCTGTCCTGTCGGGCCTTGTTGAGCAGCTCCAGATAACGGCCGAACGATTCGTCGTCGTTTTGTGCATTGTAGAGGTAATCTTCGAGCAGATTGAGAGCCGGCACCATGTTTTCGCTCAAGCCCGACAAGGTAATCGAAGCCGTGTTGTTACCCACATAGATGTTATAGTCGCAGGCGAGTTTGTAGAACGCTTGCTTGATTTGTTCCAGAGACTTGTTCTTGGTACCCACATATTCGAGGTAATCGGAAGCCGTACCCATCTCTCTGTAGTTCTCGGTGCCGAAGTCGTACATGAAACGGAGGGTGAAAAGTCCGTCTTCGGTGTTCTTCTTATAGAGCAGGGGCAAGCCTTTGGCAGTCTTGGTGACGGTCAGGTCGTTTTTGAAATCCATGAACTTGGGTTGGATGGGAGCCACCTTCGTGTTCTTGATTTCGGTCAGGAAGTCACTCGTCAGGTCACGGTTGGTGGGGATGGGCGTAATAGCGGGTTTCTCGATTTTCTTCTGTGTGGTGTCTTCACCGGTCTTCTTGTAAACGCAGATGAAGTTGTCGCCGAAGTGACGGTTGGCAAAAGCCACGACATCCTGCTTGGTCAGCTTAGAAATTCTTTCCAGACTTCCGGCCATGTATTCCCATGAAATGCGGTTGATGAAGGCATCGACCATAAAGCTGACGCGTGTTCTGTTGGACTGCATTCCCTTGAACCAGTCGCGCTTGAGGTTGTTGACGACAGAGGGGAGCAGGTCGTCGCTGAACTCTCCGCGCTTGAATTTCACGAGTTCATCCAAGATGAGGACACGCAGATCTTCGAGCGACTGTCCTTCGACGGGCTTACCCGAGATGATGAACATCGAATAATCGGTCATACCTTCGGCAAAGGCACCGACGGCCTGTGCCTTCATCTTTTGTTCGAGATTGATTTCAAAGAGACCGGCCTTGCCGTTGGCGAGCATGTTGCCGATGACTTCCAAGGTATCCAGCTGCCCCTGATTGGCAGCATTGAAGCGCCATCCCATCATGAGCTGCTCGGCCTCTTTACCCACGACGGTGGTGTCCGAAACGGCGGTAAAGGGTTTCATCGGAGCAAATTCGGGACGGCTGAGGTTTTCGTTGCGCTTCCATGAGCCGAAATATTTGTCGATGATGGCAATCACTTCATCGGGGTTGAAGTCGCCCGCCATACAGATGGCCGCATTGTTGGGTACGTAGTAGCGGTTGAAATAATTCTTGATGTTGGTGATCGAGGGGTTCTTCAGGTGATCCTGCGTGCCGATGGTGGTCTGCGTGCCGTAGGGGTGCGTGGGGAACAGCTTGGCATAGGTGGCTTCCCACATCTTCCGGTTGTCCTGCGCCATGCCGATGTTCTTTTCCTCGTAAACCGATTCGAGCTCGGTGTGGAAACCTCTGATGACCATGTTTTGGAAACGGTCGGCTTGGATGCGTGCCCAATTCTCGACCTCATTCGAAGGAATGTTTTCCACATAGCAGGTCACATCGTTGCTCGTGTAGGCGTTGGTACCTTCGCTGCCGATGGCCGACATGAGCTTGTCGTACTCGTTGGGAATGAAGTAACGGGCTGCAAGCTGCGACAGGCTGTCGATTTCGTGATAAGCCTGCTTGCGTGCCGCCGGGTCGGTGAGTTTGCGGTACACTTCGTATTTGGCTTCGATCTGGTCGAGGAAGACCTTTTCGGCCGGGTAGTTGATTGTACCGAAGGTCTGTGTACCTTTGAACATGAGATGTTCGAGATAGTGCGCCAGACCCGTTGTTTCGGAGGGGTCGTTGCGCGAACCGGTACGAATGGCGATGTTTGCCTGTATGCGCGGTTCGTCCTTGTTGACCGAAAGGTAAACGGTCAATCCGTTGTCGAGCGTGTAAATGCGTGTCTGCATCATGTCGCCCGGTACTGTGGTGTACTTGTAATCCTTTGCCACGGCACTCATACCGAGTACCAAGAGGCAAATCAACATCCAGAATTTTTGTTTCATAATACTAAATATTAAATGATTATCGAATGATAAAGTCAAAGCGGATTGGTCGGGACCGGCCCGTCGGTATCTTCAAGACGGGCTTTCTCCTGTATGATTTGGTCGTGGAAACGACGCAGTATTTCGGCATTGACATCACCGAGTTCGTATTCTTTCCCGGCATCCTTCATGATTTCGTCATACCACTCCCGTCGTGCCGACCGGGCATCGCCGAGTATTTGCCGGGCATCGGCTTCGGTGAGGTTGTCAAGCCGGTAGTAGTCGAGCATCAGCCTGTAAGCCCATGCCCTCGAATAATTGTCGTAATTGAGATGTATGTCGTGCAGGCACCGTGTCAGTGCGTCGATGTCCGCGATGCGCCCCTCTGTCACGTCATCAACGAGTTGTTGTTCCTCGCTTTCGGGCAGCAGGCAGCCTGCGAGGTCGGTCCATGCGCCGGTGCCTTTGACAGAAAGCGGACGTTCTGTGCCCCATTTCTTCACGGCCTCGCCCATAAACATGCGCAAAGCCATGTCATACCGCCTGATTCCCCGTTTCAACGCCTCCGCCCTGATGGTCATGCCTTGCAGGAGATAACGCTCCTGCGGTTCGCTGTCAGCAGCCATGAGGTCTTCGAGCAGGCGTTTGCCGTCAGCCACCCCGCTCATGGTGTAGGGATTGAGCCAGTCCATGTTGACGATGCTCTTGCGGGCTTCGCGGGGCCGGAGGTCACGTTTGGGCCATTTGCGGATGTCGCGGTAAAGCCCCACGGTGACAAGGTTGCGTCCCGGCACGACGGCCGTTCCGCTGTCGTCGGCCATGACGTAGGAGAAAGGCAGGGAACGTGTGTCGGGATGGTTCATGATCTTGCCGAAGCAAACGGAGAACGCGCCGATGTGTGCCGGCATGAAGAGGTAGGCACCGCTGGCGGTCTTGCTTCCCCGTTCGAGCAGGCCGTGGTGCATGGGTCCCAGTTTGTAGGCGTGATTGGAGAAGTTGGTGGCTGAACCGGCATTATAAAAGGAGTACATGCCGCCGATGAGCAGGGTACTTTTGTGATGGCTTGCCGTGAACGGGCCGCAGAAGGCCGCACACGCCTCGCCGCAGGCAAGGTGGGAGTTGGCAAAGAAGACACAGGAAGAGGCGGTGAATCCGTCGGCCACGACGCAGGCTTCGCCCACGAAGCAGTTGGAGAGAATCACATTGTTGACGACCGACGAGCCGCTGCCCACGATGGTATTCTCGCACACCACGCCGCTGCCCACGAAGACATTGGCATCGGGCAGGCTTCGGATGGTACAGTCGGACAAGCGGTTTGCGCCCACGATTTCGCACTCGTCGTCGATGTGCGTGTTGATGATTTCGGTGACATGGCTTATGCGGACACGGTTGCCGATGGTGCCCCGGTCGCGTCGGGAGGCTTCGATGTCGCGCCTGACGAGGTTGCGGAGGGCGGCCGTGAAAGGCTTGTCGTGTTCGTATTTCACCATGAGAGCCGCCAGCTGGCTGTCGAGGCGGTCGAAGAGCAGGATGTTGCCGTCGCCCATCTCATTGAGCACGGCGATGGTGAAACCGGCTCCGAAGGTTGCTCCCTCGGTGGTCTCGACGGTGCCTGCATCGATCACGCAACACTCTTCGCCGATGGTGTAGTTGCGGATGAAGTTGCCGATGTTCTCGATGAGGCAGTTGTCGCCCACCGACACATCACACAAAATGGCGTTGCGGATGCCCGAATGGCGTGCGAAGCCCTTGCTGACCTCTACGGACTTGTCGAAGACACCCAGCCTGATATTTCCGTGGAAAGTCACATGATACAGATGGTCGGGGGTGAAATCGGCAGCCACTTCGATGGCGCTCCAGTCCTCGGCGGCACAGCCCCGTTGCTCGAGGTGACGAATTTCTTCGATGGTCAGCGAACGATAAGTTTCCATGTTACGCGTATTGGGTGGATGAACGGGGTGGATTTGGCCGGAAATCAGGCCGAAGGGCTGTCGCTGCCCCCGGTGCCGGCCATGCTTTCGTCGGTATCGACTTCGTAGAGGAAGTCGTTGTAGGGATACTTCTGCACATGCAGGTGGCGCACCCTTTGGTAGAGGATGTTTCGAAACTCGTTGATATTGGTTTTGTTCCGGGCGGAGATGAACATGCAATTGTCGCTCAGCCTGGCCATCCACGTGCGTTTGAGTTCGTCGAGGGTGACGTTTTCTTTCGTCACCGGGGTGAGGTCATCCGGCTCTTTGTCGACCCATCGGTAGGCATCGATCTTGTTGAAGACCACCATCGAGGGTTTGTCGGCACAGCCAAGGTCGGCAAGGGTCTTATCAACGACGGTGATTTGCTCTTCAAAGTCGGGATGGGAAATATCGACAACGTGCAGCAGCAAATCGGCTTCGCGCACCTCGTCGAGGGTCGATTTGAACGAATCGACAAGGTCGGTGGGCAGCTTGCGGATGAAGCCCACGGTGTCGGCAAGGAGGAAAGGCAGGTTTTCGACGATCACTTTGCGGACGGTGGTGTCGAGGGTGGCAAAGAGCTTGTTCTCGGCAAACACCTCGCTCTTGGCCAGAAGGTTCATGATGGTCGACTTACCCACGTTGGTATAGCCCACGAGTGCCACGCGGATGAGCCGTCCGCGGTTCTTGCGCTGGGTGGTTTTCTGCCGGTCGATTTCGGCCAGACGCTGCTTGAGGAGCGACATGCGCTGAAGAATGATGCGCCGGTCCATTTCCAGCTGGGTTTCGCCGGGTCCGCGGAGTCCCACGGTTCCCTTGCCGCCACCGCCGCCCGAGCCGCCGCCCTGACGCTCGAGGTGAGTCCACAGACGTTGCAGGCGCGGCAACATATAACGGTATTGCGCCAGTTCGACCTGTGTCTTGGCATTGGCGGTCTGCGCGCGCATGGCAAAGATGTCGAGGATGAGCGATGTGCGGTCAAGGATTTTCACCTTGAGTTCGCCTTCAATGTTGCGTATCTGTTTGGCCGAGAGCTCATCGTCGAAGATGACCATGCCGATTTCGCGTCCGGCTTCTTCCTCGTTCCTGATATATTCCTTGATTTCCCCGAGCTTGCCTTTGCCCACATAGGTGGTCTGGTTGGGGGCGGCGACACGCTGGGTGAACCGCCTGACAGTGACCGCACCGGCGGTGTCGGCAAGGAACTCAAGCTCGTCGAGATATTCCTTGGTCTTGGCCTCGTCCTGCATCTGCGTGACAAGCCCCACCAAGACAGCCTTTTCGGCTTTAACGTCGGATATTACAAATTCTTTCATTCTTTCATATTGGGTTTTCGCAAGAAGTGCTTCCGCCAGCGGGGAAGCGCCTCACGGGATGCGTGTGCCGCCCGGATGGAGAGAAACAGGGCAATGCGTTGCCTTTCACCCTTGCAAATGTAAGTAATTTATTCCAATCGGACAAAGCCGACAGCGGTTTATTGGCACAGGGCGGCCAAAAACGTCCCAATCCGGCAACCTGCCGCACGGCTTCGGGAGACGAAACGCAGGAGGGTTCATGGAGGATTTGTGGGTGCGTCGCCGCACGGAATTTCATCACGGAACGCGACGCCATCCCATGCCCGACGGACGCCCGTGGCCGACGGGTGACGGGCCGGGAAAAGACCGAACGGTGCCGCAATCCATCCGAAAGAACAGATATTAAACGACTTATGCCGTACTCCCGATTGCCGGAACCTCATCGTTCTCAAATTCTCAACACGTTGGTAAATATTTCTCAACCTGTTGGTAAATATTTTTCAACCCGTTGGGAATTCGGAATGCCTATGGTAAGTGCCGGGCAAGTGTACCCTTGGCGGCTGTCGAAAGGGTACGTATACAAGGCAAGAGATGACACATGACGGTGTTCATGGCCTGCCGTATGCGGAGAAGACGGGAAGAAACGGATAAGAAGGAACTATCCGCGCGAAAAAGAAATCGGAGATAAAGAGAAGCATCGGCACACCGGACAATGGGCAGGCCTGCCGATGCCCCCCCACTCCATCACAAGCCCCAAATGGAGCGGATGCGGTCGGCCGGCATGGTTTCGAGCGTTTGTTCCACCTTGTCGGGAAGATTGCAGAAGAAGTCGACTTGTGTAAACTCCTCCAGATCACGGATGGAGAGGACATAGTCGCCGAGACTGACTTTACTCAGAACGTCGTTGTTGTGCTCGAAGAGAAACGCCAGCGGACGATAGCCTTGCGGACTCTTGTGGAGCAGTGCCACGAAGAAATATGCCGGAACGACGAGTTTTCCCTTGACGGGTGTCAGCACCCGTCCGTCCTCGATGGTGCCTCCCTTGACGACGAAGAGTGTGTCGGTGGCAGGCAGCTGTGCCGTCCACTTGCGCAGGCGGTCTTCCATGACGACCCACACGCCGGTGTAGTTCCTGCCGGCGTTGAAGTTGTAATACTGGGGATGGATGTTGGTGTAGTAGAAAGTCTGCCTGTTGGCTTCCTTCGAGTACTGGCGGTCGGCAGAAGGACAGATGTGGCCGCGCGTGAAGCCCGACCCGCTATACATGGCGTTGGTGTCGGAGAAGCGTGCGGACACGGGCAGGTCGGGATCTTCCTGAAAAAGTCCGTAGTAACCGGCATTGCCCGTATAGCCTTTGTGCATCCGGTAGGCACACCACCGCTGGGCTTTCTTCACCATGTCCCATTCGACGGCATAGTTCACGCCATCCGCATCGAATTTGTCGGCAGTCTTCTTGACAAGCACAATGGCATTTTTATCACGCAACCGGGGGAACTCCGTGCGGCCGTATTCGGGACGGACAAGGAGGTTGGCATTGACATTGGTTGCTTCAGAAGGCGGACGGGTCGGCTCTTCGTCGGAGGATTGGCCGCCGCAGGCACCCGCCGCGAAAAGGAGCGAGAGCATGAACAGCGATGAAAGGGGCTTGGACAGACGGTGTGGGTGCATGATGGGTGAATTTGGGATCGGGAAATCAATTACTTGTGATTGACGGTTGCAAAGGGACTTGGCTTATACCGAATCGAAATCCGGCAGAAAGAGGAAAGGAACGCGGCAGAGAGAACAGGAATCTTCTGCCGCATTCCTCGGATGAAACGTGCAGGGTCGGCATTGGAACAACAATCCGACCTTGCCTTTCAGTATCGGGCTTTCATCAGGGAACCATCACCTTGACAGCTTGATGGCCGGCCTTGACCATATAGAGTGCCGGCGGCAGGCTGACCGAATGGCTGCCTTGTGCGAGACGGCGTGAGTAAACCTTGCGGCCGGCAATGTCGTAGATCTCCACACGGGCGGCTGCTTCGAGGCTGATACCGACGCCTTCGGCAGTGGCCTTCACGGAAAGAACCGGCAGGGTAAGATCGCGAACGGAAGTGGCGAGGGTCACGGGAATGACTTCGGAATACTCGGAAGTGTATTCCACAAAGTCTTTCTTGCGATAAGCACGCACGTCATAGGCATAGCGTCCCGAAGGATTGAGCGAGGCGAATGTATGGCTGTGTGTATCGGGATAGACCAGACGGGCAGGTACTCTCACTTCTTCGCCGGCATTGGTGCGCAACTGTCGGACGGTCACTTCATCGATAAAGACATTCTGCCCCTTCTGGCTTCCGAAGCCGAGGTGGTACAGGCGGTCGTCTTCGAGCATGTCGAGGTATTTCCCTTCGAAAACGACGGTGGAGGTGACGCTTCCCTGCTGCTCGTTGAACGGTATCTGATAGCCCATGACAGCCTGCGTCGATGTGGGCGATTCCATGATGACCACATAGAGCGTGTCGGAAGCGACGGTGCTGACGGCGGTGACTTCCACTTCGAGGTTTTGTCCGCCCTTGACGGGGAGAAGGGGTGAAACGACGAGTCCGTATGCTCCCGACCATTCATTGACGGCCTTGCCGCCGATCATGCCTTTCGCCCAAATGGGATAAAGCACTGTCCAGTCGGCATCGGCCATGCCTTCTTTTGCCAACGACATCGATGGCGTGTAGTACATCGGAGAGGCGGGATTGTCGACGGTTCCCTGCTCGATTCTGTTGAAATCTTCATGCAGGAGTGTCACTTTCTCGTTGGCTTGCTTGGTGGTGATGTCCTCATAGAGGTTCACGATATAGCTCTCGGCATGGGGCAGCGGTTTCCAGTTGGCGGTGAAACTCGTGGCGGTGACATCGGTGGCGGGCAATGCCTCCGGCTCGATGCCCACGATACCGTCGACCCAAATGGTTTGCGAAGGCTTGGAAACGATGTCTCCGTCTTTAGCCTTAACGTAGTAGAAGTATTCTTTCTCGGGGTCGATGTTCTCCACGAGCTTGGAGGTTTCGGTGAGCGAGAGGTCTTCAATCATCATGTAGGGTACGGGCTGTGTTTCATAGGTGAGTGCCACATCATCGACGGCAAAGGTGCAGTTGCCCATATTGACCGCCTCGAATTTCACGCGGGTGACGTATTCGCCCAGCACTTCACTGTCGAAACTGTAGATGCCGCCCTTCTCCTGCATCCAGTAATTGGGCAGGTTGGCGATGTGTTCCCACTCACCGTTCTCGCGCTGAACGTAGACACCAAGGAGCGAATAGTTGTAGTCGGGGTCAGACTCCATCGTGCTGGGTTTCACCCAAAAGTCTATCTTCTTGATGGGCGCGGGGGTCTTGGGGCTGATGACATAGTCGCCCACGGCATCGAAATTGAGCGCGAGCTTGCCCGAAGCAAAGTTGCCCGTCGTGGTCAACACGTCCTTACTGCCGGCTGATGACACGTCGATGGTCCATCCTTCGGGGTAATTGGGATTGGCAGTATCTATGTTGCCGTCGGCCTTCAGGTTGATGTTGTCGAAACCTTCTGTCAGCGTTCCTTCGGGAATGACGACTTCGGGCATATCCTTATAATATACATTGAGAAGATACTCGGACACACCTTCCACGGGTTCCCACGAGGCCTTGAACGACGACAGGTTGAGGTTGATGGCGGGATTGGCATAGGGGGCGGCTATCTTGGTACGCTTGCGGGTAACGACAATGTCGTCCAAGAGAATTTCGCCGTCCTTGGCTTCTATCTGAAAGATGTTCTTGTCGTTGAACGTACCCTTGTCGCTCGTATAAGTGATTTCCTGCCATTCGGAGGTCAGGTCGAAGCTCCGGTAATCTTCCACGCCCGACGTATTGTCACATAAAGAGATGACGATACGGCCGGCATCGGCAGAACCGGGCAGGCGGCGGGCACGCAGGGTGATGGTGGCTTCGCCGTACAAGGCCGCCTCGGGCGTGCTGAGATGACCGTAATAGGTCGAACCGTAGCTCTCGTAAGCACGCAGGGCGCAGGCACCGCCGGCTTGATAAACATGGAAGCCTGTCCATCCTTCGACCGACATCATTCCTTCTTTGATTCTATAATTTGTCAAAGAGCCACCCGACATATTCTCGCCGTCGGGTGCGTCGTTGGTGCCGGCAGTGAATTTGTCGAAATGTTCTTCAAACAACTGTTGAGGCTCAACGGCTTTGAACAACATCCGTGCTGCATAGCGATTGCCGGTGGCTGTTTTGCCAGCCGCTCCGGAAACGTCGGTTGCCGTGCGTCCCGAACGGGCGGAAGTTACGTCGGCAATGTAATTCCCGATAATCGCCCCACCGGTTACCGAACGGTTCATCGAAGCTGCAAAGGGCACCGGAGGTATCGGGTGTTTCATCGTGACATCTCCCGTGACAGGATTGTTCACCAATGTGCCGGCGGAGATGTTGTTCGGCATCGAAACGGAAGAGACTCCGCCCTTCACGGCATGGGCAGTACAGGTCACAAAAGGAACTTGCTGTCCCCAACCGGGCGACGACATCAGCACGCAAAACAGGGCTGACAGGGTTAATTTCTTTCTTTTCATAAGGTTTTTGGTTAAATGAATAAAATATGATAGGTTTAAGATGATGAACAAAATGCTGTTGAAGGTTGATTGTGGGTTGACAAAATTGTTTCATCCAAAGGGGTGGTCAGAGACCACTAAGGCGATGTGTGGTTCTATCCCTATGGACTTTTATCGTTTGATGGTCTTTTGTTGGATAGCAGAAAGGATGGGTTGTTGGTTTGGCAGGCAAAGAAAGATTTGACAGAACTCCCCAGAAGCCTTTCATGCGATGAACGTTTGCAACCTGACAGAACTCGACAGTATCGGCATGAAATGCAGGATAAAAAAATAATGACCGATTGGGATTCAAATGGAAGCCTTTGATGGGATGCTTACAAGCATATCGTTTGCCGAACCGGCATGCCAGCAGAAAAGGCTGTCGGAGATTCGACACATCAGACGGAGGACTTTTCAAAGGGCAGAATGTCACAGGCATGTCACGACATTGATGAGTAAAGGCGACAAACGACTATGTCGAAACCATTTACGACATAAGAAAACGAACAACAAAGACAAAAAAAGAGAAAATCGATGGTGGCAGCCTCAACAAAAAAATCCGCAAAAGGGGCGATGACGGAAAGAAGCTACTGCTCGGGAACAGATGACAACATAGAAAACAAGAAAGAAAAAAGGCACACCGATGATAGTCTCTGATGTGCCTGTATTTCTTTATTTCTTGATCTTACCGTATCTGTTCATGAAGCGGTCTACGCGACCTGCGGTATCGACGAGCTTGCTCTTACCGGTATAGAAAGGATGCGAGCTGCTCGAAATTTCAATCTTTACAACAGGATATGTTTCGCCTTCAAACTCGATAGTTTCATTGGTTTTGCAAGTTGATTGGGTGAGGAACATATCACCGTTGGACATGTCACGGAATACAACGGGACGGTAGTTCTCAGGATGGATGCCTTTTTTCATTTTCGTATATTGTTTTTATTATTGTTGATTCAATGCACTTTGCAGGCTGCAAAATTACAAAGAATTTTACAGTCTGCAAAATATTTCGTCCCTTTTTCTTATTTCTTGAACAAGATGGGAAGTACGTTGGTGATGTCGGTGTACGCACCGAAGCTGTTATACTTGGTTGAGAATTGAATGGTTTTACCCTTTCCGACATTCTTAATCAACACATTACCTTGATCGTTAAAGGTCACCTCCCACACATAATCGGCTGCCGGAAGCGATGCAGAGACCTGGAAGCTGTCGTAGGTTCCGCTCATATAATAGTATCTTCCGGAGGCATCCTGAATGGTATAACCGCCATCCGCCTTTGTGAAGGTAAACTCGTTGGCGACATCGGTCGTCAAAGCATCGCCGGCTACCGTTACATCGGTAGTGTTGAGAAAGCCGTAGTTCTTGGCAGCATCGAGGGGAAGAGCCACGGCATGGGTGGCACCGTCTTTGACAGCTCCCAAGACATATTTGCCTTCGGCAATGGCTACCACCTTTTTGTATGCCGGTTCGGCATTGGGATCTTTGCCGACTACTTTGCCATTCAACACGGCTGCAGTAACGTTTTTGACACCGGGAACACCGTAGTAGGTGGCAAGGTCACCCAACAAAAGTACCTCTTGCCTGATATTGCCTTTGTTGTCTTTCAAGTTCAAACCGGTGCGGATATCACCTTTAGGCAGCTGAACGGGCATACACTTGGTGTAATCTTTCTCGTCGGGAGTTGAGGCGATGAGCAGATTGGTTTGCACGGTGCAGGTGTCGGATCCGAACACTTTGCCGTCGGCAATCTTCTGTCCGTAAACATAGCCCACGATATATCCTTTCACCCATACGCCGGTCTTGGCTTCTTGGATCAGTGCATTGGTAACGGTAAAAGGCTTTTCCTGACTGCCATCTTCTTCAGTGACAACGGTTCCATTCGGCACATCACCATTGGGCGAAACACCTTCTTTCACGACAACATTGCGAATCTCCCAAGTCTTCGAACGGGTTTCGGGAGCATCAAAATAGAAAGCGATACGCACGTTGGACTTTCCTATGAAAGCTGCGGGAATGTTGTAGTTATAAATCGACCATGTTCCCCATGTGGCAACGGTTTCAAGGGTTCCGGTGATGTCGGTCCATGCGGTGGTCTTCGGGTCGCCGGTATAGTTGTCGGTGATATAAACCTTATCGTTGCCGGGATTGTTGGCATATCCCAACTGATATTCAAACTGCAAGAGAGCTCCCTTCGATGCACCCAAGTTCATTTCGGGCGAAACCAAATAAGAGGCAGATGCCTTGTTGACACCATCCTGATAGCCTGTGCCCACGGCACAATTGAACTTGATGATCCAATCAAAACCTCCGTCGGCGGCACTGAGAGCCTCGAATTTGCCGAAGGAACTGTTGAACGTCTCATTGAGATACTCACCGGTGACCTCTTCAGATCCGCCCTCTCCGGAATTGGGATTGAGGTAAGGTGCGGGAACATCTTCGCATCCAACCAACATCAAGGCTGAGAATATGGTGGCGAAGAACGAATAAAAAATCTTTTTCATATAGTTGATTGATTGATGTTACTTAGATATACCTTATTATTATATATAGCGGTGACTCATGTCGGCTTCGGTCTTAATTGATCAGTACGTTCTTGACTTCCCAAGTGGCTGCGACCGAACCGGTGCTGGTGTAACGGAAAGCAATGTGTACGTTTGCATTTCCAAGCAATTCCTTCAAATCGACACGGCTGCTCACGAAGTCCCAGTTTGTTCCATCGGGCCAGACATCGAGTTTCAGTTCCTTCCATTCTTTCATGTCGATGGCGGCATTATCCTTATAACTTGTGGAATACATGACATGCAGGTCTTCACCTCCGCCGGCACCATAACGCTGTGCATGGTCGAAGGAAAGGACAGCGGTCTTGAGTTTGCTCATGTTCAAGGTCGGACTGACAAGCCAGCTGTCGGTTTCATAGCGTGTGTTGTTCTTGAATGCCGTCGCCTTCATTCCGTAACGGGCATCAAACGACCATACCTGATCCAATCCTTCTGGCAGTGCCTTGGCGTTGACGACGATAAAGTTGCCCTGACCTTCAGCGAAAGGTTCGTGGAAGAACGCCTGCGGAGTGGGCTGAATATCGTTCATCGAGAGAAGGATGATCTGCCAAGTGTTGCGGAAACGGGTGAAGATTCCGGTGATATCAACCGATCCGGTAGGCATGGGAGCATTGGCAAAATCGGCAAAAATGCTGGTGCGGAGCACGAGATCGGAACTGTTGATATTCTCAAAAGCGCGATTGACAGCATTGGCAGTCAGCGTTACCGACCCATCATTGGGCGCAAAGACGATCTTGCCGTCAGCATCTTTGAACTTCACATTGGTGATGGTCATGAGCTTTCCGCAGTTCTCTTCGAGATAAGAAGCATCTTTCATCTTCTTCATGTCAAACTTCACCGGCAGAATAACGGTAGGGTCGGCAGTCCCAATCAGTTTGAAATGGCGTTCCCAAACCAAACGGCTCATGCGTCCGATCGACACGACTCCGGTCTTGGAGTTGGTGTAGATGCCACCTAACTTGGCTTGCTGTCCGTACCCGCCTATCATGAGTCCTTTCAAAGAAATCAACACTTGCTGACCAATCGGCAGATAACCATACAATGCACCTTGGTTGACGCTCACGAGGATGGCACCTGTTTCATCCTGCAAGGCAAACTCGTTATAGAGGTTGCCTTGTTGGTCGTTGCCGGTCACATATGCCTTGATCTGCAAATCTTCGGTAATCTCTTTGATACCGCTTGCCGAAATCTCAGCAGCAAATTTGTCTTTCAACTGTTTGATGGAGATAACGTTGGTTTCTTCAATCTCGTTGTTTCCGTAAGGAGTTTCGGTTATCTCGGGATCGGCATAATTCTCACCCATGCAGGAGGCAAGGAGTACACCAAGACAAAATATGGTCAATGATTTTAATACTTTCATAACTGATAGGGTTAGAATTTATAAGCGATGTTCAACATACCGTTTGTTCCGAAAGCATGATATTTCTTCGGAGTGAATGAGTAAGTACGCACACTTCCAATCTCACCGGTGGCGGTTGTCGTGTAGTCACTGCGGCTTTGTTCGTAGCCTCCGGTAACCATCTTACGGTTATTCAGCAGGTTGGACACCATCAGATTGATTGACAAAGATTGTGTTTTTCCCAATCGGATGTTCTTGCCGATCGAGGCATCAAGCATCCATCCGCCGTGCCCTTTGGCTTGTTCGGGTATGGCGGCACGCACCACTTGTTGTTCTCCGGTCACCGGGTCGACAACCACGTCTTCTATCTTGCCGCCATTATTGCGCATGATGGTTTCCTGATAACGCAGGTTGGGAGCGTATGACAAGTATATGCGGTCGTAGTAATTGGCATTGACATCAACAAACCATCCGTTTTGATGGAAGCTCAAACCCAGACTTGTTGCCGTGAGCGGTGTTCCGCTTTCACGCATATCCTTATTATAGATAATGTCGTCTTTGTATTCGCCTTTGGTCGACAACATGTAACGAACATTGGCATTGTTGATATTCTTTGCTTCACTGATGGTTCCCAAGGCTTTGAAGTCCAAGAAATCGGTCAGACGGAAAGACAAGCCGGCTTCCACACCATAGTAATGTTTCTTGATGTTGGTCATGCTGACGTAAGTAAACGAATTGACATCATCGAAGAAGAAATTCTGCCATTCGGTCACGTTCGTCATTCGGTTGTAGTAACCGCTTACGTTGGCACGCAGCCATGTGTTCTGATACAGATAAGCTATCTCGCTGCTGAAAATCCGTTCGTTCTTCAGATTCTCGACAAAGTCGTTGTTCATCTCGGGCGAAACGAAAGCGTTGGCAATTTGCGGCGCACGGTGTTCGTAACCCAAGCCGATCATCAACGAACCGCCACGACCCAATCGGGTATTGGCACTGAACTTGGCTCCGCCGGTCACGAATTCGGCCGTCTTGCTCTTGCCGAAAGAGTTGTCGGCAAACAGACCGTTGCGCATGTGGCCTTTGCGTTGCATGGCATCGTAGCCGATACGCGCCGAAACATTGTAATGTAGCACACCGAATGTTTCGGAATAGCTTCCCCACAACATTCCTTTTTGACTCTTGAGCGTATAATCATAGCCGAACTTGTCGCCTTCATAAACAAGTTTGCCCAATCCGTTGGGACCGGCAGTGTTCAAGTCGTACTGCACACGCGGGTCGTTGATGGGATATGTGCCCACGGCATAAGAGTTGATGTTGTGGAAAGAACCTCCGCCAAGCATATCCTGCAAGGTTTGATAGTGACGTCCGAGGTTTTGTGCCAGCAAGATTCCGAGATCAAGGTTGTTGCGTTTGTTGAATCGGGTCGAAAACTTCGAAGAGAAACTCACCTGCATATTGTCGCTATGCTTGGCTTGCACGAAATAGAGAGCATCTTGTCCGAGCAGCGCGGCTTGCCGGTTGGCATAATACAGCCTATCCCAATTGATTTGGCGATTGGCCTTCGAGGCAGTCAGATATTGATAGGCATCGTTCCAGTTTGCCAAGGCTTCAGCCGTTCTGTTGGCAACATCCGTCGGATCCCATACATTATAGAAGCTGCTGGGCAACCTTTTCCAGTAATCGGGATGGGGGTTTTCGCTGTTGTTGTAGTTCAACTTCGTGCTTTTATACATACTGTACTTTCCAAACAGCGATGTCGTGAGCCTGCTTTTCTTGCTCATATCCCAGTCCCATGTGGCTATCATTGAGGGAGCAAAATCATTCACGACGCGCGAATTGCGCTTGTGGCCGTTCTGATATCCCCAGTAGGGGTTATAATAATAGTCGTTGGCCAACCAGAAAGACTCGTCGGTGGCAGCCCCTTGCGTGGAACGTTCGGTGGGATTACCCCATGTCGATACCGAAAGAGAATGTCCGTTCATCCATTTCTTTTGAACACCGAAGAAATAAGAAAGGGCATTGTAGAACGTACCTTCCACATATCCTTCGTGCGCCCATCTGTATGTAAGGTTGGCGGCTATTGCCCATCCTCTGCTGTTGAAGCCCGATCCGTAGGTATACATGCCGCGCAGGGTATAGTTGCGATTGGCACCGCTCAGAGTGATGCGGTGGCCGGCTGCCATACTGCCGGCACGGAAATCATAGTTGTTACTTCCGGCGATTCCCGTCATGGAGAATGCGTTACCCTCGAAAGGAAGGGCAAAATCAACGAACCGGGTCTGTTGATTCAGGCCTCCGACCATCGAATAGCGAAACTGACCGCTCTCCATGTCGTTCATCGAAACGCCGTTGATATAAACATCGTTGTATTTTTGATTGAGGGCACGATAGCGGAATCTGACCGGCGAGAACAGGTATCCCACTTCCGAAGCATACAAATTACTGTTGGAATTGATAATCATAACGTTCGAGGTCATGTCATTATCTTCTCCAAGCTGGGCCTCGGTGAAAGTGAAAGCGGACTCGTTCGATGTTTTCAAAGGCTGATCATCGGTTACCGTTGTCTGAGCAAGTGCCAACGATGTGTGACACAATGCAATCACTACAAATTTCAGCTTATTGGACATAGTTTTAATATTGATGAGATAATACTTTGTGTGCAAAGTAACAAAATATATTTTAAAAAAGGAGTGCCTTTCGGTATTTTTTTGTCAATCAATGAATTTTATTCATAGAAAATGTCGATATTTGCATGACCAACTATCATATTGCAATGAGAAAATTTCAACTAATCATCATGATGTTCTTGGTCGTCGGCGTTGCCAAGGCACAAAGAACATTCTCGGTTTACGGCATCGGTTTTTACAATCTGGAAAATCTTTTCGATACCACACACGACGAAGGGAAAAACGATTATGAGTTTCTACCCGAGGGAACCTATAAATGGAACGAGATGAAGTACAGCAACAAACTTCACAACATGTCAACGGTTCTTGCCGAAATGGGTACAGACGTGCTTCCCGACGTGGGTTGTGCGGTCATCGGCGTGAGCGAAGTCGAGAATGCTCACTGCCTCACCGACCTCGTGGGACAGCCCGCGCTCAAAGCCCGTAATTTCCGTTTCGAACACATCGAAGGACCCGATCAAAGGGGCATCGACTGTGCCTTGCTATACAACCCGTCACTGTTTCAAGTCACAGACAGACGACTGGTGGAATACAGCTACGACCTGCCTGCCGACAGCGGAAAGCAAACGCGCGGGTTCCTCACTGTCAGCGGAAGGCTCGCAGGTGAAGATGTGGCATTCATCGTCTGTCACTGGCCCAGCCGGAGAGCGGCCTCCTACTACCGTGAAGTTGCCGGCAGGCAGGTACGATTGGTCAAAGACTCCATCTTGAAAGCCAATCCTGCCACAAAAGTATTTGTCATGGGCGACCTCAACGACAACCCCACCAACAAGAGTGTTTACGAGGCACTGAGTGCCAAGGCGAAGGCCATCGAGGTTGCCGAGGGCGAAATGTTCAATCCGTGGCACGAATTCCTCACGCAGAAAGGTGTAGGAACGTTGCGGTGGGACGGAAAGTGGGACTTGTTCGACCAGATCATCATCACACCGAACCTCGTCGGCAAGAAAGGCGACAAGAACTATGAGCAGCTCACTTATTGGAAAGCCCAAATCTTCCAGCGTGACTATCTATTGCAAACCGAAGGCAAGTATAAAGGCAATCCCAAACGCACCACGGCAGGAGGCGTATGGCTCAACGGCTATTCCGACCACCTTCCTGTGGTTGCCTATTTCGTAAAACAACAAAAATAATCGCGCACGCTCATGACCGATTTGGGTTGAACAGAAGTTTTGCCATCTTTCAGGACGAAGAGCAAGGCCATGCTTTCGCCCGAATCATCATCACATATATTCATCGTGACAACAAACGAACTTCTTTCCGCCACCACACCAGAGGCTGCTCTCCCCGTCGAGGAACATCCCCTATCCCCTTTCACACCGCCGGGTATGAAACTGATCGTGCTCGGCAGCTTCCCGCCGGGGCGTAACCGATGGTGCATGGAATTCTTTTACCCCAACTACACCAATGACATGTGGCGCATTTTCGGATTGTGTTTTTTCGACGACAAACTCAAATTTGTAGACGAAAGAAGAAAAACCTTTCATAAAGAGGCAATCGAGAAATTTCTGACAAGCAAGAAAATAGGTCTTTACGATGCAGCGACAGCCGTCATCCGTACCAAAAATACGGCTTCCGACAAAGACTTGCTCATCGTCCGTCCTACCGACATCCCGCAAATGCTCCGGCACCATCCGCAGTGTAAAGCCATCGTCACGACCGGACAAAAGTCGACCGAACTAGTATGCGAGTGTTTCGGCATCGGCATGCCTGCAATGGGAAGTTTCACTACTTTTCATTTCGACGACCGCACCATCAAACTGTACCGCATGCCAAGCAGTTCGAGAGCCTACCCGCTGTCGCCCATCAAAAAGGCACAATACTATTCCAAGATGTTCCAACACGAAGGAATCCTGCCCCTCGGAATTCCCTACAAGAAATAAAATCAAAGGAAAAATGAACTCGTGGGGCGATTTTCCGGAAGACTTAACACATAAGTTGACGTACTCGATTTTTCACTGAATCTCAACAACACGTGGCCAAATTTGTCCGATTGCCCGACGAATACGACTCAGAACTGCGTGTGCAAGGCACACACAGACAAAAGAATCACCTCACAAATCCATCATCATCATGAAAATCATCGGCATAGCAGGCGGCACCGGATCGGGAAAGACCACCGTCGTCAGGAAAATCGTTCAGGCACTACCACCCCATCATGTGGCAGTCGTGCCGCTCGACTCCTACTATAACGACACCACATCGATGACCGAGACCGAGCGAAGAAGCATCAATTTCGACCACCCCGACGCATTCGATTGGAGACTCCTCGTCAAGCATATCCAGATGCTCCATGAAGGCATGGCAGTAGAACAACCCACCTACTCCTATCTACTCTGCAACCGCTTGCCCGAAACCATCCGTGTGGAGCCCAAACCGGTCATCATCATCGAAGGAATCATGACCTTGCTCAACAAAAAGCTGCGCGACATGATGGACTTGAAAATCTATGTGGACACCGATTCGGACGAACGACTCATCCGTAACATCCGGCGTGATGTCGTTGAGCGCGGCAGAACGGTTGACATGGTGATTTCGAGGTATCTTGAAGTTCTCAAGCCGATGCACGAGCAGTTCATCGAACCCACCAAAAAGTATGCCGACATCATCATACCGCAAGGCGGAGACAACCATCAAGGCATTGCCATCGTACAACAGTATATCGAGACCATTGGCAAGAATGAAACGCCATAAAATAAATCAGAAAATGACCGTTTATCCCAAATCGATCACCAGAGTCCGATTTGAATAAATTCTGCGGTCGGATGACCGATTCGGGTTAAACGGACAAGCATGCAGGACGAGCGACGGAAAACGCTTAGTGCCGAATTAATTTCAACGTACGGTTTCCATCCACGCCGTGAAGCGTGACGACATATCCGCCCGCCGGCAAGGCCTCAGCAGGAAGCACGGCACATCCATGACCTACGGATGCCCTTGAAAGCGTTTGCCCTGACAAGTTGCTCAGCGTGACAGTATGCACATCAGCCCCAACGTTGTCGATCACGATACCGGCTCCGCTGTCTTTCACCGTCATGTTTTCATTTCCGTTTTTTCCCATGCCGCTAGTCGTCGATTCCACGATGTTGAAACCTCCCCACGTGGGCGACTGAAGATATACCTGCCGGCACCCCTCCGGCACAACCAGCTGGCAGACATCACGATTAACCTCCTCGAACACATCGTCTGTATATTCGTTTTCCACCGGTTCATTCGTTTTCACCGTTATTTTCTTGAGATTGCTGCATCCGCAGAAAGCCCTGTATCCAAACGACTTGAACGAAAGCGAAAACTCCACTTCCTCCAGATTCTTACAGAACCAGAAAACGAAGTCATCCGTCCTTTCCGTCTGTGGGTGCATGGCGAACGTCTTGCTTTCCCTGCCGTTAGGATAGGCATAGAGCATGGAGTGGTCTTTGGAATAAAGTGTTCCGTCATCTGTCGTGTATTTAGGATTGTCGGCATCCACCTCGAAGGCTTTCAGAGCGAAACAACCCAAAAACGGATTACCGATTATTTGTGGCGAACCCTTACCCAGTACCACCTTCTTCAGTCCCATACATTCGGCAAACGCCGCATAATCTATCTTTTCCATGGTTTCGGGAAACACAAGGGTCTCTATATTGTTGTTATGGAAGAACGCCTTCTCGCCAATGGTTTTCAGTCCGTTGCCAAATTGCAGGTTGGCCATGTCGTTGCAGTTGATGAACGCTTCGTTGTCGATGCTTTCGAGCGAATGGGGCAGGACGACATTGCGCAGGACTCTGCAGTTCTTGAAGGCATACAGTCCAATGTGCCTGAGGCCTTCCTTGAATGTTACGCTTTCCAGTCTGTAACAATCCTGAAATGCGTTTTGTCCGATTTCTACAAGAGTGGATGGCAGAGACACTTCTTTGAGAGCACTGCATGCCTCCACGCAACCTTCGGGCAGGGACACGATGCCTTCGGGAATTTCCAGTGTCTCCAGTCCGTTGGCACCAAACAGAGCTTCAGGTGACAGATCGCGCAGGCTTTTCGGCAAGCGGATGTTTTTCAGAAGAGGTGTCTGCTCGAATGTTCTTTTGTTCAGCCGGGTCACTCCTTCAGGAATGACAACTTCTTTCAAGTTTTCACAATAGGTAAAAAGATAGTTCCCCATATTGGTAAGACGGGACGGCAGCACAAAACTTTCCATCGAATTGCATACGCCGAAAGCCGTATGGTGTATGTCTGTGATCTCGTCCGGCATTTTCAGTTCCTTCATGGCCACACATTTGAAGAAGGCACCGACACCAATCTCACGGATATACTGTGGCAGCACAATCGACTCTATACTGCAGCAGTTGTAGAACAGTTTGTCGGGCAGCAGCAAGGGTTTGTCTTTATCTACATAATACTCCCTGGTCGTACCCTTGTCCTCTGCAATGATATAGTAGGCCTTTGAGCTTTCGTCATCGGGTACGATGGTTGCTTCCGACAGATCTATCTGTTTCAGGGAGGTGGGATAGAAACTGCCGTATTCGTCAGACCCACAGAATCGCCTCACCATGCGCAAATCGTAGCTGTTCAGCTTTCCTGTTATTTTCAGCGTATCCACCTTGTCCTCCCAGACGACATCGGGTGCCGCGTCTTCAAGGCTGCCGGGCTGAGAGAGGTTGACAACTACTTTTCCAGTTCTTTCTTCCGCCGTTTCATCGTTTCCGGCGAAAACCGCTGCGTGGGAGACCATCAGCAGACAAACACACATCAAAAAGAATGCGAATCGTTTTTTCATGATCAGTAATTTTATTGTTTCTACTTGGTATTCATTTGTTGGGAGAAGAAACCTCTTCCGGATTTTCTGCCGTTCGCAATGCCGTATCATTTGCGTATGCGGACAAAGGCTTTTTGGCCGTCAACAAAGATGACATGTGCCCCTTTGCGAGATGTTTTCACACTGACCGAAGACGCCTTGACGGGATATTGGGCCAAGATCTGCCCGTCTATCGCGGCAAGCGTCACCCGCCGTGCCGTTGCCGGAAGACAAGCCACCGTCCACCCGTCAGGTGTTTCGATTATTTCAACATCATTCCCCGTTTCCACTTTTTCCCATCCGGTTTTCGTACATCCGGTTCCGTCACCCGTTACAGTTACCATCCATCCCTTGTCTGTTGCAATTTGGGTTTTGCTCGTCTGAGCCGCACCGGCCACGTTGTTGTAGAGGAGCAGTCCTCCCACTTCGTTCTCATCGTCACCGGGACGTTTATTGCGCAACGACCGGTACATGTCGTCCAAGGCACACACGTCCATCCGGGTATCGTCCACGGAAACATAGTGGAGGTTGGAAGCCTTGTCGAACCTGATTCCGTCCTTGATGGGATTTCCGGAAATGACCACCTCGAGCAATTCCGTACAGTCGGCAAGCTCGAGTTTTTCTATCCGGTTGTTTCCACAGTTGAAGGATACCAGTTTTTTTAATGGGGTGACATCAATGTTCTGCAAACGGTTGTCGTTACAGGTGAGTTCTTCCAAATCAGGCATCTTGGCTGTTTCGAGTTGCACAAAGTCGCATTCGCTGCAATTCAGCGAAGTCAGTGACACAGGAAAGGACACGTTGCCCAGTCCGGGATTCACGGAACAGTCGATATAGGACAATAGGTTGCAGTTTTCAACATTCAGCATCGTCAGGTCGTTGGCGTAGCAGGTCAGTTGTTCCAGTTTGGGGTTCCGGCTGACATCCAAGGCAGACAAATGGTTGTTGTTGCAGGTCAGCGACACCAAACGTTTGCAGTCTGCCAAATCCAGTGCCGCGAGATTGTTTCCCGAACACGACAATTCCATAAGGTTGTCCATTCCGGACAGATCGAGTTCCGAGAGCATGAAGTTGTTGTCCACCGCCAGCATCTTCAGTCGTTTTGTTTGTGAAAGATCCAAAGAAGCAAGCCCTGCCATAGGCATGACCAGTGTGTCAATTTTGTTGTCCTGTGGCAACAGGAATTTCTTCAAAGGTTTTCCTAATCCCACTGCCACATATTGCAGTTCTTTGTTCTCTTGCAGGTCATATTCTTCTATCAGTGTCTGCATGGCATCAAGATGCCTCAGTTTTGGACACTCGGTCAGATGAAGCGATCGGAGTGACGGGTTGGTGGAGCATACCAAGACTTCCAAAGAGGGATGGGATGCCAGCTTGAGCGTATTGAGTCTGTTGTTGGTAACGATCACGCTGTCGATGCGCGGATTGCCGGCAAGATCCAGACTTTCCAGCGGAGAATCCTGTACATACACAAGTCGTAGTTCGGGATTGCACGACAAATCCATTTCTTGGATATAGTTCTTGCGCGAGATAAGGTGGGTCAAGGCGGGCAGTGCGGTTACGTCCAAGGTTGTCAGTTGGTTGTTGGAGCATTCCAATACCGCAATGTTCCCATAGATGGTCAGGTCTTGCCCGGCAGTGATGCCTTGCAGCCGTGTGGCGGAAGTATGGAGATCACCCTGCGAAACGTTTCCGTTTCCCCAGTCGAGCGTATATTGCCCTTCTTCCGCGCCCATGACCAATATGGCATATTCGCTTCCGGCCGCACAGGCAAAATGCATTTTTACACATGGGCGGGTTGTAGGATTGCCTTGTCCGAATGCCTCGTTCAAGAAACTCACGCTCATGAAGGCCAGGACCCATAACATTTTTCTGATATTCTTTTCCATACAAAACAAATATTAATTAATGACAAGTTTTTCAAGCTCGGAAGCGGTATGCTATGGCACAAATATAGGACAAGTGGTTGTATAAAACAACTTTTTCGTCTGTTTTTTCAGAAGAGACGTTGCAATGCAAACTAAACGACAACATCTTGAAAACAAGATTGTTGCATTTTATTCTCCTGTAAATCGAGAGAGAGGAGAAGACGAAAATGCAACAAAAATAAACACTTGCCGGCAAGAAAATCATCGCTTTTCAAAGAAAAAAAAGGTAATTTTGCATATTGAAGAAAGCGAAACGAAATAAATGAAGAAACTCTTTTTTATAGCACTGTTGCTTGCGCCGCTCTGCGGCTGCAGGCATCATTCCCCGAATACGAACAGGCTGTTGGAGAATGTCGATTCGCTGGTGCAACACAATCATTTGGATTCTGCTTCCGCATTGCTCGAGAAGATCAGAATGGACGACTTGACGAACGCTTCCGATTCTGCCCACTTCTTTTTGCGGAAAACGCAAGTCCTGTACAGACTTTACAAGCCGATACCCTCCACCGAAATGATAGATTACAGCATCGGGTATTACGAAAGGCATGGAATGGCCGAAAAACTGGCCGATGCCTGTTTCTACAAAGGAGTAACCCTTTATGAACAAGGAAAAGCCAGGGAGGCGGTTGTCTGCATCAAGAAAGCCGAATACGTGGCAAAGAAACTCGATGACATCGACATAAAACACAAAATCTATGAAAATCTGTTCATCATGAACGAAGAAGCGGGCGAGACGGCACTCGCACTCGACTATGCAAAGAAAGTGCTCACCCTGTCGTCTGCCGCCGACAACAAGATGTGGCTTGCACGCGCATTCAACAACATCGCCGTTGCCTACAATAAACTCAACAAACCCGACAGTGCCGGCGTGTATGTCAGGAAAAGCATGGAAATGCTTGCATACATCCCTGTCAAGGAGCGCATATACATCCTGAACAATTTAGGTGCCCAGCTCATCCCCACCAACCCGCAACTGGCAAAGACCATTTTGTTGAAGGTTCTCCAAATAGAACCGATGGGGGCTGCATACGAAAATCTTGCAACCATTTATATGGAAGAAGGAGACACCGGCAAGGCCGGTGAAATGTGGAACAAGGCGTTGAAGACCGACAACCGCCAGGTAAGGGTCGAAGTCATGAAATCAAGATTCGCCCACCAATGTGCAACAGGAAACTATAAAGACGCGGCGGCCACCGCACAGCAACTCATGGCCTTAAAAGACAGCTTATACAAAAGCAGGATGGAAAACAACATAAAAAGCAGTCAGATTATCTTTGACAATATGAAATCGAAACAGATGTATGAAAGAAACATCGAAATCAGCATACTTCTCATCCTGCTGCTCGCCTTTTCATTTGCCATTGTTTTTCTCTTCTTCCGGTACAGGACCTACAAGGTGAAAGGCGCACTGGCCATGGACCGGATGCGTATCAGAAATTTCGAGAAACAGATAACGGAACTTGAACATCAGGGACAGAACAAGGAAAAAGAGATTGAAGCCTTGATTCGGAAAAAAGAAAAACTCCTTGACAAACACAGGGGAATCCTGTACGACGGACACAAGCTCTACATCGGCATCATGGAGGGGCAAACCACTGTGTTGTGGAAGAAAAAGGAGTTTGAAAACTTTTTGGAATACTACCGTCTGGTAGATATGGAGTTCATGGACATGTTGGAACTGGAGTACGACGAACTTTCTTCCAAATACAAATTCTTCATGGTCATGGAGCATTGGGGGAAATCCGACAAAGACATCATGCGCATCATGGGATTAGCCGAAAGTTCGATACGCTCTGCAAGATCCAGAATCAACAAACGCCGTTCTTCCGCACTGGCATAAACGCCCCTCTGCACAAACGCAGCCTTTCCTCTAAGGTGCATCTTACCTTGATGAAACCCGTCTTGTTCATCCGCTGTTCTTCTTTATCCTGTTGCTGCCTTCGGGCAGCTTTTCCTTTGTATCCGTTCATATAAGTTTCCTTCATTATAGATGATTTGTTGTTGCTTAATCCCTGAATACTGACCGGTGAGAACGAAAGCGTGTGGAGAAGCGTTCTACGGTTTCGAGTGCCGACGTGAAAGCCGTCCTGGATGCGCTGCAATACGAGGTCATAGAGGCTTTGGAGGCAGGCAACACCGTGCGGCTGGGCGACATCGGCTCGTTCCGCCTGACGATGAAGTCGCAGGGCGTGGAGACGGCTGCCGAAGCCAAGAAGAAGGGTGCGCAGCTCATCAAGCAGGTGAACGTGCAGTTCACCAAAAGCACGACGATGCGCGACACGCTCGATGCCCGCCTCCTTGATTTCTCGATTCAGGAAGACATCGTGAACGCTTCCGACGACAGTCCGGGCGGAGGCTCGGGAACCGGCGGCACTTCGGGCGGAGGCTCGGGAAGCGGTGAAGAACTTCCATAGAGCCGGTCTTGTTTCGGTGCGTGGAACACAGCGGTTTCACGCACCGTTTCCGCTGTTTTTACGGGGCAAAAATCACCCTTGTAACTGCTTGATAATCAAGTAATATAAAAGCGTAAAAATTGTCTTATAAGAGAATTAAAATTGTCCTATAAGAGAATTTGAAAAGTCTTATAAGACAATTTTGAAAGACTTGGCAACAATTCTCACTGAATATAAATATATGGATAAAAAGGAATTTCAAAAACTTCTTACCGAAGAGCTAAAAATCATACAAGGCATTACTTGAAACGGAGAACAGCGACTGGATAGCAAAAGGGCTTCATAGATGTAAATAAGCCAGTCGCCTCAATGCAACACATGAAGCGTTACGAGACAGATGACCTGTCTGTAACAACGACAACAAATCATTACAGAAAAAGAAAAAAAAATGAAGCGGATAGACAGTTTTGACGAACTGTCCATCCACTTCAATATTATCGGGGCATCATCGGCATCTGCGTACATTCCTTGAAGGATGGGCAGACAGATGACAGTCCGCTGTGAATCATCCGGGAGTTCCCCTGCAACACCTTAATTATTGACCGTACCGCCGACAATGTCGAGCAACTCGCTTGTGATGGCTTGCTGACGACTCTTGTTGTACTGCAGGTTGAGCTGACGCAACAGCTCGTCTGCATTGTCTGTCGCCGTCTGCATGGCAACCATACGGGCAGCATGTTCACTGGCATTGCTGTCGAGCAACGCCGTGTAAATCATGAGGTGAGCAAGTTTGGGGATAAGCCTTCCCAACACCGTATCCATGTCCGGCTCGACCAAGAAGTTGTCATTGAGGGGTTTGACTTCCTCCTGTTCCTTCTTCGAGTTGCGTTCACCGCGCTGACGCAGGTACTCTTGTGCCTGAAGTGTGGCGACATTGGAAGAAAGGTCGCGTTCTTTGTCGCGCTGCAGCTCCTCGGTGATGTTGATGGGCAGGAACGGCTTACGTGTCAGGATTTGCGACCCGGCACTCTTGAAATGATGGTAAATCAGTTCGACACGATCGAACTCGCCGGCAGCAAAGCGTTCACCCAGTGTACGGGAGATCTCGATGCACTGCGTGATATCGGGCCTGTCGGCAAGCATTGTGAAGTCGCCTGCCGAGGGCAAGCCGAGTTTTGCCACTTTTTCGGCAACCTTACGACCGATGGGATAGATGATGATATTCTCCTTGCCAAGATGTTGATATTCATCGATTGCTTGTTGCATCATCTTCAGAATGTTGGCGTTGAAACCGCCACACAGGCTGCTGTTGGACGCATACACAACAAACGCAATGCGATGAACGGGTCGTTCGATGCTGTAGACGGTCTTGGCATCGGCCTCGGAAGCCAAGAAAGACTTGAGAATGTTCTCCAACATACTTTCGTAGGGGAGCATGTTCTCAATCATGACTTGGGCATGATGAAGCTTGGAAGATGCCACCATCTTCATGGCACTCGTTATCTTGCGCGTATTGTTGACGCTGGCAATCCGATTCTTAATCTCTTTTAATGAAGGCATGGGAACTATGCTTTATATTGTCCGGCAATATCAGCCATCACTTGTTCGATCACACGGGTTACATCGTCATTGATGTTTCCGCTACCGAGTACGTCGAGAACGTCTGCATGACTGGCTCTCATCTTGGAGAGGAAAGCGTCCTGACACTGACGAACTTCTTCAACCGGTACACTCTGCATCAAGCCATGTGTGCCACAATAGAGGATGGCGATTTGTTCGCCAACGTGCATGGGGCTGTACTGCGGCTGAATGAGCAACTGATTGTTCTTACGTCCACGGTCGAGCGTCATGGCGGTAACGGCATCCATATCGCTCGAGAATTTGGAGAACGCCTCCAACTCACGGTACTGAGCCATATCGATTTTCAAAGAACCCGCCACTTTCTTCATGCTCTTCACCTGTGCCGAACCACCGACACGCGATACCGAGATACCTACGTTGATGGCAGGACGGAAACCTTGGTTGAAGAGGTCTGTTTCGAGATAAATCTGTCCGTCGGTGATAGAAATCACGTTGGTGGGGATGTAGGCCGAAACGTCGCCCGCCTGCGTTTCGATAATGGGAAGCGCGGTCAGTGAGCCACCACCCTTCACGTGTCCTTTCAGACATTCGGGAAGGTCGTTCATCTTTTCGGCAACTTCTTGCTGGTCGTTGATACGTGCAGCACGCTCCAACAAACGGCTGTGGAGGTAGAACACGTCGCCAGGATAGGCCTCGCGACCAGAAGGACGGCGCAGGATAAGCGATACCTCACGATAGGCAACAGCCTGTTTGGACAAGTCATCGAACACTACCAAGGCTGACTCACCCCTATCACGGAAATACTCGCCGATGGCAGCACCGGCAAAGGGTGCATAGTATTGCATGGCGGCAGGGTCGGCAGCGGTTGCAGAAACGATGATGGTATAGGGCAAAGCACCGTGTTCTTTGAGGTTTTGCACCAACGCGGCAACGGTAGACGCTTTCTGACCGATGGCTACATAGATGCAATAAACGGGTTTGCCGGCATCATAGAAGCTCTTTTGGTTGATGATCGTATCGACAGCGATGGCAGTCTTACCGGTCTGACGGTCACCGATGATCAACTCGCGCTGACCTCTACCGATGGGAATCATGGAGTCAACGGCTTTCAGACCGGTTTGCAGAGGTTCTTTCACCGGCTGACGATAGATAACACCCGGTGCCTTACGGTCAAGGGGCATTTCAAAAGAGTTGGCCAAATCGATTTCGCCTTTGCCATCAATGGGCTGACCAAGGGGATTGATGACACGTCCGAGCATGTTGTCGTTGACACGGATGGAAGCGATACGCTTGGTACGCTTCACGACCATACCCTCCTTAATGCCTGCAGTCGAACCGAGAAGCACACAACCCACGTTGTCTTCTTCGAGGTTCATGACAATTGCCATCGTACCATTTTCAAATTCCAACAACTCGTTGGCCTCAGCATTCCTTAAACCATAAATGCGAGCAACGCCGTCGCTGACCTGCAAAACGGTACCCACTTCATCAAACTTCTCGCTATCATTTATGTTTTGAAGTTGTTGAAGCAAGACTTCGGATACTTCACTTGGTTTTATTTTGTCTGACATTTCTGTAATTTTTTATTTCTTCAACTGTGATAAGATGGTACGCAGTTTGTTCTTCACACTTGCATCCAGTCTATAAGTATCATACTCCAGCACAAAACCACCGATCAACTCGGGATTGACTTCGGTTTGAAACTCCACAGCACCTTGGGTTCTTTGTTCGACCATTGCCTTGATCTTATTGCCCGACTCGGCACCGATGGCAGCGGCAGTAATCAATTTACCTTGGATGATGTTCTTCTGTTTGCGATAAAGAGTGATATACGAATTGGCCATCAGTTGTAGAGCATTCTCTCTCCCCTCCTTCAACACCAAGCGGATGAAATTGCGCGTGATGTCTGAAGGTTCGACACCGGATGCTGTCAACAAAAGAGATTCTTTCTTTTGACTTGACAGCATGGGGTTGTCGATGGTAAATCTCAATTCGGGAACCTGCAGATAACTCTGTGCCAAACACAGCATATCTTCATAGACCCGCTCCTCGAGATGAGCCTGAGAACCACATTTGAGAAGGGCTCTCGCATATCTGACTGATACAACACCTAAATTCATGACAGCATCACTTTTTACTTTCGTTCATCAAGACCTCGTCAAGAAGCCTATCAATCATTTCCGTCTGTGTAGTATCGCTATTGAGTTTTTGGCGCAAAATCTTTTCGGCAACGAGAACCGAAAGCTCGGCAACCTGTGTACGAATGTCACGGATGGCCTTTTGTTTTTCGCTTTCAATCTCTACTTTTGCTTCTTGAAGAAGACGCGCGCCCTCTTCTTTCGCCGACTGTTGAGCTTTGCTTACAATCGTTTCTCGCGTTTCTACCGACTCTTTCAGAATCAGGGCTTGCTTCTCACGTGCTTCTTGCAACATGGCTTCACCTTCCTGCTTGATATTCTCAAGTCGCTCAGATGCCTCATGTGCCTTGCGCAAACTATCGTCAATATATGCCTTCCTTTTATCTACCATTTGAATAATGGCAGGGAATCCAAATTTAGCAAGAACACCAAAGACCACCAAGAACGCAAGAAGCATCCAGAAAAGAAGTCCCAGATCCGGCGTTAGTATTGATGGTAGATTCTCCATTCAATCTTTTTTTTATTTGATAAGAAACGCACAAGCTGCGATGGCGAACAGAGCACAACCCTCGATGAATGCAGAAGTAAGAATCATGTTGGTTTGGATTTTACTTGCGGCTTCGGGTTGGCGAGCGATGGCATCCATTGCGCTGCTACCAATTTTACCGATACCCATACCTGCACCAATTGTTGCAATACCTGCACCAAGACCGCAGCCCAGCTGTGCCAGACCTTCAGCAGCCAATAAAGTCGAAATAATCATAATGTGAAATGTTTAATTATTGTTTGTTACTAATATTATGTTTGTTTGATTCTGAATTGATTGTCCGGACATACTCTCCGACTGCCCTTGACGGCCTACATCGGGCGAGGATGTCACAGATTTATTCGGCGTGGTGTTCTTGTTGGGCCAAACCGATGAATGCCGCGCTCAGCATGGTGAAGACATAGGCTTGTACGAATGCCACCAAGAGTTCGAGCATATTCATGAACAACAGCATGATGATGCTGAAGGTGTTCAAACCAAGACCGAAACCTACACCCATCGACCATCCGAGGAAAATCACACAAGTGAAGCTCAAGATGACCGCGTGGCCTGCCATCATGTTGGCAAAGAGACGAATCATCAGCGCAAACGGCTTTGTGAACAATCCGAAAAACTCGATGACAGGCATGAGAGGTACGGGGGCTTTGAGGAAGACGGGCACGTTTGGCCACAAGATTTCTTTCCAATATTCACGGTTGCCGAAGAGATTGATGGCAATCATCGTACATACCGCAAGGAAGAAAGTGACATTGATATTACCCGTCACATTGGCACCACCGGGGAAAACCGGAATCAGACCGATGAGGTTACAGGTGAGGATGAAGAAAAACACCGTGAGAAGATAGGGAGCGAAACGCCCGCATTTCTTTTCACCCACCGAGGGTTTGATGAGGTCCTCATAGATATACATGACCAGCATTTCCATCGCACCGACAAATCCCTTGGGAGCCTGACTTTTCTCATTGCGCGTTTTATACCATTTGGCACAACTGAGGAAGACGATGATCAGGATGGCTACGACAATCCAAAGTTGAACAACGAGCTTGGTGATACTCAGGTCAAGGGGGCGCACTGTGCTGCCATCGGGCATCTTCTCATAAATCTTGCCATGATGGGCATGGTCGAAAAAGAAATTTTGAGGCAGCGTTTCTGCCGAACAGAAATGCCACTCTCCGGTAGCACTGCTACGGAGAATGATGGGCAAATGAATACTAATGTGTTTTCCTTCGTAGGTGGCTATATGCCATTCGTAGGTATCGGAAAGGTGTTCCAGAACGATCTCGGGTATGTCGAGTTTCTTCTCTCCGCCTTCATTCGCAAAGGTTTGCATGAAGGGCATGAAAGACACGACCAGTACGAGTAAAACAACTTGAATCTTTTTCATTATTTGGGAATCCATATCTATTATCAGATCTTCGATTTATCACGTTTGCCTTTCAAGAAGAAAAAGCACAAATGATGAAGTAAAATGGCGAAATAGAAAATCGCGAACATCAGAAAAAATTGAAACAGACCGGCTTTATCGGCTTGAAGGAAGTAGACGAAGACTACTGCCATAGCCGTCAGCATTCGGATAACCGAAACTCCGGTAAAGAAGTTGGGCTGTTCGTCGGCGGGCTTGTTTGAAAAGCGCGACCATAAAATAGCTTCTGCAATCTCTACGATGAGTGCATAACCGGTGCAGACAAGCAAAGGTGTCATGAGCCGAAGCCCGGTCGCGGCATAAGCATCAACTATCCATCCGGCTGCAAAGAGAATGGCAACGAGTACCAATCCCTGCAGCAGGTAACGTTTACTATGCTTGCCTGTTTCGACCATTTATATATATACTATTTCTGAGGTTCGTCGAAATTCTACAGTTCGACGCACATTCTTACGACATTTTTTTGGACTTCTACGAAGCCTCCGTCTATCATCAGTTGATTGGCAACACCTTTCACGACATATTCTACCTTTCCTTTTTCAAGAGAAGATATGATAGGTGCGTGGTCTTTCAAGATGAGAAAACTTCCCATGGTACCGGGGACGAGCACACTTTCGATTTCGCCCTCGAACTCGACCTTGACAGGTGATACGATTTTTAATTGTAGGTTCATCTCCAATGAAAATTATCCGGTGGCGTAAGATTAGGCTTTTGCTTCTTCCAAGAGTTTCTTTCCTTTTGCGATGGCATCTTCGATGGTACCGACATTGAGGAAAGCCTGTTCGGGAAGGTCGTCAACTTCACCATCGAGAATCATGTTGAAACCCTTGATGGTATCTTCAACCGAAACCATGACACCGGGAACACCGGTGAACTGCTCGGCCACGGCAAAAGGCTGCGACAGGAAACGTTGAACGCGACGTGCGCGGTTCACGGTTGTCTTATCTTCGTCGGACAACTCGTCCATACCGAGAATGGCGATGATGTCTTGCAATTCTTTGTAACGCTGAAGGATTTGCTTCACTCTTTGGGCACAATCATAATGTTCCTTGCCGACAATCAGCGGGTCGAGGATGCGCGATGTACTTCCCAGAGGATCCACAGCCGGATAGATACCCAGCTCGGTAATCTTACGACTCAACTCGGTGGTGGCATCGAGGTGCGTAAAGGTCGTGGCAGGAGCAGGGTCGGTCAAGTCATCGGCAGGCACATACACCGCCTGCACCGAAGTAATCGAACCTTTCTTAGTAGAAGTGATTCGCTCTTGCATGGCACCCATTTCCGAAGCCAAAGTCGGCTGATAACCTACTGCAGAAGGCATACGACCCAACAAGGCCGACACTTCAGAACCGGCCTGCGTGAAACGGAAGATATTGTCGATAAAGAACAAGATATCGGCAGCCGAACCGTCTTTACCGCCTGCATCGCGGAATTCCTCGGCCACGGTAAGACCCGATAGGGCAACCGAAGCACGTGCTCCGGGAGGCTCGTTCATCTGGCCATAGACCAAGGTGGCCTGTGATTTTTTCAATTCCTCGGGATCAACGAGCGACAAGTCCCATTTGCCTTCTTCCATGGCTTTCTTGAACTTCTCACCGTATCTCACGACACCGCTTTCGATCATTTCACGAATCAGGTCATTACCTTCACGTGTACGTTCTCCCACACCGGCAAACACCGAATAACCGTCGTGTCCTTTGGCAATGTTGTTGATAAGCTCCATAATCAACACGGTCTTTCCCACACCGGCACCACCGAAAAGACCGATTTTACCACCTTTCATATAAGGTTCGAGCAGGTCAATGACCTTGATACCCGTTGTGAGCATTTCCTTACGAGTGGACAATTCTTCAAATTTAGGTGCTTCGCGGTGGATGGGATAAGCACCGTCCATCTTCAAATTGCTCATACCGTCAATGGGCTGACCGATCACATTGAGCATTCTGCCTTTGATTTGTTCGCCGGCAGGCATACGAATGGGACCTCCGGTAGGAATAACCTCGAGGTTTCTTTGCAAGCCGTCCGTATTATCCATCGCCACACAGCGCACTGTATCTTCTCCAATATGCTGCTGAACTTCAACAATAAGTTCGCGTTTGTCCGAACGAACGATTTTAAGAGCTTCATGAATCTTAGGCAGCACCTTTTCAGGATCGAGACCGTTTGTATCAAAATACACATCGATTACGGGACCGATAATTTGGGATATGCGTCCACTTATTTGTGACATAAGAAATTTATTTTAACGTTAACAATAATCTTTAAGGTCTGCAAAATTACAGATTTATTTTTGGAACAACAAACATTCTCGCATATTTCTTGCAATAACCTGCAAAATATACGAAGTCATCCCCCTTTGAACCCCAATTGGAAACGAGAGCGTATAGTCCTATATTTCAATACTGTTCATACCGCTTTCCGCCCGATTTCGTGCGCTTGCCGGGTGGAAAATGGGATAAACGGCATTGAAATGCAGAATCAAACTTTCTGATGACCGACCGGAAATAAAGGCAAAAGTCTTCCCATCGTGGCCGGCCGGGGACCTGCGGAAAAATCACATGAGGGACAAAGGTTTTTCAAAAGTACCCCTTTTGTCCTGTAAAACCGGTCCTTTTTCATCATAAAAGAGAAACTTTCACGCTGCAAAACCACCCCTTTTGGAAGACGGCACCGAACAAAACACATAACAGATTGGAATACATAATCTTACAAAACGCAACATTTAACCCAAATCGGTCATTAGATTCCGAGTCGGTTTCGTTTGATGGTCGGCAGATGGTTTGTCGGTTTGCTGCAGGCGTAACGGGCTACGGCAAGACAAAACGACAGGCAAGATGCCGGCCGGCAGACAAAACCGGCCAGAAAGTGATATGAACCACAGGAAATGTATAAACAAACGCTCTCATGAACGATTTGGGTTTAATATCACCATACATGAGGCTGTCATATCCAAACTGTCCAAGGTTCGGGCTTCAACCTCAATCGACCATCAAGATACGAGCCGGAGGCGCGTGAGCGCAAAACGGTCATGAGATTCCGATCCGGTATCGTTTGATGGTCAAGCAGAAGGATTCCCGGCTTTATTGCAGGTGTAGCGGAATACGGCAAAGTAAAACAATTATCCCAAACCGGTCATGGCCGGTTTGGGATAATGCCTCTGGTAAATATCGTTCGAAAGCAAGGAGGAAACTAAATGCTCAACTGGTCGAGAACTTCGATGAGCTTCTTGTCGAAAGGTTTGTCCGAACGAATGGCCTCACTGAGAGGCACATAAACGATTTCGTTGTTACGAACGCCGATCATGACGTTGCGTTGTCCCTGAAGAATGGCCTCAATGGCTCCCACACCGGTACGGCTGGCAAGAATCCTGTCGTGAGCCGAGGGTCTTCCGCCACGCTGCAAGTGCCCGAGGATAGAAACACGAACATCGAAATCGGGAAATTCCTTTCGCACGCGGTCGGCATAATAGAGCGCACCGCATTTCTTGCTTTCGGACACGATGACGATACAACTTTTCTTGGACTTGCGGATGCCTCGTTCCATGAATCGGGCCAATTGGTCCACATCGGTAGAATCTTCCGGAATAATGGCAGCTTCAGCTCCGCTTGCGATGGCACTGTTCTGCGCCAAGAATCCGGCATCGCGTCCCATCACCTCTACGAGGAAAATGCGTTCATGGCTCTGTGCCGTATCCCTGATACGGTCGACACACTCGACGATGGTATTGAGTGTCGTGTCATAACCGATGGTCGAATCGGTACCGTAAAGGTCGTTGTCGATGGTACCCGGCAAGCCGATACAGCACACATCGTATTCTTGGGCGAAGAGCATGGCACCCGTCAGCGAACCGTTTCCGCCGATGACAACCAGCGCATCGATTTCGGCTTTGCACATGCTTTCGTAGGCTTTTGCCCTACCCTTCTTGGTCATGAATTCTTTGGATCGCGCACTCTTGAGGATCGTACCGCCCGACATGATGATACCACTCACGTTTTCGGTCGTGAAAGTGGAGATTTCCGAATTGATGAGTCCGTCGAAACCGCGGTATATTCCTTTGATGACGAATCCCTTTTCGATACCTGCGCGGGTTACGGCTCTGATCGCCGCGTTCATCCCCGGTGCATCACCGCCCGAGGTCAAAATACCTATTGTTTTAATCTTTCTCATTTTATTGAACCTAATAAAGACTTATATATACCTTAATATCATGTATGGCATCGCCCGGTCGTTCCACCATGGAGATGGTTTCAACCCGAATCGGTCATCAAACCGTTTGATCCTACATTTCATGCTGTTCGCTGCACTTGCCTCCCTGCCGAATGACACCTGACGTTTCATGTCCGTCGGATCCGGATTCCGGAAAACAAAGTCATACCGCATACAGCGAGACGAGATACATCGCCAACAGCCCCAACAGCCATCCCGCGAGAGCCGCACCACTGACATTCTTCAGATACCAGCCGGCTTTCACTCTTTCCATCTTCATAAAGGCAATGCCACTCATCGAGCCGATGGACATGATGCTGCCACCCAGGGCGGCACTGTAGGCAATGATGCTCCAGAAGTGGCCGTTTTGCGTGAATGCCGTCAGGAAAGGATCGGAAGGGTTGTCGGTCAGCAAGTCGTGGAACGACACGAACGACATCGCCGTCGCGAAATTATCGAAGAAACTGCTCACGAGTCCGCAGACGATACCGGCCAGCCACACGTTGTGGAAGGTGCTGTCGAGAATCACGGCCAAACGCTCGATGACACCGGTTTCCTTGACCACACCTATGGCGAGCATGATGCCTGTCACAAAAAGCATCATCTGAATGACACCGTATTGGAGAACGCGCGGAATGCGACGTTGCACCATTTTATCGACATCCATGAGCTTGCGGTTAAAAATCTCGTTGACCACCCACAAGACCGAAAGCACACACAAGGCACCCAGAAACGGACTGAGCCTCGTGATACTGTGGAAAGTGGGAATGAACCACAGTCCGCCAATGCCGACAAAGAGCATTACGACACGCTGCCATGCATTGAGATTGGTATCATCGCCACGGTAAGGCTCTATCATTTCTGCCACGGTGACACGTTCGGGCAACATTCTGCCCAGCCACCATGTGGGAACCATCCATGCAATGAGGCACGGCAACAGCAACGTTCCCGAGAAACGGGAGGCAGTCACCGCACCCATATTCCACAGAATCAGCCCCGTGGGTTCACCGATGACTGTCATGGCTCCGCCGGCATTGGCAGCAATCACGATGGCTGAACCGTAGACGATGCGCTGCCGATGGCTGTCTACAAGATTGTGCAGCAGGACGAGCATCATCACCGTGGTGGTCACATTGTCGAGGTTGGCAGAGATGACAAAAGTCGAGAACGACAGTGTCCAAAGCAACTTCCGGCTATTGCGGGTGCGCAGCCACGAAGCCAGCGGATCAAAGCAACCGTTGTTGTTGAGAATCTCCACGATGGTCATCGTAGCCAGCAGAAACATTACGATCTCGGCTACCCTGCCGATGTGTTTCAAGAAAATATCTTCGGCTATGTATTGCTTGACGGCAATACTCGTCGGATTGGCACCGTCGAGCCAGTCGATGTAAGCCACACCATGCTCGCTCATCACGAAGTTCGTTCCCCAGCAGATATAGAGTACCCACCCCACAGTTCCGGCGAAAACGGCTATGGCAGCCTTATTGATTTTCGTAATACTCTCGGTGGCTATCAACAGATAGCTCAACAGCAGGGTGGCAACGATAACTAATGTCATTTCGGTTTTTTATTTTCGTGATAAACATAAAGTACTTGCAAATGTAAATATTTTTTTGGAAACGCCATTCTTTTAGCATAAAAAACAAAGTTTCGGACACGGCAAACACTTGTACGACAGGGAAAGACGACCACAACGAGGTCACGGCGTGCAGGCAGGACGATTGCGAAGGAAAATATCTTGAAATGGGAAAAGGCTTGGCATCGGAGCCGGGCATGGGGCAGAATGGGGAAAGGGCCTTGTTATCAGTGCATCTTGCCTTTCCGAAACAAATCGAGGATGGATCGAAGGCAGAAATAAAGTTCTTCCTGGCAGCGGAACAACCACCAATGTCCGCGAAACGGACAATAACCGAACTTGCGACGATGAACAGCGTCGATGCGATTCACTTCGACCGTAAGCCACATTTCTTTCAGTTTCCGCAACCCGTAACGGCTGTCGACAGGTGGCAATTTCCTCCGGTTGTGAAAGTAAAACATATAGACACCGACCAGATTGAGCCATCGTGCATTCTCATATAAATCGATTAACCGGTCTTCCACCTGCCACTGCAGCATCATTTTCTTCATGTTGAGATTGGCATCAAGGTAATCGAAACGCCGGACGGTAGCCTTATGGGTAACCGATTCGCCATGCTGACGATAATAATATATGCCCCGACACACCCTGACTTCGGCAGAATGGAGGAAGTGTGTGCGAGTGGTGTTGTCATCGCTGTAGGCATGCGACGTTTCGTCGTAAGGAAACCGGCGATGGATGTCGGTGCGGATCATATACAGTCCGTGAATGTTCCATGTGAGACTGCGCTCAAAGGCCTCGGTACCCGAAAGACTATCGAAAACCGGCAGCGGGTAGGATTCTTTCCGATCGTCGTAACACATCATTAAATCGAATAACACACTGTCGGTCGCCGGATGTTGCTCGAACACTTCAAGAGCCCGCTGCAAAGCATCGTCGGAAAAGGTGTCATCACTATCGAGCATACAGACAAATTCGCCTGTCGCCAATTTGAGCGCGGCATTCCGGGCCTTGGCTTGTCCGCCGTTACAGGACATGGCCATCACACGGATACGTCCGTCCTTTCGGGCATAGCTCTCCAAGATATCGCGAGAGTCGTCGGTCGACGCGTCGTCCACACAGATGGCTTCCCAGTCGCGATGTGTCTGGCGCAACAACGAGTTGAGGCATGATGCCAAATACTTGCGGGCATTATAGACTGCCACCAGAACGGTAACCTTAGCCATGACTCAACTTCTGCTTTATTTTCATCATCAACGACGACCACAACGAGGTTTTGCGACGCAGGATGGTCAATGAGATCCATCCGCTCAGCACAAACAGCAAAGCTCCCGTCAACCAGTATGCCCACCGGTTTTCGATGAACGTGGCTGCATAAGCCAACAGTCCCACCGGCAGATGATAAAGACAGTAGCGTTTGACATGGTTAGAGATGACATAGCCATACTTGCGAACGGCATAGACATAAATCAGGATCCAGTCGAAAACGCCTGCACCCAGCAGCGCGATACCGCATCCGGTAAGCCCCCATTGCAGATACCCCACCACGATGAAGCCCACAAGCACGATGTCGTAAACGGCTTCGAGAAACAGATATGACTTGGAATCGCCCTTCGCCAACGGAATGTATGCCATCGGAAGTTTGACCGCCCGCAGATACATGGCCAGCACCGATACCTGCACCATCCCCATCACGGGGGTGAACTTTCCCGAATAGAGCAACGGCACCAACACGGGCATGCCGACGGTGAATGCCACCAACAGCGGCGAAACCAGCAGCAACGACACCTCGATCTGACGGTTGATGGTGAGATTGGCTTCATCACGCTGATCATTGACAGCCGACAGACGAGGGAAATAGTCGGTTTCCATCGCCGAGAACACCATGCCGGCGTAGGTCATCGTCATCATATAGCCGGCACTGTAAAGACCGACAATCTCGAGCGAAGCATAATAGTTGAGGAACGAACGTATGAGAAATTCGGCACCGCTGCCCAAGATACCTGCCAATACAAAGGCAATGCCCAGTCTTACCATACCCAATCCGTCGGACATGGATTGCTTGTCGAAGGCAAAGTGCAGCGGGAAAAGTTTGATTGAATAGCGGATGGTGAGCAGCATCTGTATGCCCGCACCGACCACCAGCGAGGGTACAATGCCTTTCTCACCAAGGAAATAATACAAGGGAACGGATATCAACAACGCCGCCAACACGTTATAAACAGAGATGACCGCCAAACCTTTCAGGCGGCGAGTGGCTTTGAGGATGGCCGCCTCTCCGCCGGTGATCGCCAGCAGCGCAACGATGGGCGAAAGGAAAACGAAGTGGAGCGTGTGATCGCCCCAATCGAAAGTGATATCATTGAGCAGCGGACTCAAAGCCATGCAGAGGAACATACCGACCAAAGCGGTCAGCAAACTCCATGTTCGCACCATCGTTACAATGGCATCCATTTGCTGTTCGTTGTCTTCGTCGTAGGCTTCGGAAAGGTTGCGCACGGCACTCATGGAGATGCCGAGATTGGTAGCATTGGACATGAAGGTGATGGTGGAATTGAAAAGCGAAATCAAACCCATTCCCGCAGGGCCGAGAATGGTGGCAACAAACTTGTTGCGCAACACGCCGATGAGGATGTTCAGACCTTGCACCCCGCCAAAAAGTCCGGCATATTTCACGATATGCGAATAGCCTTGTATCTCTTCTTCGTTTTTCATTCAATCATTCTAACGACGGTGCGCAAATTTTATTGTAAATCGGTTTCTTTTCATCTTTGATTTCTCGACACCATTATTGACATGTAACCCTCGACTATTGATATGTAGCCCTCGACATCATGACTCGGACAGAACCTGCCGGTCGCAAAGCCAAAGTTTCTTCCGCAATTTTGATTTATCCCACAATTTTAATGTCATAAACGACTTTGTGTCCCACTTCATCGACAAGTTTCTGCAATATTTCTTGTCGCATCATGGACAATTCGCTGCGCAATGCCGGACTGGATATGCCGACAAACAAAGTCTGATTCCGTATGTATTTATGGGTTGTATGGCGTGCCACGACTTCACCGCACACCTTTTCCCACGCATCTATGGTGCGTCTCTGATACAGCGGCATCTCCAAGCCTTTCTCCCTGAGGTGCCGGTTGACGATTTCTGCCACGGGCAGAACCTTTCTTCGAAACATACGATATATTTTGTCTGTCGGTATGGTCTATGATATACGCAATGCAAACTCTCCGTCTTTCACCTCAAACAGACGATGTTCAAAATGACCACTGCGGAGAATCTTGTCAAGATGATCACGGTTGGTATCGGTAATGAATATCTGTCCGAAACGGTCTTCCGAAACCAACCTGACGATCTGCTCCACCCGATGGGCATCGAGCTTATCGAAGATGTCGTCGAGCAACAACAACGGTGCTTTGCAATGTCCGAACCGGCTGAGATAGTCATATTGAGCCAGCTTCATCGCCACGACAAAGGTTTTGTGTTGTCCCTGACTGCCTTCCTTTTTCATGGGATGCCCGTCAATCAGCATTTCCAAGTCGTCGCGATGAGTTCCGTGCAGCGAGTAACCCATGATGCGATCCTTGGCTCTTCCGCTTCTGATGACATCCAGCAGGTCGCCCCGCTTGCCATGTGACACATATTGTAGCGACACCGTTTCTTTTTCTTCGGCTATGCGTTGATACACCGATATGAACATGGGCATGATCGCCTCCACGAACATCTCCCGACTGTGATAAATCTTTTCGCCGGCGGCAGCCATGCGTTCCTCCAAAATATCCATCAGTGCCGCGTCGGGCTCGGCTTCCTGCTTCAGCATCGCATTGCGTTGCTGCAGGGTTTTGTTGTAGTCATTCAGCGTGTCAAGATACACCGCATCGCATTGAGAAATGCACACATCCATCAACCGGCGACGCTCCTCGCTCCCCCCGATGATCAGAGATGTATCGGCAGGAGACACGAAGATGAGGGGAATGAGTCCGATATGTTGCGAGAGACGTTTGTAAGATTTGTCATTGCGTTTGAAATATTTCTTGCCGCCACGCTTCATGCCGCAATAGATGTGTTCGACCGTTTCCTCATCGGCAACATACCTTCCGTCGAGTACAAAGAAATCCTTGTCGTGCGTGATGAGTTGCGTGTCGATGGAATTGTAGGCACTGTGACAAAACGACAGATAGTAGACCGCATCCAGAAAGTTGGTCTTTCCCTCCCCATTGTCACCTATAAAACAATTCAACTTGGGCGACAGGCTTAAATCGGCAGACAGAATGTTCTTATAGTTGATGATGGAAATGTTTTGCAGGTACATCTTTAAATCATTGGATATTGTGTATACGAAAGGGCTTCCGACACTTCATGCCCTTCCTTCATGACGGTTCGCATTGCAAAGTTAGAGCTTTGAAACGCAAAAACAAAAAAAGTAAGGATTATATTTCAATATGTGGGATAAAATAAGTAATTTTGCCTCGATTTTAACTTTAGAAATTCAATTAAACTATTCAATATGACAAAATCACATGCTAAAGCAGGAGTTTCCGAAGTAGAGGAAACCCTGAACAAGTCGGAGGCGTTTATTCAAAAGAACAAAAAGGCACTCATCGGAGCTTTTATCGGCCTCCTGGTTATTATTGCAGGTTTTATCTTGTTCAACAACATGCAGGACAGTCGCTCCAAAGAAGCGGCCACAGCACTTGCCAATGCACAGGAACTCATCAGCCGGCAACAATTTGAGCAGGCACTTAAAGGCAACGGGCCTGCATCGCCGGGACTTCTGCAAATCGTCAGTGATTATGGAGGAACCAAATCGGGCAACCTCGCCAAATACTATTCGGGCATCTGTTATGCCAAAATGAACAAATGGCAGGAGGCCGTTCAATACCTCGAAGATTTCAAACCGCAAGACGACTTGCTGGTAAGTCCCTTGAGTCAGGTAGCTCTCGGAGACGCCTACGCCAACATCAAGCAATACGACAAGGCCGTTGAAGCATTCAGGAAGGCCGCAAGCCTTGCCGACAAAGCTGCCGAAGGAGGTCTTAACATGAGCGTTTCGCCGTTGGCGTTGAAAAAGGCAGGCATCATCCTCAACGAACAAGGAAAGAAAGAAGATGCCCAAAAGACTTTTGAAGAAATCAAGACCAAGTATGTGAACGCCACTCTGACGACTTCGGGAGAAATTGACAAATATATCGAATTTGTAAAGAAATAATGGCGACTTCACTACACAACCTGTCCGAATACGACCTCGAATCGGTTCCCGATGCCAGTAATATGTGCTTTGGCGTCGTCGTTTCGGAATGGAATCCCGACGTGACCGGTGCATTGCTCGACGGCACCGTACAGACCTTGCAAAAGCATGGTGCCCTGCCTGAGAACATCCATGTCAAGACCGTTCCGGGAAGTTTTGAGCTTGTCTACGGCGCTCACCGCATGACACTCAACGGCGGCTACGATGCCATCATCATCCTGGGATGTGTCATCAAAGGCGAAACGCCCCACTTCGACTACATCTGTCAAGGGGTGACCTACGGCATAGCACGTCTCAACGCCACTTCCGAAATTCCGATTATCTACGGACTTCTCACCACCAACAACCTGCAGCAGGCCATCGACCGCAGCGGAGGCAAGTTGGGAAACAAAGGTGACGAATGTGCCATCGATGCCATCAAGATGGCAAAATTCTGATCCGTATCTTCACCCCCTCATGCCACAACACGTGAAACACGGACGGGGCAGACACCTCCGACGGCAATGAAAATCATTACCGTCAGCTGGAAGTTTTTTTTCATTCACACAAATTAGGCTGAAACCATCACGTAGGTTTTCAGCCTTTTTTGATTACCTGTGTCATTCGCCCAAGACAATGTAACCGTGAACAAAGATTCGCATTATAAGTAAGTGTACAAAATTGACTTTTTGGAGAAAAATCCTCGGAAAAATTTGGTAGATTGAAATAATTTGCATAATATTGCGCTTAGTAAAACAGAACGTTTATTCCGTCTTACTAAGCGCAATATTATAAATTTATGGAAAATCAAACAGATAAAGAAAGTATAAGCAAAAGGGACATTATCCTTAATGAATCGTTCAGATTATTTCTGAAAAAAGGCTATGCGGCCGTATCTTTCTCTGACTTGGTCGAAGCAACCAACGTTTCTCGTGGGAATATGTTTCATCACTTCAAGAATAAAGAAGATATTTTCCATCATGCTGTTGACAGGTTTGTATTTCAATTCTTGACCAATGATACTCCTGAGTTTCTTGCGTTTACAAGTTCAACACCATTAAAGGACTTCATCGACAATCGTGTGGAAAACATCGGTCGCCGTATGAAATCATTTTTTATGATGACAAAAGGTACCGTCACCCCTGCCAATTTCATGTCATTTATCCTGTATCTGAAAGACAACTACCCGGATTGGAAAGAAAAGTTTCAAGAATATGAGAAAAGAAAGAACCTTGAATGGAAAAAAGTGATAGAACTTGCCAAACAGAAAGGAGAGATTACCCAAACGGTAGAAACAGAAAAGATTATATTTTCCATTAGATGTATATATCTTGGATTGTCATACAGAGGTGCATTGAGCAGCCAACTTCCCATTTCCGAATTGAAAGAGCAGATATACACAATATATAATTTAATAAAGTAAAATTTTGGAGTGATGACGAGAAGAATTTTTCTATTGTTCATGTCTTTGTTTCTTGTTTCCATTTTCTATCAAAAGGCGTGGGGACAAGTCGGTTTCTATGATGCAAGGGTGAACGAGTACGGTCAGCTGGAGCAAGTGTTGGGTGACAAGTGGAACACCATAGATTCATTGGTCGTACATGGACCTATCAATGCCACTGATTTCAAGACAATCGTTCGTTGTGCGAAAGATGGTTCTATGCGGATTGTCAATTTGCAATATGCACAGGTTGAGAACAATAAAATTCCAGATTACGGTTTTGTTGATGGGGATTTGTACACTTCCGGGCACTTTTTGGATATTCGCCGCATTATTCTTCCCGATGATATTACGGAGTTCGGTTTCTGTGCATTTTTAGGATTGACATTGAGAACCATCAATATACCCTCTTCACTGAGAAAACTGGGAGAGAGCAGTTTTGAGGACAACAGATGGCTTCAAGTAAATCCTTTGATAATCCCAGAGGGTATTACGGAAATCCCAGTCCGATGTTTCCAATGGTGTGACAGCCTTAAAAAGATTGTTCTGCCGTCCACTCTCAAAACCATAGACATGCTCGCATTTTTCTATACCAGAGTAGAGGAGATGAATTTTCCCGAAGGCTTGGACAGCATCGGATTTTCTGCCATATATGGTACGCATCTTACTGAGATAGTAGTACCCAATACGGTAAAAAAGATAGGAAATGCGGCTTTTGCTGACAATAGGAGATTAAAGAAAGTTGTCTTGCCAGAAGGACTTACAGGGATTCCTCAAAGACTATGTTGTTTATGTCATAACTTAAACGAAATAGATATTCCTACATCTGTAACAAAAATAGGCAGAAATGCTTTTCAATTATGCTATAAACTTAAAACCGAACTTCCACAGAATTTGAGTTGGATAGGATGGGACTCTTTTGATTATTGCGCTCTTGATTCGATAGTTTTCCCCTCTACTGTGGAATATATTGAAGGTGGGGCTTTTAGAGATTTGCGTTATCTGCAAAAGATATACTCCCTTGCTCAAACACCTCCTATTTGCACAGAAGACCATGCGAATTCCGGTCTTGGACCATTCCACGGCTTTACCCCCAACGATATACCAGTCTATGTCCCCATCGGCTCGGGCGAGAAGTACCGTCAGGCTTTCGGCTGGAACTACTTCACCAATATCATCGAGACGGACAAGTTCCCATCCGGGATAGAAACACCTATGGCGGACGATGCAGGAGAATACAAAATATATGGAAGAGAGGGCATGCTTGTCATTGAGGTGGCGGAAAGCCTTTCTGCTCCTGTCCGTTATTCGGTTTATGCCATAGATGGCGAGATGATAGATCATGGAAGCCTAACTTCCTCCCATTCTATCCAAATACCATCAAGAGGCATTTATATTGTCCGTGTCGGCAACACTGTTCATAAAATATTGGTATAAAACCTATAAAATGATACTTGAACAGAAATAATGGTGGAGAACCGGACGGTGGACTTTCAGATAGTACGTTCATCGGGCAATCTGCTGCAAGAAATGCTTGGGGGAATCTAATTCCATCGAACATTACTTATCTCTCCCGATAGTCAATGGTTAAACTCACCGCCATCTCTTGCAGGGCGGTGAGTTCTTTTGTCTGACGTATTAGTTCCTGCAACAATGCCTTTACGCTTTTCTCTGCCGTATAAAGGTGCATCAGTCGGACGACTTGATTATAGTTTGTGCCAATCTTATGTACTTGGGCTGTAAGTTCGGAGAGTTTGCGGTAATACTCCACGGCAGACTTGTCCACTGTTATCACTTTGAAATGCTCACCCAAAAGCCTTGTACGCACGAATTCGGACTTGGACTTTGAACCAGAGGCTGTAAATTTTAACGGAGAGAGGACCAAGAAGCCTGACTCTTCTGGGAAACATAATATAAAAATATGAATAATCAAATAGAAAAGAATAAAATTTTTTACAGGGGAACAATCTTCACAATATCCTATTTTTGGGATAGAGAAGAACGAGATTCTTTTGTACTTGCAGAATGCCAAGATGGTGGTTTCATATTTCAAATCATCTGTATATCAGGGTATAACTCAGGAACAATCATGGGATATATTAAAAGGGGCATTTTTAGGACAGAAAGAGGAATCACTTACAAAGAACTTGTTGAAGGGATAAAAGTAAATATCCCAAATCCAGATTTAAACAGTCTTAAAGTCGAAGATGAATACAACATTAAATTTGAGTAAGATACATTGAATAATTTCTTGTTAACAGAGGAATGGATACCTATACCATTCGTTAGTGGTGAATGCTCTCTGTCAAGTATTGAATACAATGCAGCTGATTTATCAGTTGCATTGTGGAAAAGAAAGAATTACAAAAATGGTGGGAAGAAAATAACGGTTGATATAGAAGAGAGTGTAAAGTAGACTGACACCGTTTACTTTACACTCTCGTATAAACGCTCTAATGACCGATGTGGGTTCAATATCTTTCTTAATGGATATTGCGAAGATGAAGACTCTGAAGAATACACTCCATTTTCAATGACCGATGAGCAAATCTTCGACCTGTAAAACAATACCTGCCCTTTCATTAGGCAAAAGGGCAGGTATTGTGTGCTAAAAGGGCAGGTACCGGAAGACGAAAGGGCAACTTCGGATTTTCAACCCAACGAGGTCTTAAACCGCAGCAAAAAACTTTCAAGTTGCTCTCGAAGTTTCCCGGGAGGACAACGGACGGAAAGCTTTATCTATTTACCTCATTTCACGCTGGAAGAAGTCGACGATCTGCCTGAAGATATGGTTGCGCGTATTGCCGCCAAAGATGCTGTGATTGCGGTTGGTGTAGAGAACTTCCTTGAAATCCTTGTCTTCCTGAACGAGCTTTTCGGAATACTCGAAGACGTTTTGAGGATGCACATTATCGTCGGCCAAGCCATGACAGAGCAGCAATGCTCCGTGCAGACGAGCAGCCCGTTCGATGGGATTGACGGTATAGCCGTCGGCATTCTCGGCAGGAGTGCGCATATAGCGTTCGGTATAGACGCTGTCATAATACTTCCAGTTGGTGGGAGGAGCAACCGCCACGCCGGCACGGAACACGTCCCTGCCCTCGCTCATGCTCATCAAGGTGCAGAAGCCTCCGAAACTCCATCCCCAGATACCGATGCGGGCAGCGTCGACATAAGGCAGTTTGCCGAGATAGAGAGCCGTTTCGACTTGGTCTTTCGACTCGAGGTCGCCCAACCTGAGATAGGTACACTTCTCGAAATCTTTACCGCGGGCTCCTGTTCCGCGTCCGTCGACACAGACAACGATGAAACCGTTTTGGTTGAAATAATGGTCGAAGAGTGCGCCTTGTCCCATCGAACCGATGTTCCACCAGTTGACCACCTGCTGGCTGCCGGGCCCGCTGTACTGATACATCACGACAGGATATTTCTTGTTGGCATCAAAATCGGCAGGCTTCATCATCACACCGTTCAACGTGATGCCTTCGGAGGTGGTGAAGGTGAAGAATTCCTTATGCGGAATATTGTGAGAAGCAAGTTTGTCACGCAGGGATTTATTGTCGACCAATGTTTTCAGCACCTTGCCGTCATGATCGCGAAGGGTGTAAACAGGAGGCGTATCGGCATCGCTCCAAGTATTGAGGAAATATTTGAAATCAGTGCTGAAGAGCGCAGCATTGCATCCCTTGTCAAGGGTGAGGCTTCGCTCTTTGCCATCTTTACCGGCAACATAGACCTGACGATTCATGGCATCGGCAGCCGTGGCCTGAAAATAGGCCTGCTGACTTTTTTCGTCATAACCATAAAAATCGAGGACGATATGTTTGCCCGAAGTGAGCTTGCGAACAAGATTACCCTGTAGGTCATAAAGATAGAGCTGCATACTGCCGTCGCGATCGCTTGGCAAAATAAAGTGTTTATCGGTGAATTGCAGGTTTTCTACCACTTCTTCTTTGATAAACTTATCGGCTTTCTCCTCAAACAGCAACTTGGCATTGCCGTTTGCAGGATCGGCCGAATAAATGCGTAGGCAATCCTGATGGCGATTGAGTGTAAGGACAACTATTTGCGAAGCGTCGCGCGTGGCTTTGATACGCGGCATATAGCCTTCGTTTCCTTCGCCCGGAATATTCAGGTGAATGGTTTTCTTGGAACGGATGTCATAAGCCCACGCCGTCACCTTGGAGTTTTCCTGACCGGCCTTGGGATATTTGTATTGGTACTCGCCGGGATAGTCGGCATATTCTTCACGGGTGGGATTCATGCCCTGAAAGAGCTGCAAGGCATAGGTCTTGACTTCGGATTCGTCGAAACGTACCCAACAGAGATGTGTACCGTCGGCATTGAAAGTCATGGCGGAGTTGTAGCCGAACTCTTCTTCATAAACCCAGTCGGGAATACCGTTGATGACGGCATTGCGTTTGCCATCGTGCGTAACCTGAACTTCCTGCCCGGGTTGGCCGGTATCGACCAGAAAGATATTGTTGTCACGAACGAAAGCGATGCGGCGGCTGTCGGGCGACCAGATGGGTGTTTGTTGGGCGCCGTTGACCGACAGCGGACGTAACTTGCGAGAAGCAATTTCATAAATGTAATAGTCGGCGGTGAACGAACGACGATAGACCGACCGGGTATTTGTCTGAATCAGCAGACATTTGCCATCGGGACTGAAACTGTAGTTATCAAACGATTCGATGGTGGTTTGCTTTGTTTGGGCCACATCAAAGAGTACACCGGTGGGCTTGCCCGAACTGAAGGCGTGCATGATGACCTTGGTACGGTCGTTATCAATCTGTCCGTAATTCTTTCCATCGGGTAACGGGGTGGCAGCTTTCACACTTTCATAGGCAAAAGTTCCGTTTGTAATTTCTTTCAAGGTAAGGCCCGATTGTGCGCCCACACATAAAGAGAGCCACAAAAGGGTGGCGGTGAATACCGACTTGGTTCGTAAATGCAACATGATGTTTTTCTTTTTGATCGGCACAAAGTTAGTGTTTTTTCCGAAAATGTGCAACAGCACCGCCAAAAGGATGATAAACAAGATAACAGACACCATGGTGAGGTGTGGCACGAATATTGAAATCGGTATTGTGCGAAACGGTGAAAAGGAATCGAACTTATCAAAAAATCAAACAGGTTTATCCCAAATCAGTCATCAGATTCGGACTTGGGGTCGTTTGATTGCCAAGCAAATGGACTGTCGCATTGTTACAGGCACGGCGGGATACGGCAAGACAAGACGACAAACCATTGCCGGACGGCAGACGAAACCGGACGGAAAGTGATATGAACAACAGCGAATGTATAAACAAACACTCTCATGACCGATTTGGGTTTAACAAGGATATATCGACAAATAAAGAAAAAAGGAGTCAAAATGATCTGTTTGATGTGTGGAAGGTGTGTTCGAAGCCTCGGCGAAGACGACTGCAAAAAGGCTGTACGCAAACGTACAAATTCATGAGAACCGAATGGTGAAAAGACACAATCAGGAGAAACATAGAGTATTAAGAATACAGAAAAGCATGGCAACCATGACAAGAGAAGTCAGGATTACCATGCTTGAGGACAGCCATACGAAAAGTCTGCGACTTTTCGTACACCAAGGTCAGGCGTTATTGAGCGGGAGCAGTTTCTTCCTCCAGGCCGAGAGCCTTCTTGGCGAGCTTGTTGTCGGGATCTATCTTCAACAATTTCTCAAAATAAGGTGTAGCCGTCTCGAGATCGTTCTTTGAACTCCAATAGATGTAACCGGCATTCTTATAAGCTGTGGCAAGATAGCCCAACTCGTCAGATTCCTTATCGGCTTTGTTCTCCAATTCGCTGATGACCTGCTGATAGTAAGGAAGTGCCTTGTCATCCATCTCTGCCATGAACGCAGAATTGGCTTGTTGCAAATGAGCCCAACTTGCGATCTGGGGGAACTTGGCAGCCAAATCTTCATAAACCTTGATGGCCTTGCCGAAGTTGGCTTCCTTGTCTTCACCCTTCTTTACCTTAGCCATATAAATCTCGGCCAGCTTTGTGTAGTCCGAAAGTTTGGCATTCGGGTCCAAAGAGAGATACTTTTGAGTGTATTGCAAAGCGTTATCTTCATCACCCATGCCCATATATGCTTCGGAAATCAACTGGTAAGGACGAAAGTTCTTGGCATCAAGCTTCAATGCTTCTTCATATTGTTGGATGGCTTCGGCATACTGGTGAGAACCGGCCAAGGCCTGTCCGTAATAGGTAATGTCGCCGGCATTCTTATTGTTGCCGTTCTTCTGAATAAGTTGTTGGCCGTACTGAACGGCTTCATCATACTTCTGAATGCCGATGGTATTGATGAGAGCCAGACGTAAGAAAGAAACATTTTCGGGGAAACGACGCATACCTATTTTGGCAATCTTCAAGCCTTCCTCCTGCTGTTGATTGTAAACTGCGGTCAAAGCATATTCAACCAAGTAGTTTTCGTCGATTTTTTCAGCGTTGCTTTGGCTGAAATACTCCATCGCTTTGTCATAGCTGCCCATGGCATAATAGGAGTGACCGGCTTCGGCTTCCATCGGGAAATCCGGTACATTTTGGCGCAATTCCTTCAAAGCACGATCGGTTTCTTCAGGGCTTACCTTGCGGTTGACATTGGCATAGCGCATATATCCGTAAGGATTCTTGGGATCCATGCGCATAGCCTGCTGATACCACATGGCAGCTTCGCCTCCATTGTCTTTGATTGCGCCGATGTCTCCTTTCAAGATATAGGCGTCTCCGTAGTTCTTATCTTTCTTGATGGCCATGTCGGCCAACATGCCTGCTTGATCCAAACGCTTGTTGCTCAAGAACACATTCCCCAACTCAACGAGTGCTTGAGGATCTTTTTTGAACATCTTGGTGTAATTTTTGATCAAATCCTTGGCAGCATTGGCATCACCGGGCTGAGCCTTCAACTCGTTTTGGATGGGCTCAAGCAAGGATTTGTAATTAGGCGTTTGGGCTAAAACTGTTACGGTTGACGAGCCGAACATCAAGGCTCCGACAAAAAGATATTTGAATGTCTTCATATCTAATCTATATTTTGATGATTATTAATTTACAAATTGATGGTTGAAAGGTCTGTGCCACGGGCGAGATGGTAAATCCTTGAAGAATAACCAAAACCACATCTGCCACAAGGAAATGTTCACCTATCTAAGAAACGACATCACGGATCAAGCGTTGAATGCTATCGTCAGTTACGCTTCACATTCACTTTCTTGATAGTGATATCTCCACGCATGGGCAATAAACCGGCCTTAAACACTATCAGTTGTCCTTTGGGACCGGAAATAAATCGACCGAAACTCCAGGGCAAACCTTTCTGGGGATCGACAACTATAGCATAGATGGTGCGTACAAAAGGATAACGGCCATCCAACAAATAGGCTTGATAGGGTTGCCAACTGTTGTAAGGATAGGCTTTGTCTTTGACAGAAATGCGCATCACCTGAATATTCTTTCTAAAAGTAGTGTTGGTAGAATCACGACGGTCGTTAAGCCAGTTTGAGCCGATAACCCCAATCGAATTAGGTGTCTTGTCAACATAATCAATCACCTCCTTACTGGTCTTTGCCGCAACAATATTGGGGCTGGTAATGGGCTTCCCGTCAAGAATCGAATCGACAACATACTGTAGAGTAGCAGATTGTTTGTTATCGAAAACAACCTCGATTTTTCCTTTTTGTGAAAGGGGATTGAGTTGTTTCCAATCAGTAATCTCACCTTTCATGATTCTTTTTACATCAGTCACCGTGATACAGGTATCTGTATTCTGTCTGTTGACAATCAAGGCTAATCCGTCATAAGCTATCGGATACACCTCGGGCAACTGCTTCTTGGTCTTCAAATATGCCACCTCACTGGGGCGTAATGCACGTGAAGTAATAAAAAGACAAGTCTTGAGATCTTGAATTTGTTGGAGACCATCCACGGCATTGGTATAAATCGGCTTGAGCCTGGCTTTGGGAAAATCAAACTCAAATTGCTCTCTAAGCTCTTCTACGATAGGACTAAAACTTTCGTCAGAGACAAACGAGATTGTCCCTGACGTCGGTGTATCGGTTCTTCCGTTCCGATCCTTCTTTGAATTGCAGGAGACGAAGACGCCTCCTACAATACAAAGGGATAAAAACGCATAGAAAAACGTTCTGTTCATAATTTACTGAAGTTTGAAAACAACGGGCACATTGAAACGTGCACGCACAGCTTGTCCGTTTTGTTTACCGGGAGTCCACTTCGGCATGGAGCGTACTACGCGAGCAGCTTCTTTGTCCAAAGAGGGGTCAACGCCACGAACCACATTTACATTGCTGACAGAGCCATCACGTTCTACGACGAACTGTACGATTACTCTACCTTGAATACCGTTATCTTCTGCCACAGGCGGATATTTGGTATTGGAAGCGAGCCATGCTCTCAACTGACCTTCACCTCCGGGGAAGGTAGGCGGAACTTCAACAACGTCGAAGATTTTTTCAACCACTTGTTGTTTTACTTCCTCTTTGGGAGGAGTATTTACGGCGATATCGTTGCGGATAGCCTCAACAGTACGGTCTTTCACACCTTCTTGGTCTTTCACACCTACAGCGACTTTCTTGTCAAGATCGTCCATCTGTTTAACTTGATTCTCTTCCTTCACCAATTCGTCTTTCTTGATGACGGGAGCTGTAAACTTCTGGGTTTCGCGTACTTCAGGAATTTCCTTTTTCGGCTCTACCTTCGGTTGTACCACAGGTTTGTCTTCTTTCTTCTCTTTCAATTGGTCTCTCAACTTGGCAAGCTCCTGCGCTTCCATGTACGCAAGCTTTTCCTCTTCCATCTTTTGCTGATGTACTTTGTAAGCCAAGAATCCACCGATAAGCAGTGCAGCAATGAGCAAGAAGACTATAGATCTGATGTTGCGGGCAGAAGTTTGCTTGCGGAGTACATAGGCACCGTAGGCTTGATTCTTTTCGGCGAACACCATATCGACCCACTTAGGATCGTACAAATCAATTTTAGCCATTTCTTTTCTGTTTTAAGTTATTAGCCGAAACAAAATTATTGAACAACTCCTTTAGCCGAGAGCAGTTTGCTGTCATCGGCAGAGATCTTATCAATAACGTATGTTCCGATACTCAAGATCTGCATTTCATCGAGTGCATCGACCATATTCTTATACGAAGCATTATCAGTCGGTTTGATGACGATGGTAAGCGTTTCTATCTTACCGTCAGCCAATTCACCGGATTTGATTTTGCTCAGTTCCTTCGAGAAGATGCTATCGGGCCATTGTTTCGGATTTTCAGCCCTTTTAAGCTTGAGTTCTTTAACGGCAACTTCGATACGTTTAACCGGAGTTGTTCCGTCTGCAACGGCGTGGTTTCTGAGAGCTTCTCTGATACTGCCTTTGCCATTTCCCCATGTTGCTTCTTTCAACCAGTTGGGATTGTTGTATTGAGGAATACCTTCACCGTAGTAAATTTTATTGCCCGCAGCAAGATAAACGGTAATGGTGGCCGATTCCTTGGCCTCACTTTTATCTTGTTCTTGGGTATTTTGGTCATTACTCGGCATGGTCAATTCCATCGTTTGAGGCTTGCTCAACGTGGTACACAGCATGAAGAACGTAATCAAAAGCATCAGCATGTCCACCATCGGCGTAAAGTCTACGCGGACGTTGATTTTCTTCTGCTTGCTTCCGCCTTTGCCGGAACTTGATGATTGGGGCATATCCATTATCTTTCCTCCTCCTTCTTAAGCTGTGTGATCATATAATAGTGACTCTCGTCCATGTCTTGCAATTCACTCATCACCTTTTTAACGGTTTTGTAGGGAGTGGCGGCGTCGGCTTTCAAGGCAATTTTAATGTCTTGGTTTACGTTACGTGCAGCATCAACCCACTGTTGGAATTCGCTCATGCCACCTTTGATACTGTCAAGAGGAATACCTCCTTGGGTAGAAAGATATTTGGCACGGTTTTGTGTTGACATAGAGAGATACTCACTCAATTTTCCGACAGGCACACCAAATGCGGCTTCTGCCTTGAACGTTTCAATCTGTTTAGCATTCAGATTGGGTGCCATTGTATTGAGAGTTTTTCCTAACTGATCGGTGTTGTCGATACTCATGAAGACCCGGCCTTCGCCTGTCGGTCTACCGGCCTTGTCCTTTTCAGGACTGACCAGAATCGTGAGGACACCATTCTCAGGCACCTTTATCTCTGATACCGACCCCGGGGTGACAACCTTCACCGGCTCGTTCTTAACGAACGTAGACGTAAGCATGAAGAAAGTCAACAAGAGGGTCATCACATCAGACATAGGTGTCATGTCGATCCAGATGTCACTTTTCTTAACTTTTACTTTACCCATAGCGATAATCTTTTTAAGGGGTTAGCAAAAATTAAGCCTCTTCGTTGTGGTTTGCTTCGTATGTCTGAGCGATAGAATAACCTACTTCATCGAGAGCAAATGTCAATTTGTCCACCTTGTTTGTATAGTAGTTGTAAGAAACTACAGCCAACCAAGATGTACCGATACCGAAAGCGGTATTGATCAAGGCTTCAGAGATACCTTGTGACAATGCAGCAGAGTCAGCACCACCACCGGCAGAAAGAGCCGAGAACGAACGGATCATACCAACCACAGTACCGAGAAGACCGGTAAGAGTACCCAGCGTTACGATACTTGCAATGATAGGAAGGTTCATTGTCAAAGTAGGCATTTCCAATTGGGTAGCTTCTTCGTGAGCCTGTTGGATTTTAGCCACCTTCTGTGCTTTCTTGATTCCTGAAGTATTTTCCATTTCTTTGTAAGCGTTCAAAGAAGCTGAAACCACGTTAGCCACAGAACCTCTTTGCTGCTGGCAAAGTTGTTGAGCTTTGGCAAAGTCGTTAGCATTCAAGGCAGCTTTGATGCTTGCGACGAATTTAGGAAGTGAACCCTTACCGAAAGCAGTGCTCATGGCGAGCCAACGTTCGATTGACATAGCCACCACGGTGAGCAACAAGGAGTGGATCACGGGCACAATTACACCACCATGGAAGATGGTACCCCAAACGTTGATTGCGGTTTCTCTGGTGGCATCAGCGAAGTTTGCTTCTCTACCGAACCATGTATAAAACGCGGTGAAACCGATAATAAAGCAGACGACGATAACCCAGAATGCGCCTCTTACTCCTTGGAAGCCCTGATTGTTCTTTTTAGGGCTTGCTGCTGTTTTTGTTGTTGTTGCCATAATTGATTTTTAATTAAATAATTTTGGTTATTAATAAATTTAAGTTTCTCCTAATTTTTATTGCCATCCAATATGTCTATGTACCTGTACCATTCATGGTACGACCATCGTTTTTGAACACCTTTTTTGAAAATATGCTCGCAAAGATAAGAAAATAGGAACAATCCGCGCACCGATTAATGTATTTTAACTGCACCAATTCCAATATACTTTTCTAACTATGTTGCTTTTGTTGCACGGCAATTCCAAATCTTTCTTTCAACGCTCTTTTCTATTCACAGATCTATTTTTCAAGGCAAAGGTTTATATTTTCCTGCAAAAATAGGACTTTTTATTTATTCAACGACAAAAAGCCGGGAATATTTCTTTTCTGTGACCGTTTTTTCTTTCGCGGCTCCATGGTTAATCCAACCTAAATTGCAGCAACAGAGCAAGTACGCCATTGAACTATGACAGACCATGGGAACGCCGAATAAACAGATGACTTCCTGACAATGCTTCCTACCCGATTCAGAAAGTTTATCGACATCTTGTCATCCCTTAACTAATATCGGCATGGGTCGCCACACCTTCGACGAAATAATGACGACCAATCCGGTCGGCCATCAAGTAATCCCTATCCGGACTCTCAAAAACGATCCGGATTGAATCAATCAGCGCATGACGTATAAACCCGAATTGGCCATCAAACCGCTTGATTCGATATTTATTACCGATCATGACACTTTCCGATTGCTTTCGTTTACTTGTCGACATTTTGTCCACAGGTTTTGTTTGACATGGCCTGCTACACTCGCAAGAAACCAATAATCCATCAACTTGACAATTGAACAAATCTTTCTTGGATTCTGACAACCGTTCTGAATAGAACAGAACCTATGAACTATATAATTATGTATAATAAGAAGGCAATTACAACCTCACTTTCTGATTCACCAAAATACCGACAAAGGAATGTATTCGCTAACAGTCAAGGAAACACAGCATCAGAAAGATGATTAAGTCATCATTCTTCTACAAAAGAAGAGAATACGCAAGAACATTCTATCCCAACTATAAGCGTCGCACGTTGATGTTCTGAACTTAGGGAAGAGTCTGTGTTATTCTTCAGAAATCATCCTTCAAGCTAGCAAAAAGCACCAAACAGAAGAAATAGCGTAAAAAAAGATGATTATTTCATGACCATATCAATAAAAAATTATAACTTTGCACAGACGAAAATAATCGTCAATTCTTTGGTTTACAATACCGAGAGAACTGCTCTTCTATCACGACATAGAAAATAGGTTGTTTATCAGATTCACGAGAATCCTCCCATTTCCTCGTGCAAGTCATTCCTTGTTGTGTCATCAGGCATTTCGTTGTGACAGATACACAAGCCAACCAACAGACCACAATAGTTCAAAACATCAAATTATCATCCCAAGACAAAATCAATAGTCGCATGAAAGGTATCGTATTGGCAGGAGGATCCGGCACACGCCTGTATCCCATTACGAAAGGCATCAGCAAGCAACTGATTCCGATTTTTGACAAGCCCATGATTTATTATCCTGTATCTGTGTTGATGCAAGCCGGAATCCGCGAGATCTTGATCATCTCGACCCCCCATGATTTACCGGGTTTCAAGCGCCTTCTGGGAGACGGTCAAGATATCGGAGTGCATTTTGAATATGCCGAGCAACCAAGTCCTGATGGGCTGGCGCAGGCTTTCATCATCGGAGAAGAGTTCATCGGCCATGACACGGCCTGCCTTGTTTTGGGAGACAATATCTTCTGGGGTGCCGGTTTCACGGAACTTCTGCGGCGCGCGGTTGTCAATGCCGAAAGGCAAACGGCCACCGTTTTCGGTTATTATGTCAACGATCCCGAACGCTACGGAGTGGCCGAATTCGACGAAAGAGGCAACTGCCTGAGCATCGAAGAAAAACCGATGAATCCTAAAAGCAATTATGCCGTAGTGGGATTGTACTTCTATCCCAACAGCGTGGTTAAAATCGCCAAGGGCATCAAGCCCAGCGCAAGAGGAGAATTGGAAATCACAACAGTCAACCAAGCCTACCTTCAACAGAAGAAATTGAAAGTCGAAACGCTACAACGCGGTTTTGCCTGGCTTGACACCGGTACCCACGACAGCCTCTCGGAAGCCAGTACGTTTATTGAGGTCATCGAGAAACGACAAGGATTGAAAGTGGGTTGCCTGGAAGAAATCGCCCTTCGCCAGGGTTGGATTGACAAGCAACAGTTGAAAGCCTTGGCAGCTCCGATGGCAAAAAACGATTATGGTAAATATCTTTTGCGCATAGCCGAAGACTGAACCGACATCAAAAAGAAAAGAAACATAATTCATACAACATGGAAGAGAAAAAAAAACAGGAAGCGACGGTGAACAAATCAAACGACTTTCTTTCGTTCTTCAATTTTCAAAAACTCTTTGAAACCGTCATCCTTAACTGGATGTGGTACTTATTAAGTTTAGCAATCTGCTTGGGCGCGGTGTTTCTCTACCTGCGATATACCACGCCGCAGTATAAGGTCTTTGCCAACATGATGATCAAAGGTGATGACAACGGACGCCGCAACAACGTCCGTACAACCAGCAATTTGGGTATCATCAGCAACTCGGAAGGCTTGGACAACGAGATGGAAATCCTCAAATCTCGCCAATTGGCATCTGCTGCGGTACGTAATCTCAAACTTTACGTTTCCTACAAATCGGATGGAAGGGTAAAAAAGATTGATATGTATCGCAACCAACCAATTTCTGTTGATGTGGACTCCGCCCACCTCGAACGCCTGAATTCCCCCATCAATCTGGAAATCAAACGCGAGAACAACAAATATATCGTTACCGGCGATTATCGTGTTCCCACCGGAGAAAACTCCTACTCCGGCACTTACACCATCAACAAGACATTCAACAGTCTGCCTGCCAGTATCGGAACACGAGCAGGTATCATCATGATGCACGCCAATACCGGTTCGCTTGCCAATGGTTCCACCCTCTTTGTAACAATCAAATCGCCGGCCATGACAGCCTATAAGTACGCCGGCAGTCTGCAAGTGATACAAACTTCGAAATCGACCGACATCGCCCGGCTTACACTTATTGACGAGATACCCGACAGAGCAACCGACTATCTGAAGGAATTGACCTATTGCTACAACCAACAGGCCAATGAAGACAAAAATGAAGTGGCTCTCCGCACGGAGGAATTCATCAATAGTCGCTTGGAAAAAATCAATGTCGAATTGGGTAACACCGAAGGAGCACTTGAAACATACAAGAGAAGACAAGGCATGGTCAATATCAACATGAGTGGCGGACAAGCAGTTGGTAACTCCGATGAATTCGAGAAAAAGTTGGCGGATGCCAACACTCAGATTTCGTTGCTCAACGAGATTTCTTCCATCATGAACCAATCTGAAAACAAATATCAAACTCTTCCTGCCAATGTCGGCTTATCCGACGCAGCAACTGCCGGGCTCATCAACAGGTACAACGAAATCGTTCTCGAACGCAACCGCTTGTTGAGAAGTGCGTCGGAGAGCAGCCCGAGCGTATTGCCGCTCACCTCCCAGCTCGATGATCTGAGCAACAGTATCCGTCGTTCCATGTCGCAAAACAGACGTAACATGGAAATTCAGCGCAACGCCATTTCGTCACAATATGGCAAATATGCCGGACAGGTCTTCGCAACTCCCGAACAAGAACGCATCCTTACACAGATTGGTCGTCAGCAGGAAGTGCGTTCCGGACTTTACCTGATGCTGCTTCAAAAGCGTGAAGAGAACTCCATTTCATTGGCATCTACGGCAGATAAGGGTCGCTTGATTGACATGCCGGAATATGCCGGACAGGTTAGTCCCAACCCGAAGATGCTGTATACGGCTGCCGGTGCCATCGGATTGCTGATTCCCACTTTATTTATGTTCCTCATTGTCCTGCTCCGCTATAAAATCGAAGGTCACGAAGACGTTGTCAAACTCACCACCCTTCCTATCCTTGCGGACGTTGCCATTGCCAACGAATCGGCAAAGACAAAAGCCGACATCGTGGTTCACGAGAATGAGAACAACCAGATGGAGGAGATATTCCGCAGTATGCGTACCAATCTCCAGTTCATCTTGAAAGAAAAAGAGAAAGTCGTGATGTTCACATCCACGACCTCCGGCGAGGGAAAGACATTCAACGCAGCCAACCTTTCGGTCAGCTTCGCTCTCCTTGGCAAGCGTGTCATCCTCGTTGGTTTGGACATTCGCAAGCCTCGTTTGGCAGAGTTGTTCGAAATTCATGACCACCATCATGGCATTACTCCCCTGCTCGCTATGGACAATCCTTCATTGCAGGATGTGCGTGCACAGATACTTCCGTCGGGAATCAACGACAATCTCGATTTGCTGATGGCAGGTCCCATCCCTCCAAACCCTGCCGAATTGATTGCAAGACAAAGTCTCGAAATAATCTTCGACATACTTAAACAAGAGTATGACTACATACTTATAGACACCGCTCCTGTAGGTTTGGTAACCGATACTTTGCAAATCGGTCGGGTTTCCGATGCTACAGTCTACATGTCTCGCGCCGATTATACACCCAAGTCGAGTTTCGGACTCATCAACGAACTGTCCGAAGAAGGAAAACTTCCCAAGATGTCTGTCGTCCTGAATGGTGTCGACATGTCGAAGAAGAAGTACGGCTACTACTACGGATATGGCAAATACGGCAAGTATGGCAGATATGGCAACAAGGGATCTTACAAATCTTACGGAAGTTACGGCCAATATGGCCGTTACAACGACAGCCATTACGGCAACGCCAATGACAATTCCGTGAAATTATAATGCACATCAAGGTGGCTTTCCGGCTTGATCCGGGAGCCATCTTTTCAATATCCATCAACGGGTCCGACCGTTTTTCGATGCCATTCTTCGGTAGGAGCAGAAGAACGTATCAATTTCTTTTTCCATCTTCATGTCCGAAGGTATGTTCGTACCCTCAAGGCAAGGAGATGGAAAGAAAACTTTTAGGATGTAAAGGTTTTTTCGTCGCTCTTGACGACACACCTTTTCAACTTTCCGACCACAAGACAAAGATTCGCTTTCGAAGGCATGATACCGGCAAGAACATGCAAACTGCCGGATACAAAAAGACGAAAAACCAGCCTTTTCAGCCGATCGAAAGCAATAAAAGTGGCAGAAAATGCGATAAAGCACCAAATATGTAGTGATAAAAACAAAGAAATATGATCATAGCTGTAGATTTTGACGGTACCATTGTTGAGCACAAATATCCGGAAATAGGACGAGAAATTCCTTTTGCCATCGACACCTTGAAGATGCTTATCAACGACCGGCATCGACTTATCCTATGGAGTGTTCGCGAAGGCGAGCTGTTGGACGATGCCGTCAGATGGTGTCGGGAGCGCGGTGTCGAGTTTTATGCGGTCAACAAGGACTATCCCGAAGAACAGAAAGAGCACAACAAGCATTATTCCAGAAAATTAAAAGCCGACCTGTTCATTGACGATCGCAACCTCGGAGGCCTTCCCGATTGGGGCATGATTTATCAGATGATCCGTGAAAAAAAATCGTTTCAGGATATGCTCTTGGAAAGGAGCAAAGGAAATTTCCCCGAGAAAGCACCTGACAAATCAAAAAAGTGGTGGCAGTTCTGACAAATATCGTCAATCTATTCGGAATAGACAACCTTCAGTTATTCAACAGAGCCCTCGCAGCATCCTACTTTGACGATACACCCGATCAACCCGAACGGTCATCAGAGACAGAGCCGGCAGTGCCAGATTGCCGACCGGTCTGATGAATGGTTTGTTGCAGGTGTAACGGGCTGTGGCAAGACAAGACGACAGAAAAGAATGCCGAAAGACAACCGATATCCGGCCGGGAAGTTCTGAAACAACATGAAAGTCAAATCCTGCGGTCTGATGACCAATGGGATTCAATAGGCAAAAAACATACCAAGAACAGTCATCAACACCGTACCGACCACCCGTCAAGTCATTCATTTCCAACATGTTCACCATCCTTACATCCATACGGGAGAGCATCTGCCAAAGTATTGAATCATGACACGAACAGGACAATCAAAGTGAAAACCTCCATGGCCTTCCACCTTTCATTCTTTCAACAACAAACACGATGAACAAGCAACATCGAATACTCGGCATCAGACACACCTTATTGGCCGGAACCTTTCTGATATGGTTGATGATTTTTATCATTCAGAAACCGCTCTTCTTGGCATACAATCATGATTTGTATGTCGGTATCGGCTTTAAGGATATCCTTTCCATCATGTCTTACGGATTGTTCCATGATGTTTCTGTCGCTGCCTATCTCACTGTCATTCCCGGTTTGTTGATCTTGTGCACCTTCTTTACAAGCCACAAGGTCATCTGTTGGTTCATGAGAGCCTATTTCATCCTCATTGCCCTGACGGCTTCGGCAGTCTTTGTCGTTCACACTTCGCTGTACGCTTACTGGCGATTTCCCCTCGATGCCACTCCCCTCTTCTATTTTCTTTCATCACCTGCCGATGCTTTTGCCAGCATCACACCGATGCAAATCCTGCTGTCCGTTGCGGCATGGCTTCTGTTTGCATCGCTCATCCTTGCATCATTTCTGCCAATCATCGTCCGACCGCTTGACAATCGGTTGTCACACGCCACTGCCAAGCAACCGATCGGATTCATCATCTTGCTCGCCGCCCTGTTTCTGCCCATGCGTGGAAGTCTGACCGTGGCACCGGTGAATACGGGAAAAGTCTTCTTCAGTCAGGAAATGGCCTACAACCATGCGGCCGTCAACCCCATTTTCAGCGTGATGGAGTCGCTCAGCCGTACACAAAACTTCGCCGAACAATACCGTTTCATGGACGATGCAACAGCTCATCGACATTTTCGGTCATTGACCGATGCCTCCCTTCGGGACAACAACACGGTCTCGACTTTTGCCGATTCGCTTTTCAGAAACCGTCGTCCCGACATCCTGTTAGTGATTCTGGAGAGTTTCTCTTCCCATCTTTTTCCCTCTTTGGGAGGTGAGAAAATAGCCATTAAACTCGATGCATTCGTGCCGGAAGGAATCCTCTTCACACGTTTTTACGCCAACAGTTTCCGCACAGACAGAGGGTTGCTTGCCATCTTGAGCGGCTATCCGGCACAACCCACGATGAGTTTGATGAAATACCCGTCCAAGACGGCCAAGCTCCCTTCCCTTGCCATGTCTCTCAAGCGAGCCGGTTACGGCACGGCATATTATTATGGAGGCGATGCCGATTTCACCAACATGCGTTCGTATCTCTATGCTTCAGGCATGGATAAAATCATAGAAGACGTTGATTTTCCCATAGAAGAACGGCTCAGCAAATGGGGAGTTCACGACCATTTGGTGTTCGAACGTCTGCTGAAAGACATGAAGGAGGAGAATCCAAGCCGCCCCATGTTCCGCATCATACAGACCTCCAGCAGTCATGAGCCCTTTGAAGTGCCCTATCATGCATATTCCGACGAACGTGTCAATGCCTTTGCCTATACCGACAGCGTGGTCGCTTCGGCCCTGCAGAGGCTGCGCAACACTCCTCGATGGAAAAACCTTTTGGTGGTCATCGTGGCCGATCACCAAGGCTGTTATCCCACCAACCTGAGCAATTACTCCCCCCAACGTTACCACATACCATTACTGATGGTGGGAGGTGCGGTCAGGAAAGCCGCCAAAATCAACATCATCGGCTCACAGCAAGACCTTGCAGCCACCCTGCTGGCACAGCTCCACCTTCCACACAAGGCATTCAGGTTCAGCAAAAACATGCTCGGCCGCCGTTCTCCCCACTTTGCTTTTTTCACCGTTCCGGATGCCTTCGGTTTCCTTACCGACAGCACCGGCGTTGTTTACGACAACCCTTCAGGAAAAATCACCTATCGTCGCGGCCGGTCAAACATCCGCAAAGCCCTGATCAAGGGGCAGGCCTACCTGCAGTCTGTTTACGACGATATAGCCAACCGATAATATGCCCGACCTTCTTTTATACTCATTCCTGCAATTCCTGATTGAGGCCGACACCCGGTTGTTTCTGCAACTGAATGCTTTTCACAGCACCTTTTGGGACTCGTTCATGTATCTGTATAGTTCCAAGGAGGTGTGGGTGCCGATGTATCTCACCATCGTGTACATGATTTTTCGCAACTTCTCGTTGCGCACCTCCCTTATCTGCATCATTGCCTGCATCATTGTCATCGTCCTTGCCGACCAGATCACCGCTTCGTTGATACGTCCTTTGGTCGGCAGAATACGTCCGGGCAATACACAAAGTCCCATCTATCATTTCGTTCACGTAGTCAACAATTATCGTGGCGGTAAGTTCAGTTTTCCCTCTGCCCATGCCTCCAACTCGTTCGGACTGGCATTTTTCGTGATCTTCCTTTTTAGAAAGAATCTCCTTTCCGGCGTCATCGCCTTTTGGGCCATCGTCAATTGCTATTCGCGCATTTATCTGGGGGTTCACTATTTCGGAGACTTGTTCTGTGGCATGTTCATCGGCATGTTCATTGCATGGGGCATGTATTCCGTCATCCGCAGGCACGTCAAGAACGAATATCGGGGCTATATCCGTGCCTACCGCCTGCCACCGATGGTATGGGCAGCCACCATCATGGCATTACTGATTTATTCATTTGTCAAGGTATATTTATGATTTCCCTTCAACCCATCGCACATTTTCAATCACCTTTCTCGACAAAGTTCGGCATTCCCAAACAAAGTGGCTTGGCTCGCACACTCGGCGGCCGCATCGTCTTCGAACCTCCGTTTCGCAATGCCGACTACCTTCGCGGTCTTGATGAGTTTGATTTCCTGTGGATGATATGGGAGTTTTCAGCCAATCCGCATGCTCCCGCAAGTCCTTTGGTACGTCCTCCCCTTCTCGGAGGCAACGAAACGCGAGGTGTTTTTGCCACACGTTCACCGTTTCGTCCCAATCCGATAGGACTTTCATCGGTCAAAATTGAAAAAATAGAATGGGAAACTCCCGACGGACCGGTCATTCATGTGTCGGGAGCAGACCTCATGGACCGGACACCCATTTATGACATCAAGCCCTATATCGAATATGCCGACAGTCATACGAACATCCGAAACGGATTCGTCGACGGCCACACCTCTACCTGTCTGAACGTACACATTCCCGAAACGCTGTGCGGTCAACTCTCCGAAAGACAACGGGCGGCACTCGAAGAAACGCTTTCACTCGACCCGCGCCCTCGCTATCAGCATGACAACGAACGCATTTACGGCTTTGAAATGTTTGGACGCAACATACGATTCCGGGTGAATGAAACCGACCTTCATGTCATCAGCATCGACCGTTTGCAGTCCGTGAACTGCCTATCGGAAACAACTTGACTGGCAAGAAAGACATCAAGGCAAACTGAAAGACGGACCATATCCTGCCGAACCGTCGAAATGCCAAGACAACAACAATCGGCCTACCCTATTCGACCGCCTCTTTCCATACCTCGACAGCTATTGTTCCTTCTTTTCTCAAAACATTTCAAAGCCAAATCGTTCATGAGATCGTTTGTTCCTACCTTTCATGCCGTTCATGGCACTTTCCGTCAGGTATCTCGTTTGATTGTCGGTGTCCTAATTGCCGATTCGCTTTGCCTTAGTCAGCGATGGCTGCCACAAGCCGACAATCAGACCGATCGACAGTCAGATGAAAACAATTCGGAATCCAACAACAGATTTTACATAAATATCTGTTTTCCAATTATTTATAAAGCATTCCACAATCAAACAGACAGAACGTGAGGTTTTACATGACGAAAGGGCACGAATTATGGAACAAAAGCTGCCCTTCTGTGAGGCAAAAGGGCAACTTCCGGAAATCAAGCATGTTCCGAAGGCGAAAACAACAATTGAAAGTTGATGAAAAAAAACACATGAAACAAATCCCAATCGGTCATGTGAGTCCGAGTTGGTTCCGTTTGATCGCTGAACGGATGGAGTGTCGGCGTGTGGCAGGCGTAGCTGACCAAGGCAAAGCAAACCGGCAACCCATCCGGCCGACGTTCCGTCACGGATGTGCTTTCGCTCCGGCCTGATGCAGGATTTGACCGAAAGGCACAAAAAAAGGATGAGAAAACTCACCCTGTCTACGGTCGGTTTCAAAACAGCCTATGACATTTCACCCTTTACCGCTGAAATGTCAAGCTTCGGTATCCGGTCTTTTCGCATCGAAAATCTTACGACCCAAGAAGACCGAGACCGCTTGTTATCTTACCGATATTTTTCTGACCACTTTACCGACCTTCACGATATAACAGCCCTTGGGAAGTCCAAGGTCGATACGTTTGTCGGCACCTTCGATGCGAACACTCATGACGCGAACTCCGGCAACATTGTAAATGTGCAACATTTCGCCCGATGCACCCGTAATATGCAAGGTCGATTCTATGAGCGAAATGGTGATATTTTGCTGCACGTCATTATCTATGATCTCGACAGACGGATTGGCACGCAATTCAAAAGGCATGGCCAATGACATCATTGCCACCATGAGGAGAAGGTATATTCGTTTCATCATATCTCGGTTATATATATGGTTCTTTGCAAAGATAGGAAAAAATACCGGACGATGGTTCGCGCTTCACCTGCTTTATTGTAGATTTTACGTTATTTAACCTAATTTCGTCACGAGAGTGTTTAATCCTGCATTTCATGCCTTTCATGGCACTTTCCGTCCGGTATCGTCTGCTGTTTCGGAATCTTGCCGGCCGAAAGCATCTTGCCGTTGGTCGCTACGTCTGTCACAAGCCGACAAAGAAGCCGTCGACAACCGGAACCATTCCGATCAGGGTTCTCATGATCGATTGGGGTTAAACTTCAAATATCAGATTTTCGTCGGCCAGCTCCACACGAGGGAATACTTCTGAAGCTTCTTTCAAGAAGTCGGTCTCATCCTTGTATCTTCCGCTGTAATGCCCCAATATAAGCTTGCCTGCACCTGCGGCTTGTGCCACCAAGGCAGCCTGACGGGCGGTGGAATGGCCATATTTGCGGGCATTGTCGGCACGGTCGTCGAGGTAGGTCGATTCGTGATAAAGCATGTTGACACCCTTGATGGATTGGTGGAGCGACGGCATATAGGCCGTATCGGAACAGTAGGCATACGACCTCGGCGGTGCGGCAGGTGCGGTAAGACGTTCGTGCGGGACGATGGTTCCGTCCCCGGTTTCCCATCCGGCACCGTTCTTGATGGCGTTGATGTAGCACACCGGTATGCGATAAAAGTCAATCATGTCTCTGCGGATGTGTGGCAACGTGGGGGTTTCTTCAAACAAAAAGCCACAACAAGGCACGCGATGGCGCAGCGGCAGCGTGGTGACCTTCACGCTTCGATCCTCGTATATGGTCCGGCTTGTCTTGGTTTCAAACGGATGTTCCACGACTTCAAATTCCAAGTCATGGCAGAACATTTCCAATTGCAACCTCAAAAGCGGGAAAAGAGCTGAAGGCGCAAAGACATGAAAGGGTGACGTTCGTCCGAGCAATCCGAAGGAACATATCATGCCTATCAGCCCCAAACAGTGGTCGCCATGCAGGTGAGAGATGAAGACTCCCCTGAGTTTCATGAAGTTGATGTGGGTACGATAGAGCTGTATCTGCGTTCCTTCGCCACAATCGATCATAAAGAATTTGCCTCTCACCTCCACAATTTGCGACGAAGTGTAATGTCGCGGATTGGGCGTCGCGCTTCCACATCCCAATATATGTATGCGAAAAGGCTCCATCCCTTATTTCTGTCGTTTGTAGACGTATATGCCTTTTTGGTTTTCCAAGACCAAAGAATCGGGGCCGAGGTTGAGTACTTCAAACGTATCTCGCGACAAGAGGAGCTTGCCGTTGAATATTTTCCATGAAGTATAGGGTTTGGATTCGGCTGAAATATGCGACACGACAACGCCGTCTTCCTTCATATCGAAGTTCTTGTCGAGGCTGGTCCATTTACCCATGAGCGAGGTGAGGTTGATGACTTTGCGGGCATAGAGGCTGCCGTCGGCATGAGTTCCGACAATCGCCATTTTGTCACCTTCGAAGATCCCGCCTTGAACGTCGGCCCGGACTTGTTCGCCTTCGAGCATCACTTGGACGGTATCGCCGGCAGCATTGAGAATTTCCATTGAACTCATGGCACCTGCCACGCACTTGCCGTAGACGGTAGAGTCTGCCTCTGTCGGTTTTTTTTCTGTGTTATCAACGGCCGGCGACTTTTGATCGGTTGACTTTTTCTGACAACCGTACATGGTGACTAAGGTCGCGATAATCATCAGAAGGTAAGTTGCTTTTCTCATATTCAAGTTATTTTTTTTCGTTATTCTTGGCTTCATTCCACCATTGATCCATCTCTTCGAGCGTGGTTTCTTTCCATCCCTGCCCCTTTTCGATCAGCCGGTCTTCGACGTAGTTGAACCGACGGATGAACTTTTCGTTGGTCTCTTCGAGGGCATTGTCGGGATGGAGCTTATACAATCGAGCCGCATTGATGACACTGAACAGAAAGTCACCCAGCTCGGCCGTCGACTTCCGGGGGTCGTTGTTTTCAAGTTCGGCTTCGAGTTCGGCCAACTCTTCCCTCACCTTTTTCCACACATCGTGGCGTTCTTTCCAATCAAAACCCACATTCTGGGCTTTCTCCTGAATGCGGTAAGCCTTGATCATGGCAGGCAGGGACGTGGGGACGCCGGCAAGGACACGTTTGTTTCCGCCGGACTCCTTGAGCTTGATTTGCTCCCAGTTCTCGAGTACCTGACGGGTATTCCCGACCGTCACGTCACCGTAAATGTGGGGATGACGCCTGATGAGCTTGTCGGCTTCGGCATGACAGACATCGGCTATATCGAAGGCCTTTTGCTCGTCGGCAATCCTGGCATAGAACATGACGTGCATGATGACGTCGCCCAACTCCTTGCAGATGTTGGGTAAATCGTTGTGAAGAAGTGCATCACAGAGTTCGTAGACTTCCTCGATGGTATTGGGTCGGAGGCTCTCGAAGGTTTGCTTACGATCCCACGGACAGTTCACTCTCAGATTATCCAGAACATCAAGCAGGCGTCCGAACGCCTCCATTTTTTCTTCTCTCGTATGCATAAACTACTGATTTATGCTACAAATGTACGACTTTTTGATTGATATTTTGTACTTTTGCATCAATTTATTCATCACAGACACCAAGAAGCTTATGGAATCTGAAAGCAAGTATAATCCGCATACCGTCGAGTCAAAATGGTACCAATATTGGCTCGACAACCATTTGTTCAGTTCAAAACCCGACGGCCGCCAGCCCTATACCGTCGTCATTCCTCCTCCCAACGTGACGGGCGTTCTCCACATGGGGCACATGCTGAACAACACCATTCAGGACATTTTGGTGAGAAGGGCACGGATGGAAGGCAAGAATGCCTGCTGGGTGCCGGGCACCGACCATGCTTCCATCGCCACCGAAGCCAAAGTGGTGAACCGCCTGGCCCAACAGGGCGTGGACAAGCGCGACCTGTCGCGCGAAGACTTCTTGAAACATGCGTGGGACTGGACACACGAACACGGAGGCATCATCCTGCAACAGCTCAAGAAGCTGGGTGCCGGCTGCGACTGGGACCGCACGGCGTTCACGATGGACGACATCCGTTCGGAGAGCGTTCTCAAAGTGTTCTGCGACCTATACGACAAAGGGCTCATCTACCGCGGTGCCCGAATGGTCAACTGGGATCCGAAAGCCAAGACGGCACTCTCGGACGAGGAGGTGATTTATAAGGAAGAACACTCCAAGCTGTATTTCCTGAGATACCGCGTGGCGGGCGAGAACAAATATGCCATTGTGGCCACCACGCGCCCCGAGACCATCATGGGCGACACCGCCATGTGCATCAACCCGAACGACCCCAAGAACGAATGGCTGAAAGGCAAGCGCGTCATCGTGCCGCTGGTGAACAGGGAGATTCCGGTCATCGAGGACGACTATGTGGACGTTGAGTTCGGCACAGGTTGTCTGAAGGTCACTCCGGCCCACGACATCAACGACCACGCCCTCGGATTGAAGCACCACCTGGCATCCATCGACATCTTCAACGACGACGGAACGTTGTCGGAAGAAGCCGGACTGTATGTCGGCATGGACAGGATGGACGTGCGGAAGCAAATCGAACAGGATCTCAAAGCCGCCGGTCTGATTGAGCGCATCGAAGACTACGACAACAAAGTGGGCTATTCGGAAAGAACGAGCGTGCCCATCGAGCCGAAGCTCTCGACCCAATGGTTCCTGTCCATGCAGCATTTTGCCGACATCGCCCTGCCGCCGGTCGAGAACGGCGAGATTGTGTTCCACCCCAAGAAATACAAGAGCACCTACCGTCACTGGCTCGAGAACATCAAAGACTGGTGCATCAGCCGTCAGTTGTGGTGGGGACACCGCATACCCGCCTATTATATAAAGGTAGCCGATGCCACCGCCCGCGACATCCCCAACGGAGCCTTCGTGGTGGCTCTCGACGAAGAAGCTGCCCGCGCAAAGGCCGTGAAGCAGTATCCGGCACTTGCTTCGACAGCGTTCGAACTGGTACAGGATGACGACTGCCTCGACACATGGTTTTCCTCGTGGCTGTGGCCCATCTCGGTATTCGACGGCATCAACCATCCCGACAACGACGAAATCAACTACTACTATCCCACCGCCGACCTCGTGACCGCCCCCGACATCATCTTCTTCTGGGTGGCAAGAATGATCATGGCAGGCTATGAATACCGCGGGCAGATGCCCTTCAAGAACGTGTATTTCACGGGCATCGTCCGCGACAAGCAGGGCAGGAAGATGTCGAAGTCGCTCGGCAACTCGCCCGATCCCCTGGAACTCATCGACCGCTTCGGCGCGGACGGTGTCCGCATGGGCATGATGCTGTCGGCGCCGGCAGGCAACGACATCCTCTTCGACGAGAGCTTGTGCGAGCAGGGCAGGAACTTCAACAACAAGATATGGAACGCTTTCCGCCTCGTGCAGGGCTGGGAAGCAGGGAACGGTCTGGAACAACCGGATGTCAGCCGGAAAGCCGTGGAATGGTTTGAAGCCAAGCTCAAGCAGGTAAACGCCGAAGTAAACAGACAATTTGCCGAATACCGCATCTCGGAGGCCCTGATGGCGGTTTACAAACTGTTCTGGGACGAGTTCTCGGGATGGTATCTCGAAATGGTGAAGCCCGCCTACGGCAAACCCGTCGACAGCACCACCCGACAGGCCACGCTCCGCTTCTTCGAGATACTGCTGAAGATGCTCCATCCTTTCATGCCTTTCATCACCGAAGAGTTGTGGCAGAACGCAGCCGAACGCCGTCCCGGCGACTCGATCATGAGGGAAAGCCTCTGTCTCGACGAACCCGATGCCGGCGAACAGACCCTGCTGGCACGCATGGAGAACATGAAACTGATCGTGAGCGGCGTGCGCATGGTTCGCAACCAGAAGAACATCGCACCCAAGGAACTCCTGCAGCTCACCGCCATCGGCAAGAACAACTACGAGGACCTGGCCGACATGGTGTGCAAAATGGGCAACCTCTCGTCGTTCGACACGGTCGGGACGAAGCCTGCCGACGCATCGGCCTTCATGGTGGGCACCGACGAATTTGCCGTGCCCGTAGGCGACCTCATCGACGTGGCTGCCGAGATTGCCAAACAAGAAGCGGCCCTGAAGCACCTGGAAGGTTTCCTCGAAAGCGTGAAGCGCAAGCTGTCCAACGAAAAGTTCGTTGCCAATGCGCCCCAAGCCGTAGTGGACACCGAACGCCGGAAGCAGAAGGACTCCGAAGAAAAGATTGCAGCCCTGCGCGAATCGCTGGCAGAACTGCGCAAGAAATAGCCTCCCCGACGTTTCCCTTCCGGCAGGCGACACCCACCCGTTGCCCGGAGTCTGAGAGGAAACGGTTCCTGATAAAGCCATTCGGGCTTGTTCGTGACTGACGGACAAGCCTTTTTTCATATATCCGCTCCGGTTTCGGCCGAAGAACCTTTCCCCGCCCTGCAGCATGCCGCATCCGGAGCAGCGTGCCCGACGGTTCCGCGACTGGTGCCTGCCGGAACCTTCCGCGCTTCTTCCGCATCGCCCAGAAGCCTCCTTTGTTCCGGAAACAGACAAGAAAAGTCCAAGGACTTCTATACACGTTTGTACAGCCTATTGTACACATTTGTATAGTCTGTTGTACACATTTGTACAATAGGCTGTACAAACGTGTACAGATTTCTTGGGAGAATGATGTGCCGGAACCCGTTCACGTATCGCGTCCGCAAAGCCGTTTCCGCCCCGTTGACCGGTGGCAGGCATCGTGTTCCGGGACAGAAACGGACGGGTGTCCGCCCCAAGCGAGGGAGAAAGCGGAAGGACACGACCGACGGATTATTGCATCCACGGCAAGGCAATTCCTTGTCTTTCCGGAAAAGAATTGCTATATTTGTGACCTCAACAGAATGAAAAGGATGAAGGACAGAAGCAGCTTCCGGATATTGAAAGCATGGATGCCCGCGGTACTTTCCGCAATCATGCTGTGGTCGTGCGGCTCGCCGGGGTCGCCCGTCTTCGATGCGCTCAACGACCGGGCATACGACTTCCGCTACCGGAACCTCGACTCCACCGAACATGCCGCCCGACAGGTGACGGACAGCCGGGAAGCGGACAAGGATGCCAAAGCCGAAGCCTTCAACCACCTTGCCTTCGTCAGCGTGGCACGCATGGACTACAACCTCGCCCGGAGGCAGTTGGACACGGTCAACATGCTTACGCGCAACCAGATAGAACTGGCGGCAGCCGACGTGCAGCGCATGAGGATTTGCCAACGGCAGGCGCAAAACAAAGACTTCTACAACTACCGCGAACAGGCGCGGCGGCGCATGAAACGCATCGGCGAGGAAACCGACATGCTGACGAAACGCCAGCGTCTGCGCTTCGTCTATGTCAAGTCCGAATACGAGATCGTCACTTCCACCTACTTCTATTACATCGGCCTGGAGCAGAAGTCGGCCCTTGCCCTCGCCAACATCGACGAGACGGGCGACATTCTGCAGGATACCGCCCAATATCTGAACTACCTTTACAATATGGGTGCCGGCGGAATCGTCACACAGGGCACACAGGCAGAAATCAACCAGCGCGAGTTCGATGACCTTCTGGCATGCTACCGGCTGGCAGAAGAGTGCGGCTATCCCTACTGGGAGGCCAACTCGCTGCAGGCGTTGAGCGAACACCTGCAGGAAAAGAAGGCGCGCGGGCGACTCATCCGCGACAACCTGCCCGACATCAGATTCCTCAACACCGACAACGTGCCCGACAGCCTGCTTGCCGGAAACTTCGCCCGGCGGGCTCTCGACATCTTCCTCCGGTATGGCGACGTGTACCAGACGGCAGGTGCCTACCGGACTCTGGCGAAGTGCTATTGGGCAATCGGCGATTATGCGGCATCGCTCGACTGCCTCTACCGCGCGCTGGAAAACCGGCTCATCGAGCGGGCACCCGACCTCGTGGCATCCATCCGCGAACAACTGAGTGTGGTCTACTCCTCCATCGACGACAAGCCGCGCAGCGACTACAACCGCAACATCTACCTCGACATGCAGGAAAAGACGCGTCAGGACCGTTATCTGGAGTCGCGAGCCGAACAACTGGACCGGTCGGTCTTCCAACTCAACGTCATGATCGGCGCCGTTCTGTTCTCGATCGTGCTGCTTGTATGCCTCCTCATCGCCTTCGTCTATCTGAGAAGACACCGCAAGAACCTGTATTCCACCGAAACTCTGCTGCAACCCCTCGAACAGTGGAAAAAGGAAAACGAACAACAGGATCTCAGACAAAGGGAAATCAACGAGGAACTCGCCGAAGAAAAGCAGCTATACAGCCTGCGGTGGGAGAAGAACATGAAGCAACACGTCGAACAGCGTGCCAAAGTGTCGGTGGTTTACGGCATCACGCCCTTCATCGACCGCATCGTCAACGAGCTGTATCTGCTCACCACCCGTAGCGACGAAAGCAAAGAACGACGCGAGGAACGCTACCAGTACATCCTCGAACTGACCGACAACATCAACCGTCTCAACAACTTCCTGACCGACTGGATCCAACTCCGGCAAGGCAAGCTCAACCTGCAGATCGTGAGTTTCAGGCTGCAGCCGCTGTTCGACATGGTGGCCAAGAGCCGGATGGCGTTCAGGCTGAAAGGCGTAACGCTCATCGTCGAACCGACAGACGACGTTGTGAAAGCCGACCCGGTGCTGACTTTGTTCATGATCAACACCATGGCAGACAATGCCCGCAAGTTCACGCCCGACGGAGGGAAGGTCGTCATCGGCAGCCGGGCGACCGATGACTATGTAGAAATCAGCATCACCGACACCGGACGCGGTATGAACCCCGAGGAGCAGTCCAGACTCTTCACGCTCAACGTCGACGTGGCTGCCCCCCACAAGGGCGAGACGGCGGGCGACAGCGACGAAGACAAACGCGGCGGCCGCAGGCACGGCTTCGGACTGCTCAACTGCCGGGGCATCATCGAGAAGTACCGCAAGCTCAGTCCACTCTTCAACGTGTGCCTGCTCAACGTCGAAAGCAGTCCGGGCAAGGGCAGCCGCTTCTTCTTCCGCCTGCCCAAAGGTATTACGAGAACCGTCGCGGCGACTTGTCTCGTGCTGTCGCAGGCATGGACACCACTCCAAGCCGCGACCCAACCGACGGAGAAACCGCGCTACAAGGTACAGACACGCGCCAACCGCTATGCCGACAAGGTCTACTATGCCAACATCCGCCACGAATACGAGCAGGCGTTGCTCTATTCGGACAGTGCCATCCGCGTGCTCAACGACAGCTATCGCAAACTGCAACCCGGCGGAACGGACACCCTGAGAAGCCAAGGCAGCATATCGGTCATGCCTCCCGAAATCAAATGGTTCCACAAACACCTGAAGATGGAGTACGATGCCATCCTCGACATACGCAACGAGAGTGCCGTGGCAGCACTGGCCCTGCACCGATGGGATGCCTATCGCTACCACAACAAGGTTTATACGCAGCTCTACAAGGAGATGTCTGCCGACAACACGTTGGGCCGTTACGTGCAGATCATGCAGCGGTCGGAAGCCAACAAGAACGTCGCCATCGTGATTCTTGCCCTCATCCTGTTTGCCATTTTCCCAGCCTACTACCTGCTGTACTACCGCCACAAGGTCTATTACCGCTTCTGCTACGAACAGGTGGGCCGCATCAACGACCTTTTGCTTTCGCCCAAGTCGGCACAAGAGAAGCTCGACACCATCGGCTCCATGACGGACGAGCGTTTCCCGACGGAACTGCGCAACGTCGTGCAGCGCATCATAGCAGCCCTGCATCGTTCCGTCCGATCGACCATGAAAATGGAAACCGATACCGAATTGGCAAAAGACGAACTGCGACGCGTGAAACATGAAAACGAAAAGCTCTATGTGTCCAACAGCGTTTTGGACAACTGCCTGAGCACGCTCAAGCACGAAACGATGTACTATCCGGCACGTATCAGGCAGATGCTCGCCGACGGCAAATACGATTTCGAGGAGATTAGGGAAGTGGCGGTCTACTATAAGGAACTCTATTCGCTGCTCGGCCTTCAGGCACGCCGTCAGCTCGAAGGCATCAGGATGGAGGTTCGACCCGTGCAACTCGCCGAGGTGGTCGGCAACAAGTATGTCGCCACTTTCGAGAACGTGAATCCGGATATCACCATTCCGGCACCTCCCGTGACACTGACCCATCTCTATGACCTGCTTCACAAGCACGGACATACGCCGAAGGCCGCTGTCACGGTGTCACCGAAAGACCGTCGTTACATCGAGTGCCGCATACATTTTGACGGCCTCCGGTTATCCGCCGGCGAGTGCATGCAGCTGTTCACGCCAGGCAACACCGACAACCTGCCCTATATCATCTGCCGGCAGATCGTGAGAGACATCGGCGAACTGTCCAATGCGCGGGGCTGCGGCATCGTGGCCGAACCGCTTGCCGGGGGCGGTGTTGTCGTGATCATCACCCTGCCCGTATACAATCATCGAGAAATACCTGAATAAACCATGGAAAGTTTCAAAGTTATCATCGTCGAAGACGTACCCTTGGAGTTGAAGGGAACCGAAGGAATCCTGCGTCACGACATTCCCGAAGCCGTCATCATCGGCACCGCCGACAGCGAAGCCGCCTACCGGAAGCTGATGAAAAAGGAGTTGCCCGACCTCGTTTTGCTGGATCTCGGGCTGGGAGGCTCCACCACCATCGGTGTGGAACTATGCCGACAAACCAAGGAGATGTACCCTGCCATCAAGGTGTTGATATTCACCGGAGAGATTCTCAATGAAAAATTGTGGGTCGACGTACTGGATGCCGGATGCGACGGCATCATCCTCAAGAGCGGAGAAATGCTCACCCGCAACGACGTGGCAAGCGTGATGGTGGGCAAGCGGATGGTGTTCAACCAACCCATTCTGGAGAAGATCGTGAGTCGTTTCAAGACGCTCGTCGGCAACAGCCTCCTCAAACAGGAAGCCCTCGTGGACTACGAGATCGACGAATACGACGAGCGATTCCTGCGCCACCTCGCCTTGGGCTACACCAAGGAGCAGATCACCAACCTGCGCGGCATGCCTTTCGGGGTCAAGAGTCTGGAGAAACGGCAGAACGAGCTGGTTCAGAAACTGTTTCCCAACGGAAACGGCGGAGCGGGCATCAACGCCACGAGGCTCGTCGTGAGAGCCATCGAACTGCGAATCATCGACATCGACAATCTCGTGCCCGATGAAGAATGAAGCAGGGACTGCACGACTGACCCCTGCCGGCATCTTTTCACCACACCGACCGACGGGCCACATCCCCGCCACAGCGGCGACATCGTGCGCACCATCGACGCAACCCATATCGAGATGAAAGATAACAAGCAAGACAAGAAAAAGGAACTTCCCGGACGCATCCTGCTCGCAATGCTCTTATTCCAGCTGTTGCTCTTTCCGGCATCATGGCTCGTGACGGCCCTTTTCCCGGAGTTGGCAACCAATTCTCTGTTGTCCGACGAGGGCATCCGTCGCTTCTTGGGTTACTTCACGTCCAACCTGCAGTCGCCCTTCCTCATCTGGCTGCTTCTGCTGTCGATGGCCTACGGGCTGTATACCGGGAGCGGACTTTCGGAAGCCCTTTCCCGCAAACGCCACGGCGGCAAGTTGGCCTACCTGCACAACTTCGCCCTCAAGGTGGTTGCAGCCGAAGCGGTGGTGTCTGTCATCATCCTGACACTTCTCCTTGCCCTGCCCTCCGGCCCGATGTTGAGCGTCACGGGACAGGTTTTCCCCAGCAGTTTCAGCCGCAGCGTCGTTCCGCTGCTGGCAATGGCCGTGAGTGCCTTCTCCATCACCTTCGGCATCTTCAGCCGCACCATGCGGAAGGTATCCGAAATGTTTGAAGCCATGAAGAAAGGGCTCGCCGACTGCAGTCCTTTCATCATCTATTTCATCGTGGTTGTCGAACTGTTTTATTCCTTGCGATTCATCTTCGGCTTCTGAATGATGAAACCCAGATCGGTCATGAGAGCGTTTGTTAATACATTTCCTGTCGTTCACGTCACTTTCCAGCAGGTATCTCATGACCGGTTTGGGTAAAAAAAAGAGAAGCCCGGGATGCGGAGAAAGAAAAAAAGAAAGCAGTGTCTCTGTAAGCCGGGTTCTGTTTCGCTGATGCCTCTCGACAACAGCGACGCCTGCCATTCATCTAATGCGCAAGTCACCCTGCGCCTTGAGCATTCCACCCTCCACCGTATGCCCGGAGACATTCGGACGGGCAGCCCTCAAACGGTGGTATACGCGAACTTGCAGCCTCCGGTTGGCACGGCCGGATGATCACCCATCCGCCGGTGGTCTCTTACACCACCTTCTCACCCTTACCTCCGTATTGCCCTCCGACACGCCCTCAACCGCGAACGGTTGCAGGCAGGCACGAATGGAAGACGAAACGCAGGCGGTTATTTTCTTCTGCCTTACCCTACTGTCGCCAATAGCTTCTATTTTCGGAAGCGGAGTACCCTGTGCTGCCCGGACTTTCCTCCCGCAGCCCTTTGGCTGCCGGCGGCAGAGCCGAGACACTGCATTCTGCCCGCAAAGGTACAACTTTTTTCAGTATGGCAGGCTTACTTCCATCATTATTATCCCGAAACAATACTCCGGCAACCGATCTCAGAAGAAGTAGGGGAAAAAGAAGTCGGAGCGTTTACCCCCATCGGCCACAGGAGCATCCGATGCTTCATTCCATTCCCAAACATGACATTTTCCGGCCGGCACGGTTCACTTGCCGGCATCTTGCCTGCCGTTTTGTCTTGCCGCAGTCCGCTGCACCGGCAACAGGCCATCCATCAATCCGAACGACAACCAGACGGTACCGTCCCATAGCCTCATGACCGTACCGGGTCAGGTCAAGGGTTTCAACGGGCATCGGGTACATCTTTATCATCGTTTCACTACACCTCTTCATCGACGTTTCGGTATCTTGACCGAATTCCCAACCCGTTGAAAAATATTTCCCAACGGGTTGAGAAATATTTTTCAACGGGTTGGGAATTCGATAGTGTACCTGTTCCGTTCATTCAATCCCTACCGATCAGCATGACAATATGCCAGTCGTTGCCTGACAGGCGCGCTGCCTGACGGCCGATTTATCTGGATGTAATCCGTTTCACCGTCAATGAAACGACAATCAATACGATACCGGAGGGCATCACAAGTCCAACGGTGAAGACTTCACACAAGCCCAAATCGGTCATTAGCGTCCTTGGCTGATTTTGTCCGATTGTCGAGCAGATGTGCTGACATTACCACGAAGGCGTAGCGGGCTACGGCGAAAGGCAATGGCAGCACAGATGACGGCAAGCGGACTAAAGCAGCAAGTAAGCATGACGGTATGGACAAATCCAAGTAATTGCGTCCGACCGATTTGGGATAAAAGAAGCCAAGCGGCCCGTCGGCAACAGAGAGTTGCGCAACGGGCCGCTTGGCTTCAGCCCCTATCCGTTATCGGCCATAAGTGCCGTAACGAATCGGGTGAGGTTTATTGTTTTCCGATCAGGCCTTTCGACGACGACTCAAGGAAGGCAATGACCGAACGGATCTCTTCGCTGTCGGGCACTTGTTCCCTGATTTGGATGATGGCATCGAACAGACTCGTCTGGCTGTGAAACACCAGCCGGTAGGCATTGGCGATGTGCTTGATGACTTTGTCGCTGAATCCCAGCTTGCGGCACATCACCGCATTGACACCGTTGTAAGTGCCTTCGGGAGAAACCACGACATAAGGCGGTACATTCCGTCCGAACGATGTTCCCGACTGAATCATGACGGCATCGCCCACATTCGAGCCGCGATGCTGAATAACACCCGAAGAGAAGATGGTGTGGCTGCCGACGGTACAGTTTCCGGCAATTTTCACGCTGTAACCGAGTACGCTGCAGTCGCCCAACGTCGAGTCGTGGGAGATGTGCGAGCCTTCCATCAGTACGTTGTTGTTTCCCACAACGGTCTTTCCGTCGGCATGGGTGGCACGGTTGATGACCACGTTCTCGCGGATGATGTTGTTGTCGCCGATGGTCAGCAACGACTCTTCGCCCGCAAACTCATAGTCCTGCGGCAGAGAAGCCAGTGCGGTGTATTGGAATACTTGGTTTCCCGACCCCATCCGCGTTCCGTTGAGGATGCTCACATAGGGGTAAATGATGCAGTTGTCGCCGATGACCACATCGTCTTCGATATATACGAAAGGATAAATCTTGCAATTGTCGCCGATGACTGCCTTTGGCGACACCTCGGCTCTGGGGCTTATATCGTTCATTTTGTCTTCATTTTGAGGTTCGACATGCTTAGTTGGCACCTCCTCCGAGTGCCTGATACAGGTTTACGACGGCTTGCATCTTCCTGAAGTCGTCGGTGATCTTCGACAATTTCACGTTGAGCAGGCTCTGTTGGGCGGTGATGATCTCAAGGTAGGTGCTGCCCGAGCTGTTGAAAAGCATGCGGGTGTCATCGACATTCTTTTCCAAGATGGCTATCTGCGCATCTTCGAGCTTGCTCTTCTCGTCCGACGAGTTGTAGAGGACAAGGGCGTTGCTCACCTCGTTTCCGGCTTTCAAAATGGCGTTCTGCCATGTGTTGTAAGCCTGTTGATACTGGGCTTCGGCCACTTTCAGTCCGGCAACGAGCTGTCCTTTCATGAAGATGGGCTGCACAAGGCTTCCCACTGCCGAGAGGAGCCACTTGCCGGGATTGACCACTGCACCGCCGGCACTGTTGGTGAAGATGCCAGAAGCACTGATGTTGAGGTTGGGATAGAAGCGCGAGCGGGCGGTCTCTACACCGTAGAAGCACTGTGCAAGCTTCATTTCGGCAGCATGCACGTCGGCGCGGTTGGCCAGCAGGGCGATACCCACTCCCGTCGAGAACGACGAGGGCAGATGCTGTTCTTCGAGCTTACCGCGGGCGATGGATTGCGCCGGCTGCCCCAGCAGGAGCGAGAGTGCATTTTCGGTTTCCCTGATTTGCCGTTTCATGTCTACCATCTGGGTCTGTACCGAGTAGTAATTGGACTCAGCCGTCTGCACACCGGTGGCACGGGCGCGGCCGAACTCCATCTGCAGCTTCATGGTTTCCCATGTGTCTTTGGTGAGTCTGCTCATGTCCTCGAGTATCTCCTGTTGCTTGTCGAGCATCAAGAGCGTGTAATACATGTTGGCCACAGAGGCGATGACGTTGGTCTTCACCACCGTCTGATAATCCTTCGTTGCCAGCAGAGCCACCTGCGACCCGCGTTTTTGCGACAGCAGGCTGCCAAAGAGGTCGACGTTCCACGAGGCATTGACAGGCAGCTGGTAGGTCTGCGTTGCCTTGCCGCCGTCCCACGAGGCGATGGTGCCCTGCGGGGTGAAGGTGAACTGGGGCAGGAAGGCCAGCTTGGCTGCCTTGAGTTGTGCCTCGGCCATCTGTACGTTGAGGGCGGCATTGAGCAGATCGACATTGTTGCCGAGCGCGGTCTCGATGTGTTCCACGAGGTGTGCATCGGTGAATACGCTGCGCCAAGGCAGGTTTCCGAAACCCGAATCGTTCACGTTGACCGAATCGACTGGCTCACTGACATCGCGCATCAGCCCTTGGGTATTTACTTCCGGACGCTCGTAAGTGCCGTAGAGGCTCTTACAGCCGGTCATCATCAGGCCCGCGAGTGCCACGAGCCCCATATTTTTCAGTTTCATTGTCATTGTTCCTCCTTTTGTTGCACACCCGCTTTCATGTCGGGGCATTGGGTGAATTGTTCCATTTCGTCAGCCACATCGGTATTTTCGTCGTCGAAGGCGAGCGGCTTGAATCGTTCCTGCAGTGACTGGAAGGCCACGAATAGTGCCGGGACGACGAATATCTGGCACAATGTTCCGATTAACATACCTCCGATGGCGGCAGCACCGAGCGTACTGTTGCCGTTTTTGCCGACGCCCGAGGCAAACATCATCGGCAACAGGCCGATAATCATGGCAAACGAGGTCATCAGGATGGGTCGCAGACGGGCACCGGCACCAAGAATGGCCGCCCATGTGATTGCCATGCCGGTGGAACGGCGTTCGAGAGCGAACTGAACAATCAGGATGGCGTTCTTCGCCAGCAGACCGATCAGCATGATGAGCGAAATCTGCATGTAAATATCGTTCTGGTGACCGAACATCTGTGTGAACAGGAAGGCACCTGCCAAGCCGAAAGGAACGGACAGAATGACCGAGAGAGGCAACAGGTAGCTTTCGTACTGGGCACTCAGAATGAGATAAATGAAGATGATACACAGCACGAAGATCAACGCCGTGGCATTGCTCGACTCGGCTTCCGAACGGGTCAATCCCGAATATTCGTAGGTATAACCGGCAGGCAACACCTCGTCGGCCACCTCCGAAATGGCCTTCATGGCTTCACCCGAAGAGTAGCCGTCGGCAGGACTGACGTTCACGCTGATACTCGTAAAGAGGTTGAAGCGGTTGATGTTCGACGGCCCGTACACACGTTCGAGCGAGCAATACTCGGTGATGGGTGCCATGCCGTTGGGTGTTCTGACATAGATGTTCTTCAATCCGTCGGGCGACATGCGGCTCGCCGGGTCGGCCTGGATCATCACGCGGAACAGTTTGTCGTAGGCATTGAAGTTTGATGCATACAATCCTCCGTAATAACCCTGCAACGTCGTGAGTACGGTAGCGGGCGAAATGCCCGATTGCTTGCACTTGGCGACATCGACACCGACCATGTATTGCGGATAGTTGGGATTCCAAGAAGTCTGCGCTGTCTGAATTTCGGGACGCTCATTGAGCTTCCGGAGATAGTCTTGGGTGATGTTGAAGAACTTGTTGATGTCGCCACCGGTACGGTCTTCCATCGACAGGGTAATCGAATTGGTGAGCGAGTAACCCATGATCATCGGCGGTGCAAAGGCGAGGACCTGCGCATCTTTGATATTGGCGGTCTGTTTGTAGATCATGCCCAACACAGACATGTTCGACATCGGGTCGACGAAGAAGCGCATGATGCCGTCGCCTTCCCACAAACCGGCCACCTTGTGGAAGAAACCGTTTGAACGTTCGGAGAAGGGTTTGAGCTTGATGATGAAGGTTGCCTGATCCGAACCCTGTCCGGCGATAAAGTTATAACCCTTGATTTGCTCGCGCGACTGAATGGCGGGATTGGCCGCGAGCATGGAGTCCACTTGGTTGATGACCTTCTGCGTGCGCTCGGCACTGGTGGCAGGGGGCATCGAAATGGTACAGAACAGCACGCCCGTATCTTCATCGGGCACCAAACCCGTGCGGGTGGTCTTCATCGTGACAACGAGGAGGGCGATACCCACCACCACCAGCGCACCCGTGAGAACGGGCTTATTGATGAAATGACGCACGCCACCCTTATATTTATTGATGGTTTTGTCGAAAGCGGTGTTGAAGGCAGTGTGGAATCGCGCAATGCCGCTCATCTTCCGGGCATTGCCGTGTTCGTCTTTGGGTTTGAGGAAGATGGCACAAAGGGCGGGCGACAGTGTCAAGGCGTTGACAGCCGATATGAAAATGGAAATGGCCATCGTCACGCCGAACTCACGATAGAACGTACCCGACGTTCCACCGAGGAACGACACCGGTATGAAAACCGAGGCCATGACGAGCGTGATGGAGATGATGGCACCCGAAATCTCGTTCATCGCGTCGATGCTTGCCCGCAGCGAACTCTTATAACCCAGATCGAGCTTGGCATGAACAGCCTCGACGACCACGATGGCATCATCGACCACAATCGCGATGGCGAGCAGCAAAGCCGACAGCGTGAGCAGGTTGATGGAGAATCCGAACACATTGAGGAAGAAGAACGTACCGACGAGCGACACCGGAACGGCAATCATCGGGATGAGCGTCGAACGGAAGTCCTGCAGGAAGATGTAAACCACGAAGAAAACCAGCACCAAAGTGATGAACAACGTGAAGATCACCTCCTCGATCGACGCATACAGGAAGTCGGTCACGTCGTAGTTGATCTTGTATTCCATGCCCGGCGGAAAGTTTCTGGAAGCCTCTTCCAGCACCTTCTTGGCGTTTTGGGCAATTTCGTTGGCGTTGGATCCGGCCACCTGCTGCACCATACCCATGACCGAAGGCAGGTTGTTGTTGCGCATCGCCACAGCATACGACTGTTCACCCAGCTCGATCTTTGCCACGTCCTTGAGCAGAAGTGTCTGACCTCCCTGTCCGCTGGAGATGATGATGTTGCCGAATTCCTCGGCACTCTTCAGCCTTCCTTTGTAACGCATGGAGTATTCGTAGGCAACATTCGACTGTTCGCCGAACGAACCGGGCGCAGCCTCGATATTTTGTTCGGCAAGTACCGCCGTAATGTCGCTCGGCATCAAGCCATACTGCTTCATCACTTCGGGCTTGAGCCATATACGCATGGTATAAATACTGGTACTGAAACTGTTTACATCGCCGACACCCTGCACACGTTTCAGGGCCGGCATGATGTTGATGTTGTTGTAGTTCGTCAGGAACTGCGCATCATATCGTCCTCCCTTCGAGGTGAGCGAGTACATGAGTACCTGCGACGACTGTCGCTTGGTCACCGTCACACCCACACGGGTCACTTCGGCAGGCAATTGGCTTTGAGCCTGCGTCACACGGTTTTGCACATTGACGGCGGCCATGTCGGGATCGGTTCCCTGTTTGAAGTAAACCGTGATTTGCGCCATACCCGCATTGTTGGTTTGCGACTGAATGTAATTCATTCCTTCCACACCGTTGATGCTCTCTTCCAAAGGAGCCACCACCGCATTTTTCACGGTTTCGGCATCGGCACCCGAGTAAAAAGCCTGCACCGAGATGGTGGGCGGAGCGATGTCGGGATATTGTTCAACGGGCAGGGAAACCAGTCCGATGATACCCAATATCACGATCAGGATAGAGATAACGGTCGAAAGAACAGGCCGTTTTATAAAATTGGAGAATGTCATTGTCTGAGTTATTATATCGTTTGTATGATGCCGGCGGCTTCATCCTCGACCGTTCGTGTCGAAGGGAGCCTGCGTCGACCGGTTGATGGCTTATTTCTTGTCGCCTTTCATGGCCTCCACGAAGCCGCCGGCACTGCTCTGTTTCTCACCGAGCTTGGTGGCATCGCTGATTTTCTTGGCATACTGCGCTTCGGTGATAGGCTTGATTTCCATGCCGTCATTGAGCTTGGTCAGTCCGTTGGTCACGATTTTGTCACCGGGCTTCAATCCTTCGGTGATGATATAGTTCAGGCCGTCGTTCTCCGGAGCCACCTTGACCTCGGTGTATTTCACCTTGTTGTCTTTGCCCAGCACATAAACGAAGATCTTATCCTGCACCTCCACAGTCGAATTTTGTGCCACGATGATGGCGTTGCCGTTGTTGCGCGGCACCACAATCGAACCCGACGATCCGCTCTTCAACAGATGTTGAGGATTGGGAAAGCGTGCAATCATCGACACCGAACCGGTGTTGGGATCGATCACACCGCTGATTTTCGATACGTGTCCGGCCTGATTGAAGCGTGTTCCGTCCGACAGTTGGAGATACACTTCGGGGAATCGGGCTATCGCATTGCTCATGCTGCCGGCAGCCTTGGTCATCTCGAGCAGATCTTTCTCGGTCAGCGAGAAGTACACTTCAACCGTGTTGATGTTCGACACCGTCGTCAACGGCATCTGGCTCGTTGCACTCACCAACGCTCCTTCCTTGAAGGGCAGGCTGCCAACGACACCGTTCGTCGGACTCTTCACATAGCAGAACGACAGCGTTTCGCGGGCTGCTGCCAGAGCGGCCTGTGCCTGTGCCAGCGCAGCTTTGGCAGCGTCGTAGGAGTTGCGTGCCGTTTGCAGTTCATAAGTACCGATGACATTGTTTTTATGAAGTTGAACACTGTTGTCGTAAGTCAATTTGGTGGTGTTCACTTGTGCAGAGGCTGTGCTGACAGCCGCTTGTGCCTGACGCACCTGTGCCTGATAGGTGGCATTGTCGATGACGAACAACAACTGGCCGGCCTGCACATTCTGACCTTCCTGCACGCACACTTTGGTGAGAAATCCCGATATCTTCGGACGTATCTCCACATCCTGAACACCTTTTATGGTAGCAGGATAAGAAGTCTCGGTCTTGGCGGTTTGCATCCCGATAGTCTTCACCGGATACTCGTTATCGCCGAAGTTCATGCCTCCTTTTTTGCCGCATGACACAGGCAGCAGCGTCAAAACAATCGCCACAACCATGATAAAGTTTTTCTTCATACCTATTTCTTTTTTTGTTGATTGTATCTGAATGGACAGAAAACCCAAAAGACATTGTAAGTTTTCTCCGTGCAAAGATAATGAACAATAAGTGATAAAGCTCATCATTCCTCGATTATTTAAGAATTATTGGCATGTGCAAATGCGCGATTACCGTCTTTCCTGATGCTTGACGACGGCTCACAATCCGTTGCCGGCAGATTCTTTTCGTCGGAAGGAAAGCGGCTCGGGAACCATGGAATGCAGGGTTAAACGGTCTGATGAACGATTGAAGATTGCTTCCGGTTTCCTACCGGCATCGTGCCGACATGTTCCGCTCATGCTGCAAAAGGGCAGCTTCCGGAAGGCAAAAGGGCAAGAACTGTCTTATAAAAGGGCAAGAATGACAATCCAAAAGCTGCCCTTTTACAAGACCACTCATAAACGATTGATATACAATGCCGACAAGAAGTACGGACTACTCCCTTCAAAGAAGCATGAAAGAACCGCTTCTGTAGCGACATCATCGCCGGAGGCCTGCTCCCGAAGGGTCATCAGAGCCGAAACCGGTATCGGCAGATTACCGGCCGGATGGGGTGTCGGCTTGCGGAAGGCATGGCCGGCCACGGCAAGACAAAACGGCTCTCCGGATGAAGGAAAACGGACAATATACAGTCGGAAAGCCTCGAAAACGACATGAAAGCCAAAATACCGGACTGACAGCCGACAGGGGGATAAGCACAACAATCGGAATCAGACATACGGATATACGACCCATGACGGGTAAGCAGATATTCCCGGGGAGGACATGGCTCGGGAGTTGTATGAACGGATTGGGATATATTATATATGGCAACGATGATAATTGCAAATGCTTCTCATAACAAAGAATCAGTCAATTGGCAAGAGAGATTTATGATTTGCTTACAGATACAGAAATATACAAAAAAAATTTGCTGCATGAACAAAAACTTTTATATTTGCAGGACTAATAAACATAATTTGTCAACAACGTAAATCAATTTACGCAACATGAATAAATTTATTTTAGTAGTAGGGTTGGCATTAAGTTTTTACTCTTTGATGCCGTTAACAACATATGCAAACGGATCCGGAAAAATTGATCCGAGATATTTTGAACAAGGTCATTTGTTTGATGTAAAGAAAGTAGGCTTAATTACTGTTGACGGAGTAGAGCATATACTTTATGAAGCAGTAACTCGTGAAGGAGTTGTTATAACGTATTGGGTCAACGACAAAGGAGAGGCTGTTACTGTACCAAATAAATAGTAGACGATATTACCAACCTTGCTAAATTATAAAAACAGGGTTGGTAATGTTGTTTTTATTCAACTACTTCATTCACTACAACAAATCATTTGGAGTTTTCAAATTGTGACACTTTAAGAACCAATAGTATCCAATTAATTACCGACAGTTATTTCAATACGACAACATGAAACCATTCAAATCAATCTGTCTGACATTCGTCTGTCTTTTGATGATAAGCCTTGCTGCCCATGCCCAACAGCCGCAGGGGAAGTATCTCCGCATCGTTTATAATACCAAATACAACACTCGTAAGAATATTAAACCTAAATACGACCTGCAATACCTTGAAATAACCGACAGCATATCCTACTTTTACAGCTATTATGATTGGCGAACAAGAGAAGTTGAAGACAGTTTGAACCGGAGAGGGAACTTCGATATCAGCCTGAGAGCAAAATTGAGTCAGCCTTATGCCACGGGACAATTATATAGGATTCACAAAGGAGAGCCCCGGAGAAACTTTCTCACCGGTCTGGTTATAGACATTGACGCCTTTAAATATGTCGAAGAACTACCCGATTTCAAATGGAAAATTCTGAACAGGGACTCGACCATCGCCGGCTATCCGTGCCAACAGGCCACCACCCGATTCAGAGGACGCACATGGAACGTGTGGTTCACGCCCGACATTCCCGTCTCAGACGGGCCGTGGAAGTTCTGCGGACTGCCGGGACTCATCCTGAAAGCCGAAGACACCGACCATTATTTCGACTTCGAATGTGCAGGCATCCAGCACATCGACCATTGCAACGCGAAATCAAATTCCCGATTCAAGTATCAGGAATGCACACCGCAAGAGTACTTCAAGACGCTCAAAGAAATCAAAAGTAACCCCATCGGCTATATCCGGATGAGGAATTCCGGACAAAGCGGAGAAGAGGATGATATTCAAAGAAAAACCGATATCCGGAACAAACCCGAGGAACTGGCGAAAATCATCTACATCGAAGACTACGATGCGGCAGAGGAAAAATGACCCCATGAAACACATCATCTCCATGCTCATAGGGTTGTTGCTGGGCACGTTGACGGCAGAAGCCCAGCACTTCAACGGCATCGTGAAAGATACCGAAGGCAACAAGCTGGCGCGAGTATCTGTGGTTTTGCTCGACAAGAAGAATCTCATCTTGTCTTACACCATCACGAAAGACAACGGTGCCTTCAGCGTGGACGTCCCCGAAGGGAAAGAAGCCGCCAAGATCAAGTTCAGTTCGGTGGGATATGCCGCCGACACCACCGCCGTTTCGGACTTCAAGAACAATCAAGTGGTCGTGATGAACCCGGGCGTGACGATGATCAAAGAAGTGAAAGTGCAGGCCAGAGCCATCAAACAACGGGGCGACACCATCGACTATCTGGTGAGTTCGTTCAAGAAAGAACAAGACCGTTCCATCGCCGACGTGATAGCAAGGATGGCAGGAATGGAAGTCAAAAAAGACGGAACCATCCTCTATCAAGGCAAAGCCATCAACAAGTTTTATGTGGAAGGAATGGACATGATGGGCGGAAAGTACTCGATGATCAGCGAGAACCTCACGCCCGACAAGGTGAGAAAGGTGCAGGTTTTTGAAAATCATCAGCCCATCAAGACCCTCAAGAACGTGGACTTCAGCGAGAACGCGGCTCTCAACATCGTCTTGAAAGAAGATGCAAAGAACGTGTGGCAGACTTTGTTTGAGGCGGGATCGGGCATCACCTTGCAGGATGATGCCAAGGCCCTGTTCGACATCAGGCTGCTCGGCATGCTGTTTTCCAAGAAGAAACAGAGCTTGTCGATGTATAAATTCAACAACACGGGCAAGGACATCCGACACGAGATGACAACCCATTCCATCTTCGAAGGACAAGTAAGGACGGAGTATTCCTTGTTGTCGGACATCTCTTTGGGAGGCAGTTCGCTCGACGACAACCGCACCTTGTTCAACAATACCCATCTGCTGGCCAACAACTGGCTCTTCAAACTGAACGACGACTGCGAGTTGAGGACACAGGTTTCGACACAGTTCGACAAGACAACGGCGGAAAGTTACAGCCATACCGTCTATACGAGCCTCATCGGCGACTCGGTGATAGCCCAACAGAGGGATGCCCGACGCTACAATTCCGAATACACGGGAGAGCTGCTGTTCAGATACAACAACGACAAACTCTATCTCAACAACACCCTGAACGGCTATATGGACTTCGACCGAAGCATGAGTCACACGCTCTTGAACGGCACGACGAAAGCCGAGAAAGTGAAACCGAGACAACGATACCTCACCGACAAGCTACGCCTCATCAAGAACATCAACAACAAAAAATCGTTCGAACTGGATGCCTATTTCTCCTACAACTACCTGCCGGGCACCCTCCTGATTTCCAACGGAAGTGTCGAAGAGCTCAACCTCAGGACAGTGATGTGGGGTGCTTCGACCAACTTCCGGCATCCTTTATGGGGTCTTGATGTCTGCTACCGGATAGAAACAGAGGGCAAGAGTCAAAAGCTGCAGGTCAATAATTTCATGGTCAATGACGAAGACTCGTTTACCGAACAGAAGTTGACTGTCGAGCCTTCCGTCACCTATTTTACCCCCGCTTTGAATATCTCGGCTTTCATCCCGCTGAACTTGCGCTATCAGTCGTTTAACGGCAAGCAGCAGACAAAGCTGAAGGCAGAACCCGGAATCTCCCTGCGCTTCACCCCGTTTAACCGATGGACGTTCATGACTTTCTACAATCTGAGCTGGACTCCTTCGGATATCAGGATGACAAGCATGATGCCTTTCTTCTCCGACTACATCGTCATGCGAAGAGGATACGGCAAGCCTGTCTATCAGAAGTATCAGACACTGAACGGAAGCGTCGAATACAAAGACATCTTTCACAAGCTGTTTGCACGGATGCAGGCATATTTCAGCCGGTCGGACAATAATATTTTATACCGCAGCGCGATAAACCCCGAGTTCTTTTTTTACCAAAGCGAACCCACCGACCGGTTCACCTTCAACAAGAGTTTCTCGATCAATGCTTCGCTGAGCAAGAACTTCGACTGGCTGAAAAGCGGCGTGACGCTCTCCGCCCGAAAAGGAACAACGAAGACCGAACTGCTGTACGGCGAGGAACTTCAACCCATCCGTCTCGACAACGGCGGCATATCTCTCAGCTGTTCGGTAGACCCTGTGGCTTGGCTTTCGGTCGACGCAGCATTGAATTTCAATTATACCAAACAGAAAAACGAATATAGAACCGGCACGCCAAGCCCCACGCTGACTTACTTCAACCATTCGCTGAGAGCCTCACTGACCTTCGGGAAATGGCTGATACAAACACGAAACGAACTCTATCACAGCAACAACGAAAGCGTATCGACGACATTCTTCTCGGATCTCAAGGTGAGATATTCGAGGAAGAAAATAGAAATCGCCCTGGCGCTCAACAACATCTTCGGCAAGAATAAGTTTGAAAGACGAGTCGTCACCGAGACAACAAACGCCTACTACATGCAGAAGCTGCGTCCGAGAGAGGTGTTGCTGAGCTTTGCTTACGGCATCTGACGGTCGGAAATTCCGGCTGCCCACATTTGGTTGCAGCCCTTTTCCATGACCATACACGACGTTTTTCACATGTCTTCATCCCAATTGTTCATCCGACTCCAAGCAATTTCATCCGACTGGCGACGGCTTGAGTGAAGGCATGACCGGCGATGTCAAGACAAAACGGATCTTCGGATACCGCAACAAGCGGACGAAAACGGAAGGAAAGCGGCTCGGGAACCATGAAATGCAGGGTTAAACGGTCTGATGAACGATTGAAGATTGCTTCCGGTTTCCTACCGGCATCGTGCCGACATGTTCCGCTCATGCTGCAAAAGGGCAGCTTCCGGAAGGCAAAAGGGCAAGAACTGTCTTGTAAAAGGGCAAGAATGACAAGCCAAAAGCTGCCCTTTTACAAGACCACTCATAAGCGGTTGATATACAATGCCGACATGAAGTACGGACTACTCCCTTCAAGTACCGGCATCATCGCCAAAGGCCTGCTCCCCGACGGGGCATCAGAGCCGAAACCGGTATCGGCGGATTACAGACCGGACGGGACGTCGGCTTGCGGCAGACATGGCCGCCACGGCAAGACAAAACGGCTCTCCGGATGACGGCAAGCGGACGAAATCGGACGGGAAGTGCCATAAACGGCAGGAAAGGCAGGACCGGCGGTCTGATGACCGTCCGGAATTTATTGTTCGGCCGTGATCGAACGAAGGAGTTCGGGCAGTTCGATGGAATCGCAATTCATTCGGCCGAGACGTTCTTCTCCCATCTTCGTGAGCGAGAAGTGCATTTGTCGCTTATCGTTCTTGTCCAGTCTTCGACGCACCAGCTTTTTCTTTTCTACCGATGCTATCACCTTCGAGGCATTCGAACACGTCAGCTGTAGGGATTCGGCAATCTCCCCCGAGGTGATGTCGGCATGGTCTTTGAGGTGGCAGAGCAGCATGGCTTCGTTGATGTTGAGGTCGTACTGCTTCTCGAAAAGGCTTTCGAGTGCAGTGATGGCACGATATATTTCTCTGATTTTGCAGATCTTTGTCTTTTCCATACTCCATTAAATGAATAGGTTTACATTGGCATCCTCGGCACGGTTCATGTAGGTTGCCACGCCCCCCACATTGACTCCGTCGATGAGTTCTTCCTTTTTGATGCCCATCATGTCCATCGACATTTGGCAGGCAATGAACTCCACCCCGTTGTCGAGAGCCTGTTGGCGTAAGGATTCGAGCGAATCGATATTCTTTTGTTTCATGATGTGGCGCATCAGGCGATCGCCCATACCCATGAAACTCATTTGCGAGAGCTTGAGTTTCTTGGAATGCGACGGCATCATCATGCCGAACATCTTGCCGAAGAAGTCTTTCCTGACAGACGGCTTGTGTTCTTTCTTGATGACATTCAGTCCCCAGAAGGTGAAGAAAATCGACACCTTGTGACCCGTGGCGGCGGCACCGTTGGCCAAGACGAAGGTTGCCAAGGCACGGTCGAGGTCATCACTGAACATGATGAGGGTTTTGTTTTTGGCCGCAACAGCGTGTGCATCCTCGACTGGGCGTTTACCTTTTTCGATGGTTACAACGTATCGGCCGTCTTCAGTGTGGCTCGACAACAATCGGTTGCCGGTGGTTTGGCACCATGCCGAAGCATCATTTGGGAAACCGGGGTCGGTGGCCACCACTCTGACGGCTTCGCCTTCGGTCATGGCATCGACGGTTTTCTTGAGTTGCAGGATGGGGCCGGGACACTGCAATCCGCAGGCATCGACAATTTTCAGCGTACCGGGTTCGGGACGGAAAGGCTGCAGCCTGTTCGTCACATCGGCTGTCGGCGTGTGTCTTTGAGGCTTCATGGTGGCAAGACGGTAGGTGTTGTAGCCTCCGGAAAGGTTGCGCAACCCGGTGAAGCCTCTGCCTTGGAGGATGCGGAGAGCCAGATAACCGCGCAGACCGACCGCGCAGAAAATGATGATTTCCTTGTCTTTAGGCAGTTCGTCGATGCGTTCGCGCAAGTCATCGAGGGGAATATTGACGGCTCCGGGTATGCTTCCCAAGGCATGTTCCTCGACAGTACGCACATCAAGCAACACCTTGTCGGCAAAGTTTCCTTCGGCAAGCTCACGCCATGTGATGACGGGCATGTCGCCGGTAAGTACGTTCTTGGCAGTGTAACCGGCTATGGCGATGGGGTCTTTGGCCGATGAGAAAGGAGGTGCATAGGTGTGTTCCAACCGGATGAGGTCATCAATGGTACCTCCGGTCTTGATCAGCAGCGCAATCTGATCGATACGTTTGTCTACACCTTCGTGTCCCACACACTGCGCCCCCCATATCTTTCCGCTCTCGGGATGGAACGTGAGCTTGATGACAAGCGGCGTTGCACCGGGATAATAGCCGGCATGGGAACTGCTGATGGTAGTAGAACTGCAGTAAGGCAGCTGCAGTTGTTTGAGGCGTTTGGCCGCCAGTCCGGTAGAACCGACGGTGAGATCGAAGACCTTGGCGATGGAAGTGCCGACAGCCCCTTCGTATTTCACGTGGTTGCCCCTGACCATATTGTCGGCAACGATGCGTCCCTGACGATTGGCAGGGTTGGCCAGATAGTTGAGCCAAGGCTCTCCGGTGAGCGGATGGGGGTATTCGACGACATCGCCTACGGCATAAATATCGGGTACCGAGGTTTGCAAGTACTCGTCGACCTTGATGCCCCGGCCACCCAAAGCGATACCGGCAGCAGTGGCAAGTTCGGTCGACGGGCGCACGCCGATAGACAATAACACGAGATCGGCAACGATTTCCTCACCGCCGGCCAAACAAACACGCAGCCGGCCGCCGGCCTTCTCGAATCGTTCTACACCTTTCTCCAAGTACAAGTCCACTCCCCGGTCCGTGAGATGGCGATGGACATGCGCGGCGATGGTGAAATCGACAGGTGCCATCACCTGATTGGCCATCTCGACCACCGACACGCGGGCACCGGCATGGTGCAGATTCTCCGCCATCTCAAGTCCGATGAAACCGCCACCGACCACAACGGCATCGTTCACCCGATGGGTTTGCAGATACTTTTTGATGTTATCGGTGTCATCGACATTGCGCAGCGTGAAGATGCCTTCGTTATCAATGCCCGGAAGGGGTGGTCTGACAGGCATCGAGCCGGGCGACAGCAACAACTTGTCAAACGACTCTTCATATATGCTTCCGTTTCTTTTTCTGATGGTGACACTTTTCTTTTGTACGTCGATGGCGGTCACTTCCTGACGATTGCGTACATCGATGGCAAACCTGCGGCCGAACGATTCGGGAGTTTGCACGAAAAGTTTGTCACGGTCTTTGATGACATCACCGATGTAATAAGGCAGGCCGCAGTTGGCATAAGAGATGTAATCGCCTTTCTCGACAAGGATGATTTCGGCCTGTTCGTCTATTCTTCTGATACGTGCGGCTGCCGTTGCTCCACCGGCCACGCCGCCAATGATGATATGCTTCATGATGATTGATGTATTAACACGGATGTTCTTCGCGTCGTCATGCGCGGCTGTTGATGCCGTTCATGCCACTTTTCCCATTCGTTATCGGTTAGTCATTTGAGGTCACTGCAACACCGGACGCCACCCTTTAGACAACAAACCGACCGTCGATACCTTCTTGATTACTAAACAAAAACAACAGAGAGTGCAGAAAGGGTGTGCAAATTGATGACCGTTTCATGCACTTAACGTCGTACACACCTAACGGATGGCAGCATTCGAAGGGATGGAATGACCGATGCCGCTTCAATGTCAAACTCTCCGTACAGGGCCGGCTGACGATGGGATACAAAACAAATGCAGACTTTATGCCCGCACCATCGAACACATTTCCCCACTACAAAAGAAACCGTCGACATGGTCTGACATAAAGCCTGCATCCTTGTCAATTTATTTTTTGAACACGTCGCCGATTACTTTCTTGAAGTCCTGATAACCCAAAGCACCTGACATCATTTGCGGTTTGCCATCTTTGGGAGCGAAAAGCAAGGTCGGAACCGAGCGAATACCGAAGATCTGCGAGAGTTCGGGCTCTTTATCGACATCCACTTTGTAGACATCAATTTGTCCTTCATACTCGTTGGCAATCTCTTCCAGCACGGGACTCATCTGCTTACACGGCCCACACCATGTCGCATAGAAATCGACGATGGCAGGCTTGTCGCCCAAAAACTTCCACTCGGTGGCGTTTGTACTGACATCTGCCACACGTTTCATAAACTCAGCTGTTGTTAAATGTACTACATTCATCTTTTTATTTCCTTCCTTTTTGGGGGTTACTACTTCATGATTGGTATTATCTCGGTTTCCTTGCGCTTTCGAACAAGAAGTCACAACAAAAACTGCCGCGAACAATAAAATAACACTTTTGGAAATACGTTTCATAAATTCTTTTTGTTAAACGGTTTATATTATTTTCTATCGGAAACTTTTGCAAATATAAAACGCAAATGTTTACCGTACAAATTTTCCAACGGAAAAATTATCAGACAAAGAAATATTTAACGCATCCGAAGCAAAAATACGTTCCAATTAAAGAGTTTTTACAGATTCATCGGCTCCATCCCACCTCAGGCAGACTGCCCTCTTCCACCATCATCGTGATGTGGCGGCAACGCGAATTGCGCATACAAAAAAAACGGAACATGAGCCGGCATCGGAAAGAATGTCTGAAGAAAGAACATGAAAGACCGAAGAAAGAAACATAAATCCCTGAAGAAGATACCCGAATCCCTAAAGAAGAGACTTAAAGACCAAAACAAAAAAAAACGAGAACGATGCCTGTTCATCATTCTCGCCTTTTATTTTCATGCGTGATCTGCTGGATTCAAAAAACCGACAATGGCGTGTTTGGAACTTTTTCCACACAGCCGAATCCCACAGATGTCACCCGGATCAGTTTTCTTCGGGGGCAATGAGTTTGTAACCCTTGCCGTGAATGTTGATGATTTCGATTTGATCGTCGTCCTTCAGATGCTTGCGGAGCTTGGTGATATACACGTCCATCGAGCGGGCATTGAAGTAGTTGTCATCAATCCAGATGGTCTTGAGGGCGAAATCGCGTTGCAGAATCTCGTTGGCATGTGCGCAAAGCAATGCAAGGAGTTCGTTTTCCTTGGTGGTAAGTTTGGTTTGCTTGTCACCGATGGTGAGCAGTTGCTTTTGCGTATCGAAAGTGAAGCGTCCGATTTTATACATGGTAGCTTCCTTGGTTTTCTTGCCGCGCACGCGACGCAGGATGGCTTCGATACGGAAAACGAGTTCTTCCATCGAGAAAGGTTTGGTGATATAGTCGTCGGCACCAATCTTGAAGCCTTCCAGAATATCTTCCTTGAGCTGCTTGGCGGTAAGGAAGATGATGGGTACTTCGGCATTGGACTGTCTGATTTCCTGTGCCAAGGTGAATCCATCCTTTTTGGGCATCATCACATCGAGTACGCAAATGTCGTAGGAACTCTTGAGAAACTCTCTGTAACCAACCTCGCCATCGGGGCATAATGTAGCTGAATAGCCTTTGGCCTGCAGATACTCACGAAGCAACATTCCGAGGTTTTCGTCGTCTTCGCACAATAAAATTTTCAAATTCTCGTCCATAATCATACTATTTAAAGTGTTAATATTCTTGTTGTCTCTTTTGTTATTATTCTTCTTTGATCATCGGCAACGAAATGGTAAAGAGGGTTCCCTTGTCCCATTCGCTTTCGATCTTGATCTCACCATCATGCAAATCAATGATTTTCTTGACGTAGGCGAGTCCCAAGCCGAATCCTTTCACATCGTGAACATTGCCCGTATGTACCCTGTAGAACTTCTCAAAGACTTTCTTGAGGTTTTCTTTCTTGATGCCCATGCCATCGTCTTCGATGGAAAACATCAGCCTGTCCTTGTCATTCCATGTACGAATCATAAGATTGATGGGCATGTCGGGCTTTTTGTATTTGATGGCATTGTCTATCAAATTGTTGATGGTATTGGTGAAATGCACCTCGTCCACGTATATTTTTGAATAGAGTGCCTCGATATCGAGTTGAATTTTTCCTCCGGTATGTTCCACTCTCAGCTTGAAAGAGTGGGCGGCGTTTTCGAGCAATTCGTTCAGATCGAGCTCTTTTCGCTTAAAGACGGCCTTCTTGCGGTCGAACATCGACATCTGCAAAACCTTTTCGACCAGAAATCTCAAGCGTTTGGCTTCGTCTTGCACAACGCCACCGAGATGCCTCATTCGTTCGGGTGTGGTCGATATACTTTGGTCGTTGAGCATCTGAGCCGCCAGCGAAATGCTCGAAATAGGCGTCTTCAGTTCGTGCGTCATGTTGTTGATGAAGTCGTTTTTCATCTCGGTATATCGCTTCTGACGGAAGATGACGACGATGGTAAAGATGAAGGTCACCAAGAGGATCAGCGTGAACATAATCGACGGAATCATGAATCTGACCGAAGAAAAGATATACCTGTTCATATCCGGGAAGTGGATATGCACCACTCCCATCTTATTGGGCGGGTCGTTGTGGAACAGCAATTGGCTGTAGGTATAGGCATCGCCCACCTCCTCATAGTCGGGACAGCGATACACTTCCCTGCCGTCGTGGGTTGTGACGGTGAAGTGATAGGGAATGTTGATGCCGTTGTTTACGAGTTCGGCTTTAAGATCCTGATCGAGCAATTTGAAGTTGATGCGTTCACGAAGTGATTTATCCGAAGCCGAATAAAGGATATTCATGATGACCTCATCGAGCAAAGCCTTCTGATAAACGTAGCGATTGCGTACCATCTGCTGCATGGACTTGTTGGTTTCGGAAATCGAATTCCTGTCGTTTCTGACAATCATGGCCTTGGGCATCGTGGCAGGCCGGGTTGCAAGTGTCTTCGCCTCGAACGACGAATAGACCGCCCGTTCTTCCGGAAGACTGCCAATGTAGTGACTCGACGAACCGGTATTGACTTTAAGGCTGTCGATGTTTTTCTGTTTTCGGGTGGCAGAAGCCTGCTTGCTTTTCCTGTTCACATCGGTCTCGAGATAACGCAATGTTTCGTTAAGTTCCAGATTTCGCGAGGCTTGATAAAGCGAACGATTCACAGACTCATCGAATTGCTCCCTCTTCATGTCTACCATCTCGTCAATGTATTTCAGCTGAAGCAGGAGCAAAGCCAGGAAAGAAACTCCCATGATGATGGCTATTGTCCAAATCGTTTTCTTCTTCATATCCGCAAAGATAGCCGAAAAAGGGTGTCTTAAAAAACTTCTCGAAAATTAAATCCAAGAGTTTTAACTATATTAACTCAAATAAAACGATTAGTTGATAATTATCAAGTATTAGACAAAATACAAATAAGCGGAAAGTAAAATAGAGCGATCTGATTGGCGAAAATTATAAAAAAGATACGAGGTTATTCGTTTTTACACGCACAAATCGGCCGAGATGCGAGTACGGAGCAGACCGGTTCATCGCCTACAATGATGATAGAGGCAAGAATACGCCCCACGGAAAATCACCGACAAAGCCGCCGGAACATCCGGACAAGTACCAATCTGCCATGAACAAAGACACCATCAGGCAAGAAAACTGCAACTGTCTGACAATCTGTAAATTGTCATTTCAACAGCAAAACAGGTCCTTTTATAAAACAAAACCAGCCCTTTTGCCTCTCAAACCCTGCCCTTTTGCCGCATGAAACCTGCCCTTCGGCAAAACCGTTCACGAAGATACGTCCGATACCGTGCAGATATGTCTTTCGAATTCATCATCCATATCACAGAAAAGGATACTTTTATCCCCAATCTGCCATGAGAGCGTCCGGTTCTACATTTCATGACATTCATGTCACTTTCCGTCCGATTCCGTTCGTTTGCCGGCAGCCTGTCTGTCGGTTTGTCTTGTCATGAACCGCCACGACCGTGAAAACCGACAATCAACCGGCCCGGCAATGAAACGATACCGACCTGGAATCATAACCGACCGGGGGTAATATATATTATTATGGTATATAACTGCACACAGAAAGCAGAAAAAAACATCCGAGAATCAGCGAGACCGCCAAACAAAAGACCGGCAGGCCGCCTACAGAACGGCTTGCCACCTGAATTGCGACAAGCCATCAATCGCAGAGAGAGAACAACAGATGCCCCACTCGGAAAGCACTGCCTGAAGACACTTTCTCCACAGCAACAGGAACAATCGTCGGACAAACACCCGACCGTCACCCGATGTCAAGACCGATCCCGTCAAGGTTCACTTTCCATCCGTCATCCTTACATTCGCAACAGTTTGTACCGGCTGAAAACCGAAAACGGCCAATGACGATTGAAAAGAATGCCCGAATGTCACTCAACCAGCCCCATGATATAATCAACGGCACCATTGATACCGAACTTGCTCACATCAAGCGTCAAGTCATAGTTGCGGGCATCATACCATTCCGTGCCGGTAAACATCTTGGTGTAAAGCTCGCGGGTGTAGTCATTGTCGACAATAAGCACCTTGGCATCTGCCGAAGACACGCCGTAACGGTCGACGATGCGCTTCACGCGCGTATCCATCGGACTATGAACGAAGATTTTCAAGGCATTGGGATGATCCCGGAAAATATCGAAAGCACAGCGACCGATGATGACACACGACTCGTCTTCGGCGATATAACGGATGATGTCCGCCTGCTCGTCAAACAACCGACGCGAAGTCAATTCGCGATCACCGACATGATACTCGTGGGCTTTCATATAGTTTCTATAGAAAGCCGTGAAATCGTCTTTCCATGACTTGTCCCTTATCTCGAGCCTTTCGATGGCTTCGTCCGATAATCCCCTGCACTTCGCCACGGAGTCGAGGATTTGCTTGTCCAGTACTTTCACATTCAGCCGACGCGCAATTTCGACGCCGATCTCGTGACCACCCGTTCCAAACTGCCGGTTAATCGTAATAACAAATTTATCATTCTTATCCATAGCGCAAAATGTTTTGGTTCTACTCTGATATCTGCAAATATATAGTTTTTCAGGCTATTCTACAAACAAAATGTCACTTATTTTACAATATTCCAACAATCCCGAATCACCTGCCCTATCCTCATGCTTCATATTTCATGACAATCATGCGGCCTGCCGACCGGCCGCACGCGACCGATTCGGGATGACAGCCGCCACAACACATCACCGGCGGACGGCAGCCGGACTATCTCGCGACATGACCTTATGGATTCATGATACCCGCCGGAAAAAAAAAACGACTCATGGCACCACCAAGAAACGGGTCGCCATGAGCTTCGGCAGGTCATCCGTCGGACAAAACGTCTTCATATTCGGAATGTTTTCCAAATTCGCGTTTGGCAAATGGGCAGAGCGGCACGATCTTCACACCTTTATCGCGGGCAAAATCAACACCGGCCTTGACCAGCACGGCACCATAACCCTTGCCGGCAAAGGCCTTGTCCACCATCGTATGGTCGATGATAAAAAAGTGGCCATCAGCCCAAGTGTAGGTCATTTCACCGGCCTGTTCGCTGTTTTCAAAGAGCGTAAACCGCCCTTTCTTCTCATCGCCGCACCACCTGACATCGACAACGGGCATTTCTTTGATACTCAAAGCACCCGAAGGACACCGTTGCACCTGTTCGACAATCGACTGCGAAGAAGCACCATCCATTTTGACCCACGGCGTTTCACCGGGTTGAAACACCGACGGCAGCTGACCGGCACACAAGCCGGCATGGACACATTTTCGGGGATTCCACACCACGGTGATCTCCCCATTTGAATATTCTTTCTTGATTTGCATGATACAAAAATATATTTTAATGTTATTGTATGAGGTTATGACAAAACGGCAACACGATAACAGTCTTCACTTTTCGAAGAATGCCGGTTTCTTTGTTGCCAAGCAAACCGGCACTCTCGGGTAAACCGGTCGGCATCACCGACATTCGTCATGGCAAAGATAGCGAATGTTTTGCAAAAAAACGACGTGAAGCAGTAACACACACATAGATCTGATGAAATAAACCCAAATCGGTCATTAGATTCCGAATCGGTTTCGTTTGATGGTCGGCAGATGGTTTGTCGGTTTGTTGCAGGCGTAGCGGGCCACCAAAACAAACCGACAGCAAGATGTCGGCCGACGGACGAAACCGGCCGGAAAGTGACATGAACGACAGGAGATGTATAAACAAACGCTCTCATGACCGATTAGGAAGCAATCGGAGGCAACTCGCAAGAGACAAAAGAATCCGGGCAGGATGGCATGAAGGAAATGCGCACGGTTTGCGACAGGCAAAAACCGAAAGCGAACAAAAATTTTGATTGAAAAGAGACAAGAATTACCAAGTGGGAATTTATAGGAAATGCCTATAACGAACATTAAACGACAGGGTATGCGACGACGTGCCTCAAATCATTGCCAGCAAGCATCAATACCACATTTCTCCATGACAGGCACATGGAAGTCACAACAGGCGATTATAAACTTGTAATAGATTCATGTGCAATATTTTTATAATCTTTCAGCCAAAGAAGTTAGACGATGCAAACATTTTGGCAGCATCACCCGACAAGTGTGGAATTGAAAGTCGAAAAAATATGGTGTTTCATCTTTCGATTTCCATTTTTTTTCTTACCTTTGCGCAAATAATATCGGTATGCAGACCAAATAGCTGCGAATTGAAAGATACAACAGAAACTATCGAAAAATGTTTGAAAATCTAAGTGACAGACTTGAACGCTCCTTCAAACTCTTAAAAGGAGAGGGCAAGATAACCGAGATAAACGTAGCAGAAACATTGAAAGATGTCCGCCGGGCCTTGTTGGATGCCGACGTCAACTACAAAGTCGCCAAGACATTTACCGACAAAGTGAAAGACAAGGCACTGGGTATGGACGTACTGACTTCCGTCAAGCCGGGACAACTGATGGTGAAACTCGTCCACGACGAGCTGGCCGAACTGATGGGAGGTGAAACCGTTGGACTGAAATTGGAAAACCGGCCGGCAATCATTCTGATGTCGGGTCTGCAAGGTTCGGGCAAGACCACCTTCAGCGGCAAGCTCGCCAACATGCTCAAAACAAAGCAGCGGAAGAACCCGATACTCGTGGCATGCGACGTATATCGTCCGGCTGCCATCGAGCAGCTCAAGGTTGTCGGCTCGCAAGTGGGCGTTCCTGTCTATACGGAAGAAGGCAACAAAGATGTCGTTGCCATCGCCGCACACGCCCTTGCCGAGGCCAAATCCAAAGGTAACGATGTGGTCATCGTCGATACTGCCGGCCGTCTTGCCATCGACGAGGAGATGATGAACGAAATCGAAACCCTCAAGCGTTCGCTCAACCCGGACGAAACGCTCTTCGTTGTCGACTCCATGACCGGCCAGGATGCCGTCAACACGGCCAAAGAATTCAACGACCGTCTCGACTTCGACGGTGTGGTACTCACCAAGTTGGACGGCGACACCCGCGGTGGTGCAGCCCTCTCCATTCGCACTGTGGTGACAAAACCCATCAAATTTGTGGGCACCGGCGAAAAGATGGAAGCCATCGACGCTTTCCATCCCTCGCGAATGGCGGATCGCATCTTGGGTATGGGCGACATCATCTCGCTCGTCGAAAGAGCACAAGAACAATATGACGAGGAAGAAGCCAGGCGACTTCAGAAGAAGATCCAGAAGAATCAGTTCGACTTCGACGACTTCCTCAAACAGATACAGCAAATCAAGAAGATGGGTAATCTGAAAGATTTGGCCGCCATGATTCCCGGAGTCGGCAAAGCCATCAAAGACGTTGATATCGACGACAATGCCTTCAAAGGAATCGAAGCCATCATTCAAAGCATGACACCCAAAGAACGTTCGAACCCCGAGATTCTCAACAATTCGAGAAAAATGCGTATCGCCAAAGGTTCAGGCACCGACATTCAGGAGGTCAACCGACTGATGAAACAGTTCGACCAGACACGCAAAATGATGAAAATGGTGACCGGCGGTTCAAAAATGGGCATGATGAAGAACATGATGAACATGAAAGGCAAGATGCCGAAATTCTAATTTATTCAATCAAACAACCATGAACACAACATTCATAGACGGCAAAGCAGTTGCCGCCACCATCAAAGAAGAGATTTCGAAAGAAGTGGAATCGCTCGTGCAACAAGGCAGGAAGCGTCCGCATCTGGCAGCCATCCTCGTCGGACACGACGGAGGTTCGGAGACATATATGAGAAATAAGGTGAAAGCCTGCGAGGCTTGCGGTTTCAAATCAACCCTCGTTCGCTTTGAGGATGATGTGACGGAAGAAGTGCTTCTGAAACAAATCAAAGCCTTCAACGAAGATGCCGACATCGACGGTTTCATCGTTCAACTGCCGTTGCCCAAACATATCGACGAACAAAAAGTCATCATGGCAATCGACTATCGCAAGGATGTGGATGGTTTCCACCCTGTGAATGTGGGGCGAATGGCCATTGGTCTGCCTTGCTTCGTATCGGCAACACCCATGGGAATCCTCACGTTGCTCAAGCGTTACAACATTCCCACATCGGGCAAGAAATGCGTCATCCTCGGCCGATCCAACATTGTTGGCAAGCCAATGGCGCAACTGATGATGCAAAAACAATATGGCGATGCCACCGTAACGGTGTGTCATAGTCGATCGACGACCTTGAAAAAAGAATGCCAGGAAGCCGACATCATCATCGCAGCCATCGGCCAACCCGGCTTTGTCACGGCCGACATGGTGAAAGAAGGTGCGACAGTCATCGACGTTGGAACCACCCGTGTTGCCGACCCGAGTACCAAGAGCGGCTTCAGAATACAGGGAGACGTTGACTTTGAAAACGTGAAAGGTCACTGTTCGTACATCAGTCCGGTACCGGGCGGCGTGGGTCCCATGACCATCTGTTCGCTCATGGAAAACACATTAGCCGCCGGCTTGAAGAAATATTATCGATAAACGCGATTCGACGAGTTTGCCTACGTGCTTCAACAATTTGTAGATAGGGCTATTCAAGTCCATCCGTGCAATGCAAGAATTCTACAAAGCAAGATGCAAGAAGCCGGCAAGTGCGAGTCTGTTGATCGTCAATCACTAACCCCTTCGAATGTTATCGGACAATGACAGCACAAGAATATTATGAGAAAGGTAACGAGTTTCGCCAAAAACAGATGTGGCATGAAGCTCTCAACCATTATATGGCTGCCATCGAATTAGATCCCGACAGTCCGGCTGTTCAGGCAAAAGAGATGGTGGAAAACATATTAAACTACTATTGTAAAGAGATGTATAATCCTTAATAACCAATGACTTTTCTGTTATCAGGAAGTATATGCATTGCCAAAAGCCCTACAGCAGCAGACAGCAAGTGTGACGAATGATGACGGGAGGTCGCAAAATGAAAAGCATTATGAGTAAAATTAAAGGAGCCATCGTGATCAACACCGAAAGGTGTAAGGGATGCCTGTTATGCGCCATCGCTTGCCCGAAAGACGTGATTGCGGTAGGAAAGAAGGTGAACGTGAACGGCTACGCCTACGTACAGCCTGTTAGAATGGATGATTGTATCGGATGCGCTTCGTGCGGGATAGTTTGTCCCGACGGATGTATTACCGTTTACAAGAAAAAAATGGAGGACTAAGACATGGCAGAAAAAGAAGTAACTTTGATGAAAGGCAACGAGGCCATCGCCCACGCTGCCATCCGCTGTGGAACTGACGGATATTTCGGATATCCCATTACACCACAAAGTGAAGTGATTGAATCGTTGGCAGAACTCAAACCATGGGAAACCACAGGTATGGTTGTGCTGCAGGCTGAGAGCGAAGTGGCATCCATCAACATGGTTTATGGTGCTGCCGGTGCCGGAAAGCGTGCGCTTACTTCATCGTCGAGTCCCGGTGTGGCTCTCATGCAAGAAGGTATTTCCTACTTGGCAGGTGCCGAATTGCCCGGTGTATTTGTGAACGTACAACGTGGCGGTCCCGGTTTGGGAACCATTCAGCCTTCTCAAGGCGACTATTTCCAAGCGACCCGCGGTGGTGGCAATGGCGACTATTATGTCATTACATTGGCTCCTGCATCGGTTCAGGAAATGGCCGACTTCGTTGATCTGGCTTTTGAACTTGCTTTCAAATATCGTAACCCTGCCTGCATCCTCAGCGACGGAATCATCGGACAGATGATGGAAAAAGTTGTTTTGCCTCCTTTCAAGCCCCGTCGTACTGAAGAGGAGATCAAGAAAGAATGCCCGTGGGCCACTTTCGGAAGATCTGCCAAACGCGATCCCAACATCATTACGTCACTGGAACTGCAACCCGAAGTGATGGAAACCCGCAACATCGCATTGCAAAAGAAATATGATGAAATCCGCGCCAATGAGGTTCGTTATGAAACAACTCTCTGCGACGATGCCGATTACATCATCGTAGCTTTCGGCAGTGCTGCCCGTATTTCAGAGAAAGCCATCGAAAATGCACGCGAAGAAGGAATCAAAGTAGGTCTGTTCCGTCCTATCACCGTATGGCCTTTCCCCACAAATGAAATCGCAGAGATGGCTCGCGGAAAGAAAGGTGTGCTCGTAGCTGAAATCAATGCCGGACAGATGGTTGAAGATGTGAAGCTGGCTATCAACGGCGAAGTTCCCGTTGAGTACTACGGACGCTTGGGCGGTATGGTGCCTGAGCCCGAAGAAATTGTGAACGCATTGAAAACTAAATTGATGAAGTAAGATGGAAGACAACAAGATAATTGCACCGGAAAACCTGGTGTATGAGAAACCGAAGTTGATGAACGATGTGAACATGCACTATTGCCCGGGCTGTTCCCACGGTGTCGTTCACAAACTCGTTGCAGAAGTAATCGAAGAAATGGGCATGAGCGACAAAGCCGTCGGCGTATCACCTGTTGGTTGTGCCGTATTTGCTTATCGCTATATCGACATCGACTGGCAAGAAGCTGCTCACGGACGTGCTCCTGCCGTAGCCACCGGTATCAAACGCGTATGGCCCGACCGCCTCGTTTTCACCTACCAAGGTGACGGTGACTTGGCCTGTATCGGTACTGCCGAGTCCATCCACGCCCTCAACCGTGGCGAAAACATTGTCATCATCTTCATCAACAACGCCATTTATGGCATGACCGGTGGACAGATGGCTCCTACCACACTGCTCGGACAAAAGACCGCCACCTGTCCTTATGGCCGCGATCCCCAACTCCACGGCTATCCTTTGAAGTTCTCCGAAATCGCAGCAAACCTCCAAGGAACCTGCTATGTGACACGCCAAAGCGTTGAAAGCGTTCCTTCCATCCGTAAGGCCAAGAAAGCTCTCCGAAAAGCATTCGAAGCTTCGATGGCAGGCAAAGGCTCTTGCTTGGTTGAATTCGTGGCAACTTGCAACAGCGGTTGGAAACTTACTCCGGGCAAGGCCAATGAATGGATGAAGGAAAATATGTTCCCATTCTACGAGAAGAATGACCTCAAGGACGAAACCGGTATGTAATCTCATCGATAATCTTAAAAGTAGAAACAATGAAAAAAGAAATAATCATCAGTGGCTTCGGAGGACAAGGTGTTCTCTCGATGGGAAAGATTCTGGCATATTCCGGATTGATGGAAGATAAAGAAGTTACGTGGATGCCGGCTTACGGTCCCGAACAACGTGGCGGTACTGCCAACGTTACCGTGATTGTCAGCGACGAAAGAGTTTCTTCTCCCATCTTGAGCAAATACGATATCGCCATCGTTCTCAATCAACCGTCATTGAACAAGTTCGAACCCAAAATCAAACCCGGCGGTATCCTTATCTACGACGGAAACGGTATCATCAATCCTCCCACCCGTAAGGACATTGAAGTATATCGCATCAATGCAATGGACAAAGCCGTAGAGATGAAGAACACCAAGATTTTCAACATGATTGTCTTGGGCGGACTGCTCGGTGTATGTCCCATCGTGAGTGATGCCGGTTTGGAAAAGGCTCTCTATAAGACACTTCCCGAACGTCACCACGGACTGATTCCCCTGAATATGGAAGCTGTGGCCGAAGGAAAGAAAATCATGGAAAAACAATAATTGTTTTTCAAACAATCTCAGAAGGGATGTATCACACCAGGATACATCCCTTTTTTAGTGCGGTTCACTTACGAAAACGGGAAAGACACGAAGACGGAAGTATCCACTTTCAAAGGAACATCCCTTCAAAAAAGTAACGTCACCACAGCACATCTTTTACCCAAGCCGGTCATCAGAAACCGGGCTGGTCTGCTCTATTGTCGGGCAGATTGCTTGTAGGATTTGTCGAAGACATAGCAGAAATGCGTCAAGACAAGACGAAAGACAAGACATACATATTCTTGAAATACGGTAAAGGAACACCATGAACAGGATGAGCCTTAATTCCAACCGGTCATAAGGATCCGGGGCGGTTTCGTTTGATTGCCGGGCAGATGAGATGAGGTGTCCGTTTGTTGTATTCGTAGTGGACTACGGCAAAACAAGTCAACAGACAAAATACCGGCAATCAAACGCAACCGGACGGAAAGTGTTATGAACGGGTATGATATGTGAAATTAAGCGATACTATGACTGATTGGGGTCATTCTACAATTTGATGATCGATTGGAAAGACATACCGGACACGAACCGACAGGTTAAATTTCTGCTCTTTTTTTAATGAAGACAGTGCCTAATATGGTTTATATGCTCAAATTTACAAATTTGAGCATATGCAATCCCGAAAACCCTTTGAGTGAAAGGTTTATTATATATATTTGCAAAAAACTCAAACATCCAAATTATGGTTTTATGGAGGATAGAAAAACAAACCGGCAACCATCGGATATCATCAACAAGACCATGAGAACGGCATACCCAAACCATCATGAAAATCTTAACGGATAGCAATATCCATCACCAAAGATGTCTCACAATACTCAAATAAACTCATAAATTTTGTAGAATCATGAAACACTTATTACTGACATTATGCGCCTTCCTCATTTGCCTGTCAGGCAACGTGGCACAAGCGCAAGGACTTACCAACGATGTGATTAAGATTAAGGTTAACAAAAAGGCAGGAGAACAAATCAAACTCTACATGGAAGCCGAAGGAGATGTCACCATCGAAGGAGTAAGCAACGGAGATGATTTCAAGACAGCCCTCGACATCAGCTACACTTTGACAGCCCAAGAAGTGCAAGTAAAAGGAAGTGTAAAAAGGTTCAAGTGTATTGAAAACAAGGTAACGAGCTTTGATGCACACGATCATCCCACATTGGCAGACATCGAGTTGCAAAAGAATGAAATAACAAAATTGATTCTCGAAAACTGCCCGAATGTGTTCTGGCTGAACTTCGGCGACAACAATGTGAGCGAATACCGCATCAGCGGTCTGCCACTCCTCGAAACCCTTTATTTCAAGAACAATCGGGTGAGCAAGATTGACCTTTCCCAATTTCCTTTATTGAGAAGGGTAATCTGCGAGAATAATCTCATTACCGAAAAGAACATGGAAGAGATGGTGGAAGGCATTGCCGACCGAACAGGCAAAGATGCGATGGGTTTGTTTTATGCCACTTATCCCGCCATCAATGACAATAACGTGCTCAATGCCGTAAGTTCAGCCATCCTGAAGGGCAAAAACTGGCAGCCCTATATCCGTGAAGGTAACCTTTGGGTTTACGATCCGGGACGCGACGTATCCGATGCCATCGTCCTCAACACCAATAAGAAGAAAGGTGACAAAATCACTCTCAAGCTGAGCGGCAAGGACAAGCCTCGGTTCTACGGCATCGGAAACCCGGAATCATTTGCCGACGGAGAAGCCGTGACCTACGATATCACCTCACCTTGGATAGTCATACGAGGTGAACTGACCGGCTTCGATTGCGAAAACGAAGGAATCATTACGATCAATGCTGCAACAAATGCCACCCTGCAGACACTCAGGGTACAGAATGACATCACGGAGAAAATAGACGTAAGGGAATGTAAACAACTGAAAACACTGTCGTGCGACAGCAACCGGCTGTCCGAACTGAAGTACAACGGCTTGCCCCAACTGTCGAAACTGTCGTGCAAAGGCAATCGAATCCTTTCCGCCACCCTATCCGATCTTCCCAACCTTGAGCAGTTCGATTGTTCACAGAATGTAATCAGCACGCTGGAACTCGACAAGGTTCCGATACTGAACCGCCTGGAATGCCACGAGAATCAGTTACGCGGCAAAGCAATCGACGACATCATCGAGCATCTGCCCACGTTTACGGGCGAGCAGAAAGGGTCGCTGTACGTTTTGAACAGCGATGAAGATGAAAACACGGAGCTGAACCTTTGCAACACCATACAGGTAAAGGCTCTTCGGGAAAAAGGATGGAAAGTTTACCATCTGTCAGAGGGCAAATGGGTGGAATATGAAGGAAGCGAACCGATGAAGCCCGCCATCATCAAGATGACGACGGCAAGAGAAAAAGGCGGCTGGCTCCTGTTGCTCATCAAATCTTACGGCAATGTGACCATCAATGGTGTCAGCGACCCCGAATTGTTCATCAACGGTGATGCTTGTCTGTATACGTTGAACGGGCAGGAAGTGACCGTCGAAGGCGACATCACCTACTTCGACTGCAGCAACAACGAGCTGAAATCTCTGGAACTGACCGACTGTGTTCTTCTCAAGGAATTGTCGTGCTACGACAACGAACTTCAAAAGATCAAGTTCGACAACTGTACGTCACTCTCCAATGTCGTCTGCGAAAAGAACAAGATACAGGCACCCGAAATGCAATTACTCGTCGACGGACTGCCCGACAGGAACGGAGACGAGCAAGGAAGGGTAAACCTATACAACGCCGATTCGTATAAGGAATTCAACCAATGCAGCACCGAACAGGTGGAAGCTTTGCACCGCAAGAATTGGGAAGTGTTCCAAACAGTCGACGGATATGTTGAAACTTATGAAGGACTGACACTGGCGGTACAAGCCGTGACGGACGCTGCCTTCACCATCCGTGTCGATCGGGCGGGCATTACAATATCGGGCGCACCGGCACATGCCGTCATCGAACTCTATAACATCAACGGAGAGAGACTCCGCACACTGTCCGGAGATGCCGAAGGACATGCCACGATCGGCACCGAAGGACTATCGCCCCACCATTACATTCTGAGAGTGGGCAACAACGCTTACAAGGTTATTCTTTAGTATTATATTTATTAAACTGCTCTTATGGTAGTCACTAACTACTCATAAGCTTGTGCGGACTGTCTGTGTGAACAGGCGGTCCGTTTTCTTTTTCCCCACCCGGAAAACCCGGTCGGCAGGAAGACACCGGCAACCTGCAACAGGTAAGAAGAATGTCATTCTCCCGAGTCTGCCTGCATCGTCCGGCTCATCGTTTGTCGTGACAGGCGCATAGCTTTTTGGCACAAAATGCAGGTATTCTTTATTTTATTCGTATATTTGCAAACCGACAACAGATGCACATTCGGGTATCGTTGCCGCAAAGAACAAGTATTCATTATCAATATACGTACATCATGGAAATGAGCAACAACCAATTATTCGAAGTCATTTACAAATTATACGCCAAGGACAACGAAGGTACCGAAATGGTCGAAGAAGCGACCAGAGAACAACCTTTCCAATTCATCAGCGGCATGGGGTTCGCTTTGGAAGCCTTTGAAAGCGAGGTGATGCCTCTCGAAAAAGGCATGTCCTTCGATTTCACCATCGACCGAGACAACGCATACGGCGACATCGACCCGGAGAAAATCGTGGACGTCAGCCGCGACATCTTTGCCGTCAACGGTCACTTCGACCACGACAACGTGTTCGAAGGAGCCATTCTGCCCCTCATCAACGAAGAGGGCGAACGCTTCTACGGCAAAGTCTTGTCCGTCGGCGACGAGCAAGTCAAGATGGACTTCAACCACCCCTTGGCAGGCAAGGCCTTGACCTTTGCAGGCGAAGTGGTCGAAAAGCGCGAGGCCACCCAAGAAGAGATCAACGCCTTGTTGGCTCAGATGAGTGGCGAAGGCTGCGGTTGCGGCAGTTGCAACTGCGACGACGCTTCCGAAGGAGGTTGCGGCTGCGGCTGTGGCTGCGGTTGCTGACAAGCATCGGCATACCGTTTGGCTTGTCTTCACCGAAGCCTGACCAAACAATACCGACACGACAGATGGCAGGTTGAAGGCGACAGCACTCACGCCTGTCATCTGTTTTTCATTCTTCATTCCCAATCCTGCTTATCATGCGAAATACATTCGGAAACCTTTTCACCCTGACAACCTTTGGCGAAAGCCACGGTGAGGCCATCGGCGGAGTGGTCGACGGGATGCCGGCCGGCATCGACATCGACATGAACTTCATTCAGGCAGAACTCAACCGCCGCCGTCCCGGGCAGAGTCCGGTCACGACGGCACGCCGCGAGAAAGACGAAGTGGAGTTGCTGAGCGGCATCTTCGAGGGAAAGTCGACCGGCGCCCCCATCTGTTTCATCGTTCGCAACCACGATGCCCGTCCGGAAGACTACGAGAACCTGCGCCACCTTTTCCGTCCGTCACATGCCGATTACACTTACCATTACAAATACGGCAACCGCGATTTCCGCGGCGGCGGACGCTCGTCGGCGCGCATCACGCTGAGCCGTTGTGTGGGAGGTGCGCTGGCAAAGCTCGTGTTGCGCAAGACACCCATTCGCATTTATGCCTACACCTCGCGCATCGGCAACCTCGCCTTAAGCGAAGACTACAAACGCTATGATGCCTCTCTCGTCGAAAGCAACCCCATGCGTTGCCCCGATCCCGAGACGGCACGACAGATGGAAGCCTATGTCAAGGAACTCAAGATGCAGGGCGATTCCACCGGCGGCATCGTCACCTGCGTCATCCAAGGATGCCCTGCCGGACTGGGTGAGCCTGAGTTTGGCAAGCTCCATGCCGGACTCGGTGCAGCCATGTTGAGCATCAATGCCGTCAAGGGGTTCGAGTATGGAGAAGGATTCGGAGGAGCCACCCTGCGCGGCAGCCAGCAAAACGATGCTTTCGTTTACAGGAATGGTGTGATTGCCACCGAAACCAACCACAGCGGAGGCATACAAGGCGGAATCAGCAACGGAGAGGACATCTATTTCAGAGTGGCCCTCAAGCCAACGCCGACCATCAGCAAGCAGCAGGAAACCATCGACGACCGGGGCAATGCGGTACGCTTCGCTGCCGGCGGACGACACGACAGCTGCATCGTTCCGCGTGCCGTTCCCATCATCGAGGCCATGGCGGCCATGACCATTCTCGACTACCTCATGCTTTCGGAAACCATCAAACTATGAAGAGACTGGAACTTCTCGCGCCTGCCAAGAACCTTGTCTGCGGACTGGCAGCCATCGACCACGGTGCCGACGCGGTGTATATCGGTGCCGACCGCTTCGGTGCCCGAAGTGCAGCGGGCAACCCGGTCGATGACATCAGGCAGCTCTGTGACCACGCCCACACTTTCATGGCGAGGGTGTATGTCACGGTCAATACGCTCATTCACGACGACGAGCTTGCCGACACCGAACGGTTGATATGGGACTTGTACCATGCCGGTGTCGATGCCGTCATCGTGCAGGACATGGGCATCTTGCAAATGAACCTTCCTCCCGTCGAATTGCATGCCTCGACACAGACCGACATCCGTACCGTCGGAAAGGCGCAACGGCTTGCCGAGGCCGGATTCACGAGACTGGTGCCGGCGCGCGAACTCTCGGCCGACGACCTCCGCACATTGCACGAGGCTCTGCCCGATATCGAGCTGGAAGCCTTTGTACACGGTGCCTTGTGTGTGAGCTATTCAGGACTGTGCTACGTTTCGCAGCACTGCTTCGGCCGAAGTGCCAACCGGGGCGAATGCGCGCAGTTCTGCCGTTTCAGGTTCGACCTTGTCGATGCCGCCGGCACAACCATCATCCGCGACAAGCACCTGCTCTCGCTCAAGGACATGAACCGCCTCGACGACCTCGGCAAGCTCATCGAAGCCGGAGTCATGTCGTTCAAAATCGAAGGCAGGCTCAAGGACGAAGTGTATGTCAAGAATGTCGTGAGTGCCTACAGCCGCAAGCTCGACCAATGGATTGCCGCCCATGCCGCCGATTACTGCAGGGCATCGCTGGGCCGATGCAGCTACACGTTCGAGCCGGATGTCGCCAAGACTTTCAACCGTGGCTTCACGCCCTATATGCTACACCGACACATGGCCGACATCACGGCCTTCGATACGCCCAAGTTCACGGGCCCCTGTGTGGGTAAGGTGAAGGAAGTCAAGGGGAAATCGTTCACCGTAAGCGGTATGGCAACCTTTGAGAACGGCGACGGTCTGTGCTACTTCGACAACGGGAAGCTCGAAGGCTTCCGCGTCAACAAGGCCGAAAGCAACCGCCTCTTCCCCTACCCTATGCCTGCCCGGCTCAAGCCCGGCACACGGCTGTACCGCAACCAGGACATGGCTTTCGACCGGCAGACGGCCGGCCAGACCGCCCGAAGGAAGATGGCTGTCGAAGCAAGCATTGCCTATCATGACGAACGGCTCGTGCTGAACCTGACCGTAAAGGACACCCGGCTTGGTGTCAAGGCCGAGTCGTCAGAAAGACCGGAACCGGCACAGAAGTCGCAAACCGACAATATCCGCACCCAGATCTGCAAGTTAGGCGACACACCCTTCGAGTGCGCCTCGGTCGTCATCGACCCTTCACTCCAAGGCCTGTTCGTGCGTGCCGGCCGGCTTGCCGACCTTCGTCGCCGTGCCGCCGAACAACTCGTGACCCTCCTCCGGGAGCAACCGCGCGGTCAGGCCGCAAGCCGCAGGCCCGTTGTGCCGGCCGCCGGAAACAATGACAACCGGCGGGTGGCCGACGAATATGGCCCGCACCGCCTTTTCTACAACATCACCAACCGGCTCGCCCGGAGATACTATGCCGAACGGGGTGTCACCGACGACGGCATGCCGCCCCTGAACACCGAACCCGTGATGCAATGCAGGCACTGCCTGCGCCATGCGCTCGGACACTGTGTCGTTCACGGAGGCACGAAACCCGACTGGACCGAACCCCTCTACCTGCAAACCGGCAACGGCAAGCGTTTCAGGCTGTCGTTCGATTGCCGTCAATGCCAAATGAATGTCTATGCCGAAGAATAAATACACCCTTCTCACCCTGCTGCTGCTCATGTTGCTGTCGTCGTGCTACCATCCGCGCCGTCAAGCCCGCCGCATCATGCCTGCCGTTGCCGGCGACACGTTGGTGTTTGCGAACAAGCATCACTACGGCCACAACTTCAACTTCGTGGTACACGACGACTCCCTGCCCCTCATCCGCCAGCTGCCCGAGGAGCAAATCAACGACTTGACCATCGACACATTCATGGTCTACAAGAACGACCGGCTGGTCGTTGCCGACATCCGTATCCTTCCCAACGATACCGTTGACTCGGTTTGGGTACAGCTGGCACGCGACCAGTCGAGCATAGGCTGGACGCACGAAATGCAACTTCTGCCTGCCGTCGATCCCGACGACCCCATATCCCAGTTCATCACCTTTTTCTCGGATGCCCACCTGCTGTGGTTCCTCATCATCCTTTCGGTCGTCGTCACGACCTATTGCCTGCGCATGATGATCAGGCGCGATGCCTACATCGTGCATCTCAGAGACATCTCGTCGTTCTATCCCACCATGCTCGCCGTCACCGTAGCCCTCGCGGCCACGCTCTACTCCACCATCCAGCTGTTTACACCCGACGCATGGCGGCACTTCTATTTCCACCCCACACTCAACCCCTTTGCACAGCCGCCGCTGCTGATGCTGTTCCTCATCTCGGTGTGGTCCATGCTCATCATCGCCATTGCCGCCGTCGACGACACTTTCCGCAGCCTGCCCCTCGTCGATGCCCTGCTCTACCTCTTGGGACTGGGCGGCGTGTGTGCCATCAACTACATCATCTTCAGCCTCTCCACCCTCTACCACATCGGCTACCTGCTCCTGCCCGTCTACGCTTTCTGGGCATTGAGGCACTACTTCCGCCACCACCGCTCGCGCTACATCTGCGGCAACTGCGGCAGGCAACTTGCCCGCAAAGGCATCTGTCCCTACTGTAAGGCCGTGAACGTGGCCGAAAAGAAAAGCCGCATGGCACGGCTGAAGAGCAACACGCTCTCGTCGCTCAGGAAATGCTGCCGGCCGCGGCAGTAGGAAACCGCTCCCGGGATTTCGTTGAGGGCTTCTCATGCCCATCCCCCTGAGGAAGATCATCGCCCGGCAAGCGGGCATGGAAGCTCCGAAGAGAACACACTATATCCGGACAAGTCAGACGGCACTGCCCGGAAAGTGCCATGAACGGCATGAAAGACGGGACGGGAAAGAATGAAGAAAGGCATGTAAATTGAACGGACACCGTTTGAAGACCGTTCAAAGCTCCAACGCTTCTTGTCGCACGTTGCGACAGGAAGCGTTTTTTCGTGTACCCTTTTCTTGTCATTCTCAATGATTTGAATTACCTTTGCAGTATCACGGACAAATTCCCAACGGGTTGAGAAATATTTCCCAACAGGTTGAGAATTATTTCCCAACGGGTTGAAAAATATTTCCCAACGGGTTGGGAAATCGGCAAGTCTTCGCTTCCGGCCATCATCCGGACGGTGAATGCGAAACAAAGGTGTACGGAAGGCATCCCGGCGGACAGCCCGAAAGACCCGCCGGCACAGAACCGACAGGCCGCCGGCGAGACACACGGCAAGCCCCGGCCCCGGAAAGGAAAACAAACCATTTCAAGAACAAAAAAAACATAACCAAGACCAACCATGGCAGTCATCTACAAACTCGTAAAGTCCAAAGGAAACATTCCCAACAACTCACCCTTCAGAGTGATCACGAAAGCATTCGAAACCAAAGGCATGGACCATCTGCAGCAACGCATCCGCCAAGCCACCTCGCTGACACCCGCCGACGTCGTTTCGGCGGTGACGGCACTCAAGGAAGAAATCGCCGAACAGCTCAAGATGGGCAACAACGTCCACCTGCCGGGCATCGGCTACTTCTCGATAGCGGCAACGGGCGAACTGTATCAAGACCCGCGCTCGAAGCACTACAGGCTGCGCAACCCGCGTGTCCGCACCGTGAACTTCCGTCCCGACACCCTTTTCATGGAAGCGCTCGAGGGCATCACGTTCGAAAATGGCACCTATCGCAACACCCCCTTTTCCGACACCGATGACCATGCGACCGACGCCACCCTCAAAGCCCTCTTCGCCCATCAGTCGTTCATCACCGTCGGCGACCTGCGGGCACACCTCAACCTCTCCCAATCGTCGGCCTACCGCCTTGCCGCCCGGCTCGTCGAAGAAGGCAGGCTTCGCAACGCCGGCACACCCTATCGAAAAATGTTCGTGAAAGGCGACGGCAACACGGCCGGATGACCGCCGACCCGAAATAATCGTCCAAGGCTGTGTGAAAGAACCGCCATCATCTGTCAGAATCTCCTCCCCCGAACTGCCGGCCCTACAATTTTCCGGCCTTGGAACTTGCCCGGAAGGCAGGATGAAGGGACGACAGGGTACACGACATCGGGCCAAGCCGTTACCACCCCTCCCAGAGATGGAAAAAACTCTGTCTGAATGGCAGCGACGAATCGGTAACGAAGCCGCAAGATGACACTTCCGGGCATGCAGACTCGAGTATTGGCTTTGTCTGAAGATGAAAGGTGGGATTTTATAGTACCGGCTTTAACACAAATCGCCCGTCAGCGTTCCTCCCGAACCAGTCAAAACGAGAGGCCACATCGAACGATATGGCCTCTCATTCTTATATGCGTGTTGGCAACGTGCGCAGCCAACTAATCGTTGCTGAAAAGTCGAATGGCGTAATCTGTCGTGACATGAATGGGATAAAGACGGGCTGCCGCAGCATGGAAATTGAAAGCCCACGCAAATCCCGGATAGCCTTCAACGACCGAACCCGACCAATAACGTCCGCCGGTACCTACACTGACAATCTCGCCGGCTCCTCCGGAAGTGTCGTTCCATCCGCTGGCAGGGAATGTCTTTTCGAAGCACAGGTCGGGATGAGCGGACCGATAGTCTTTCCACCATTCGGGATTACTGATGGTTTTGATGTCGCCTTGGAAGCCGTTGCCCAGATAACATACCGTGACAAGCATGTGCGCATCGAGGTTTCCGGGATTACGGAAGTCGCCGACAAGCTGATAACGATAGGCACAGAGCAGGCTGTTGTCGGCAGCCGGCGCAAATCCTTCCTCGGCTTGGGTATTGCTTTTCTTGAATTTCAAGGCATAGCAAGTGGATTTGTCAACCGAGTTGTAGTCGGCCTTATAACTCTTGCGCACCCCGTGTACGTCGATGGCTTCGTCTAAATCGGTATTGCACTGCACGTAGAGGAAGGAGATGGTTCGGCCCCCTTCTTCATTGGGGAAGATGCCCCTCCACTCGGCAGCCGAAGGAAGGTGCCACTTTTTGCCGTCGACGGTTACCTCATTGAACGACGCTTGGGCCGTTTCCCATTGATAATGACTACAGTCGTTGTTCTTGGTCGTCTCGGCAAAGGTCGTGGGAGAAGTCATGTTGCGGTCGGCCACATACTGAATGGCAAGTTTTTGAGCCGGCCGTACAGGCACATCGTTTTTCACGAAAGTGATGCTGTCGATATTCCGGACGGGATAAGTGAAGGTAGTGCCATCGGTTTTCAATATCGAGAGCGTTCCGTTTTCATAGTCCGACTGTGCATATCCCACACCGGCAACGGCGAGAGCAAACACGGCGAGAACGATTTTTTTGACATGAAGTTTCATGGTATATGTTCTTGTTATTGATTCTGATTGGATGTAATTCATGGTTATTCCGTGACGAACAAACGCACGGGATATGCTTCGATGGTATTGCAGGGAGCTTCGTAAGCATGACTGTTGTTGAAGAATATACCCCACGATGTCGACTCTCCGTTGGCTGTCGATGACCAGCAATAGCCTTGCAATCCCGAGTAACGGCCTTCGCCGTAATCTTCATGGTCGTAGCCCGAAGCCGGGAAGATGCGCTCGATGGTTTCTGAAGCATGATCTTTCCACCATGCTTCGTCGGCGATGTTGCCGATGGTACCTTTGAAGTCTTTGCCCAAATGGCATACGGTCACCTTGAGCCGGCTCTCGGTATTGCCTTCATAGAAATCTCCCATGCGCTCGTAACGGTAAGCGCAGAGCATCGAATTGTCGGCAGCAGCCTCGAAACCTTCCTCAGCAGCTTGTTCGGCCTTGCCGAAACGAAGGGCATAGCAGATGCCGCCACCTTTTGAAAGATAGCTTGCCGAATAGGTTTTCTTTACTTTGTTGACTTCGACGGCTTCACTCGTTCCGGTATGCGAGGAGTTGTATTTGTAGATCACGCTGGCACCATCGCCGTAGGGAGGCACAATGGCTGCAAGTTCATGCTTGGACGGCAGGTGATAACGCACGCCTCCGATTTCGACGTTTGCAAAACGTTCTACGGCATCACTCCACTTGTATCGTTTGGCAACACCGTTATCGTGTGTTTGCGCAAATTCGTTGTCGCTTATCAGGTTGTACTCGGCAACATATTCGATTGCCATCTTGGGGCGTTCCACTTTGGGGGCTTCCTGCAGGAGGAAGTACACATCACTGGCATTGAGTACCCAGTTGATGATGACTTGAGGACTTTCGGCATTGACAAATCTGATGATGATACCACCACCGGCCTGCTTGTTGTGCTTCTTGGCAGCCTCGACGGCTTCGTCTATGGTGGCAAAAGTCTCCGCGCGATTTCCGAAAGCATCGGTGCCATAAGCCTCAAGAAGTTGTGTCAAGCCGTAGGAAACATGGTTTTGCGCATACCGTGTGTAGACGGCAACCGCCTCTTCATTGGTCAAAGACTTGGCGAGATAAACACTGATTTCCTTGATGGCAGAAGCATCGGGAGTAGCTACCACATTCATGGTAAACGGATGTTCGTCGGCATCCTTCACTGCATCGAAATAGGCATAGAGCATACCGAACAGATTGATTTTATTCGAAATGAAGTAATTGGCTTCTACAAAATCATTGAAATCGGTCATCATCAATGCAGCGAGCTGGGGCAAATCGAGGCGATAGTAATTGCGGACAAACTCGAGCGTAAATGTTGACGCTTGCAGTTTCGGAGAGAAATACACACCCGAAACAATGCCGAAAATGGGAGCGATGCGACCTTCCCAATAGTTGTCACCGGCAGCGAGTGTCAGCGTTTCCTCAATAGTCTTCTTGACTCCCGATACTTCACCGACGACAAACTTTGTGCCATAGAAAGCTCCCCATTGCCCGGTAGCGTTTTCCAAGAACAGCTTCCAAGCATCACCGCTTGCTCTTCCTTGTTCAACGGCAGGAATGAAAGTGGCTTTGACCAACATGCCCGACTTGTCGGGAGCAGCCATGAGCACACCCTGCAGTTGCTCGCATACACAGTCCAGCGCCATCGGCTCATTAGCCTTGAAAGTGGTATGGAATTTATCGTTGACAGCGTTAACGAAATCAGCAAAGGGCTTGTTGATGTGGTTTGCAATTTCCGGTGCGGTGAGTTCGATACGTTGAGCCGGAAGAAACATCATACTGTCTATTTCCTGAACGGGAATCGCAACGGGCGATTGACCTTTCAGGTGGATTATCATATTGTATTTTTCTTGGCTGCCGGTGTTTTGTCCCATCACAGAAACGGTTGAAAAACATGCCAACAGCATGACGAGCATCAATATTTTTTTCATATTCATTTCACAACTTTGAAGTTTTCACGATCTACTTTGATTACATACACTCCCGGTGCCCACGAATGAATGTCGATGCTTTGGGCGGCATCAAAGCGTGCCGACTGCCAAACCACGACCCCGTCGAGGTTATAAACATTAACAGTGTGGTTATTGCCGGCTGTCAATCCATACACTGTCAACTTACCATCCGAGATGCGGATGGTCGCTCCACCGCCATTTGTGGTAGAAAGAGTCTGCACTCCGGTGTCCTCCGCCAACCAAAACAGGCATTTTGCCACGTTCTGCATGGAAACGGAAGCAGGATAGGAGTCTTGACTGCCTGTGTAGTCAAAATTCATGTTTCCTCCTTTGAAAGTGATGCGTCTCACATCCTCCAAGGCAATGACATGATGGTCGGTACCATCATTTTTTTCGATAATCATCGATGATTTGTCGAAAGTTTGCTGAGCTGCTACCGGCAACACACCGGTGGGACAAAAGGCAAACAGTAGAGCAAGGTGATTTTGTCTTTTCATAAATGATACTTTATGGGTTTGAATAATATATTTTAAGCAAAAATGTACTACAAAACACAAGCTCCTTCCCTGCCACCCATCACCAAAACGAGACCAAAATGAAACCATATTCAGCTTACAACAAGTGATTTAATCTGTTTATACCATGATGGTATCGGACGAATGAAAAGACGCAAGTGCGCCATTATCACCAACAAATTTACAAAAATATTTCAAACAATCAATATTTTAAGTGTTAATTTCAAAAACTTTCAAGACAAACCATCTTACATTTCCGTTGTTGGCACTCGAAGTTTAAAGAAACACAAACAGATTGAACACCAAGATAAACCTATACATTCATGGCATAGAAGAATATATCTCACACGAATATCAAGAATCATTGAGTTACAATAATTGAATAAGGGAACAAAAAAGATTGGACTGACAAAGGAATACTATAATTATTATCTTTGTCTGATTGTGAAAAAAAACAGATCAAGAAACAAATATAATGTCATAATGTCGTCCAAACGGACAATATAGGAAGGAAAGATCATGAACAGTTTGACATCTTGAGGCCAAGATCATGAACCATATAAAATCAATGTCGATGAGGCTCAAACAATCCTCATCGACATTAAACTGACAAGCGTTGGGAATATCAATCTGTCTGTAGAACGACACCGTTTTCCTTCGCCATACGACGCATGTTGAGGATGGCATAGCGCATACGCCCCAAAGCAGTATTGATACTCACACCGGTCGTTTCGGCAATCTCTTTGAAGGACAAGCACTGATAGAAGCGCATATACGCCACCTCCCTTTGTGTGTCGGGCAGCAATTCCATCATGCGTTTCACATCAGCCAGCACCTGCTCATTGACATAGAAGTCTTCAATGTTCGACTCCAACAGATGGCGCGAAGAGATATTCGACAAGTCATTGGTTTCGGACGGTTCCACGATCCGGTCGTTCTTCTTGGTGCGAAACCAGTCCATGATCACATTATGGGCAATGCGCATCATCCATGCACGGAACTTTCCGGAGTCCGTGTATTTGTTTTCCTGGAGCTTGGTGATGATCTTCACGAATGTTTCCTGGAAGAGATCGTTTGCCACATCATGCCGTCTGACGACAAAAAGGATATACGAAAACAACCTCGACTGATTGCGTTCCAAAAGTAAATCGAAAGCTCTGTTATTACCATCGATATATGCCAATGCCAACTCTTCGTCGGTCATTTCATGTATTTTCTTCATTGCTTAAAAGCTGTTTGTATTTTAAGTAATGTTTTACGATAGGCAATCCGGTTTACGTGAGTTAAACAAGTATTTCTCTTCAATCGACCGCAAATATAGCTATTTTTACGGTTTTGAGCAAAAAGAGATGGAATTATTTATCAAAAAAGAAAAGGGAAGTTGATGCGATCGTAGAAAATCTCTACCATCGGGGTGTACAAAAAACCAACTTCCCACATGCAAATATAGCAAAAAAATACGAACATGCAACATTTCTGCACGGTTTATTTGTCACAAGTCGGCGATGAGAGTCTTATTCGGTTATGTTTGATTGTCGTGCAGCCTGATTGCCAACTCATTACAGAAAAACCGGGCAACGGCAAGACAAACCGGCACACAAGTTTACAGTGGACGGACGAAAGAATCGGCGAAATGGCTCGGAAGAAGAAAAATGATGCCGTGGGATTTGGATAATCAAAAAGATGTTTGTATTTTCGCATACCGCAACAAGTTCAACTACGATGACAAAAAGAGAATATACCGACCTTCAAGAAAAGACAGCCCGTTTTGCAAAAGCACTCGGACACCCGGCACGTATAGCCATTCTCGAGTTTCTGGCGGGGCGAGACACCTGCTATTTTGGAGCCATCCACGAGGAATTGCCCATTGCCAAAGCTACGGTTTCACAACATCTTAAAGAGCTGAAAGCGGCAGGCTTGATTCAAGGTGAGGTGGAATTGCCCAAGGTGAAATATTGCATCAACAAAGAAAATTGGGAGCTGGCTCGTCACCTCCTCCTCGACTTTCTGTCACACCCCCTGAGCAAATCGCCGGATTGTTGTGACCAAGTCTGACACAAAGACTCCTCAATATCCCACACGATACTGCCGGCATGATGTTGCAACCGCCGGTTTTGGCATGAATGCTGCCACAGAAAGAAAACTTTGCACAGAAAAGCAATCTCCACTTATTAAACCGTGCATAGCCAATATATCCCTCCTATATATATTATGGTGTGGCAGTTGGCAAGAAAACCCGGAAAAAGTGAAGAATAGAACAACTGATATCGTTGGAAATAGCGATTCTTGATGCTGTGTGCAGGCACACAATCGAAAATATGCAAGAAAATAAAGAAAATATTTGGAGGTAATAATCAAATCCTATATCTTTGCATTCGTTATCCTGAAAACAATCTTTTTACCTTAAAAGGACTAATACCTATTGAAGATTCGAAGCGGTAGCCTGAGAAGGTCATCGCTTTTTTTATACCCATATCTCATCTCATTTACCGTTTTTTTTCTGCAATGACGTGTCAAAGAAGCTATCGATGAAATGTAAACCAAGTAGCATGGGGATTGCCAGACCGACGATTCGGAATGACAAATGTGACATGATGGCACATTTTGAGACAGAGAACCGACCGATTTGGCACTGGCACGACATTTGTTAAATACATTTCGAGTCGCAGAAAAGCTCTCAAACAACATATCATACATCGCGAAGAAAACAAAGAAACAAAATAAATATAAGAAAATGGGAAAGATTATTGGAATTGACTTAGGAACAACTAACAGTTGTGTTGCCGTTTTTGAAGGCAACGAACCCGTTGTAATCACCAACAGCGAAGGCAAACGCACCACACCATCGGTTGTGGGTTTCGTGAAAGATGGCGAACGTAAAGTAGGCGACCCTGCCAAACGCCAGGCCATCACCAATCCGAAAAATACCGTTTACTCCATCAAACGCTTCATGGGTGAAACTTCCGCACAGTGTCGCAAAGAAGTGGAACGCGTGCCTTTTACGGTCGTTGATGAAGCCGGATATCCCAGAGTGGACATCGAAGGCCGCAAATACACCCCGCAGGAGATTTCGGCAATGGTACTCCAAAAAATGAAGAAGACTGCCGAAGACTATCTCGGACAGGAAGTGACCGATGCCGTCATCACCGTCCCGGCGTACTTCTCCGATTCACAACGTCAGGCTACCAAAGAAGCCGGACAGATTGCGGGACTCAACGTGCAACGCATCGTGAACGAACCGACGGCAGCCGCTTTGGCTTATGGCGTGGACAAGGCCAACAAGGACATGAAAATAGCTGTATTCGACCTCGGTGGCGGTACTTTCGATATATCCATCCTCGAATTTGGCGGTGGCGTTTTTGAGGTTCTTTCTACCAATGGTGACACCCATTTGGGTGGTGACGACTTCGATCAAGTCATCATCGATTGGCTCATCCAAGGTTTCAAAGCCGACGAAGGCATCGATCTGAGCAAAGACCCGATGGCTATGCAACGCCTGAAAGAAGCTGCCGAAAAGGCAAAGATCGAGTTGTCGAGCACGACAACCACCGAAATCAACCTGCCCTACATTTCGGCCGAAGGCGGTGTGCCCAAACATCTGGTGAAATCGCTCACCCGTTCACAATTCGAACAATTGGCACACGAACTCATTCAAGCCTGTCTGGTTCCCTGCCAAAATGCCATGCGTGATGCCGGACTGCAAACAAGCGAGATCGACGAAGTAATCCTTGTGGGCGGTTCGAGCCGTATCCCGGCAGTACAGACGCTCGTGAAAAACTACTTCGGCAAAGAACCCTCCAAGGGAGTAAACCCCGACGAAGTAGTGGCCGTGGGTGCTTCGATCCAAGGTGCCATCCTTAACAAGGAAAGCGGCGTGGGTGACATCGTCCTGCTCGACGTCACTCCGCTTACCCTCGGTATCGAGACCATGGGCGGTGTGATGACCAAGCTCATCGAAGCCAACACGACAATCCCATGCAAGAAGAGTGAAGTGTTCTCTACCGCCGTCGACAATCAGACCGAAGTCACCGTACACGTGCTGCAAGGCGAACGTCCGATGGCAGCTCAAAACAAGAGCATCGGACAATTCAACCTCACCGGCATTGCTCCGGCCCGTCGCGGCGTACCTCAAATCGAAGTGACATTCGACATCGATGCCAACGGCATCCTCAAAGTGTCAGCCAAGGACAAGGCGACAGGCAAAGAACAAGCCATCCGCATCGAGGCATCTTCGGGACTGAGCAAGGAAGAAATCGATCGCATGAAAGCCGAAGCCGAACAGAATGCGGCTGCCGACAAAGCCGAACGTGAACGCGTGGACAAGCTCAACCAGGCAGACTCCATGATTTTCACCACAGAGAACTTCCTCAAAGATAACGGCGACAAGATTCCTGCCGATCAGAAACCGGCCATCGAAAGTGCATTGCAGCAGCTCAAGGATGCCCATAAGGCTGCCGACATCGCGGCCATCGATGCGGCCACCAACAACCTCAATCAGGTGATGCAAGCCGCCAGTGCACAAATGTACGGCCAGGCCGGTCCCCAACCCGGTGCAGATGCCAGTCAGCAAGCCGGCACCCAGTCGCAAGACAGTGGCCCCAAGCAAGACGACACCATCCAAGATGCCGATTTTGAGGAGGTGAAGTAATTACGCTCACAAACAAGCATCAAACAAATAGTAAATAGCAGTAAGATAAACAACTTACTGCTATTTTTATTTTTGACAGTCTCCTGTTTCGGCGTAACGGGTACACTTCTGCCTTCGATGTCGTCGAATCGCGGGGATGACTGCGGGGATTGCCCTTTATCGTATATTTTGCCACCATGGCACCAAAAAACTTGCAAAAGTCATCTTCCATACAGAATAATTCGGTAATTTTGTCCTCGCTGATCACAGCAATGATTATTTGCATACCTTTGACCCTTAACTCTATAAAGACAGGACAATTTCGCCAATCAACAATTGTTCAAACAATTACAATTCGTCAAACTCACGTAAAATATAGACCATGTTCTACAACATCATACAACGGAAAAGAAACGAATGGTTAAGTCGTGAAGACTGCCCCATCAACTATTTGATCGCCTACATTGAGAGCAAAGGGATGATGCGCGACGCACAAATCGAAGCGATTAAAACTTATCTGTTTCTTAAAATAGAATGCAACAACAAACCTTTATGGCGACTGTTCACAGAGGGGAGGTTTCTTTCTCTTGACCTTGACTCCATCAGTCTGACAGCAAAAGCGAGGTTTGTTCTTGAAACAAACCAAGCCGCTGCAACACTCTATGAATACGCTTGTCAGAAAGACGATAAAGGAAATATTGTTGCTCCTATCTTGAAACAGTACATAGAAGATAATCCTGAAGGAATAGCCTATGTGGATGTTTTCAAGAAACTTTTTTATGGTGTTGCCTACCCGGACTATATCTTTAGTCTGCCGATGGGAACTGGAAAGACCTATCTCATGGCTGCATTCATTTATCTTGATTTATATTTCTCGCTGAATGAACCCGACAATCCGTCCTTTGCCCACAATTTCATGATTTTGGCTCCATCCGGTCTAAAATCTTCTATCATTCCCAGCATTAAGAATATGCAAGACTTCGACCCCACATGGATTCTGCCCGAACCAACAGCTTCACAAATCAAGAACGAAATTCGGTTTGAAATACTTGATGCACAGAAAACAGCACAAAAGAGTAACCTTGTCAAGAATCCAAATGCACAGAAGATAAATAACCACCAGCCCCTCGACTATCTCCGAGGACTGGTAGCAGTAACGAATGCAGAAAAAGTTATCCTTGACAAGATTGACAAGGACAAAGGAAACGACTCTGCATTATATACAAAGGAGGAATGGAATGACGTTAAAAACTCAAATGAACTTCGCAATATCATTGCCAAAATTCCGCATCTTTCCATTTTCATAGACGAAGTACACCATGCTTCCGATGGAGATATAAAACTTAGACAAGTGGTAAACAAATGGACAGAAAACAAATCATTCAACTCTGTCTTAGGCTTTTCAGGCACTCCATATCTTGCTTCTGCCGATTCTGTGGAAATAAGTCAAGACCTGTCCTTGCAAAACAAGAACTTGTCAAACGTCGTTTATTATTATCCGCTTATTGAGGGAGTGGGCAATTTCTTGAAATCGCCCACCATCAAGATTTCAACCGGCGACTACGATACGATTATACGCAAAGGTGTAACAGAGTTTCTTGATGCTTACGGAAATCTGACTTATGCCAATGGCACTTGTGCCAAATTAGCTATCTATTGTGGTCGCATCGGCAATTTGGAAGAGAACATTTATCCCATCGTGGCAGATGTTGTCAGCAGATATAAACTTAACCCAACCGACACGATATTAAAATATCATGGGGGAAACAAAGAATATTCTATTCCAGAGAGTGCAGCCATTGAGTTTGCCTCATTAGACACCAATCTTTCAAAAATAAAGATAATTCTATTGGCTCAGATTGGAAAAGAAGGATGGGACTGCAAAAGCCTTACAAGCGTCATTCTCCCGCAGAAAGGTGCTTGTCCTCAAAACATGGTGTTGCAAACCTCTTGCCGATGCTTGCGTCAAGTGGCAAGAAAGGAGCAAGAAACTGCTCTTATCTGGCTGAATGAGGAAAACGCAAAGACGCTGAACAAGGAATTAGACAAACAACAACATACTTCCATAGAGGAACTCAACAATGGTGGTGCCTCCCAACCGCACATCTTGCAACGTTTCTCTCGAATGGAAAAACTGCATGTGCCTCCAATCGACTTCTATCAATTGAAAGTATCATATCAGACATTGGTATCAGAAGAGAATCTTGATACAGCAAAAGACCTCCGGAACAATAACATTCTCAGAACAAGCAATTCTATTCTTATCAGCCAGCAGGACTTAAAAGGCAGGATTGTCAATAAGGATGTTGAAGCCGTTCAGGACGAAGAACAGAATGAGCCTGTCACATTCAATTCCTGGCTGCACCTGATTGCAAAGGAAAGTTTCGGAACTTTGCCAGTCAATCGTCTTCGCTTGTATAAGGAACAACTCGAAACCATTTTTGACCTCATCACCGAAGAGACAGGAAGCGTACGCTATCCCAAAGGAGACTATAACCACCGGGAGATTCGTGCCAGCATCCGTAAGGCTTTCATTCCTCACCGTACCGTCGAAGTTAAAGAAGAGATTATTCCCGAGACGGCAAGTCTACTAAAGATAGAGAAACTTGTTTCGCCTATCAAGGTAGCCAACGTATCGAACTATTATCCTTCACAGGATGTTGTGAAGCAGATTATAGATGGCGATGATGGCGTAAAGAAGCTGAAAGCCAGCATCCAGACAACGATTAACACGCTCAATACGATGGGTGGACAAGAGCAAACCATACAAATACTGCTTGACAACCCTGACAATTATGAGGTAGCCGATAATGCTGAAAACAATCAGACCTATCATTACCTGCCTTATCATTTCGACAGCAAATTTGAGATAGATTACTTCTCTTCCTCGCTTCGAACGATTATCAAGGACAAACAACTTGAAGTATATTTCAATGGTGAAGATGAACTGACGGCGTTCAAAATCCGTTGCTACAAGCAAAACGGAAAACAGTGGAGCTACATCGGCAAATATGCACCCGACTTCTTGCTATTGAGCCGTGATGTGCAAAACAACATCAAGCAAGTCATCATCATTGAGACCAAAGGCGAAGGCTTTGCTGCCAAATTTGCCGATCGCAGAAACTTCATGAGCGAGTTCGTGAAACGCAACAACGAGAAATTCGGTTACGACAAGTTCAGTTTCTTATATATAGAAGACACGCTTTCTCCTAAGGAACGGGACATTCTGACCATCAATGCAATCAATCAATTCTTTAAATAATTCAGACGATTATGGCAATCAAATATATTCCCTATTTTCCAAACACGCTCGAAGGGCAGGCATTGTTAGACAACTTCGTACGCACACAGCGCATGCTCCGCTATCGTGAAAACGACATGGTCGTCGAGCGGGTCATGCGTGGCATGCCTCTCTACGAAATGGAGAGCCAAGAAGTGGTTGGCAAGAATCCCAACAACAATATGGTTATCCGTGGCGAATGCCTTTCGGCTTGCGCCTATCTCAAAGAGAAAGGTGTAAAGATAGACCTTGTCTATATAGATCCTCCTTTTGCAAGTGGTGCTGATTACGCCAAAAATGTATATATCCGCCGTAATCCCAAGGTGGCTGCGACAACCAAACAGGCAGAAACCGAAATTGACAGCGAGGAACTCCGTACCTTTGAGGAAAAGATGTACGGAGATATATGGGACAAGGAACGCTACCTGAACTGGATGTACGAGAATCTGATGGCAATAAAGTCCGTCATGAGTGAGACGGCAAGTATCTATGTGCATTTGGATTGGCATATAGGGCATTATGTAAAGATTCTCATGGATGAAATCTTTGGGGAAGATAATTTTAAAAATGAGATCATTTGGTACTATCGAAGATGGAACATTGCTGGACGAGATTTTGCAAAAAATCATGACACGTTATTTTGGTATACAAAAAATAATGATAATGATCATTGTTACAATCAGTTGTTTATCCCTAAGTCCGAAAAGTCAAGTGCACAAGGTAAATCTTGGAAAAGTGTTATTGGCGAAGATGGTATTAGGCGTTCTATCCAAACAGATGAACCTACAAAAGGAGTTCCAATGCCCGACGTTTGGGAGGTGTCAATGATAAATCCCGTTGCAGAAGAACGAACCTCTGTGGGCTATACCACCCAAAAGCCCGAAGCCCTTTTGGAGCGCATCATCAAGGCGAGCAGTAACGAGGGTATGCTTGTTGCCGACTTCTTTGGCGGCAGCGGGGTAACGGCAGCGGTAGCCAGCAAATTAGGCAGGCGATTCATCCATTGCGACATCGGCATCAACAGCATCGAGACCACGCGCGACCGCTTGCGTAAGGCAGGAGCAGAGTTTGAAGTGATGGAAATAAAAGACGGCGTTTCGCTCTATCGCAACCCCGTGCAGACGATGGAGAAGCTAAAGAGCCTTATTCCCGGACTGCGCAACGAAGACCGGCTCGACAAGTTCTGGGAGGGAAGCATCAATGATACCCAAGACGGCATGATGCCCGTATATCTTCCCAACCTAATGGACAGTAGCACCCGGCTGTTGGACACGGCACTGATGAATCGCATATTAAAGGAAGCCATGCCCGACCTACCCGACGGAACAAAGAAAGTCATCGTCTATTATATCGACATCACGAGTACAGAAGAAATCAGGCAATTCATCAAGGAGCAGAACGACACGCTCATGGAAATAGAACTGCGCGACTTGAAGAACATTCTCGACCATGTAATTGTCGGGGACGATGCCGAGTTTACCGTCAATGAGGTCAAACCCGAAGGCAAGATGTTCAAGGTATGGCAAGTAAGCATCAACCGTTTCTTCAGCGACCGGCTCGGCAGGAAAATAGAAGAGTTCAACCTCAAAGGACAGCAACAGGCACTCAAAGGCAACAAGACATTCAAGCCCATCACACTCAGCGAGGAAGGGCTCGAAGCCATAGAATACCTAAGCCTCGACTGCACCTCCGCCGACGCTTCCGGCCCTTGGCACAGCGATTCGGAAATCCTCATCGGCCGCCTCGGCCATGTTCGCAAGAACGGCGTCGACACCAAAGATTTCTGGGACGGCAACATCACCAGTGAAGACAAGCCCCTTCGCCTGAAGATACGCAATGTCTGTGGGGATGAAACCATATATGTTATATAGAAACAAAACAGATTGTCCATGGCACAGGGCAACCTGTCTTTCTTATCCGGCAATCCCTCTTATGGCATTTCCTATTCCGGGGAAGGGTCTTCTCTTCAGACAGAGAGGATTCCGGCCCCCACATATGGCAATAAGGATGTTCTGCAAGGCTATCCCATGCACAACCCTTCCCCGTTTGGTGCAAGAGACTTAAGAGGCATAGGACTTGCAGACATTGTCGGCGAAACCAGCAAACGCGAGAGTACAATATCAACTTACAGACAATAGGGAATGGTTCCCCAAACGAAGAAAACTTTACAGGCCACAAATCATTGCCTTTGCATCCATGAAAGCGACATGACATCAACCCGAAGCATTATGACACAGGAAGAATACAACCGGCTCGACAGGGACTTTGTCCACTGCGCCGGAACGCATTGCGGGCAGGCAGGCCGATGCCTCTGCCACACCGCCCACAAGATGCTCGGCGGAAACGCCCGCACCGCCTACACCGTTGCCAATCCCGCCGTGATAACCGGCAGCCAGCCTTGCCCGCTCTTCGTGCCCGACCGCCGCGAGACATACGCATGGGGCATCTCGCATATCTACGACGACGTGCGCGCCGCCGACCTGCCCCGCGTCAGACGCAGGGTCATGGCGTGTTTCGGCTATGCCACCTATTACCACGTCAGGCAGCAACGGCGCGCCATCACCGAGGCAGAGCAACGCGACATCCGCCGTTCTTTCACCGAAATGGGGTACGACGGCGGTGCCGTCGTGTTCGACCGCCTCGAGGAGTGCTATCCCGCCCTGATGCGGATCA